>CBIHRS010000006.1:0-192764 GCA_966212505.1 uncultured bacterium
ACACGATCAACGACATGTTGACGCGGTACCTGCGCATGAACGGCTACAACGTGCTGATGCCGATGGGCTGGGACGCCTTCGGCCTGCCGGCCGAGAACGCGGCGATGAAGAACAAGGTGCCGCCGGCGCAGTGGACCTACTCCAACATCGCCCACATGAAGGGCCAGATGAAGGCGATGGGCCTGGCGATCGACTGGTCGCGCGAGGTCGCCACCTGCAGCCCGGAGTACTACAAGTGGAACCAGTGGCTGTTCCTGAAGATGCTCGAGGCCGGCATCGCCGAGCGACGCACGCAGGTCGTCAACTGGGACCCGGTCGACCAGACGGTGCTCGCCAACGAGCAGGTGATCGACGGCCGCGGCTGGCGCTCCGGCGCGGTGGTCGAGAAGCGCGAGATCCCCGGCTACTACCTGAAGATCACCGACTACGCCGAAGAGCTGCTCGACCACGTGCAGCACCACCTGCCCGGCTGGCCCGAACGCGTGCGGCTGATGCAGGAAAACTGGATCGGCAAGAGCGAGGGCGTGCGCTTCGCCTTCCCGCACACGATCCCGGGTGACGACGGCCAGCCGATCAACGACGGCAAGCTCTACGTCTTCACCACGCGCGCCGACACGATCATGGGCGTGACCTTCTGCGCGGTGGCGCCCGAGCACCCGATCGCGACGCAGGCCGCCAAGGGCAATGCGCAGCTCGCCGCGTTCATCGAGCAGTGCAAGCAGGGTGGCACCACCGAGGCCGAACTGGCCACGAAGGAAAAGGAAGGCCTGCCCACGGGCCTGTTCGTCACGCATCCGCTCACCGGCGAGCAAGTGCCGGTGTGGGTGGGCAACTACGTGCTGATGAGCTATGGCGACGGCGCGGTGATGGGCGTGCCGGCGCACGACGAGCGCGACTTCGCATTCGCCAAGAAGTACGGCCTGCCGATCAAGCAGGTGGTGCAGGTCGAGGGCGAGACCTTTTCGCTCGATGCGTGGCAGGAGTGGTACGGCGACAAGCAGCGCGGCACCACCGTCAACTCCGGCAAGTACGACCGGCTGGCCTACAAGGCCGCAGTAGACGCCGTGGCGGCCGATCTCGTGGAGATGGGCCTGGGCGAGAAGAAGACCACCTGGCGCCTGCGCGACTGGGGCATCAGCCGCCAGCGCTACTGGGGCACGCCGATTCCCATCATCCACTGCGACGACTGCGGCTCGGTGCCGGTGCCCGAGAAGGACCTGCCGGTCAGGCTGCCCGAAGACCTGATCCCCGACGGCTCGGGCAACCCGCTGAACAAGTGCGAGGCCTTCCTGAAGGTCGCCTGCCCGAAGTGCGGCAAGCCCGCGCAGCGCGAGACCGACACGATGGACACCTTCGTCGATTCGTCGTGGTACTTCATGCGCTACTGCGATCCGACCAACGACGACCGGATGGTCGCCGAGGGCACGCAGTACTGGATGCCGATGGACCAGTACATCGGCGGCATCGAGCATGCGATCCTGCACCTGCTGTACGCCCGCTTCTGGACCAAGGTGATGCGCGACCTGAAGCTGGTGAAGGTCGACGAGCCGTTCACCAAGCTGCTGACGCAGGGCATGGTGCTCAAGGGCGCGTTCTTCCACAAGCCGGCCGACGCGGGCAAGAACTACTTCTGGGAACACGAGGTCGAGGTCGTCACCAACGAGCACGGGCAGGTGGTGGGCGGCAAGCTCAAGGCCGACGGCACGCCGCTCGAGTTCGAGATGACGACGATGTCGAAGTCGAAGAACAACGGCGTCGACCCGCAGGAGCTGATCGACCAGTACGGCGCCGACACCGCGCGCCTGTTCGTGATGTTCGCGTCGCCGCCGGAGCAGACGCTCGAATGGAACGATGCCGGCGTCGAGGGCGCACACCGCTTCCTGCGCCGCGTGTGGGGCTTCGGGCAGAAGAACGAGGCGCTGCTGCGCGGGGCCGGTGCGGTCGAGGGCGCACTGAATGCCGGCGCGAAGGACCTGCGACGCGAGGTGCACAAGGTGCTCAGGCAGGTGACGGCCGACTATGAGCGCATGCAGTACAACACGGTGGTCTCCGGCGCGATGAAGCTGCTCAACGCGCTCGAAGGCTACAAGCACGACGACAGCGCCGGCTCGGCTGCTGCGCTGCGCGAAGGCTTCTCGGTGCTGCTGCGCGCGCTCTACCCCGCCTGCCCGCACATCGCCCATGCGCTGTGGCAATCGCTGGGCTATGCGCAACAGCATGGCGACCTGCTCGATGCGCCCTGGCCGCAGGTCGACGAGGCCGCCCTGCAGCAGGACGAGATCGAACTCGTGCTGCAGGTCAACGGCAAGACGCGCGGCGCGATCAAGGTGCCGGCCGCGGCCGACAAGGCCGCGATCGAGGCCGCCGCGGTGGCCAGCCCCGACTTCGCGAAGTTCTCCGAAGGCAAGCCGGCAAAGAAGGTCATCGTCGTGCCGGGCCGCCTCGTCAACGTGGTCGTGTGAGCACCGGCACGATGCTGATGCAACGACGCACGCTGCTCGCCGGCCTCGGCGCGCTGCTGCTGGCCGGCTGCGGCTTCGAGCTGCGCCGGCCACCGGCGATGCCGTTCCGCACCATCCTGCTGAATGGCTTCTCGCCGCGCTCGCCGCTGGCCGAAGAGCTGCGCCACACGCTGGCCGGCGTCACCGGTGTGGTCGACACGCCGGATCGCGCGCAGGTGGTGCTGGAAGCGCTGACCGATGCACGCGAGAAGGTCGTGGCGGCCTCCACCAGCGCGGGCCAGGTGCGCGAGGTGCAGTTGCGCGTGCGCCTGAAGTTCCGCCTGCGCACGCCGGCCGGGCGTGAACTGCTGCCGGCCGACGAGTTGCTGCTCACGCGCGACATGAGCTACAACGAGACCAACGCGCTCGGCAAGGAACAGGAAGAAGCCCAGTTGTACCGGGCGCTGCAAAGCGACATCATCGCGCAGCTGATGCGCCGCCTCGCCGCCGTGCAGATCTGATCCGATGCAACTGCGTTCCGACCAACTGACCGCCCAGCTCGCCAAGGGGCTGAAGCCGGTCTACACCGTCCATGGCGACGAGCCGCTGCTGGCGCAGGAAGCCGCCGACGCCATCCGCGCCGCGGCCCGCGCCGCCGGCTACACCGAGCGCAAGGTGTTCACCGTCAGCGGTGCGCACTTCGACTGGGGCTCGCTGCTCGGCGCCGCGCAGGCGATGAGCCTGTTCGCCGACCGCCAGCTGATCGAGATCCGCATCCCCACCGGCAAGCCGGGCAAGGACGGCTCCGAAGCCCTGCAGCGCTATTGCGAGGCGCTGAACGACGAGGTCGTCACCCTCGTGCAATTGCCCAAGCTGGATCGCCAGCAACAGTCCAGCGCCTGGTTCACCGCGCTCGATGGCGCGGGCGTGTCGGTGCGCATCGATCCGGTGGAGCGCCGGGCGCTGCCGCAGTGGATCGCGCAGCGCCTCACGGCCCAGGGCCAGCGTGTGGAGGAAGGAGAGGCCGGGCAGCAGACGCTGTCCTTCTTCGCCGACCGCGTCGAAGGCAACCTGCTGGCCGCGCACCAGGAGCTGCAGAAGCTCGCGCTGCTGTACCCGCAGGGCACGCTGAGCTTCGAGCAGGTGGAGTCCGCGGTGCTCAACGTGGCGCGCTACGACGTGTTCAAGCTCGGCGAGGCCGTGCTGGCCGGCCAAGTGGCACGCGCGTTGCGCATGCTCGATGGCCTGCGCGCCGAAGGCGAGGCGCCGGTGCTGGTGCACTGGACGCTGGCCGAAGACATCCGCGCGCTCAAGCGCGTGAAGGACGCCATGGCCGAGGGCAAGCCGCTGCCGATGGCGCTGCGCGAGCAGCGCGTCTGGGGCATGAAGGAAAAGCTCTTCGAGCGCGTGCTGCCGGGCTTCAGCGACCATGCGCTCGCGCACTTGGTTGAGGCCGCGCAGGTGTGCGACGGGCTGGTCAAGGGCCTCAAGCACCCCGGCTGGCCGCTCGATCCGTGGGAAGGCCTCAAGCGTCTGATGCTGCTGCTGTTGCAGCACACCTCGTCGTCGCCGGGCACCCGGCGACGGGTGCTGCTCGCGCTGCCGGCCTGAGATTGCCATGGCGAAGACGCTGCTGCTCTGCGGATGGTTGCTGGGCAGCGGCGCTTGTGCGGCCGCGCCGCTCGCGGTCAGCGTGACCGATGCGCAAGGCCAGCCGCTGGCCGACGCGGTGGTCTCGGTGGAAGTGAAGGGCGCGAAGCCCACGGCCGCGCCCGGCACGCGCGCCGACCTCGCCCAGCGCAGCCGCGCCTTCGATCCCAAGGTGCTCGTGGTGCAGACGGGCACTGCGGTGTACTTCCCCAACTTCGACACCGTGCGGCACCACGTCTATTCGTTCTCGCCGATCAAGACCTTCGAGATCAAGCTGTATGCCGGCACGCCGGCCGCGCCGGTGGTGTTCGACAAGCCGGGCGTCGCAGTGCTCGGCTGCAACATCCACGACCACATGCTGGCGCACGTGGTGGTCGTCGACACGCCCTACTTCGCGCGCACCGATGCGCAGGGCCAGGCCACGCTGCAGGTGCCGGCGGGCGAGCATGTGATGAAGGTCTGGCACGCGCGGCTTGGCGAGAACGCAGCGCCACTGCAGCAGGCGCTGCCCGTGGCCGAGAGCGGTGCGCGCAGCAGCGTCACGCTGCCTGTGCGCCCTCAGTAACCGCGCGAGCGTTCGACCCGGTGAGCCACCGGCCGGCCGGCGAACCAGGCGCGCAGGTTCTCGGCCGCCAGGCGTGCGGCGCTGCGCGGGTCGGTCAGCGCCGCGGCATGCGGCAGCAGCGTGACCTGCGGATGGCGCCAGTAGGCATGCCCGGGCGGCAGTGGCTCGGTGTGGAAGACATCGAGCACCGCATGGCCGACCTGTCCCGCCTCGAGCGCAGCCAGCAGATCCTCGTCGACCACATGCGCGCCGCGGGCGAGGTTCACCACACCGGCACCGGGCCGCATCGCGCTGAAGAAGCGGCGATCCAGCAGGCCACGGGTGGCCGGCGTCAACGGCAGCAGGTTCACGACGATCTCGCTGCCGCCCAGCAGGACCGGCAAGGCTTCGAGACCCACGTGCGTGCGGATGCTCTCGTCGCCCCCGGCGCCGGCCGACTGGCGCCACCCGCTCACCGCGTAGCCCTGCGCGGCCAGGCGCCGCGCTACCGTGCGCCCCATCTCACCCAGGCCGAGCACGGCCACCGAGACCTCGTCGGCCCGCCGCTGCGGCAGCTGATGCCACACGCCCTCGCGCTGCTGCCGCGCATAGGCGAAGAAGCCGCGATGCAGCGACAGCACGGCCCACAAGGCCGTCTCGGCCATGGCCGCACTCATCGCCGGGTCGACCATGCGGGCGATCGGCAGTTCGGGCGGGATGGTCGGGTCTGCCAGCAGCCGGTCGACCCCGGCCCACAGCGACTGGATGAAGCGCAAGCGCGGCAGGCCTTGCAGCGCACCCGGCGGCGGGTTGGCCACCACGGCCACCTCCACCTCGGGCGTCGGGGCCAGGTGCCAGGTGGCCTCCGGCAACGCAGCCGCGAGCAACTGCCGCCATTCGTCGCGCTCGGTGTCGGCGAAGCTGCCGCTCAACAGGATGTGCATCGTGACGACCTCAGCCCAGGTTCTTGTTCGCCGCCTCGGCGAGGCGCACGAACGCATGCCGCACCGTCTGGCGCCGTACCTCACTGCGATCGCCGCTGAACAGCAGCCGCTCGGCCCGCACTTCCGGCGCGCCGGCGCGCACGACGGCGATGGCCATCCACACAGTGCCGACCGGCTTGGCCGGTGAGCCGCCGCCCGGTCCGGCGATGCCCGTGACCGCCACAGCCAGCTGCGCCCGCGAATGTGCCAGCGCACCCGCCGCCATCGCACGCGCAACCTCCTCGCTCACCGCGCCATGGCGCGCGATCAGTGCGGCATCGACGCCGATGGCCTCGTGCTTGGCCTCGTTGCTGTAGGTGACGAAGCCGCGCTCGAACCAGTCGCTCGAGCCGGCCACGCTGGTGCAGGCGGCCGCGATCAGGCCACCGGTGCAGCTCTCGGCCGTGGCCATGCGCCAGCCGCGCGCACGCAGCGCATCGCCGAGCGCGAGGGCCTCGGCCTGCAGTTCCTCGACGTTCACAGCAGCCTCCACAGCGCGATGACGATCAGCGTGCACAGCGCGGCCACGAGGTCGTCGAACAGGACGCCGAAGCCTTGCGCCCACCCGACCGGCTGGCCGGGCTTGCTCTTGAAGAGCCCATCAGCCCAGCCCACCGGACCGGGCTTGGCCGCATCGAAGAAGCGGAACAGCGCAAAGGCCACCAACTGGCCGACGAAGCCCACAGGCATCACCAGCCAAAGCACCAGCCAGAACGCGAGGATCTCGTCCCACACCACCGCACTGGGATCGGCCACGCGCAGCGCGCGGGCCGTCGAGGTGCAGGCCCACCAGCCCACCGGCAGCCCCGCTGCGAGCACGATCGCCCATTCCAGGTCGCCCAGCCAGCGCTGCAGCACCACGAAGGCCAGCCAGGCCCACAGCGTGCCGGCCGTGCCCGGCGCCCAGGGCGACAGGCCGCTGCCGAAGCCGAGCGCGATCCAGCGCGCGGGATGGGCCAGCATGAAGCGCGCGGTGGCGCGCCGCGGCGGCTCGGGCGGCGGCGCCACCTCGGGGGAAGAGAGGGAATCGTTCATGACTTGAAATGGTCGAAGGCCTCTAACTGCGCGGCCACGGGCCGGCCCTGGGCGTCGACGAGACGCAGGCCTTCCGCGGCGTCGATCGTGCCGATGCGCGTGACGCCAACGCCCGCGGAGGCCGCCACGGCCTGCACCGCGTCGCGATGCGAGGGCGGCGCCGTGAACAGCAGCTCGTAGTCGTCTCCGCCCGACAGCAGGCAACGCAGCTGCAACTCGCACGGCTGGGCGGCCAGCACCGGGCTGCGCGGCAGGGCATCGACATCGATGCGGGCACCGACGCCCGAGCGCCGGAGCACATGGGCGATGTCGCCGACGAGGCCATCGCTCAGGTCGACCGCGCTGCTGGCGACGCCGCGCAAGGCCTGCCCCAGCGCGACGCGCGGCTGCGGCAGCTCCATCGCGCGGCGCGCCTGCTCGAACGCGGCGGCACCGAGGGCCAGCGTGCCGCGGAACACCTCGAGCGCGAGCCGGGCATCGCCGAGCACCCCGCTCACGTAGAGATCGTCGCCCGCCTTCGCCCCGCTGCGCAACAGCGCCTGCCCCTCGGGCACTTCGCCGAACACGGTGAGCGTGAGGTTCAGCGGCCCCGCCGTGGTGTCGCCGCCGACGAGCTCGATGCCCTGCGCATCGGCCAGCGCGAACAGGCCGCACGCCAGCCCGGCCAGGAAGGTTTCATCCACGCGCGGCAAGGCCAGCGCGAGCGTGAAGGCCAGCGGCTTCGCGCCGCAGGCCGCGAGATCGCTGAGGTTGACGGCCAGTGCCTTGTGGCCCAGCCGCTCTGGCGCCACGGTCGAGAGGAAATGGCGCCCCTCGACCAGCGCATCGGTCGAGACTGCGAGCTGCATGCCGGGGCCGGGTTGGATCAGCGCGCAGTCATCGCCGATGCCCAGCACCGCTCGGCGGGCGGGCCGGTCGAAGTACTTCGCGATCAGGTCGAATTCGCCGAGAGCCATCGAGCGATTGTCGCGCGCCCAGTGCAGGCCGAGCCGCCTCAAGCCGGCTCGGCGGCCCCCTCGGGGGGCGGATCCCGGTATTCCGGGACGGGGGCAGACATCACCCGACGCCGTTCTCGCGCAGCAGGTTCGCCAGCTCGACGGCCGACTTCACTTCCATCTTCTCGAACACGCGGGCCCGGTGCACTTCGACCGTGCGCACGCTGATGCCCAGTGCATCGGCGATCAGCTTGTTGGGCCGGCCTTCGATCACCAGCCGCATCACCTCGTTCTCGCGCTCGGTCAGTTCGGCCAGGGCCCGCTCCACGCGCTCCTTCGCACGCCGGCGCTGGATCGCCTCGGCGCTGCTGGCCAGCGCCTGCTCGACGCGGTCGACCAGCGCGTTGTCGGAGAACGGCTTCTCGACGAAATCGAACGCACCGCGCTTGACCGAGCTCACCGCGGTCGGCACGTCGCCGTGGCCGGTCAGGAAGATCACCGGCAGCGTCTGCAGCAGCCCGCGCTCGACCAGGCGCTCGAACAGCGCCAGCCCGCTGGTGCCGGGCATGCGCACGTCGAGCAGCAGGCACGAAGGCGCCGCGGGCCACGAGGGGCGGCCCGGCGCGGCCTGCTCGTCGAGCAGGGCCTCGAAGGCCTCGGCGCTGGCGAAGCCTTCGGACAGCAGTCGGCGCGAGCGCAGCAGCCAGGCCAGGGCCTCGCGCACCACGTCCTCGTCGTCGACGAGGTAGACCACGGGCAGGCCCAGCGAAGCGGTAGAGGTGCTCATGAGGTGGTGGCCGCGGCCACGGTCTGTTGGATCGGCAGCGTGAAGCGGAAGACGGTGCCGCCGCCCGCCTCCGGCGAACGGCTTTCGAAATCGAGCGCACCGCCATGCTGCTCGATCACGGTACGGCAAAGGCTCAGGCCCAGGCCCATGCCCTCGCTGCGCGTGGTGAAGAACGGCGTGAACAAGTGCTCGGCCACATCAGGCGCGATGCCGGGGCCGGCGTCGGCCACCTCGAAGCGCACGCGGCGCTCGCCCTCGCGCCGCACGCGCAAGGTCAGCACGCGCTCGGCCAATGGCGTGGCAGGGTCCATCGCCTGGATGCCGTTGCGCGTGAGGTTGAGCAGCACCTGCTCCAGCATCGTGCGGTCGCACAGCACCTGTGGCGCCGGCCGCGGCACGTCGACCTCGATGCGCGTGCCGCTCTTGCGCGCCTGCAGGCGCACCAGCGGCAGCACCGCATCCACGAGATGGTCAGCCGCGATGGCCTCACGCACATGCTCACGGCGGCGCACGAAGTCGTGCACGCTCTTGATCACACGGCCGGCGCGCTCGGCCTGCTCGGCGATGCGCGTCATCGCCTGACGCACCATCGGCAGCGTGTCGTCGTCGGGCTGCGCCAGCATGTTCATCGAGCCCGAGGCATAGCTGGCGATGGCTGCCAGCGGCTGGTTCAGCTCATGGCTCACCAGCGAGGCCATCTCGCCCATGGTCGCGAGCCGCGCGGTGGCCTGCAGGCGATCCTGCTGCTGGCGCGACAGCTCCTCGACGCGGCGCTGCGCGCTGATGTCGAGCACCGCGCCCATCCAGCCCACCTGCTCGCCGGCCCCGTCGACCAGCGGCGCCTCATAGATCATCACCGGGAAACGCTCGCCGTTCTTGCGCACGAACACCGTCTCGAGGCCTTCGCGCGGGGTGTGAAGCTGGCGCGCCTCTTCCATCGCATCGGCGGGCCAGTAGGGCGGCGGGCCGGGCTGCATCAGCTCGTCGGCGCTGTAGCCCACCATCGCGCAGAACGCGGGGTTCACGTAGGTGATGCGGCCTTCGAGATCGCGAGCGCGCAGGCCGGTGATCAGCGAGTCTTCCATCGCCTTGCGGAAGCTCAGCGCCTCGGCCAGCGCGGCCTCGGCACTCGCGCGCTTGCGCACGTCGCGCAGCAGCAGCACCACCACCGCATACAGCGCGAGCGACAGGCCCAGCACCAGTGCGGTCGTGAGGTTGGGGATCAACCGCGGCCGCCCCTCGGCGCTGTCGGCCCGCAGCTGCAGCGCGGCGCCGGGCAGGTCGACCAGGCGCGCGGCGTGATAGACCCCGGCCCCGCGCGGCACACCGGCGCGCGCCAGCCGCGAACCATCGGCCTCGACGAACGACAGCTCGTAGGCACGCGCCTGTTCGGCCGCCGCGGCGGTCTCCAGCACGGCAGGCAAGGCGAAGGTGGCGACCATGAAGCCCGCATCGCGCCCGCCCACGCGCATCGGGATGCACACATCCATCGCCTCGATGCCGGCACCATCGGGCTGCGGCACGTAGTAGCCGCGCGAGAAGCTCGGCATCGCCGACCGGCGGGCCGCGGCGCAGGCCAGCTCGGCGCCCGTGTCCAGCGACGCACGAGGCGTCTGCGCGAACAGCGGCGGCCGGTAGGGCGTGTCGACCGCCTCGACGATCTGCAGCTGCGGCGTGCGCCGCTCGAGCCGCAGCAGCTCATGGTGCTGCGGCAGCAGGGTAGCGGCATCGTTGCGCCATTGCGCGGGCGTGGCGTCGTTCCACAGCAGCGCCTGCAGGCGCTGCACATGCTGGGAGAGGTCGCGCTTGACCTCGATCGCGGTTTCGGTGGCCACCTGCTCCACGCGCTCCTGCGCCCGTGCCGCCTCGTAGTTGACGCTCAGCATCACGAGCAGGCTCTGCGCCACGAGCAGCAGCGCCACCAGCGCGACCCAGGGCAGCGCCCGCCGCAGGCGGCGCGGCCGCCGCGTGTCGGCAGGCGGTGCGGGAGCAGGCAGGAAGCTCATGGAGATGGATCGAGTATGAGTGGCGGCCCTGTCGCGCACGGTACGCAATTTTGCGCATCGGGGCGGCGTTGCGAGTGGCGCACACTGGATGTGAAAACCCACTCCTACAATCGTTTCCCCGTTCGCTGCCGAGAGATCCGCGATGCCCAGCTACGAAGAAAAACGCGCCGAACTGCGCCGTGCCGCCCTCGAGTATCACGAGTTCCCCACCCCCGGCAAGATCGCGATCGCAGCGACCAAGCAGCTGATCAACCAGCGCGACCTCGCACTCGCCTACTCGCCCGGTGTGGCGGCGGCCTGCGAGGAGATCGTCGCCGACCCGGCCAATGCGTTCCGCTACACCTCGCGCGGCAACCTCGTCGCGGTGGTCACCAACGGCACCGCGGTGCTGGGCCTGGGCGACATCGGCCCGCTGGCCAGCAAGCCGGTGATGGAAGGCAAGGGCGTGCTGTTCAAGAAGTTCGCCGGCATCGACGTGTTCGACATCGAGATCAACGAGAAGGACCTCGACAAGCTGGTCGACGTGATCGCCGCGCTCGAGCCCACCTTCGGCGGCATCAACCTCGAGGACATCAAGGCGCCCGACTGCTTCTACGTGGAGCGCAAGCTGCGCGAGCGCATGAAGATCCCGGTCTTCCACGACGACCAGCACGGCACCGCCATCGTCGTCGGCGCGGCGCTGCTCAACGGCCTCAAGGTGATCGGCAAGGACATCAAGCAGGTCAAGCTCGTCACCTCGGGCGCGGGCGCCGCGGCGCTGGCCTGCCTGAACCTGCTGGTCAAGCTGGGCCTGCCGCGCGAGAACATCTGGGTGACCGACCTGGCCGGCGTGGTCTACGAAGGCCGCGTGGAGCTGATGGACCCCGACAAGGCGCAGTTCGCGCAGAAGACCGAGCAACGCTCGCTGTCGCAGGTGATCGAAGGCGCCGACGTGTTCCTCGGCCTCTCGGCCGGCGGCGTGCTCAAGCCCGAAATGGTGGCCAAGATGGCGGCGCAGCCGCTGATCTTCGCGCTGGCCAACCCCACGCCGGAGATCCTGCCGGAGGAAGTGAAGGCGGTACGCGACGACGCGATCATGGCCACCGGCCGCACCGACTATCCGAACCAGGTCAACAACGTCCTGTGCTTCCCGTACATCTTCCGCGGTGCGCTCGACTCGGGCGCGACGACCATCACCGACGAGATGGAGATCGCCGCGGTGCATGCGATCGCCGAGCTGGCGCAGGCCGAGCAGAGCGAGGTGGTGGCCGCCGCCTACGTCGGCGCGACGCTGAGCTTCGGCCCAGAGTACCTGATCCCCAAACCTTTCGACCCGCGGCTGATGATGAAGATCGCGCCGGCGGTTGCCAAGGCCGCGGCCGACTCCGGCGTCGCGCTGCGCCCCATTGCCGACCTCGACGCCTACCGCGAGAAGCTGCAGACCTTCGTCTATGCCTCGGGCACGACGATGAAGCCGCTGTTCCAGATCGCCAAGCGCGCCCAGCACAAGCGCGTGGCCTATGCCGAGGGCGAAGAGGAGCGCGTGCTGCGTGCGGTCCAGGTGGTGGTGGACGAGAACCTCGCGCGGCCCACGCTGATCGGCCGGCCCAACATCATCGCGCAGCGCATCGAGAAGTTCGGCCTGCGCCTGCAGGCCGGACGTGACTACGACCTCGTCAACACCGACTACGACGACCGCTATCGCGACTACTGGCAGACCTACCACCAGATGATGGAGCGTCAGGGCGTCACCGCGCAGCTCGCCAAGATCGAGATGCGCCGCCGCCTCACGCTGATCGGCTCGATGCTGCTGCACAAGGGCGAAGTCGACGGCCTGATCTGCGGAACCTGGGGCACGACCACCACCCACCTGCAGTACATCGACCAGGTGATCGGCAAGCGCGCCGGCGTGAAGACCTATGCCTGCATGAACGGCCTGATCCTGCCCGGCCGGCAGGTGATGCTGGTCGACACGCACGTCAACTACGACCCCACCGCCGAGCAGATCGCCGAGATCACGATCCAGGCTGCCGAGGAGATGAAGCGCTTCGGCCTGATCCCCAAGGCGGCCCTGCTGTCGCACTCCAACTTCGGCTCCAGCAACCAGCCCTCGGCGGTGAAGATGCGCAATGCGCTGGCCATCCTGCGCGAAGAGGCGCCCTGGCTCGAGGTCGACGGCGAGATGCACGGCGACACCGCGCTCGATGCCGCTCACCGCCAGGAGGTGATGCCGCGCAGCGCGCTGACCGGCGAGGCCAACCTGCTGGTGATGCCCAACATCGATGCCGCGAACATCGCCTACAACCTGCTGAAGACCGCTGCCGGCGGTGGCATCGCGATCGGCCCGGTGCTGCTGGGCGCGGCCAAGCCGGTGCACATCCTCACCCCCTCCGCCACGGTGCGCCGCATCGTCAACATGACGGCCTTGACCGTCACCGACGCCAATGCTGCACGTTAATAAATTTTTGCGCAGCGCATGATGTGAGGTTTTTGGCGCATCCTTTGACAGGTAAGCGCCTACTCATACCCTAGAAAACCTGCTCCAATTTGAGGCAGCGGCTTGAGCTTTCCCGGCCGTTTCGGTACCATTTTGGTTTCAGATTTCAGGGTTAACCCGTGGGTCAGGCCGTTCGGTCGCTGCTGGAGCAGTCTCTTCGCAAGTGGGGGTTTGCTCTTCTAGGCGCCGCGGCCCTCGCCGGCGCAACGCTGCTGCCCGCCGAAGCCTCCTGGGCCAGGCGGGCATCCGACGAAGCGTCCATCACAGTGCAGCTTGCTGCACTGCCGCAGGAAGCCCAGGCCACCGAACGCCTCATCCGCGCCGGCGGTCCGTTTCCTTATGCCAAGGATGGCAGCGTGTTCGGCAACCGCGAACGCCAGCTGCCCCGGAAGCCGCGCGGCTACTACCGCGAGTACACGGTCAAGACGCCCCAGGCGCATGACCGCGGACCGCGGCGCATCGTGTGCGGCGGCACACCCCCGACTCGCCCTGAAGCCTGCTATTACACCGACGATCACTATGCGAGCTTTCGCCGCATCGTGCAGTGATCACGGCGGCAACGGTTTTGTGTGACTCCTGGAGGAACGTGGCCATGCTTTTGCAGACCGTCCGTCCCAACATCGTGCAGTCCATCCGAGCGTACCGGGTGGACGACCTGATGCAGACCGCGCAGGCGGCTGGTCAGCATTTCCTGTACGCCAACCTTTCCAACGCCCAGTCGAAGCAGGAGGTGCTCGAGAGCATCGCCGAATCCTTCCTGTTCCCGGCCCACTTCGGCAAGAACCTCGACGCGCTGTACGACTGCATGACCGACCTCGTGCACAAATCGGGCCAGCAGCCGGGCTTCGTCGTGGTGCTCGAGCAGTTGCCCGACAACCCGCGTTTCGACCGCGAGGCGCGCGAGCAGTTGCTCGATGTCTTCCGCGATGCCGCCGACTTCTGGGCGGAACGGAAAATCCCCTTCAGGTGCTTCTATTCTTTTCAGTAGCCCGCTCCCAGGAAAACGGGTCATGGGAGCGGGCGACGGAAGTGGCCCCGCAAGCGACTGAAAAGCCGAAGAGCACCGCGAAGAACGCACCGAACGCGAACTTCGGGATGAACATGCCGATGATGAGCAGCGCGTTCGACACGGCGATGTGGCTGAACGCCGCCTGACCCGGCAGCGTCTCCACCCGAAAAGAGCAGCCATCGGCTGCTCTTTTCGTTTTCAGGCCGACAGCGCCGATGCGAGCGCCAGGTACTCGGCCACCGGCACCTCCTCGGCCCGGCGCTGCAGGTCGAAGCTGCCGCCGAAGCTGCGATCCTCGAGCCAGCGGCCCAGCGAATGGCGCAGCAGCTTGCGACGCTGCGAGAAGGCCGACGCCACCAGCTGGCCCAGCAGCTCGGCGTCCACCGCGGCAGCCTTGGGCAGCGGCTGCATGCGCACCACCGCCGAATCGACCCGCGGCGGCGGATCGAAGGCCTCGGGCGGCACGTCGATGATGGATTCGATGTCGTAGCGCCACTGCAGCATCACCGACAGGCGGCCATAGTCCTTGCTGCCCGGGCCGGCGGCCATGCGGTCGACCACTTCCTTCTGCAGCATGAAGTGCTGGTCGACGACATGGTCGACCGACTCCAGCAGGTGGAACAGGATCGGCGTGGAGATGTTGTACGGCAGGTTGCCCACCACCCGCAGCTTGCGGCCACGTTCGGCAGCCAGCGCCGTGAAATCGACCTTCAGCACGTCGGCCTGCACGACCGTCAGCTCGGGGCGCTTCATCAGGCGCGCGGCGAGGTCGCGGTCGAGCTCGATCACGGTGAGCTTGCCGCTGCGCGCGACCAGCGGATTGGTCATCGCCCCCAGGCCGGGCCCGATCTCGACCAGTTGATCATCCGGCTGCGGATCGATCGCGTCGACGATCGCATCGATGATCGCGTCGTCGGCCAGGAAGTGCTGGCCGAAGCGCTTGCGCGCGATGTGTTTCACTGCGGCGGTTCGCGGTATTCGATGTAGGCCCTGTTGCGCAGGTCACGCACCCACTCGGCATAGGCCTCGTCGAACTTCTGCTCGCGCAGCACGTTGCGCGCCTGTTCACGCACCTGCTTGGCGTCGAGCGCTACTTCGCGGCGATCGACCACCTGGATCAGGTGCACGCCGAAGCGAGAGGTGATCGGGTCGGAGATGCCGCCGACTGGCAGGCGGTTCATCGCCTCCTCGAACTCCGGCACGAAGCTGCCGGGCGAGGTCCAGCCGAGGTCGCCGCCCTGCGGCGCGCTGCCGTCCTCCGAATGCTGCCGCGCCAGGTCTTCGAAGTTCGCGCGGCGCTGCTCGATCTGGCGCTTGTACTCGGCCAGGCGCTTGACCGCCGCCTCGGCAGGCAGTTGATCGGACGGGCGCAGCAGGATGTGGCGGGCATGTGTCTGCGTGACCTTGAAGGCCGAGCCGTCGCGCCGCTCGATCAGCTTGAGCACATGGAAGCCCGCACCGGTGCGCAGCAGCGTCGGCGCGACGTCTCCGGGCTTGAGGTTGCGCACCGCCGCGACGAACACATCCGGCAGGCGACTCGCCGGCTTCAGGCCGATTTCGCCGCCGTTCTGCCGGTTGGTGTCTTCGGAGACCTGCCTGGCCACCAGCGCGAAGTCTTCGCCCGCCCTCACGCGATCGAGCGCGGCCTCGGCGCGTGCCTTGCGGACATCCACCACCGCATCCGGGGCGCCCTCGGGCACCGGCACCAGGATCTGCGCCAGGTTGTACTCCGCCTCCGAAGCCGCGGCACCGCGCTGCTTGTCGACGAAGGCATCGAGCTCGGCATCGGTGATGCGGATACGGCCCTGCACCTCGCGCTCGCGCACGCGCTCGACCAGCATCTGGTCGCGCAGGTTGGCGCGGAAGCGGGCGTAATCCATGCCTTCGCGACGCAGGCGCTCCTTCAGTTGCGGCAGGGTGAGCTGGTTCTGCGCAGCCACGCTCTGCACCGCGCGGTCGACCTCGGGCTCCTCGATGCGGACGCCGCTGTCGCGCGCATAGGTGACGAGCACGCGCTCCTCGATCAGCGCATCGAGCACCTGCTGGCGCAGCTCGCTCTCGGGCGGCAGGCGGGTGTTGCTGCGCGCCGCGTTCTCGCGGATGCGCGCAAGGCGCTGCTCGACCTCGCCGGCGGTCACCAGCTCCTGGTTGACGACGACCGCGATATGGTCGCCGCCGCGCAGCGCGGGCGCAGCCGGCACCTGGGCGGCGCACAGCGCCAGCAATAGGGCGGCGCAGGCGCGGCGGGTCTTCTCGAAACGGGATGAATCAGTCATAGATCTGGCTTGCGGAGGGTTCGGTGCGCTCCTCGCGCAGCAGCCGATAGCCCGCAATATTGTCCTTCAAGACTTTCAGCGGGTTGGCGCCCAGGTTCAGCTTGGACAGGCCGACGAATTCGAGCTGGATGCCCACGCGCGTGGTCGCTTCGGTGCGCCCGGTGGACACGCGCTCGGCCACCACGCGGCCGATCCAGCAGCCGGCGTCGTATTCGAGGCCGATCAGCGAATCGGTGAGGCGGCTGTCGCGCTTGTTGTAGTTGAGCCAGCCCACGCTGTACCAGCTGCCGGTACACGAACCACCGCCACCGCTGCCCGGCTTGCGTGCCGGGCCGTAGATCGGCCACTGCCAACCCACGTCGACCTGCTCGCTCGCATTGCGGGTGTAGCGGTAGTGCATGCTGACGGTGCGGAACGGCCCCGGCGAGTAGCGCACGCCCATCAGCGAACGGCTCACGCGCGAGCTGTCGGGGCTGTACTGCAGCGAGCCGTCCACCGTCCAGTGCGGTATCAGCGTCGACGAGGCGAGCAGCAGCACGTCGGAGAAGCGCTGGTCGGTCGGCCCGCCTTCGGTGGTGAGGCCGCCTTCGGTGGAAGGCGTGATCTGCTGGGTACGGAACAGGTAGCGCTGCGCGATGCCGAGGCGCATGGTCTCGGCACCGGTCTTGGCATCGAGCCAGCGCGTGGTGACGCCGGCGGTGAGCTGGTGTGCATCCGACACCCGATCGACGCCGGCGAACGCGTTCTCGCTGTAGACCGAGATGTCGTTGAAGTCCTTGCCCACCGCATCGAAGTTGGGCAGGCTGGACTGGTTGCGGTACGGCGTGTTCACATACAGCAGCCGCGGCTCCAGCGTCTGGCGCATCGGCTGGCCGAACCAGCGGCTGTCGCGCTCGAACACGAGGCCGCTGTCGACGCTGAAGGTCGGGATCACGCGCGACGCGCGGCGCCGGCCGTCGCTCATCGCCTGGTCGGTGGCGTAGCTCGCGGCATTGACCGTGAGCCTGGGCGTCAGCCAGCCGCCAGGGATGGACACCGGCCAGCTCAGGCTGCCCAGCGCATGCCAGCGGTCGCCGGTGAGGCGACCGGCGGTGTTGACCGTATCGGGCAGTGTGAAGCGGTTGACCTCGGTCTCGAGGCTGTATTCGAGCCCGTTGCCGGCCCAGCCGCCGACACGGCCGCTGCCGCGCACGCCGACCTGCGGGCTGCGCTCGTAGGGGGCGTCGATCAGGCTGGTCGGGTCGGCGTTGTTGAGCACCTGCCAGCGCTGCACTCGCGCATAGGTGAGCCAGTCGCTGCCCGCGAAGGTGAAGCCGCGGTCGGCCAGTGCATCGAGTGCGAGCAGCCGTGGCGTCAGCGACGGCACCGAGCGTGGAAAGTCCTTCCAATAGGCGTCGTCGGACACGCGCAGCAGGTTGGCCTGGTAGTGCAGGCCCATCAGCGTGTCGCCCTCGTGCTGCAGCTGCAGCGAGCGGCGCGTCTCGTGACTGACCCGGTCGTCGGGCAGCACGTTGAGGTCGACCAGCCCGTGGAAGCTGGGCTCGAGATAGCGGAACTCGGTGTCGAGCGCGAAGCCGCGCCGCGTCATCACCGTGGGCGTGAAGGTGGCATCGCGATTGGGCGCGATGTTCCAGTAGTAGGGCACGCCGACGACGAAACCGCTCTTGGTGTCGAAGTTCATCAGCGGCGGCAGCAGGCCCGACTTGCGTGCATCGCTGAGCGGGAAGCTCATCACCGGCGCGCCGAGGATGGGCACGCCGTAGAACCGCAGCACCGCGCCTTCAGCGACACCGGTGTTGGTGTCGAAGTCCATCTTCACGCGGTCGCTGCTGAGCAGCCACGGCGGATCGCCGGAACCGTCGCGCGGGCAGCTGGTGTAGGTGGCGCCGACGGCATCGATGCGATGGTCGCCGAGGAAGTCGATGCGCTGCGCATGGCCGCCGGCCTGCGTGGCGGCGAAGAAGTAGTCGGGCTGGTCGAAGTAGCCTTCGAAGCGCTGCAGGTGCAGCTGCACCTCGGGGCCGCTGAAGACATTGCCGGCCTGGCTGATGCGCACGTTGCCGCGGGCCTTTGCAAGGTCGTCGGCGTTGTCGTAGCTCAGCCGGTCGGCGCGGATCACGGTGCCGCCGCGGCGCAGCTC
This sequence comes from uncultured bacterium, assembly GCA_966212505.1. GTDB lineage: Bacteria > Pseudomonadota > Gammaproteobacteria > Burkholderiales > Burkholderiaceae_C > CAMLIZ01. The sequence continues at coordinate 18,283 of CBIHRS010000006.1, forward strand.
GACATGGCCTTCGGCCACCGCGTCGAGGTCGGGGCGCGCCCGGATCTGGTCGGCCTGCAGGATCACCGGCAGCTTGTCGCTCGTGCGGGAGGCCGGCGCCTGCAGCGCGGGGCTGGGTCGCAGCGCGGTGCCGGGCAGGATCTCGGGGCCTTCCTGCGCCCGCGCCATCTGCGCGGCCAGCAGCATCACCGCCGCAGCCAGCGGCGTGCAGCGGGGCAAGGTCTTCTTCGGCGAAGCGAGCGTTGCTAGGGGCAGCAAGACAACCGGGAGATGAGAGCGAGACTCGAAGGAAGCGGCAGCCGACTGTCGTGCGGAACTGCGCAGTGCCCCAGGGCTGTCGCGCAAGGGGCGGTTTGTAGAATCGATTATCCATGACCGCTTCCTCCACCGCTCCCGCCCCGGTCGTCTGGGCCGACCCGGCCCGCCACGCCGCCTTCGAACGCTGGTTCGCGCCCATCGCCCGCGCCCGCGGGCTGAAGCCCGAGACGCTGCAGCCGGCCTCGGCCGATGCCAGCTTCAGGCGCTACCTGCGGGTGCTGTCGGCCGACGATTCGTTCATCGTGATGGACGCGCCACCGCCCCACGAAGACGTGCGGCCCTTCGTGCACATCGCCGGGCTGATCGACGCCGCGGGCCTGCATGCGCCCGAGGTGCTGGAGTGCGACGCGGCGCAGGGCTTCCTGCTGCTGTCGGACCTGGGGACCTCGCTGTACCTCGATGTGCTGAAGGAAGCGCCGGGCAAGCACGCCGACACGCTGATGCGCGATGCGATCAAGGCATTGGTGCAGTTCCAGCTCGCCGTCGATGCGCAAACGCTGCCGCCCTACGACACCGCGCTGCTGCAGCGCGAGCTCGATCTCTTTCCCGAGTGGTGCGTCAAGCGCGAGTTCGGCATCGAATGGACCGAGGCGCAGCAGGCCCAGTGGCAGCGCATCTGCGAGCAATTGATCGGCAGTGCGCTCGCGCAGCCCATGGTGGCCGTGCACCGCGACTACATGCCGCGCAACCTGATGGTGGCCGACCCCAACCCCGGCATCCTCGATTTCCAGGACGCCGTGCGCGGCCCCATCACCTACGACGTGGCCTCGCTGCTGCGCGATGCCTTCCTGTCGTGGGACGAGGAGCGCGAGATCGACTGGGCGGTGCGCTACTGGGAGCAGGCGCGCAAGGCCGGGCTCCCGGTCGGCGACGACTTCGGCGAGTTCTGGCGCCAGCTCGAATGGATGGGCCTGCAGCGCCACCTCAAGGTGCTGGGCATCTTCTGTCGGCTGAAGCACCGCGACGGCAAGGCCAAATACGCCACCGACCTGCCGCGCTTCTTCGCCTACGCCACCAAGGTGGCCATGCGCTACGTGCAGCTGCGGCCGCTGCTGCCGCTGATCGAGCCGATGAGCGGCACGGCCGTCGAGGCCGGCTTCACGTTCTGAACCTTCAGGCCGTTTCGCACCCGGCCGCGGCCAGCCACGGATCGCGGTCTTCGCCGCCGAAGGTCTCGACCAGGAAATCGAGGAAGGCGCGGGTGCGTGCCGGCAGGTACTTGCGCGTCGGCATCGCGGCGTAGATCTGGAAATCCGACAGCCGCCAGTGCTGCAGCACACGCTCGAGCACGCCTTCGAGGAGCGCGTCTTCCAGCATGAACGACGGCAGCCCGACGATGCCCATGCCGGCCAGCGCCGCGGCGAACAGCGTGTCGATGTGGTTGGTGCTCAGGGCGCCCTGCGGCGCCACCGTGACCGGCTCTTCGCCCTGCGCGGCGCCATCGCTGAACACCCATTCGCGCGGCACGTGCGGCAGCACCGGCACCAGGCACTCATGGCTGGCCAGCTCCGACGGATGCTGCGGCCGGCCGCGGCGGTTCAGGTACTCGGGCGTTGCGCAGACGATCACCTCGGTGCGCGCCAGCAGCCGCGCGACGAAGTCGCCCTTCAGCGGCCGGTCGCGGCCGGTGATGATGATCGAAACATCCGAGCCTTCGTCGGCCGAATCGATCATGCCGGGGCGGGCTTCGAGGTCGACCGCCACCTTCGGATAGCGTGCACGGAACACCGGCAGGTGCTTGGCGAACTGGTGCGCCGCGAAAGGCGGCGGCATCAGCAGCCGCAGGTGGCCGCGCGGTTCGCGCGTGGCGGCCATCGCCAGCGCCTCGGCCTCGTCGAGTTCCGACAGGATCTGGCGCACGCGCTCGAGGTAGGCCTCGCCCACCTCGGTGAGCGCGAGGCGGCGCGTCGTGCGGTTGAGCAGGCGCACGTTGAGATGCGCCTCCAGGTCGGCCAACAACCGCGTCACGACGGCCGGCGACAGATCGAGCTCGCGCGCGGCCGCCGCCAGGCTGCCCAGCTCCACGACCTTGGCGAACACACGCATCGATTGCAAACGGTCCATGGCATCGCCCCTCAGAGATTATTTCGAATGCAGCAAGCATTCATTGAACCGTCACCAGTTTATCTACAAAGACGCAAAGCCTACAGTTCATCCCATCGATGAGCCGCCGCCAACAGGACGACTCAAGCGGGTCTCCCGAACGCTGTTGGACACACCAGGAAGAATTGCCATGAATGCCAAGCAACTGATCGTTCTCGCCACCCTTGCCACCGCTGCCGCGGCCTCGTTCGCCGGCCCGATCGGCGACGTCTCGGTCGAGCGCTCCTCGTTCGTCTCCACCCGGGCCCGTGCCGACGTGCAGGCCGAAGCCCGCCAGGCTCGCCACACCGGTGAACTGATGAGCGCCGCCGACGAAGGCGTCGCGCCCGCCGCCGCCCCGGCCGTGCCGCGCGCCGCCGTGAAGTCGGATGTGCTGCAGGCCCGCGCCAAGGGTGAGCTCGCTTCCGGCGGCGACGTGGTCACCGTCGCGCTGCACCCGGTGCGCCACGTCCGCGTGAACTGAACGGCCGACGCCCTCGCGAAAAAGCCCGCCAGTCGGCGGGCTTTTTTCATGGGCATGGCGGCATCAGGGATGCGCCGCCATCACCTGGGCCACCGCCGCGGTGAGCTTCTTGCCATAGGGCACATGCAGGAACTCGTTGGGGCCGTGCGCATTGCTCTTGGGGCCGAGCACGCCGCAGACCATCATCTGCGCCTTCGGGAAGCCGGCCTGCAGCATGCCCATCAGCGGGATCGTGCCGCCCTGGCCGATGTAGCCCACCGGGGCGCCGAAGTGGATCTGCGATGCGGCGTTGAGCGCGTCTTCCATCCAATGGCTGAGCTCCGGCGCATTCCAGCCGGTGGCGCCATAGTCACCGGCGCGGCCATCGGGGTGGAAGGTGACCTTGGCGTTGTAGGGCGCGTTGTCTTCCAGCAGCGCCTTCAGCTTCAGCGCCGCCTCGTGGCCGTCGACCAGCGGCGGCAGGCGCAGGCTCAGCTTGAAGGCGGTGAACGGCCGCAGCACGTTGCCGGCGTTCTTGAGCTCCGGGAAGCCGTCGACACCGGTGACCGCGAGCATCGGGCGCCAGCTGCGGTTGAGCAGCCCCTCGGCCGGATCGGTGGTCACCGGCAGCGTAGGGCCGCCATCGGCACCGCAGGCCCAGGGGTAGTTCTTCCAGAACTGGTCGCCGAGGATGGCGGCGGTGGTGCGCGCCTGCTCGACGCGCGTGCCCGGGATCTCGCAATGGAAGCTCTGCGGCAGCAGCTGGCCGGTCTTGCTGTCTTCCAGCCGGTCGAGCACCTGGCGCAGGATGCGGAAGCTCGAGGGCACCACGCCGCTGGCGTCGCCGGAGTGCACGCCCTCGGTGAGGATCTCGACCTTCAGGGTGCCGGTGACGTTGCCGCGCAGCGAGGTGGTGAGCCAGAGCTGGTCGTAGTTGCCGGCGCCGGAATCGAGGCAGACCACGAGGCTCACGTTGCCGAGCCGCGGCTTCAGCAGGTCGAGGTAGGCCGGCAGGTCGAAGGAGCCGCTCTCTTCGCAGGTTTCGATCACGCCGACGCAGCGCGGGCGCGGCAGGCCTTGCTTGTCGAGCGCCATGATCGCGGTGAGCGAGGCGTAGATCGCATAGCCGTCATCGGCGCCGCCGCGGCCGTAGAGCAGGCCGTTCTCGTACTTGGGCGTCCACGGGCCCAGGTCCTTGCGCCAGCCGTTGAACTCGGGCTGCTTGTCGAGGTGGCCGTAGAGCACGATGGTGTCTTCGCAGCCGGGCTTCGTGGCGGGCACCTCGAAGAAGATCAGCGGCGTGCGGCCCTCGAGCCGGATCACTTCCAGTTTCAAGCCCGGGACTTTCTTGCTTTCGACCCAGGCCGCCGCATCGCGCACCACGCGGTCAATGAACCCGCTCTTCTGCCAGTCGGCATCGAACATCGGGCTCTTGGCGGGGATGGCGATGTAGTCGGTGAGGGCGGGGACGATCTCTTCGTCCCAGGTGCGGGCGGCGAAGTCGGCGAGGGCCGACGCTTCATCGGGCTGCAGCGGTTGCAGGGGATCGCGTGCGTTCATGGTGAGGATGACCCGTCTGAGGGCCGCAGGCGGAGCACGCCCCTCGTGGAGGCAGGCCGCCCGGGCCTGGTTGTTGGTGCTGGAACAACGAGTTTAGGCGCCGCACCGGGCGCGGCGAAGCGTCCTCGGGTTTGCCCTCGCTGGCGGCCTGGACGGCCCAGGCCGGTCAATCCTTGATCGCGGCGTCGATCAGTGCCGGCAGTGCAGCCACATGATCGGCCAGCTCCGGCGGCAGCGCCTCGTGCTCGGCGAGCCAGCGCGAATCGCTGAACTGCACCTCGGTGCCGCGGTCCTGCGGGGAGCGCACCCAGACGGTCAGAGGCAGCTGCAGCGCCGCATCCTCGGTGGCCTGCACCACCGGGGTGTGCGCATCGTCGGTGCCGAGCACCAGCATCAGCGTGGGCTCGGGTTCGGGCATGGCGGCCGGCCGTGCCAGCGGTGTCAGCTTGGCGAACACCGGCATGCCGTGCTCGCGCGCGGCCCGCTCGATGCGGCGCGCGGTCTCGTTCAGCGAGTGCCGGCTGCTGCGCTTGGACAGCGTCTCGGCATTGAGCACCGAACCTTGCGCCGCCGCGGCCAGCACCGCCGCCGCGCCGCCTGTGACCCACCAACGCCAGGGCTTGGGCATCGCGACCTCCTTTGCCAGACAGGCCGGACAGTATCGGCAGCGGGCATGACAGCGGGATGTCGGAGGCGTGAAGTCTTGTAACCCTCAGGGTCAATGCAGGCCGCTGCGGGCGACCAGCCACTGGCCGAGTTCCTGCAGCACCTGCTGCTGTTCAGGCTCGTTGAAGATCTCGTGGAACAGCGGCTCGAAGCAGCGCGTGCGCACCACCGAAGGCGGCGCCGCCTCGGCGAACGCGCGGCTGCCGCGCGGCGCAACGCAGCGGTCGGATCCTGCATACATTAGCAGCGTCGGCAGGGCCCAGCGCGCCGCCCGCTCGCGCACCAGCTCGCCCCCGTCGACGATGAAGCGCGCCAGCGGCGGCGTGATGCGGTCGTGCACCAGCGGATCGGCCTGGTAGGCTGCCACGACCTTCGGGTCGCGCGAGATCCAGCTCGGGTCGAGGCCGTTGCCGGCGGCCAGCCAGGGCAGCAACGGCCCGGCCACCGCGAGCATCAGTTTCTGCAGCGGCCGCATGCCGGGATCGAGCGCCGGCGATGACATCACCAGCGCATCGACCGGCCGGTACCACTCCGCAGGTGCATCGGCCAGTCCTTCGGCCACGAAACGGCCGGCCACCAGGCCGCCCATGCTGTGCCCCAGCAGCACCAGCGGGCCGTTGCGCTGTGCACGCAGCACATCGATCACCTCGGAAAGATCGCGCAGCAGGTCGTCGGACCGGCGCAGCGCACCGCGCCGGCCACCGGACGCCCCATGGCCGCGCTGGTCGTAGCCGGCGGCATGCCAACCGCAGGCGTTGAGGAAGGCCGCCACGTGCGCATAGCGGCCGATGTGCTCGCCGAGGCCGTGCACGATCAGCACGGTGCCGCGGCTCGCGGGCTCGGGTGCAGACCACTGCTGCAGGTGCAGCGGCACACCGTCGTCGGTATGGAGTGTTTGCATGGGGCGCGAGTGTAGGGAGCGAGTGCTGCAATGGCCCCCGGGGGTTCCCCTGGCGCCGAGTCGAGAGATCTCTCCAACTTCGCCCGGTCCTGTCGCCGCGGCGACTGCGCCAGCCACGCGCCGGGGTAGCCTGTGCACCCCCATTCAGCAGCGCAAGCAGGAGACAGCCCATGAACGATTTCTTCGACCTGCGGCACGACGAGGCCACCGGCATCGGCCACCTGGTGCTCCGCCGGCCAGAGCAACTGAACACCCTGGCGCCGCCGTTCTTTCCGGCGCTGCGCGATGCGGTGCGCCGCCTGCACGACGAGGGCCGGACCCGGGTGCTGGTGATCAGTTCGACCGGCAAGCATTTCTGCGCCGGCATGGCGCTGGAGGTGTTCGCCTCGGACGACGCGATGCTCGACACCGGCAGCGCCCGCGCGCGCCTGAGCTTCCAGGATTCGCTGCGCCGGCTGATGGCCTGCTTCGACGTGCTCGACGAGGCGCGCTTCCCGATCATCTGCGCGGTGCAGGGCGGCTGCATCGGTGGCGGGCTCGACCTGGCCACCGCCTGCGACATCCGCCTGTGCACCGAAGACGCCTTCTTCACCGTGCAGGAGATCCACATCGGCATGACGGCCGACCTGGGCGTGCTGCAGCGCCTGCCCAGGATCGTGCCGCAGGGCGTGGCGCGCGAGATGGCCTACACCGGCGAGCGCCTGGGCGCACAGCGCGCGCTCGCGGTCGGGCTGGTCAACGAGGTGCTGCCCGACGCCGACGCGCTGCAGAAGCGCGCGTTCGAGCTCGCGGCCAGCATCGCAGCCAAATCGCCGCTCGCGATCGCCGGCTCCAAGCTGGCGCTGAACCATGCACGCGACCACGGCACCGCGGCGGCCCTGCAGCAGATGACGCTGCTGCAGAGCGCGATCTTCGACACCGCCGAAATGGCCGAAGCCATCGCCGCGTGGAAGGGCAAACGGGCGGGCCGCTTCGATCCGCTGGCACCGGTCGCCCAGCTGTAACAGCACTCGTCAGGCGAGGATGACAGCAAGTGCAGCGCACCCCGGACAGACGGCAGAAGGCAGCGAGCCCACACTGGCTCCACTGGCCCTTCCACCGCTTAGCTCCAGGGTGCGCTCATCATGTCGACCTCGTCGTCCGTTTCGCGACCCCCCTCCCACTCCGCCGAGCGGGCACGTCACATCGCCGGCCTGATCGCCGCGCTGTCATTGCTGATGGTGAGCACCGCCGTCTGGGCGGCCGACCCGACGCAGCAGGCGGTCGTGCCGGATACGCGGGCCGAGGCGCCGCTCAGGTCGCCGCAATGGCCATCGGCCCAGCCTGCCCCCAGCACGATCGATGTCGACGTCCGTCAGACCGGGCCGCGCTGGAGCGCAGTGGAAGGCACGCCGCAACTGCAGCCCTCCGCCGAATCGCCGCTGACCCGCATGCGCGTCGTGCGCTGGTCGCAGCTCGGCAATTCCTCGTCCTCGCTCGGCCTGAGCATGGGTGTGGCCAATGCCTCCGGCCCGTCGTTCACGTCGCTGACGCCCGGTGCCCCGTCGAACCGGGCCGTGCCGGAGCTGGGCCTGCGCTGGCGCACGCAGTGGAACTCGGAGCGCCGCCTCGACGTGGACGCTTGGCGCTCGTATGACCCGAGCGCGCCAACGGCCGACCGCCAGACCTACAACGCCCGGGTGGAGCTGCAGTTCATGAACCGCAAGTCGATGGGGTTGGACCTGCCGCACGGCGCGTTCGGCCTGCAGATGAGCGCCAACTCGCAGATGGTGCTGCGCGCCCGCCACGGCGGCCCGATGATCTACTACCGGCGGCGCTTCTTCTGAGACGGCTCAAGCAGCCGGGCGCACGTCGATGCGCCAGCACGAGGCGCCGCGCTCGGTGCTCACCTCGAACACCACCGGCACGAAGCGCTCGATCACGCGGAAATTGGTGTGCGCATGCAGCGTGATCTCGCTGGCCGTGTAGCTCGCGGGCCGGCCCGAAGCACGCACCGCCAACGCCAGCGGCAGCGCGAGCTGGTCGACGAGGTGCGGACCCACGGCGGCATCGCTGTTGGCGTATTGCCGCACCTCGGCCGCCAGGCGGCGCGCCACCTCCTCGGCCGGCAGCGAGCGCTCGCCGAACTGCGAGAACACCTCGGTGACCGCCGCATGCTGCAAGGTCGCCATCAGCACGTTGCCGGGGCCTTCGTTCTGCCGCAGCGGCATGACTTGCAACTGCTCTGCCGACCAGCCCAGCGCCTGCCCCAGCGCCTCGAGCTCGCGCTGCGCGACGCCGCGCGGAACACCGGCCACCAGGGCCTCGGCCACCGCCACCTGCGGCTCGCCACGCAACATCAGGTCGAACGGCCGCAGCCCGCCCGCCGCCGGATAGACCTCGACCACGGCTTCGCCGCCACCCGCAGGATAGAAGCCGTGTCGGCGCAACGCCAGCTGCACATCGGCCCCCATGCGCCGCAACAGCGGTACGAAACTGCGCTCGATAAAGTGGAAAGGCGGCGCCATCGGGTTGTGCGTGCCGCCGCTGAGCGCGACGACACTCGGCGCATCGGCCAGCAGCAGCGCTGGCAGCACCGTCTGCAGCACCAGCATGCAGCTGCCCGCACTGCCCACGGCGAACGAATAGGCGCCGGCCCGCACCGGGCCGGGCTCGAAGCGCAGTTGCGGCGAGCCGAGCTCGGCGCCGCTGGTCGTGCCGCCGCACACCTCTGCGGCCGCGAGCACGCAGGCCAGGTGCTGGCGCATCAGCCCCGGCTTGGGCCGGCGCGCACGGATGTTCTTCAACTCGACCGTCCGGCCGGTGCACATCGCCAGCGCGAGCGAGGTGCGGAGGATCTGGCCCCCGCCTTCGCCTTGGGATGCATCGATCTCGATCATCGGGATTTCTCTTTCTTGTTGTCTTGCTGCTGGAGCCGCTGTTTCTTCAGCAGCCCCTCATGAGATACACGCCGCGCCTCGTCGACTCGGGCTCGCTCGAGCGCACGGCAAACACGGCAGCGGACTGCGGTGCTGTAGATGGGGCCGTTGGCCTTCTCGAACCACCATTTCTGCTGCTTGGCGGTCCACACCTCTTCGGTGCCACAGTCCCGGCATTTGAAGAGTCGATCGCGGTAGCAGCCAGGCGGTAGGACCTGGGTCAGGTCGGCGCGGCGCCACTGCGCGAAAGGGTCACTTCGGTCGCGGCGCCGTTGCAGGATCTCCTGACGGCGTTGCTTTCCACTTTTCATGACTCCTGCGCATCACCGTTCGCCACCATCGAAGCGGCACACCGTCTCGTACAGATAGCGATCCAGCGCGCTCGTATCGGGCTTGGGGCCTACGACCAGGTTGTGGGCCTGCGCCACCGCCAGCTCCTGCTCGATGAACGCGTGGATGCCGTGCCAGCGCGGGCTGGTCGCGGCCTCGCCGGCGCGCATCTTCACCTCGAGCAACCGGTTGATCTCGTCGATCAGCGCCGGGTCGGTCAGCGTTGCCTGCGCCAGCTCGGCAAAGCGCATCGGCGGCACGCCGCCGCGCTCGCGGATCCAGCGTGCAGCCAGCAGCGGGCGCAGCACATAGAGGTATTTCTTGTAGCGCACCACCTCGCCGAGCAGGTGCTCGCGCAGGTTCTTCCTGGCCATCGACACATAGTGGTGATAGGCCCGCACGTTGGAGAACGCGGTCTCCGCCAGCGCCCGAAAGCGCTGCATCGCCTCCGCGTCTTCGCGGTAGACGATGGGCGAGCGCAGCCACTCCAGCAGCGTGGGGTTCGATTCGCGCATCAGCTGCAGGGCCTTGCGCAAATCCCAGCCGTTGACATCGAGCTCGCCGTTGATGGGCTGCTCGATCACGTCGCGCCGGGGTTCGACCGTGAGGTACCACGGGAGGCGGTTCACGTAGATGAAGCGCACGTCGTAGTCGCTGTCGGGCGAGGCAAAGCCCCAGCCGCGGCTGCCCGACTCGCAGGCGAAGAGCACCGTCACGTCGTGGCGCTGCTCCAGCTCGGCGAGGCAGGCGAGCACCTGCTCGCGCATCGCGGGCTCGACCGGATGCGCGCTGCGGATCACTTCATGGTTCATTGCATTCCCTCCCTCTCTTCATTGGGGTGCCTCAGCCCTTCACGCACACCACCTGCTTCAGCGTGTGCACGACCTCGACCAGGTCTTTCTGAGCCTCCATCACGGCGTCGATGTCCTTGTAGGCCATCGGGATCTCGTCGATCACGTCCTTGTCCTTGCGGCATTCGACACCCTCGGTGGCCGCACGATGGTCGGCCAGCGTGAAGCGGCGCTTCGCTTCGGCGCGGCTCATCACGCGGCCGGCACCGTGCGAGCAGCTCTCGAAGCTCTCGGGGTTGCCCTTGCCGCGCACGATGTAGCTGCGCGCGCCCATGCTGCCGGGGATGATGCCCAGCTCGCCCTGCTTCGCGCTCACCGCGCCCTTGCGGGTCACGAACACATCTTCGCCGAAGTGCGTTTCCTTCTGAACGTAGTTGTGGTGGCAGTTCACCGCCTCGATGTGGCTCTCGAACTTCTTGTGGATCACCGCCTTGGCGGCCTCGATCACGCGACGCATCATCACCTCGCGGTTCAGCTTGGCGAACTGCTGCGCCCAGCCCACCGCGCGTACGTAGTCGCCGAAGTAGCGCGAGCCTTCTTCGAAGTACGCCAGGTCGCGGTCGGGCAGGTTGGCGTTGTTGCGGATCGCATCCTGCTTGGCCAGCTCGATGAACATGCTGCCGATCGCATTGCCCACGCCGCGCGAGCCCGAGTGCAGCATGAACCACACGAAACCCTGTTCATCCAGGCAGACCTCGATGAAGTGGTTCCCCGTGCCCAGCGTGCCCAGGTGGTTGCGGTGGTTGGTCTTCTCCAGCTTGGGATAGTCGCGGCAGAGTTCGGTGAACTCCGGCTCCAGCTGCGCCCATGCGGTATCGACCACGCCCGGCACCTTGCCCCACGCGCCCGGATCGCGCGCACCCGGTGCGCGGCCATGCGGCACGGCGCGCTCGATCGCCGAGCGCAGCGGGCCCAGGTTGTCGGGCAGGTCTTCAGCCATCAACGTGGTCTTGCAGGCGATCATGCCGCAGCCGATGTCCACGCCCACCGCGGCCGGGATGATGGCCTTGATGGTCGGAATCACCGAGCCCACGGTCGCACCGATGCCCACGTGCACGTCGGGCATGGCCGCCACGTGCTTGAACACGATCGGCAGGCGCGCGGCGTTCGAGAGCTGGCGCTTGGCTTCGTCTTCGACCGGGACGCCCTTCGTCCACATCTTCAGCGGCACGCCGCCTTGCACTTCTTCGTGGTTGTAGTTCTTGTGTTCCATGATGTTCTCTCTTGCTTTCTTGGAGATGCCTCGCTGCGACAAGTTCTGATGAAACGTTTCGTGCTCTGACCACTGAGCTACGGTCCCCCTGACATGGGACCGGCGGGACTCGAACCCGCGACCACGAGCTTAAGAGGCTGTAGTTCCATCTGCATTCGCAGCGCGACATCAAAAACTCTTTTCAACGGCTCCCGGTTGGCGACCAGGAAAAGGGTGAGACCTTGAGCGTGGATAACGATGTAGTCCCACCCCGCATTCGCCAACCGGCAGCCGTCGATCAGGCTTGGATGGCCGCCCGCAGGCGACGAAGTTCACAAGAGCGGCCGCCGGTTGCCCGGTGCGGGCTTGCAGGCCCGCGTGGCCTGAGGGTGCTGTACTCCTGTGGGCATTCGCCTGCGGCGCCGTCCTCACCTCCCAGTGACTGTGTCCTTCATCCTCATTGCACCTCCAGCGAGACCTTCTCGATCTCGCCGACCCAGTGTTCGGCGCTGGTCTCGCCATCGACGAACTGCGCCACCATCTCGAACACCGCGTCCGAGAAGCCGCCGACATTCATGATGTCGCGCCGCTCGGCCGCCTGCGTCGTCGCGTACGGCTGGATGTCGATGCACACGAGCTTGGCTCGCGGGCAACGGTTCTTCAGCGTTTCCCACTCGCGCATCGTCTGCGTCGCGCCATGGCGTCGAGCATCGACCCACGACTCGTTGTCCGACACGAGGATCACCACGTCCACCATCGCGCGCTCCTGGTTCAGCAGAGCCAGCGGCGCGCTGCAGTTGGTGCCGCCGCCACCGATGGATGCCAGTGCCTTCGCATTGGTCATCACCGAATCGCGAGCGTTCAGCTGCAGCTTCACCACGCCTTGCTCGAACGGCAGCACGCGCGCCGTGCGGTTCTTGCGCAGCACCGCCGCCGCCATCAGCGCCGCCACGTCGATGCAACGCACCGTCGACGTCGCCGAGCCTCGGTGGCCGGTCACGGCCGAGCTCATCGAGCCCGACACATCGGGGCACACCACCACGCGGCCATCGAACGCCGGCACGTTGGCCAGCGCCGCTTCCATCGCATCCTGCAGCGCCTCGCGAACCACCGCCGGCAAACCATCGCCGGTGGCATGGAAGGCCGACATCAGCTGGTACGGCAGCACGCGCGCCTTGGCCACGGCCTTCGGGTCACGCAGCTTGGCTGCAATCACCTCGGCCATGCCCTCGACACTGAACACACCCTGACGCACGAAGGTGTTCAGGTTCTGCCGCACCATCTGCCACGAGCCGGCACGGGCGATCTGTGCCCAGTGCGCGGTCGACAGCGGCAGCGCGGTCAGCATCTGGAACGGCACGTCGGGCACGTCCATCGTCGTGACGCCGAGCGCCACGCCGCGCTTGAAGCGCTCGAACGCCTGCGTCAGCGGCGGCAGTTCGTTCTCCGCGAACGGCTTGCCCAGCAGCCAGGCGAACCAGGCTGCGCGCCAGGCTTCGGCCGGCTTGGGGTGAACCATCTTCACCACGTCGGCCAGCGAAGGCGCATTGCCCACTGCCGCGTTCAGCAACTGCTTCTCGGTGGCGGCCAGCAGCCAATGCTGCACCAGCTTCTTCGGACGCGTTCCCAAGGACTTGCGGCCCACGGCACCGCTGCGCACGATCTGCACGAAGTTGCGCAGCATCTTGCCGTTGTCGACCACGCGGCCGAACACCTGCGACAGCAGCTGCACGTCGCGCACCGCCAGCGTGGCAGCCAGCAGCGCCGGCATGTCCTTCATGTGGCCAGAACGACGGGCATACAGCGCGGTCTTGGCCACGAACACCGGATCGACCTCGCGCGCCAGCGACAGCACGGCATCGAGCTGCGCCTCGGCATTGGCGTAGAAGGTGTGCGTCAGGCAGCCAGTCGCGGCCAGCTGCGCCAGCTGATGGCGCGGCGTCAGCGCATAGGCCGGCGCCTGCTCGTGGTTCTTGGCCTGGGCCACCGGGAGCAATGCGCCCTTCAAGGTGTGGAACAGCTGCGTGTTGACCATGTTGCTTCTCCTCTCGCTCGTCTTCGTGTCTTGTTGAGCTTCTTATCGCAACGGCCGTGCCAGCTTTGCCTCGCCGCGCGGATTTTCGATAACCCGTTGTTTTTCAATGGGTTTTCCCGCGACGCTCGATCGACCACCCTTGAAGCCGCCTGAGTCAATCTAGAATTCAAGCTAGCCTACTAGCTTATCAGCGAATGAAGAAAACCGTCGTCATCGGCTTCCTCGGCACCCAGCTCGATGGCGGCTCCGGGGCCGGCCGCTGGGAGAAATGGCGACCCACCGTGTCGCTGGCGCAGCACCCCGACCTGCAGGTGCACCGCATCGAGCTGCTCTACACGCCGCGCCACCAGGGGCTGGCCGAGCAGTTGCAGGCTGACATCGCCAGCGCATCACCCGACACCCGGGTCAACCTCGTGTGCATCGAGCTCGAAGACCCGTGGGACTTCGGCGAGGTCTACGGCGCGCTGTACGACTGGGTGCGGCGCTATCCCTTCAAGCCGGAGCGCGAGCAGTACTGGGCGCACATCACTACCGGCACTCACGTGGCGCAGATCTGCATGTTCCTGCTCACCGAAGCGCGCTTCATTCCCGGCGTGCTGCTGCAGAGCGCGCCGCCGAAGAAGCAGCGCACCGGCGACCCCGGCAGCTACACGCTGATCGACCTCGATCTCTCGCGCTACGACGAACTGGCGCGCCGCTTCCAGCAGGAACAGCGCGATGCGGTCAGCTTCCTGAAGAGCGGCATCCCGACGCGCAATGCGCGCTTCAATGCGCTGATCGAGGAGATCGAACGCGTGGCGGTGCGCTCGCGCGCGCCCATCCTGCTGGCCGGACCCACCGGCGCCGGCAAGTCGTTTCTCGCACGGCGGATGTACGAGCTGAAGAAGGCACGCCACCAGGTGAGCGGCCCCTTCGTGGAGGTGAACTGCGCGACGCTGCGCGGCGACGGCGCGGCCTCCACGCTGTTCGGCCACAAGAAAGGCTCGTTCACCGGCGCGGCGGCCGACCGCGCCGGCCTGCTGCGTGCGGCGCATGAAGGCGTGCTGTTCCTCGACGAGATCGGGGAACTGGGACTGGACGAACAGGCCATGCTGCTGAAGGCGATCGAGGAGAAGCGCTTCTTCCCGATGGGTGCCGACCGGGAGGTCGAGAGCGACTTCCAGCTGATCGCCGGCACCAACCGCGACCTGCGCGCCGAGGTGGCCGCCGGCCGCTTCCGCGACGACCTGTTCGCGCGCATCAACCTCTGGACCTACGACCTGCCCGGTTTGAGCCAGCGGGCCGAAGACATCGAACCCAACGTCGAGCACCTGCTGACGCTGAGCGAAAGCGACACCGGCCATGTGGCCCGCTTCAACGCCGAGGCGAAGGCGCGGTACCTGAGGTTCGCGCAGTCGCCCGAAGCGCACTGGAGCGGCAACTTCCGCGACCTGTCGGCCTCGGTCACGCGGCTGGCGACGCTGGCCGAGGGCGGACGCATCACGGTCGACCTGGTCGAGGCCGAGATCGCGCGGCTGCGCTGGCTGTGGCAGCGCGAGCGGGGCGAAGGCCCGTCATCGGCACGCGTGAACCTCGAAGCGCTGCTCGGTGCCAAGGCCGCCGGCGCGCTCGACCTGTTCGATCGGCTGCAGCTCGAATCGGTGATCGCCGTGTGCCGGCAGTCGAAATCGTTGTCCGATGCGGGCCGCAAGTTGTTCCATGTGTCGCGCGAGCAGCGCAGCGTGATCAACGATGCCGACCGGCTGCGCAAGTACCTGCAGAAATACGGCCTCGCCTGGGAGGCCGTCGGCGCCTAGAAGATCGAGCGGCCGGTGAGCGTGGTGAACAGCTCCAGCGCCAGCGAGCCCGCATGCGAGTTGCCCGAGGGCTCGAGCGCCGGCGACCACACGCACACGCCGCATTCGCCCGGCACCAGCGCGACGATGCCGCCGCCGACGCCGCTCTTGGCCGGCAGCCCGACGCGGAAGGCGAAGTCGCCGGCCGCATCGTAGGTGCCGCAAGTGAGCATCAACGCCGACAGGCGCTTGGCTGCACTGGGCGACAGCACCTCTTCGCCGTTCCACGGGTTGCGCCCGCCGTTGGCGAGGAAGGCCACCGCGCGCGCCAGCTCCACGCTGCTCATCTCGATCGCGCAGTGCTTGCAGTAGGCATCCAGCACCTCGTCGACCGGGTTGCGCAGGTTGCCGAAGCTCTTCATGAAATGCGCCATCGCCGCATTGCGCTCCGCGGTGCCGCGCTCGGAGCGGGCGACGCGGCGGTCGTAGTGGATCTCGTTGCAGTCGCACAGCCGGCGCACGAACTCGACCACCGCGTTCTCGGGCACCGCGAAGTTGGTGCACAGCATGTCGGTGATCACCAGTGCGCCGGCATTGATGAACGGGTTGCGCGGCTTGCCCGATTCATGCTCCAGCTGCACCAGCGAGTTGAACGGGTTGCCCGACGGTTCGCGGCCCACGCGCTCCCACAGCGCCTCGCCCTGGCGCTGGAAGGCCAGCACCAGCGCGAAGAGCTTGGAGATGCTCTGGATCGAGAAGCGCGTGTCCGCATCGCCGATGCTGTAGACCTCGCCGTTGAGCCGCACCACCGCCATGCCGAACTGGTCGGGCCGCACCTTGGCCAGCTCGGGGATGTAGTGCGCCACCGTGCCCTGGCCGACCATCGGCCGCACCGTCTCGTACACCTGGCGCAAGACCTCGGTGTAGTTCACCTCCGCCATGTCGTCCTCACCCCCGGTCGAACTTGAATACTGCGGTGGCGGCCATCAGGTTGGGCCAGCGGCGCACCGGCTTGCCGTCTTTCAGGCCGAAGCTGTCGAGCACGCGCAGGCCGTTCTTGCGCGCCAGCACCTCGAAGTCGGCATAGGTGCCCACTCGGATGTTGGGCGTGTCGTACCACTGATACGGCAGCGTCTTGGTCACCGGCATGCGGCCGCGGAAGATCGCGAAGCGGTTGGGCAGGTGCGCGAAGTTCGGGAAGCTGACGATGCCGATGCGGCCCACGCGCGCGGTCTCGATCAGCATCTTCTCGGTGTTGCGCAGGTGCTGCAGCGTGTCGAGCTGCAACACCACGTCGAAGCTGCGGTCGTCGAACAGCGCCAGCCCTTCCTCGAGGTTGAGCTGGATCACGTTGACGCCGCGCTGCGTGCAGGCCAGCACGTTGGCATCGGCGATCTCGATGCCGTAGCCGGTGCAGCCGCGGTGCTTGCACAGGTGCGCCAGCAGCTCGCCGGTGCCGCAGCCGAGGTCGAGCACGCGCGAGCCGGGCGGCACCATCTCGGCGATGAGTTCGAGGTCTTTTCGTTCGCTCATCGGGATCAGCCTCCGAACTCTTGAGCGATCAGGTCGAAGCGCGCGCGCAGCACGCCGTGGTAGCGCGGGTCGTCGAGCAGGAAGGCATCGTGGCCGTGCGGCGCATCGATCTCGGCATAGCTCACGTCGTGCCGGTTGTCGACCAGCGCCTTCAGGATCTCGCGCGAGCGCGCCGGCGAGAAGCGCCAGTCGGTCGTGAAGCTCGCGAGCTGGAACTTGGCCTTCGCGCCCGCAAAGGCCGCAGTGAGGCTGCCGCCGTGTTCGCGCGCGGGGTCGAAGTAGTCCAATGCGCGGGTGATCAGCAGGTAGGTGTTGGCATCGAAGTAGTCGCTGAACTTGTCGCCCTGGTAGCGCAGGTAGCTCTCGACCTGGAACTCGATGTCCTGCGTGCTGTAGCCGATCTGCTCGGCCTTGAGGCTGCGGCCGAACTTCTCGGCCATCACGTCGTCCGACAGGTAGGTGATGTGGCCGATCATGCGCGCCACGCGCAGGCCGCGGCGCGGCACGGCGCCGTGGGCATAGAAGTGGCCGCCGTGGAAGTCGGGGTCGGTGACGATCGCGCGGCGCGCCACTTCGTTGAACGCGATGTTCTGCGCCGACAGGTTCGGCGCGGTCGCGATCGCGATGCAATGGCGCAGCCGGTCGGGGTAGCGCAACGACCAGCTCAGCGCCTGCATGCCGCCCAGGCTGCCGCCCAGCACCGCCGCCAGCTGCGTGATGCCCAGGCGATCGAGCAGCCGGGCCTGCGCATCGACCCAGTCTTCCACCGTCACCACCGGGAAGTCGGCGCCGTAGGGCTTGCCGGTGGCCGGGTTGGTGTGCATCGGCCCGGTGGAGCCGAAGCATGAACCCGGGTTGTTGACGCCGATCACGAAGAAGCGGTTGGTGTCCAGCGGCTTGCCAGGCCCCACCAAGTTGTCCCACCAGCCTTCGCTCTTGGGCTGGTGCTCGTAGGTGCCGGCGACATGATGCGAAGCGTTGAGTGCATGGCACACCAGCACGGCATTGCTCTTGTCGGCGTTGAGCGTGCCGTAGGTCTCGTAGACCAGCGTGTAGTCGCGCAGCTGCGCGCCGCTGCGCAACGGCAGCGGGTCGCTGAACGCCATGCTCTGCGGTGTGACGTGTCCGAGGGATGAGGACATGGACGGCCTGAAAACAAGACACCCGGCTCTCGCTGCAGGGGAGACCGGGTGTGGGCCGTCTCTCTTTAGCGGTATTTGTTGAGCGCCCGCAAGCCGGGACAAATCGGCGCTGTGGGCGGCAGTTTAATCCAAGGTCCGGCGGAATCGCTTCAGCCCGATCGCCAGCACCACGGCGGTGAACAGCAGCAGCGGCCACACATGCACCCACATCTCGGCCGGCCCGTTGCCCTTGAGCAGCACGCCGCGGATCAGCCGCAGGAAGTGCGTGAGCGGCAGCGCCTCGCCGATGAACTGCGCCCACCGCGGCATGCCGCGGAACGGGAACATGAAGCCCGACAGCAGGATCGACGGCAGGAAGAAGAAGAACGTCATCTGCATCGCCTGCATCTGGCTCTTGGCAATGCTGCTGATCGTGATGCCCACCGTGAGGCTGGCCGCGATGAAGGCCAGCACGCCCAGCAGCAGCAGCGGCACCGAGCCGATGAAGGGCACGTTGAACACGTAGCGCGCCGCCAGCAGGATGATGCTCACCTGCACGTAGCCGATCGCGATGTAGGGCGCGATCTTGCCGACCATCACCTCCACTGCATGCACCGGCGTGGCCAGCAGGTTCTCCATCGTGCCGCGCTCCACCTCGCGGGTGACGCCCAGCGCGGTCATCATGATCATCGTCATCGTGAGGATCACGCCCATCAGGCCCGGCACCACGTTGTACTGCGTGATGCCCTCGGGGTTGTAGCGCCGCTGGATGCGCCATTCGAAGGGCGGCGGCCCCGGCTGCAGAGCCTGCAGCGGCCCGGCGAGGTCATGCTGCAGCGCCGTGGTGGCGAGCTGCTGCACCGCTGCGATCGCGTTGCCGGTGGCCGACGGGTCGGTGGCATCGGCCTCCACCAGCAGCGCCGGTCGCTCGCGGCGCTCGAGCGCGCGCGCAAAGCCCGCGGGCACCGTCAGCACGAACTGCACGCGGCCCTCGGCGAGCATCGTCTCCGCCTCGCGCTCGGTGATCGAGGGATGAACGATCTCGAAGTAGCCCGAGTTCTCCAGCGCCCGCACCAAGCTGCGGGTGTAGACGGTGTTCTCCTGCGCGATCACCGCGGTGGGCAGGCGCTTGGGGTCGCCATTGATCGCGAAGCCGAACAGCGTCATCTGGATGATGGGGATGCCGACCATCATCGCGAAGGTGAGGCGGTCGCGCCTCAGCTGGATCAGCTCCTTGAGCATGATCGCGAACAGGCGCTGGAAGCTGAAGCGGTCTGTCATGCCATGTTGTCGGCCGCCTGGCGCGACAGGTGGATGAACACTTCCTCGAGCGACGGTTCGCTCCCGACAACGCGCCAGCCGCTGCGTTCACGATAAGGCTTCAGCGCTTCGTCGAGCGACGCCGCGTCCTCGCCGGTGATCCGCAGCTCGTTGCCCAGGCGCGTGACGGTGCTCACCGCGGACAGTTGCTCGATCTCGTGCGCCGCCGCGGTCGCGCCTTCGCCGCTCAGCACCCGCGCCACCAGGCCGCTGCGCGCCTGCAGCTCCGCCGGCGTGCCGTGGCCCACCAGCTTGCCGTAGGCGATGTAGCCCAGCCGATGGCAGCGCTCGGCCTCGTCCATGTAGTGGGTGGACACCAGCACCGTGATGCCGCGCGAGGCGAGCTCGTGGATCTCGTTCCAGAAGTCGCGCCGCGCATTGGGGTCGACCCCGGCGGTGGGCTCGTCGAGCAGCAGCAGCTCGGGCTCGTGCAGCATGCAGGCGGCCAGCGCGAGCCGCTGCTTCCAGCCGCCCGACAGGCGCCCCGCGAGCTGGTGCTGCCGCGTCTTCAGGCCGAGCTTGTCGAGCGATGCATCCACACGCCCGCGCCGCCGGTCCATCTCGTAGACACGTGCGATGAACTCCAGGTTCTCGCGGATCGAGAGGTCTTCGTAGAGGCCGAAGCGCTGCGTCATGTAGCCGACGCGGCGCTTGATCTGCGGCGCCTCGCGCACCACGTCGAGCCCCAGCGTGTGGCCGGAGCCGTCGTCGGGCGTCAGCAGGCCGCACATCATGCGGATCGAGGTGGTCTTGCCCGAGCCGTTGGGGCCGAGGAAGCCGTAGATCTCGCCGCGCTTCACTTGCATGGACAAGTGGTCGACCACCGTGCGCTCGCCATAGCGCTTGGTCAACCCCTGCACGTCGATCGCGTAGCCGCTGTCGCCCATGGGTCAATGCCCCGCCGGCACCACGTCGACCGGCTGCCCGGGATGCAGCTTCTTCGCATCCTCGGCCGAGGGCCAGGCCTCGACCAGGAACACCAGCTTGCCGCGGTTGTCCTTGCTGTAGATGACCGGCGGCGTGAACTCGGCCTGCTGCGCCACGTGGCGCACCACCGCTGCGATCGGGGCGCCGCAGCCATCGCAGCTGACGTTGACCGTGGCACCCGGCTGCACCTCGGCCAGCCGCGCCTGCGGCACGAAGAAGCGCAGCTTGATCGCCGCCGGCTCCAGCAGCGAGACCACCGGCGCGCCGGCACTGACCCACTCGCCGGGGCGGTACAGCGTGTCTTCCACCCGGGCGGTGACCGGCGCACTGACCAGCTTCTGCTCCAGCCGCCACTGGTTCTGCGCCACCACCGCCTTGGCCGCCTGCGTGTCGGCCTCGGCCGCCGCGCGGGTGTCTTCGCGGCCGCCGAGCTGGGCGGTGCGCAGCTGCGCCTGCAGCTGGTGAACATGGGCCGCATCGGCATCGCGTCGGGCCTTCAGTGCATCGAGGTTGGCGCCGGAGATGAAGCCCTGCGCAGCCAGTTCGCGCTGGCGCTTGTAGTCGCTCTCGGACTGCATCAGCGCGGCCTGTACCGCATCGAGCGCCGCCTGCGCGGCGGCGATCTCATCGTGCCGCTGGCCTTTCGACAGGTCGCGCACCACCGCCTCGGCGCGCTGCTGGCGCGCCTGCGATTCGCGCAGTGCGGCGGATTCGCTGTCGTGCTCCAGCGTGAACAGCGGCGCCCCGGCCGTGACCTCGGCACCGCGCTGCACGCCCAGGCGCACGAGCCGGCCGGCCAGCGGCGCAGCCACGCGGGTCAGTTCGGCTTCGGCATAGCCGTTGAAGGGCGCGCGCGCCTCGTCGCGCGACGAACAGGCCGCCAGCGAGGCCAACGCCACGAGGCCGAGCACGCCTCGAAAGAACAGCTCCATCGTTTCTTCTCCTGCCAAAGCCTTGACGGCAACAGCGGTGAGCGTTTGCTGGCAGTATGGCCCAGCTCAGATGGAGGTGCCCATGGCATGGTTCGAAGGCTTTGACGCGCGTCACCACGAGGTCAACGGCATCCGTGTGTTCGCGCGCACCGGCGGCCGGCGCGATGGCCCGCCGCTGCTGATGCTGCACGGCTTCCCGCAGACGCATGCGCTGTGGCACCGCGTGGCGCAGCAATTGGCAGACCGCTTCTTCCTCGTGCTGCCCGACCTGCGCGGCTATGGCGATTCCGACAAGCCGGCCGGCGCGCCCGACCATGCCAACTACAGCAAGCGCACGATGGCGGCCGACATGGTGGCGCTGATGCGCTCGCTCGGCCATGAACGCTTCGCACTGGTCGGCCATGACCGCGGCGGCCGCGTCGCACACCGGCTCGCGGTCGACCACCCGCAGGCGGTGAGCCGGCTGTGCGTGATCGACATCGCGCCCACGCTCGACATGTATGCGGCCACCGACATGCGCTATGCGCAGCTCTACTACCACTGGTTCCACCTGATCCAGCCGGCCCCGCTGCCCGAGAAGATGATCGGCGGCGACCCGAAGTTCTACCTGCACTGGAAGCTCGGCGGATGGGGCGCCCACGGCATCGGCTACATCGAGCCTCAGGCACTGGCCGAGTACGAGCGCTGCTTCTGCACGCCCGAAGCGATCCACGGCGCGTGCGAAGACTACCGGGCCAGCGCCGGCATCGACCTCGAGCACGACCATGCCTCGCGCGAGGCCGGGCAGAAGATCGAGTGCGACATGCTGGTGCTGTGGGGGCGGCGCGGCGTGGTCGAGCTGCTGTTCGATCCGCTGCGGCTGTGGCGCGCGCAATGCAGCGGCAACGTCGACGGCATCCGCCTGCCGGCCGGCCACTTCATTCCCGAGGAGCTGCCCGACGACACGGCGGCCGCGCTGCTCGGCTTCCTGTAAGCGGCCGTCACTTCCCGCGACGAAGCGGGTGAACTGGCCGGTGATCATGGTGTTCTCCCGCGCACCGGCCGGCCCCGGCCGCACGTAGCATGCGGCGTTCACCCTTCTGAGAGGGAGAGGTTGCACCATGCCTGCCTGGCTGCTGGCGCTCGATCGCCATTTTCCGATCCGCTACCTCGCGTGGCTCGGCTGTGCCGTGCTGGCGCTGCTGGGGGCCTTCACCTGGGTGGCGTTCCACATGGGCGGCGGCCTCGCGCTGCTGGGCCTGGCCGGTGTCGTCGTCGGCATCCGCGACGTGCGGCAGACCAAACGCTCGGTGCTGCGCAACTACCCGGTGATCGGCCACCTGCGCTTCCTGCTCGAGTTCATCCGCCCGGAGATCCGGCAGTATTTCCTCGAAAGCGACAACGAGGCGACGCCGTTCTCGCGCCAGCAACGCTCGCTCGTCTACCAGCGCGCCAAGGGCGAGCCCGACAAGCGGCCCTTCGGCACGCAGCTCGACGTGAGCGCGCATGGCTACGAATGGATCAACCATTCGCTCGCACCCACCGAGCTGCCCAGCCACGACTTCCGCGTGCTGATCGGCGAAGGCCGTGAGCAACCCTATTCGGCTTCGGTGTTCAACATCTCGGCGATGAGCTTCGGCGCCCTGAGCGCCAACGCGATCCTGGCGCTCAACGCCGGCGCCAAGCGCGGGCACTTCGCGCACGACACCGGCGAAGGCTCGATCAGCCAGCACCACCGCGTGCATGGCGGCGACCTGATCTGGGAAGTGGCCTCGGGCTACTTCGGCTGCCGCAACGAAGACGGCAGCTTCAACGCCGCGCGCTTCGCCGCCAACGCGCGCGACCCGCAGGTGAAGATGGTGGAGCTGAAGCTGAGCCAGGGCGCCAAACCCGGCCACGGCGGCATGCTGCCGGGGCCGAAGGTCACGCCCGAGATCGCCGCGGCGCGCGGCGTGCCGGCGGGCGTGGACTGCATCTCGCCGGCCCGGCACAGCGCGTTTTCCACGCCGGTGGAAATGATGCGGTTCATCGAGCAGCTGCGCGAGCTGTCGGGCGGCAAGCCCACCGGCTTCAAGCTGTGCATCGGCCATCCGTGGGAGTGGTTCGCGATCGCGAAGGCGATGCTCGAGACCGGCATCACGCCCGACTTCATCGTGGTCGACGGCGCCGAGGGCGGCACCGGCGCCGCGCCGCTGGAGTTCACCGACCATGTGGGCGCACCGCTGCAGGAAGGCCTGCTGCTGGTGCACAACACGCTGGTCGGGCTGAACCTGCGATCGAAGGTCAAGATCGGCTGCGCCGGCAAGGTGATCAGCGCTTTCGACATCGCGCGGATGATGGCGCTCGGCGCCGACTGGTGCAATTCGGCGCGCGGCTTCATGTTCGCGCTCGGCTGCATCCAGGCGCAGAGCTGCCACACCGGCCACTGCCCCACCGGCGTGACCACGCAGGATCCTCAGCGGCAGAAGGCGCTGGTGGTGCCCGACAAGGCCGAGCGCGTGTACCGATTCCACGAACACACGCTGATCGCGCTGAAGGAGCTGGTGCAGGCCGCCGGGCTGAAGCACCCGAACCAGATCACCGCGGCCCACATCGTGCGGCGCACGGCCAACCACGAAGTGAAGCTGCTGGCCAACGAGCTCACCTTCGTGAAGCCGAGCGCGCTGCTGGCGGCCGAACGCGGCGAGGCCGAATGGCCGCACAACGTGTTCAAGACCTATTGGCCCTTGGCACAGGCGCGGAGTTTCGAGCCGCTGGGAACCAGCCAGAACAACTCAGTGGCTGGCGATGGCTTCAGCGATGCGCGTGTCGCGGCAGTCGCTGAGGCTTGAGGCCGGAAAGCCTCAGACCTTCGGCGGCAGCGTATCCGCGAAGCTCGGGCGTGCCGAGAGCTTCTCGTGCAGCTTGGCCAGGTTGGGATAGTCGCCGCGCCAGTCGATCTGCGGGAAGCGGTAGTCGAGGTAGCCGAGCGCGCAGCCGACCGCGATGTCGGCCAGCGTGAAGTGGTTGCCCGAGCACCAGTTCTTCTCGCCCAGGCCCTGGCTCATCGCCTTGACGGCTGCATGCACCTTGCCCATCTGTCGCTCGGTCCAGGCGCTGCTGCGCTGGAAGTCTTCGCGGCCCGACCAGGTCTGCTCGAGGCGGGCGAGGATGGCGGCATCCATCATGCCGTCGGCCAGCGCTTCCCAGGTGCGCACCTCGACGCGCTCGCGGCCCGAGGGCGGAATCAGCTTGCCCACCGGCGACAGGGTGTCGACATACTCGACGATCACGCGCGAATCGAACATCGCGCCGGTGATCGCATCCTGCCCTTCCATCACCAGGCAGGGCACCTTGCCCAGCGGGTTCATCTTCTGGATCGCATCGCTCGCCCACACATCTTCCAGGATCAGCTGGTAGTCGAGCTTCTTCTCGGCCATGACGATGCGCACCTTGCGCACGTATGGGCTGTTGAGCGATCCGATGAGTTTCATAGGTGTTGTGAACGACTGCGTCCCTGTGCCGGTCATTCTATCGAAGGGAGTGTCGCCGCCCGGCACGCTCGGGCGACACCCCCTAACGCCGTAGCGTCCAGTCCACACGGGGCGGACGCCCCGGCAGATGGAGCTCGGCGCTGGCCGCGGGCGAGCGCGCCACCACCGCCCCGCCGCGCACCACGATGAGGCGCGCGGCGCGCAATCGCAGCGCCTCCACGGGCGAACGCGCTTGCAGAAGCACGAAGTCGGCCCGGCAGCCGGGCTCGAGGCCATAGCCCTCGAGGCCGAGGATCCTGGCGCTGTTGACCGTCACCGCATCGAAGCAAGACCGCATCTGCGCCTGGGATGTCATCTGCCCGACATGCAGGCCCATCTGCGCCACCTCGAGCATGTCGCCGGTGCCCAGTGAATACCACGGGTCCATCACGCAGTCGTGACCGAAGCCCACCGTGATGCCGGCGGCCATCAGCTCGGGCACGCGCGTCATGCCGCGGCGCTTGGGGTAGGTGTCGTGCCGGCCCTGCAGCGTGATGTTGATCAGCGGGTTGGCCACCGCGTTGACCTGCGCCTCGGCCATCAGCGGAATCAGCTTGGAGACGTAGTAGTTGTCCATCGAGTGCATGGACGTGAGGTGCGAGCCAGTCACGCGGCCCTGCAGCCCGAGGCGCTGCGTGTGGAAGGCCAGCGTCTCGATGTGGCGCGACAGCGGATCGTCGCTCTCGTCGCAATGCATGTCGACCATCAGCCCGCGCTCGGCCGCCAGCTCGCACAGCAGGCGCACGCTCTCGGCGCCCTCCGCCATCGTGCGTTCGAAGTGAGGAATGCCGCCGACCACGTCGACGCCCATGTCGAGCGCGCGCTTCAGCTGCTCGAAGGCGCCGGGTGAGCGCAGCGCGCCGTCCTGCGGAAAAGCCACCAGCTGCAGGTCGAGGTAGGGCTTCACCTTCTGCTTCACGTGCAGCAGCGCCTCCACCGCGAGCAGCCGCGGATCGCAGATGTCGACATGCGAGCGGATCGCGAGCAGCCCTTTGGCCACCGCCCAGTCGCAGTACTGCAGCGCGCGCTCGACGATCGCCTCCTGCTGCAGCGTGGGCTTGAGCTCGCCCCACAGCGCGATGCCTTCGAGCAGCGTGCCGCTCTCGTTCACGCGCGGCAGGCCGTAGCTCAGCGTCGCATCCATGTGGAAGTGCGCATCGACGAAGGGCGGCGAGATCAGCCAGCCCTGCGCGTCGATCAGCTCGGCCTGAGGCGGCGCAGTCAACTGCGGGCCGACAGCGGCGATGCGGCCGCCTTCGCACAGCAGGTCTTGGCCCGTGCGCCCATCGGGCAGCGTCGCGTTGCGGATGAGGGTTGCCATCGTGGCTCAAGTTAGCACAGCGCGTGCCGCACCGGCGCAGCGCCCCACTGCGCTGCTCGCATTACCTGGCAGGTCATCGCTTCGCTGCAATGGCAGGCGCAAGATCAACGCCAACACGAGATCGATTCACCACCACAGGAGCAACAGATGAACGGCAGCGAACTCCTCCCCCTCGCGGTTGGCCACATGATCGGCCTGGGCGCGATCGGATCGTGCATCGGCATCGGGCTGATGGCGAGCAAGTACCTCGAAGCCTCCGCACGCCAGCCGGAGCTGATGGACAAGCTGCAGGGCAAGGCCTTCCTGATGGTGGGCGTGCTCGACGGCGCGTTCCTGATCGCCACCGGCATCGGGCTGTGGTTTGCCACCGCCAGCCCGTTCAAGTGAACTGAAGGCAGGCCTGAGCCCGGCGCCGGGCCGCCCCAAGCCGGGCTCAGACCCTCTCGGAGGGTGGACGCGGTACTCCGCGGCCGGGTGCTGTCATCTACTTGGTGCCGAAGAGGCGATCGCCCGCGTCGCCCAACCCCGGCACGATGTAGCCGTGCTCGTTGAGCTGCCGGTCGATCGCCGCGGAGTAGACCGGCACATCCGGATGGTTGGCGTGGAAGTTCTGCAGCCCTTCGGGCGCGGCGAGCAGGCAGACGAAGCGGATCGACTTCGGATTGGTTTCCTTCAGCCGCTCGACCGCCGCCACCGCCGAGTTGCCGGTGGCCAGCATTGGGTCGAGCACGATCGCATCGCGCTCGTGCATGTCGGCCGGCATCTTGAAGTAGTACTCCACCGCGACCAGCGTCTTCGGGTCGCGGTACAGCCCGATGTGCCCGATGCGCGCGCCCGGCACCACGTTGAGCATGCCATCGAGGAAGCCGGCGCCGGCACGCATGATGCTGACGAACACCGTCTTCTTGCCGTCGATCACCGGGCTTTGCATCGGCTCCAGCGGCGTCTCGATGTCGATCAGCTGCGTGGGCATGTCGCGCGTGACCTCGTAGGCCATCAGCATGCTGATCTCGCCGAGCAGGCGGCGGAAGCTGTTGGTGCTGCGGTCTTTCTGCCGCATCAGCGTCAGCTTGTGCTGGATCAGCGGATGCGTGATGTGGTGGACCTGGCCCGGCGTGCTGCTGCTCATCCCTGCATGCCCCATTCGCAACGGAATGGCAGCAGCATAGCCGCAAGCTCGGCGCCTCAGGATCCCGAGTGTCCCTGGCTGCGCTGCGCGTTGCGCGAGGCCTCGCTGCCGCCGGTGTCGCGCCCGCCCGCAGCGCCGGCGCCGCTGTCGCGGTCCATGCCGGTGTCGGGCGCCGGGCCGCCGG
This sequence comes from uncultured bacterium, assembly GCA_966212505.1. Taxonomy (GTDB): domain Bacteria; phylum Pseudomonadota; class Gammaproteobacteria; order Burkholderiales; family Burkholderiaceae_C; genus CAMLIZ01. The sequence goes on from CBIHRS010000006.1 coordinate 45,332, forward strand.
CGTCGGAACGCACGGTGGGCGAGGTGGCGCCATGCCGCGTGTCGCCGGAGCCATGCCCCTTGGGATCGCTGGCCGTCGCGCCCTGGGTGTTGGCGCCCTGGCCGCCGCTTTGCATGCCGGCGTCCGACGCTTCGCTGGTGCGGCCGGCGTGGTCGCGCTGGCCCTTCTCGGAGCCTTGCCGTTGGGGATCTGGATGTGCCATGTCGGTCTCCTGTGCAGTGTGTCCCGACGCGGCAAGCCGGATGCCTATGTGGCGGAGAGGCTCGCAGCCGAGGATCTCGGCGCGACGCGGTAGGTGTTGCGCCCGGCTGCCTTGGCCTTGTACAGCGCACCGTCGGCCTCGGCGAGCAGCTGCTGGGCGCTGGTGTCTCCGCCTTCGTATATCGCGATGCCGATGCTGGTGCTCAGGCGCAGCGGCGTGCCGCCGACTTCGCCCACGCCGGAGATCACGCTGAGGATCTTGCGGGCGACGAACTGCGGCTCCTCGGCACTGTTCAGGCTCTCGAGCAGCACCACGAACTCGTCGCCCGCCAGGCGCGCGACGGTGTCGGTGGACCGCACCGAGGCGGCGAGCCGGTGACCGAAGGCCTTGATCACCTCATCGCCCAGGCCGTGGCCGTGCGTGTCGTTGATCGCCTTGAAGCGGTCGATGTCGAGGAACATCAGCGCCATCGGCCGGCCGCTGCGGCGCGCACGGGCGATGGCCTGCGGCATGCGCTCCTCGAGCTGGCGCCGGTTGGGCAGGCCGGTCAGCGCATCCACGCGGGTCAGCTGCTCGAGGTGGCGCTCGACCAGCTTCATCGCGGTGACGTCGCTGCTGAGCGAGAACAGGCCTTCCACCGAGCCGTCGGGCCGGACGTCGGGCACGTAGATGTTCTGCAGGTCGCGCTGCACGCCTTGCGCCTCGGAGGCCACCTCGAACTCCACCCGCTCGCCGGCCAGCGCCCGCTGCAGGTAGTGCTCGCGCTGCGCGAACAGCACTGGGCCGATGATCTCCGGCAGCGGGCGGCCGAGCATGTCGGTCGGGTCCAGTCCCATCCACTCCTTGAAGGTACCGTTGCTGAACTGCAGCCGCAGGTCCTTGTCGATGTACGAGATCAGCACCGGCAGGTTGTCGGTGATGGTCTTGAGCCGGTGCGCGCTGGCCGCGCTGAGCCGCTGCGCCGACTTCTGGGCGCTGATGTCGAAGCTCATGATGTAGAAGCCGGCCACGCGGCCATCGGCATCACGGTCGGGGATGAAGTGCGACTGGAAGTCGACCTCGTGCTCTTCGACCCGCACCCGGCCCTCGAACCGCACCTTGCGCCCTTCGAGCACGCCCTTCAGGTGCGGCAGGTATTCGGCGTAGCGCTGCTCGCCCAGCGCACTGCGCAGGCTGAAGCCGCTGCCGGTGGCCGACTCGACGCCGTGCACCTGCAGCGCCCGGTCGTTCGCGAACTCGCAGATCTCGTCGCGGTTGAAGTAGGCCACCACGGCCGGCAGGTTGTTGGAGACGTCGCGCAGGCGGTGTTCGCTCACCGCGAGCCGGCGCATCGCGGCCTGCAGCCCGCTGTTCAGGCGCGTGAGCTCTTCGGTGCGCTCCTGCACCCGCTGCTCGAGGCTGGCATTGAGCTCGCGCAGGTGCTGGTCCTGCTCGGCCTGCCGTGCCGCGAGGCTGCGCAATTCGTCCGACAGCAGCCGCACCTCTCGATAGCCGCCCACACTCGGCATGCTCTCGGCGGAGAGATGCTGCTGCTTCGCGATGGCATCGGTCAATGCCTGCAGCGGCGCCGTGAGCCGGCGCGACAGCCACCATGCGAGCGGCGCGATCGCGAGCAGCAGCCCCACGGCGCTGAGGGCGATCTGCCGGCGCAGCTGGAAGTAGTCTTCCAGCGCGACCTCGAGCGGCTGCTCGACCACCACCGCCCATCCCAGGCCGCCGTAGCGGCCGCGGCCCTGCGTGGGGATCTGCACCGACACCTGCGGACGCGCATCCTGCGTGGGCAGCCCGAGGATCGGCTTGCCGTCGCGCGCACGCAGAAGGACCCGGATGCTGCGATCCCGCAGCGACGGTTCGAGCAGTTCTTCCTGGAGTTGCCGCGCCCACTGCCAGCTCAGATGCCCGCCCAACACGGCGATCGTCCGCCCCGAGGCATCCTGCAACGGCACCGCAAAGTCGACGAAGCGCCAGGGCTCCTGCTGCGGGGGCAGCAGCTTCGCGAGCAGCACGGCTTCATGCACATCGCCGACGTAGATATTCTCCAGGCCGGCCCGGAACCAGGGACGCTGCGCAACACTGGCGCCCTCGAGCAGGCCGCCGGCACCGGCCAGCACACGTCCGGAAGGATCGGCCACGCCCAGCCAGGCGAAGCGCGGAAAGCTGAGCTGCAACTGGTCGAGCACGCGCCGGATGTCGGCCGGCCGGTCGAGCTGGCGCACCTGATCGAGGCCCGACAGCGCCACCAGCTCCCCCAGATGCTGCTCCATGCCGCGGTCGAGGTTGTCGCGCAGGTCGGAGGCCATCTGCCGGAGCGCATCCACCGCGCGCCGTTCGGCGTGGGCCTGTGCAAAGCGCTCGGTGAGCATGACGCAGGCGACCACGGCAAACAGAATGGAGCCCGTCACGGAGGCAGTCAGCCAGGTGCGCAAAGACACATTGCGCAGCAACGGAAAGAATCGGTAGAGCACGGGCAGTGGAGTCCGGGAGATCATCTCCTATCGGTGGCCCGGGCCGGGATCTGAAGGGCGGCTGGTAAGCAGGCCGCCGAAGTTGCATCCAAATCCTACAAATCAGAAGACGGTGCCGTCGCTGCGGATGCGCAGCGGCGGGCCGCCGTCGGCGCGGCGCTCGGCCGCGCTCTGTCGGCCGGCAGCCCAGGTGCCGCCTTCGAGGATGCGCGCCAGCGGCATCTGCTCGGCGGTGGCGCCAAGCAGCTCGCGCACCAGCGGTGCCAGCCGGTCGAGCAGGCACACGGTCAGTGCCCGCCATTCGACGATGTCTTCGTCGCCAGGCGCGTGCTCGGCCTGGAAGAAGCCTGCCGCCTTGGGAACGATGACGCCGGCATCGAGCAGCAGGCCGCCGTTGCGGTACTCGGGCAGCCCGGTCAGCTCATCCAGCCCGCTGACCTGCACGCCCGCCCACTCGAAGGGCTCAAGCAGCGAATAGGTCAGCCATTGCGACAGTTTGTGGAAGGGCACCCAGCCCGCGCTGGCGCCGCTGCCACCGGCGGCCGGATGCGGCCACACATCGCCCAGCGGCGTGCCGTCGGGCAGTTGCTGGCCGCTGGGCCAGATGCCGCCGAAAGCCTCGAGCAGCGTTTCGAGAATGCGCCCTGCGTTCACTTGGTGCCGGAAGGTCGACGGCCGCTGGTGATGCAGGTTGGCATGCGGCAGGTGGTGCACGTGGCGGTGGTGCGTCAGCGTGTCGAACAGGTGCCCCGGCAGGCCTTCGTCGGTGAACAGTTCGGGCCGGGCACGCAGCGCTTCGCCCAGGCGCCGCAGCAGCGCGGCGCGGCCTTCGAGGCCGACGATCGGGTTGGCGTCGCCGGCCTGGAACACCTCGGCCAGCGCGCGGGCATCGATGCGCAGCAAGGCCTTGGCATCGACACGGCAGCGGTCGCCCATGTCGGACGAGAAGCGGCCAGCCAGGAAGGCGCGGAAGCTCGCCACGCCCAGGCCTTCGGAACGGCCGAAGCGTTGGCCGGTCTCGGCCTCGTCGTAATGCCAGTCGGGGCCTGCGCCCGCGTCGAGCAGCACGCTGATCACCGCGAGCTCGATGCGCGCGCGTGCCATGCCGACGGTGGTGCGCCGGGACAGCCGCTCGTCGAGCTCGGCCTTGCGGTCGACGCCGCCCGCCTCGAAGTGGCGCCAGCGGCTGTGGAAGGGGATGCGACCGTCGGGGAAGCGCGCGCGCGTCAACGCTGCCACGCGCTCGGCCACGGCCGGCAGTTGCGCGAGGTCGAGCGTGAAATGACGCGACTGGCCCGCCTCCACGTGGGCGAAGACGTTGCCGCAGCGCTCGCGGATGGTGGCCGGCTGGCGCAACACAGCAGCGGCGGGCGCAGGGGCCGCTTCGCGGCTTGGCCGCGAAGCGTGGGGGCCGTCATCTCTCAAGGCCGCGCCCCTTCACGGCCGCGAGGGCCTGTTCGTCCGGCACGCTGCCATCGGTGAAGTAGCCGGCAGCGATCTTGGCTTCGATCTCCACCCGTGCATCGGCCGGCACCAGCGCATCGGGGATCTTCACGCGCTCGCCCACCTCGATGCCACTGCCGACGATGGCGTCGTACTTCACGTTGCTCATGCTCACAAGCCGGTGGATCTTGCGGATGCCCAGCCAGTGCAGCACGTCGGGCATCAGCTCCTGGAAGCGCATGTCCTGCACGCCGGCCACGCATTCGGTGCGCAGGAAATACTTGTCGGCGCGGTCGCCGCCTTCCTGCCGCTTGCGGGCGTTGTAGACGAGGAACTTGGTCACCTCGCCGAGCGCGCGGCCTTCCTTGCGGCTGTAAGCCACCAGGCCCACCCCGCCCTGCTGCGCGCCCTGGATGCATTCCTCGATCGCATGGGTGAGGTAGGGCCGGCAGGTGCAGATGTCGGAGCCGAACACGTCGGAGCCGTTGCACTCGTCGTGCACGCGGGCGGTGAGCGTGACCGACGGATCCGCCAGGTCGGCCGGCGAGCCGAAGATGTAGAGCGTCTGCCCGCCGATCGGCGGCAGGAACACCTCGAGGTCGCTGCGCGTGACCAGCTCGGGATACATGCCACCGGTCTCCTCGAACAGCACGCGGCGCAGCTCGCTCTCGCTGACGCCGAAGCGCCGCGCCACGCCCGGCAGCCACCACACCGGCTCGATCGCCACCTTGGTCACCACCGCCGAGCCGTTGTCGAGCAGCACGCGGCCATCGGCTTTCAGCCGCTGGAAGGCCATGGCCGCGCGGATCTCGGGCAGGTCGATGTGCGCCTTGGTCACCGCGATGGTCGGGCGGATGTCATAACCCTGCTCGATGTAGCCGGAAAACACATGCGCCACCGAGGCGCCCCAGGGGTCGATCGAGACGATGCGGTCGGCATCGGCCCACTGCGGATGCGGGCCGATCAGGTCGGTAGGGTTGGTGTTGGTGAGGTCGGCCTTGTGGCCGCGCTCGAGTGCGCCGGCGGCGATGGCCAGCGCCCGATAGACGCCGTAGCTGCCGGAATGCGTACCGATCACGTTGCGTTGGGCGCGCCGCGTGGTGGTACCCACCACCGGGCCGCGCTGCAGCGGATCGGCCGCGCCCCAGTGGATGGGCGGCGCACCGCTGGCTCCCTGCCCCGGATGAGAGGTCAGGCGGATGTGTCTCGGAGCAGCGGACGATTCGGCCATGGCGATCCTGCTGGAGCCCGTCGTCGGGCCAGCATATCGCTATGCGCGCCGCAGCGAAAGGGTGTGCAGAGTTCACAACCCTCTCTTCGGGGATTCGGCCGCGCGAGACCCGGTGCTACATTGGGCCAACGATCGACCGCCACGTTCGCGCACCGCAGAGTGCGCAACGCACGAGGGAACCATGCATCACACATCCACCGCCGGCGAATCCTCCGCCGCGCAGACGCAGTTGCCGATCAGCTTCACCGGCTCGGGCAGCGAATATTTCCGCATCTGGATTGTCAACCTGCTGCTCACCTTCGTGACGCTGGGGCTCTACTACCCCTGGGCCAAGGTGCGCAAGCTGCGCTACTTCTACGGCAACACGCTGGTCGGCGAGCATGCGCTCGACTTCCACGGTGACCCGAAGAAGATGTTGCGCGGCTTCCTGCTGGTGGGCGTGCTGCTGGGGCTGTATTCGGCCGCCGGCCACATCTCGCCCACCGCCGGCACGATCGCGCTGCTGATCGTGGCCTGCGTGTGGCCGGCGCTGTTCCGCGCCTCGATGCAGTTCCGCCTTGCCAACACCAGCTGGCGCGGCCTGCGCTTCCATTTCAACGGCAGCATGGCCGGTGCCTACAAGGCGATGCTGCCGGCGTTCATCCCCGGCCTGCTGTTCCTGGCGCTGGCGCAGGCCATCCCCGAACAGCCCGATGCCAAGGTGCAGGCGCAGATGCCGGCCTGGTTCGGCGCGGCGCTGGGGTTCACCTGGCTGGCTGCGGTGCTGGTGCTGCCGGCGCTGTGGTGGGCGATCAAGCGCTACCAGCATGACCACTACAACTACGGCCAGGTGCAGACCCAGCTGCGCGCCGGGGTCGGCCAGTTCTACGGCGTGTTCCTGAAGACGTTCGGCGTCACGCTCGGGCTGATGATCGTGGTGGCGTTCATCGGCGGCATCCTCGCGGTGATGCTCGGCGTCGGCGGGTTCTCGCTGATGGCGCTGGGCCGGCCGGGCGCCGGCAAGGCGATGATCCTGCTGATCATCCTGGTCGGCATGGTCGGCTACCTCGGCTTCATCATCATCAGCCAGAGCTTCTTCACCTCGCGCATGCAGAACCTCCTCTGGAACCGCACCAAGAGCACCCGCGTGCGCTTCGAGAGCCGGCTCAAGCTCGGCCCGATGCTCGGCCTCACGATCAAGAACTGGCTGCTGACCGCGCTGACGCTGGGCTTCTACTGGCCCTTCGCCGCGGTAGCCACGGCGCGCTTGAAGCTGCAATCGGTCACCGTGTACACCCGCGTGCCGCCCGACCAGATCGTCAGCCGCGCCCGCCTGCTGTCCACCGACTTCAGCGGCGAAGCGGCGGCCGACCTGTTCGGCATCGACTTCGGGCTGTGAGCGCGACGGCTCCTGCCGAACTGGCCGCCGAGTATTTCGACGGCCGCAGCGCACGGCCCCAGCCGGTGCGCCTGCGCCTGGAGGGCGCGCAGCTGAGCATTGCCGGAGACGGCGTGGCACTGCGCGTGCCGGTGAAGCAGGTGCAGTGGCCCGAGCGCCAGCGCCATGGGCCGCGTGTGGCGCACCTCGCCGACGGTGGCTCGCTGCACTGCGCCGATGCGGCGGCCTGGGACGCCTGGGCCCGGCAGGGCGGCCGGCGCGAATCGTGGGTCGGGCGCGCCCAGCAGAGCTGGCGCGCGACGCTGGCGGCCACCGCCGCGTTGCTGGTGGTCAGCGGCGCGATCTACCAGTGGGGCCTGCCATGGGCGGCGCGCACCGCGCTCGGGGTCGTGCCGGCCTCGGTCGACGCGCAGCTGGGCCAGGCGGCGCTCGATGCGACGCAGCACGACGGCTGGCTGCAGCCCAGCGCCTTGCCCACCGAACAGCAGGCGCGCCTGCGTGCAGCGTTCGAGGCGGCGCTGCAGAAGGCCTACCCCGGTGCCGACCGGCCCGCCGTCAAGCTGCATTTCTTCAAGAGCAAGCTGGGCCCCAACGCCTTCGCGCTGCCCGGCGGCCTGCTGGTGGTGACCGACGAGATGGTGCAGATGGTCGACAGCCGCGAAGACGTGCTGATCGGCGTGCTCGGCCACGAGGTCGGCCACGTGAAGCGGCGCCACGGCATGCGGGCGGTGACGCAGGCCGCGCTGCTCGGCACCATCACCAGCGTCGCGTTCGGCGACTTCAGCGGGCTGCTGGCCGGCGCGCCGGCACTGCTCGGCCACCTGGCCTATTCGCGCGACTTCGAGCGCGAGGCCGATGGCGATGCGATCACGATGCTGCGCGCCAACGGCGTGTCGCCGGAGGTAATGGTGTTCATGTTCCACCGGCTCGCGCAGCGCCGCAAGAAGGAGCCGGGCCTGGATCTCGGCATCGCGCTCGCCAGCCATCCGGCCGATGAGGAACGCATCACGTTCTTCCGCAAGGCTGCTGCAGCGCAGCAATGAAACGGCGCCACGCGCGCCGGACCCGACTTTTACAATAGCGGCTTCCCGCGGGCGCTACCGCGCCCGGATCCTCCCCTCGCTCTCGAGCGCACGCCGCTGCGCCTTGGCCCATGACTCTTTCCGCTCTCACCGCCCTGTCGCCGCTCGACGGCCGCTATGCCGCCAAGGTCGCGCCGCTGCGCCCGCTGTTGTCCGAATTCGGCCTGATGCACCGCCGCGTGCAGGTCGAGGTGGAATGGTTCATCGCGCTGTCCGATGCCGGCTTCGCCGAGTTCAAGCCGCTGAGCGAAGCTGCCCGCGGGCTGCTGCGCTCGCTGGTCGTGCGCTTCTGCGAGGCCGACGCGCAGGCGATCAAGGAGATCGAGAAGACCACCAACCACGACGTGAAGGCGGTCGAGTACTGGCTGAAGTCGCGCTTCGACAACAACGCCGAGCTGAAGGCCGCCGGCGAGTTCGTGCACTTCGCCTGCACCAGCGAAGACATCAACAACACCAGCCATGCGCTGATGCTCAAGAGCGCGCGTGCCGAGGTACTGCTGCCGGCGATCGACAAGATCATCGACAAGCTGACCAAGATGGCGATCGCCTTCGCCGAAACGCCGATGCTCAGCCGCACGCACGGCCAGACCGCCAGCCCCACCACCGTGGGCAAGGAGATCGCCAACGTCGTCGCGCGCCTGGCCGCGGCACGCGAGCGCATCGCCGCGGTGAGGCTGCTGGCCAAGATGAACGGCGCGGTGGGCAACTACAACGCGCACCTGGCGGCCTATCCCGAGTTCGACTGGGAAGCCTTCAGCAAGCGCGTGGTCGAGGGCAAGCTGGGCCTGAGCTTCAACCCGTACACCATCCAGATCGAGCCGCACGACTACATGGCCGAGCTGTTCGACGCCGTCACCCGCGCCGACACCATCCTGGTCGACTGGTCGCGCGACGTCTGGGGCTACATCAGCCTGGGCTACTTCAAGCAGAAGACCAAGGCGGGCGAGATCGGCTCGAGCACGATGCCACACAAGGTCAACCCGATCGACTTCGAGAATGCCGAGGGCAACTTCGGTCTCGCCAACGCGGTGCTCACGCACCTGAGCCAGAAGCTGCCCGTCAGCCGCTGGCAGCGCGACCTGACCGACAGCACGGTGCTGCGCAACATGGGCGTGGCCATCGGCTACGCGGTGCTGGCCTACGACTCGCTGCAACGCGGGCTCGACAAGCTCGAAGTCAACGAGGCCGCCCTCGCAAGCGACCTCGATGCCGCGTGGGAAGTGCTGGCCGAACCGATCCAGACCGTGATGCGCCGTTATGCCCTGCCCAACCCGTATGAGCGCCTGAAAGAGCTCACGCGCGGCAAGGCGATCACCCGGGAGGCGATTGCGGCCTTCATCGACACGCTGGAACTGCCCGAGGCCGAGAAGACCCGCTTGAAGGCGATGACGCCGGGCAGCTACACCGGGCAGGCCGCGCAGCTGGCGCGGCGGATCGGCTGAGGTTCTTCTGGCGGCTGAGCGCAGCGTGAGCAAGGCGGCGCGCGGGCTGCGCCGCCTGCTGCTCGGCAGCCTGCTGGCCTTCGCCGCCACCGGCGCCTTCTCCGCAAGGCCCGCCCCGCCGAACCCGGACCTCGCCCGTCTCGACGCCCAGGTCGAGAAGGCCCGGCAGACCCTGGCGCAGGTGGCGGCCCGTCCGCGCATCGTCTATGTGGGCGCCGCGCTCGATGCCGCCAGCACCGCGTTCGTCGGCGACGTGAAGCTCGGCGAACGCCGGCTGCATGAACTGGCGCCGCAGCTGGCCAGCCTGCGCCTCGGCAACGGCGACGCACCGTCCGACTGGCCACAGGCCACGCTGCGCACGCTGCCCGCCGCCCTGGCCCGTGCCGCCGACCTGTTGCGCGACACGCCACAGGACGACCGGCTGGCGATCGTGCTGCTCAGCTCGCACGGCAACCGCGGCTACCTCGCGCTCAGCGAAGACGGCGGCGACGAGTTCGACGAAGTCACCGCCGGCATGCTGCGGCGCTGGCTGGCACCGCTGGGGGACACGCCGACGCTGCTGGTGATCTCGGCCTGCCATTCGGGCTCGCTGATTCCGGCGCTGCAGTCGCCGCACCGCATCATCCTCGCCGCCGCCCGCGCCGACCGCAGCTCGTTCGGCTGCGAAGCGGATTCGGCCAACACCTATTTCGTCGACGAGCTGCTCGGCCAGCTCGATGGCCGCCTGAGCGTCGACGAATGGTTCGTGCGCACGGTGGGCAGCGTGTCGGCACGTGAGAAGCGCATGGGCCTCTCGCCACCGTCGCGGCCGCAGATCAGCATCGGTCGCGCAATGCGCACAATTGCACACCAGCCGCTGGTGCAGTGGCTGGGGCGCTGACACCGGCGGCACCCCATATCCGACGGTGCTGCGGGGGTTTTTACAATCCCGCCATGCCTTTCATCGACCAACTCCGTGCCGCTTCGCGGCTGCACGACTCGCTGCTGTGCGTCGGCCTCGACCCCGAGCCCAGCCGTTTTCCCGGCGCCTGGAAGAACGATCCGGCCCGCATCTACGACTTCTGCGCCGCCATCGTCGAGGCCACCAAGGACCTGGTGATGGCCTACAAGCCGCAGATCGCCTACTTCGCCGCGCACCGCGCCGAAGACCAGCTCGAGCGGTTGATGGGGCTGATGCGTCGCGTGGCGCCGCAGGTGCCGGTGATCCTCGACGCCAAGCGCGGCGACATCGGCAGCACCGCCGAGCAATACGCGAAGGAGGCCTTCGAGCGCTACCAGGCCGACGCGGTCACGCTGTCGCCCTTCATGGGCTTCGATTCGATCGAACCCTACCTGCGCTATGCCGACAAGGGCCTGATCCTGCTGTGCCGCACCTCCAACCCCGGCGGCAGCGACCTGCAGGCGCAGGTGCTACAGCCCTCGGGCGACAAGCTGTTCGAGCACATCGCGAAGCTGGCGGCAGGCCCCTGGAACCGCAACGGCCAGCTCGGCCTCGTGGTGGGCGCCACCTTCCCCGCCGAGATCGCCCGGGTGCGCGAGCTGGCGCCGACGCTGCCGCTGCTGATCCCCGGCGTGGGCGCGCAGGGCGGCGATGCCGAGGCCACGGTGAAGGCGGGCTGGCGGCCCAATGGGCCGATCATCGTCAACTCCTCGCGCGCGGTGCTCTACGCCTCGGCAGGCGACGATTTCGCCGCCGCCGCCCGCCGCGCCGCGGAATCGACGCGCCAGGCGCTGAATCTTGCGAAACAGGCCTTGGGATGAGGCCGCGCGCTGCCGATAACCCTGAAGCCGGCCATGTCCCGCGCCCATTCCGCTGCGGCCGGCATCCCGCCCCACAGCCGCCGCGCTGACGGCGACACGGCGCGGACAGACTGAGATCGATCCGTGGCCGCCGTGTTCGCCGCCTCTCCTGCCTTGGCCGAGAACCCGCAGTCCGACCTGCGGGTGCTGCTGACGCGCCTGTTCTTCGGCGCGGCAGCCCTGCTCGCCGGCGCCGCCGCGCTGCTGTTCGGCCTGCTCGCCTCCGAGGTCGGTGCCGGCCTGCGCCTGGCCATCGTCGGCAGCTTCCTGCTGCTGATGGTGCTGTGCCTGGCAGCCGGGGCGCTGATCTCGCGGGTGGTGGCCCGCCATGTGCGCGACAGCGCCGAGCGCGAGGCGCGCTTCCTCGGCCTGCTGTGGATCGCAGCCGATGGCTACTGGGAGATGGACGCTGCGTTCAACCTGACCCGGCTGTGGGAGCAGCGACTCGGATCGCATGGCTACGTGCCGGTCACGCAAGGCCTGGGCCGGCCGCCGTGGCGCATGCGCCGCCTGCAGTTCGATCCCGATGCGCTGGATGCGCTGCGCGCCGACCTCGAGGCACACCGGCCGTTCCGCGATGTGCACCTGCGCTGGCGGTGCCGCGACAGCGCGCCGCGCTACCTGCTGGTCAGCGGCGAGCCGCGCTTCGATGCCCGCCGTGTCTTCACCGGCTACTGGGGCGTGGCCCGCGATGCCACCGCCGACGCGCTCGCACAGCAGGCGCTGCAGGCCACCGAGACCCGCTACCGCGCACTCTTCAACCGGATGCAGACGCCGCTGGTGCTGCACCGACACGGCGAGGTGATCGAGGCCAACCCCGCGGCCCTGGCCCTGTTCGGCGGCATCGACGACACCGCCGGCGCCGAAGGCCAGAGCATCTTCTCGCTGTGCGCCACCGGCGCCGACCTGGAGCTGGCGCGCCAGCGCATCGCACACCTCGAGCAGATGCAACCCGGCGAGAGCCTGCCGCCGCAGGAGCTCAGGCTGCGCACGCGCGACGGGCGGCGCCTCGTCGTGCGCGCGACCGATGTGCGCGTCGAGGCCGAAGGCGGGCCGGCCACGCTGTCGATGTTCCTCGACGACACCGAGCGCCAGAGCGCGGAGCAGGCGGTGCGGCGCTCGGAGGCGCTGCTGTCGCACCTGGTGGCCACCAGCCCTGACGTCATCACGCTGAGCGAGCTCGACAGCGGCCGCTACACGATGGTCAACGACACCTTCTGCCGGCTCACCGGCTACCGGGTCGAGGAGGTGATCGGCCGCAGCTCGTACGAGCTCGGCATCTGGGCCCGGCCGGAAGACCGCGAACGCATCGTCTCGTTGCTGGTCGAGCAGGGCCCGCTGCAGAACATGCCGGCCGAGTTCATCACCCGCGACGGGCGCCGGCTCTCGCTTTTGGTTTCGGCGGCCCGCTTCGTGATGGACGGGCGCGACTACCTCGTGATCAACGCTCGCGACGTCTCCGAGCTGGAGCGCACGCGCAAGGAGCACGAGGCGATCCTGCAGAACGCCTCGATCGGCATCGCGTTCACGCGCGACCGCCGCTTCGTGCAGGCCAACGCCCGCTGCGAGCAGATGTTCGGCTGGCCGCGCGGTGCACTGATCGGCCAGCCGGGCAGCGTGGTGTGGGGCAGTGCGGCCGAATACGAGGCGCTGGGCCGCGAGATCGGGCCGCTGCTGGCTGCCGGGCAGCAGATCGAGACCGAGCGCCTGATGGTCCGGCGCGACGGCAGCCAGCTGATGTGCCGCATCCTCGCGCAGGCGGTCGATCCGGCGCAGCCCACCAAGGGCGGCACGATCTGGATCCTCGACGACGTGACCGAGCGCCGCATGATGGACCAGCAGCTGGCGCGCGCCCGCGACGATGCCGAGGCCGCGAGCCGCGCGAAGAGCGCCTTCCTCGCCAACACCAGCCACGAGCTGCGCACGCCGCTGAACGGCCTGGTCGGGCTGGCCCGGCTGGCGCGCCAGCCCGACCTCGACGAGGCGCAGCGCCGCCACTACCTCGAGCAGATCAGCGAGAGCGCCGAGACACTGGCGGCCATCATCTCCGACATCCTCGACCTGTCGAAGGTCGAAGCCGGCAAGCTTCAACTGGAGACGGTGGCCTTCGACCTGCAGGCGCTGCTGCAGGCGCTGCAGCGCGCCTACGGCACGCTGGCCCATGCCCGCGCGCTGGCCTTCACGCTCGACATCGGGCCCGATGTGCCGCGCCACGTGCTGGGCGACCCGGTGCGGGTGCGGCAGATCCTCAGCAACTACCTGAGCAACGCGCTGAAGTTCACGCCGCACGGCGCGATCCGCCTGGTGGCACGGCAGGTCACGCACGGGCTGCTGCGCTTCGAGGTGCACGACACCGGCCCGGGCGTCTCGCCCAAGGTGCAGTCGCGGCTGTTCCGCCCGTTCACCCAGGCCGACCAGTCCACCACGCGGCGCTTCGGCGGCACCGGGCTGGGCCTGTCGATCTGCCATGAACTGGCTTCGCTGATGGGCGGCTCGGTGGGCGTGCAGAGCCCGGCGCCGGGGCGCCGCAGCGACACGCCGCTCAGCGGACCGGGCAGTTGCTTCTGGGTCGAGCTGCCGCTGCCTGCCACCGATGCGCGCGATGTGCAGTCGGGCTTGGCGCCGCTGGAGGCCGACAACCCGATCGCGGGCGCCCGCGTGCTGATGGTCGAGGACAACCCGGTCAACATGATGATCGCCGTGGCGCTGCTGGAGCAGTGGGGCGTCAAGGTCACACAGGCCAGCAACGGCCACCAGGCGATCGAGGCGGTCGACGAGGCTGCCCGGAAGGGCCGGCCGTTCGATGCGGTGCTGATGGACGTGCAGATGCCGGAGATGAGCGGCCACGAGGCCACGCGGGTGCTGCGCCAGCGCTACGGCCGGCAGCAGCTGCCGATCATCGCGCTGACCGCGGCAGCATTGGTGAGCGAGCGCGACGAGGCGCTGCAGGCCGGCATGAACGACTTCCTCACGAAGCCGATCGACGCGCAGCGGCTGCGGCGCACGCTGATCCGGCTGCTCGGCGACGATGGTTCAGCGCACGGCGACACGCAGCCATGAAAGCATCGCGCCGCTCGCGAGGCCAGAAGGCGCAGACAGTCTCAGCAGCTCGCGCAGCGACGGATCCATCGTCACCCGCATCAGTTGGCGGAACAGCGAGCGCGTGCCCCAGGGCAGCGACAGCGTGACCACCTCGTTGAGGCACATCGAGGCCAGCCGCCGGCCTTCGTCGGTGTAGCGCCAGCGCTCGCGCTCATAGCTCGCCTGGAAGGCGCGCCAGGCCGCCAGCGTGTCGGGGATGTGCGGGATCGCCATCGCCTCGCCGACGCGCCGCCAGAAGCCGAGCAGCAACGACAGTTCGTCGGCCGACAGCGCCGGGCCGCCCACCGCGTCGTTCCAGCGCAGCGGCTCCAGCACGAACACCGAGAGCACGTAGGCATAGTCCTCGGGCGCGGCGACCACGTGGCGGTGCGCCTGCCGCAGCCGCGCGAGCGCCGCCTCGCCCTCGGGCGACTCGAAGCCGTGCCAGATCAGGTCGCGCAGCGTCTGGCGCGTGCGGGCGAGCCGCGCATGCGTCTGCGCCACCAGCTGCGAATGGCCGTAGAAGGCCTTCACGAGGTCGCCGACCGCCATCGTGCGGATCAGCGCCAGGTAGGTGCCGATGCGGAACATCATGCGCCGGCGCGGCGCGAAGTACAGCGCCCGCAGCGGCGGCGGATCCACCCCCAGATTCATGGCTTCATCACGTCTTCAGCACGAGCGGCAGCTCGCGCAGGCGCTGCCCGGTCAGCGCGAACAGCGCGTTGGCCACGGCCGGCGCGATCGGCGGCGTGCCGGGCTCGCCGACGCCGCTGGGCGGCCGCGTGCTCGGCACGACGTGCGTCTCGACCATCGGCGCGTCCTTCATCGCCAGCAGCGGGTAGTCAGGGAAGTTGCGCTGGCGCACGACACCATCGGCGATGTCGATGCGACCATGCAGCGCCGCCGTGAGGCCGAAGACCACGCCGCTTTCCATCTGCTGCGCGATCACGTTGGGGTTGACCGCCACGCCGCAGTCGACCGCGCAGACCACGCGGTGCACCCGCGGCCGGCCGTTCTCGACCGACACCTCGGCCACCTGCGCGACGATGGTGTCGAAGCTCTCGTGCAGCGCCACCCCGCGGGCGCGCCCGGCCGGCAGCGGCGTGCCCCAGCCCGCCTGTTCGGCAGCCAGCTTCAGCACCGCGGCATGGCGCGGCATCTCGGCCAGCAGCGCAAGGCGGAACTTCACCGGATCCTGCTTCGCCTCGTGCGCCAGCTCGTCGACGAAGCTCTCGCTGAAGAACGCGTTGTGCGAATGGCCCACCGAGCGCCAGTAGCCGATCGGCACCTCGTGGTGCGTGGTCACGTGCGCCATGCGCTGGTGTGCAATGCCGTACGGCAGGTCGAACAGGCCCTCGCTCACGGTCTTGTCCGGCATGTCCATCGGGCCGGCGAGCTGCGGCAGCGTGCGCTGCATCCAGCGCGGCGTGATCGCATCGCCGCCGCTGGTGATGGCCAGCGCCACCGGCAGGCCCTGCGCGTCGAGGCCCGCCTGCATGAAGGCGACGCCAGCGGGCCGGTAGAAATCATGGCCGATGTCTTCTTCGCGCGACCACAGCAGCTGCACCGGGCGGCCGCCGGTCTCCATCGCGATGCGCACGGCCTGGCCGACGAAGTCGATGTCGAGCCGCCGGCCGAAGCCGCCGCCGAGGTAGGTCACGTGCACCGTGACGCGGTCGACCGGCACGCCGGCCACCTGCGCGGCCAGTGCCCGCGCCGAGCCCGGCACCTGGGTCGACGCCCACACCTCGACCCGGCCATCGCTCACGCGGGCGGTGCAGTTCACCGGCTCCATCGTGACGTGGGCAAGAAAGGGCGCGCGGTACATCGCCTCGACGCGGCGGGTCGCGCCGGCCAGCGCGGGCCTCGCTTCGCCGCGCGTATGGAAAGCCAGCCCGCCACCCGAGGCCGCTGCCGCGCGCGCGTCGCGTTCCAGCCCGGCCAGGATGGCGGCCGAATCGAGCCCGCCCGCGGCACGCTGGTGCCACTGCACCTGCAGCGCCTGGGCCGCGCGCTGCGCATGCCAGCTGCTGCGCCCCACTACCGCCAGCGCCGCGGTCGAGCCGGCGTAGTTGCCCAGCCGCACGATGCGCTCGACCCCCGGCAGCTTCAGCGCCGCATCCACGTCCACCGCGCCGATGCCACCGCCGATCATCGGGCAGTGGCGGATCGCGGCGTACAGCATACCGGGCAGCCGCACGTCGATGCCGAAGCCGGCGCGGCCGTCGGTCTTGGCCGGCAGGTCGACGCGCGGCGCCGGCTTGCCGATCAGCTGCCATTCCTTGGGCTCCTTCAGCCGGACCGGACCGGGCGGCGTGGCGGCCGCCACCTTCACCAGCTCGCCGTAGTGCCCCTTGGTACCGGAGGCATGGCTGACGACGCCGCGCTGCACGGCGAGCTCGGCCACCGGCAGCTTCCATTGCAGCGAAGCGGCCCCCAGCAGCTGCGCGCGCGCGGTGGCCGCGGCCAGCCGCACCGGCTCCCAGGCATCGGCCATGCTCGACGAGCCGCCGGTGGCGTTGATGCCCAGTTCGCGCGCCACCTTCGAGACGATCCATCGGCCCAGGCGGGCCGGGGTGCCTTCCTGCCCGGGCTGCGCGCCCTCGGGATGCAGCGGCAGGCTGCCGAGGAACAGCGCCACATTGCCGTAGATCGCATCGTGGCCGGCCGGCACGAGCGTGAGCTGGTCGAGGCCGACATCGAGTTCCTCGGCGGCCAGCATCGCAAGGCCGGTGTGCACGCCCTGGCCCATCTCGCTGCGCGGCATCGCCAGCAGCACCCGGCCATCGGGCGCGATCTTGATCCAACCGTTCAGGCCCACGGCGCTCGCGTCACCCTCGAACATCGAGGCATCGCCAAGGCGGCTGCGCGGTGGCATCACGCCCCAGCCGACGAGCAGCGCACCGCCCGCGCCCAGCGCGCTCAGCAGGAAACGACGGCGCTTCATGCCTTGCCTTTCGCCGCCGGGGCAGGCTTGGCCGCGGCGAGCTCGCGCGCGGCGGTCTTGATCGCGGCGCGCACCCGCTGGTAGGTGCCGCAGCGGCAGAGGTTGGTGATCGCCGCGTCGATGTCGGCATCGCTCGGATCGCGGTTCTTCTCCAGCAGCGCCAGCGCCGCCATCAGCATGCCGCTCTGGCAGTAGCCGCATTGCGGCACCTGGTGGGCGATCCAGGCCCGCTGCAGCGCATGCGGCTGCTCCGGCGTGCCCAGGCCTTCGATGGTGCGCACCGGCCGGCCCTGCACAGCCGACAGCGGCGTCACGCAGGAGCGCACCGCCTGGCCGTCGATCACCACCGTGCAGGCGCCGCAGGCCGCGACGCCGCAGCCGAACTTGGTGCCGGTGAGCTGCAGCACGTCGCGCAGCGCCCACAGCAGCGGCATGTCGGGCGCCACCGCGGCATCGTCCAGCGCGTGGGCTTGTCCGTTGATCGTGAGATTCATCGACGGCGATTGCATCACATCGGCCGAGGAGGCCGGCCTCTAGAAATCCCCCCGGAAATCCCTGGGGCACCCGGGGTTTGGCGAAGCCGTTGTGACATGCAGTTGCACGGCGACAGAAACAGTAGGAATTTCGTTGTTCGGCGACCGCATACCCCCCGCGCTTGCGGGGGGTCACGGATGTTTGCACTGACTGACAATTTCCCAGGCTGAGGATCCGGAGCAGTTTCGGGTCCGGCCACACACCAACCACAGGGCTATTCGTATGAAACTGAAGTACCTCGTTGCCGGCGCCATGCTGGCCGCGTCCGCCGTCGGCGCCTTTGCCGCTGACCAATCCGTCGCATTCAACGGCGATTCCGCCAGCTTCATCGGCACCCCGGCGATCCTGGATGGCGGCGACGACGTCGTGTCGTTCACTGGCTTGGCTGCGGGCAGCTACAACTTCCTGCTGACCCTGAGCGGCCAGTACATCAACCTGTCGTCGCTGTCGCTCAACGGCGTGGCCGGCACCGTCACCTCCAGCGGCAAGATCCTGTTCGCCAGTGTCGAAGGCGCAGGCACCTCGCCCTTCGCACTGACCCTGGTGGGTACCACCGTCGCCGGCAAGCCCGCCAACTACTCGGGCGAACTGTCGGTCACCGCCGTGCCGGAACCCGAGACCTATGCTCTGATGCTGGCTGGCCTGGGCGCCGTCGGCTTCGTGGCTCGCCGTCGCAAGTCGGCCTGAGCTTCGAGCTCGCCAAAGCCGGCTTGATGCCGGCTCGGCAAGAAGGGCGGTGCGCAAGCACCGCCCTTTTTCTTTGCCTCAATCCAGCGTGACCTCGGTCCTCACAGCGCCGGCACGATCGGCCCGCGCACTCAAGGCCAGCTGCGTGCCGCGCGGCGCCCGCACCACCCACTCCGCCACGGCCCGGTCGGCCGTGACCTCGCGGTTGGGCAGAAAGGCCTGCAGCGAGGTCTTGGGCGCATGCCCTTCGAGCTGCGGCCCTTCGAAACGCTGCTTGCCGCTGACCAGCGCGATGTGGCGCTCATCGCTGTCAGGCGGCAGGTGGATCTCGAACATCACGCCGCGCACCGTCTTGCGCTGCAGCGCCCGCTTGCTCACGTAGGCCGGCAGCCAGCCGCTGTTGGCCACCGCGAAGCGCACGCGCCACGTGTCGGGCCCGAGCGCGCGTACTTCGGTGCGCAGCAGCTCCAGCTTCGGCAGGCTCAGCGCGATCTGCGTCATCCATGCCGGGAAGCGCGCGACCTCGCGTTCGCGCAGGTGCGGCGGCGGGTTGCGCCAGAAGTTCATCTTGTCCCAGCCGCCGATCTCCACCGCGCCCAGCTGCGGATGCTGGAACGGCCGCCAGTCGGCGTGCGCCTGGCCGCCGCACTGCTCGTCGCTCCACTTCAGCAGCTTGAGGTCGTCGTCGGGCGAATGCTCGCGGTACCAGTCGATCCACTTGTACTCGGTGATGCCGGCCTCTCGGTTGGGCGACCACAGCTCCACCGTCCAGAACAGCATGCCCAGGTGCTCGTAGACCCAGTCCTGCGTGCCGGTGATGATTTCCTTCGGGTGGTACTTGAACTCGTGGAAGGTACTGATCGCCGGGTAGCCGGTGATCTCTTCGCCGAGCCGCGAGAAGCGCTGGTAGCACCACAGGTCCTCGGGAATCATCTCGTCATCGGGCTGCGTGCCGAGCGGCCGCAGGATCACGCCGCTGTGCGTGTGGTAGCTGATCGCCGCGCCGATGTTGGGGTGCCCGGCGATGAAGTCGACCATCGCCCGCACCTCGGGCTCGCTGGTGGGATAGGGCCCCGCGCCGACCTGCTCGAACTCCTGCCGCCACAGGCTGGGGAAGTTGCGGTTGAGGTCCAGGCCCTCGAGGTCGGGATTCGCACGGATGCCCAGGCCGTCGTAGTTCTTCAGCGTGCCTTCCGGCATCAGCCGGTAGTACTCGCCACCGAACTCGCCGGGCTCGCGCGGGATCATCAGCCGCGGCTCCTGCGGGTGCTTCTTGTAGGGGCCGTGCGGATCGGGCACGCGCATCATCAGCACGCGGCCGTCGCCATCCACATCTTCGATCGTCAGGCCGTCGACCGGCTCTTCGTCGAAGGGATAGGGCCGCGTCGACGAGCGGATGTGGCGCGGCCGGTCGCCCAGCGCGAGCTCGGCGCCGTCGGGGTTGAGGCGCGGGCAGATGTAGACGGCACGCGTGTCGAGCAGGTGGGTGATGCGCTCGTCGCTGCCGTGGCCCGCGGCCAGCTGGTGCAGGTAGTACAGGCAGGCGGTGCTGGCGGTGAGCTCGCCGGCGTGGATGTTGCCGTCGAGCCAGAAGGCCGGCTTGTCGGTGTCGGGACCGGTGCGGCGATTCGTCACCACCGCGAGCCAGATGTCGCGCCCCTCGAAGCTCTTGCCGATCGAGCGCAGTTCGACCAGATCGGGCAGCGCCTGCGCGTACTCTTGCAGCAGGCGGGTCAGTTCGTCGTGTTTGTAGAAGCGGTCGAAGCAGGGAACCGGCAACGGGGGCAGGGCAGGCATCGGGTGGTGCGCGCGGAGCAGCACGCCTTGTGGGCGAAGCCGGCATTGTGCGGGGCCGCCCCCGGCACGGCACCCCTGGCTTTCACTGCCCCTTGAACAGCGCCTGGAAATGGCGCGAGACCGGCAGCTTCTCGGGCCGGCCGCGCAGCGTGAGCTGCATGTTGTTCTCATCGACGCGCAGCGCGCTCGCGATGTGATGGTGGTTGACGATGATCGAGCGGTGCACCTGCCAGAACTGCGCCGGGTCGAGCTGGGTCAGCAGCTCCTTCAGCGGCGTGCGGATCAGCGCCTCGCCCTCGGCATGCACCACCCGCGTGTAGCGCGCATCCGACTCGAAATACACAACCTCGGCCGTGCGGATCAGGCGCACCTCGCGCCCCACCGCGGCCTGGATGATCTCCAGCGGCGGTGGCTTGCGCAGCGCCGGCGCGGCCAGCTGCGACAGCAGCCGCTGCAGGTCGACCGGCGCTGCATGCAGGCGGCCCTGCACCCGCTGCACCGCCTGCTGCAGCCGCGCCGCATCGATCGGCTTGAGCACGTAGTCGACCGCCCCGGTGTCGAAGGCCGACACCGCATGGTCGCCGTGGGCGGTGACGAACACCACGTGCGCCCGGCCGGCGATGCGCTGCGCCACCTCGATGCCCGAGAGCCCGGGCATGCGCACGTCGAGGAAGCAGACCTGCGGCTCATGCTCGAGGAAGGCATCCCAGGCATCGGCGCCGTTCACCGCCTCGGCGACGACGCTCAGCTCGGGCCAGGCCTGGCCCAGCGCAAGCGCGAGCTGGGCGCGCGGGGCCTCTTCGTCGTCGGCGATCAGGGCGGTGATGGTCATTTCGAGAGTGTGGAGCGCCGGCTCAGGCGGGTATAGCGGAAATGGTCACACGCGCCTCGGTGCCCTCGGGCGTGGATTCGAGCGAGAAGCGCGCCTGCTCACCGAACTGGTGGCGCAGGCGCTCGCGGATGTTGGCCAGGCCGACGCCATCGCGCCAGCCCGGGGCCAGCGCCTGGCCGGTGTTGCGCACGACGAGCTCGAAGCGGGCTTCGTCGCAACTCGCTTCGACCTGCACCGCGCCGCCCTGCAGCGAAGGCACGACGCCGTGCTCCACCGCGTTCTCGGCGAGCGTGACCAGCAGCCCCGGTGGCAGCGGCTGGGCCAGCGCCGCCGGCGCGAGCCGCAGGTCGAAGCGCAAGCGCTCGCCGAGCCGCGCCTGCATGATCGCGAGGTAGTGCTGCAGCAGCACCGCCTCCTCGCGCAGCGTCACCTCGGGCCGGCTCAGCAGCTCGGTCGAGCCGCGCAGGAAGCCCGTGAGTTCGCGCAGCAGCCCGCTGGCGCGCGCGTCGCCGGTGTCGACCCAGTGCTGCACCGCCGACAGCGTGTTGAAGATGAAGTGCGGCTGGATCTGCGCCCGCAGCAGCCGCAGCTGCGCCTCGCTGGCCTGACGCGCCGCGGCATCGCGCTCGCGCATCAGGTTCACCCGCTCGAGCATGCGCTGCGTCTGCTCGCGCCGCATCCACGACACGGTGAGCAGCATCAGCGGCACCGCGATCGCGATCAGCAGCAGCAGCGGCGTGGCCGAGGCCATCGCCTGCTGCAGCGCCGGCCAGCTCAGCGCCTCGCCGCGCCGCAGCCGCGCGGCGACCATGCCGACCAGCGCCCCGCCATAGGCCGCGCCGCTGATCGCCAGCAGCAGGCCGGCGAAGCGCCGCACGGTGAACCGCTCGGGCCAGACCCAGGCGCCGAGCGCGCCCGAGGCCACGCCGATCCACACGATGGCGCTGCAGAACACGGCCACCAGCAGCGGAAAGCCCGCCGCGCCCAGGCCCAGCGTGCTGCCGCCGATGGCGCCGCCCATGCCCAGCCACAGGCCGGCGCTGTGCCGGCTCAGCAGGTACTGGTCGAAGGCCCAGGCCTCGTCGCGCAGCGGCTCGGGCAGGCGCTCGTAGTAAGGCCGGGCCTTGGCGCGGTGCCAGCGCTGCAGCAGGTTCATCGGCTTGCCGTCGGTCATGGCGCCGCAGTGTAGGAGCGCCGGCCGGCTCGGGTGCGGCCATGCGGCCGGTGGCCGGGCCGTGGGTACGAGCTGCGGATCAGCGGGCGCCGGCGGCGGCCGGCTGGCCGTCGACGAACACCTGCAGCTCGCCGGGCGCGAAGGCACACCACGGCTCCTCGGCCGACAGCGGCTCGGTGGCGACCACCACGACGCGGTCGTCGGGCGTGGTGACCTGCGCGAAGTCGATGCTCAGGTCTTCGTCGCGCAGCCGTGCCTCGGCGAACGGATGGCGGCGCTGCAGCCAGTACAGCTTGGTGGTGCCGTGCGCCCACAGCGCCTGGCCGTTGGACAGCAGCATGTTGAAGGTGCCGTGGCGCGCCAGCTGCGGCACCAGTTCGCGCAGCGTGGCGCTTAGCTCGTCGACCGTCGGCACGCCGGCATGCGCCTTGGCCAGCTCCTGCATCAGCCAGCAGAAGGCGCGTTCGCTGTCGGTGTCGCCCACCGGCCTGAACGCCGCATGCAGCCGCGGATGGAAATCCTTCAGGTCGCCGTTGTGCGCGAACACCCAGTAGCGCCCCCATAGCTCGCGCACGAAAGGATGGCAGTTCTCGAGCGCCGTGCGGCCCTGCGTGGCCTTGCGGATGTGGGCGATGACGTTCTGGCTGCGGATCGGGTAGTGCTTGATCAGCTCGGCCACCGGCGACTGGCGCGCGCTGGCGTTGTCGACGAACACGCGCAGGCCCTTGCCCTCGAAGAACGCGATGCCGAAGCCGTCCTTGTGCTCGTCGGCGCGCGTGGCCAGCCCCGTGAAGCTGAACATCACGTCGGTGGGCAGGTTGGCGTTCATGCCGAGGAGCTGGCACATGGATTGCGCCAGTCTAGACCGGGAAGCGCCGGAAGGCATCGAAGGAATCTGCACATGGCCACTCGTTTCGAGAACATGACCGCGCGGCTGCGCGCCGCGTGGAAGCCTCACAAGCAACCGACCGCGCCGCGCGCCTACCGCTGCCGCTGCGGCCGACCGGTGTTCTTCCGCAACAGCCAGTGCCTGGCCTGCAAGACGCCGCTGGGCTACGAGCCCGACCGCGCGCAGGTGCTGCCGCTGGCCGAGGCCGGCGAGGGCCGCTGGACCGTCTTCGGCGAGCGCACGCCACGCTACCGCCGCTGCGGCAATTTCGACTCGGCGGCCGGCTGCAACTGGCTGATCCTCGACCAGGGCGAGGAGACGCCGCCGCTGTGCCGCGCCTGCCGGCTCAACCGCACCATCCCCGACCTGGCGCTGCCGGAGAACCAGCTGCTGTGGAACCGCATCGAGGGTGCGAAGCGGCGGCTGGTGTCGCAGCTGATCGCGCTCGGCCTGCCGGTCCAGTCCAAGGTGAGCGAAGACCCGGCGCATGGGCTGGCCTTCGACTTCCTGCGCTCACCACCCGAGGGCCCGCGCGTGATGACCGGCCATGCCGACGGCGTGATCACGCTGAACATCGAGGAGGCCGACGACCCGACGCGCGAGCGCATCCGGGAGCAGATGCATGAGCCCTACCGCACGCTGCTGGGTCACTTCCGCCATGAGGTCGGCCACTACTACTGGGACCGGCTGGTGCGCGACACCGCCTGGCTGGCGCCGGTGCGCGAGCTGTTCGGTGATGACCAGCAGGACTATGCCGCCGCACTGCAGCGCCACCACGAGCAAGGCGCGCCGGCCGACTGGCCCAAGCGCTTCGTCAGCGCCTATGCGAGCAGCCATCCTTGGGAAGACTGGGCCGAGACCTGGGCCCACTACCTGCACATGGTCGACACGGTGGACACCGCGCTCAGTTTCGGCATCGATGCCGACGAGGTGGAGCTGGATGCCGAGCCCTATGCGCCGAATGCGCTGTGGCGGCCCGACGATCCGGGCGCCGAATCGTTCCTCGGCTTCCTCAATGCGTGGGTGGAGCTCACCGCCGTGCTGAACGAGATGTCGCGCAGCATGGGCCAGCCGGATTTCTACCCCTTCGTGCTGCCGCGCCCGGCGGTGGCCAAGCTGCAGCTGATCCACCTCATCGTGGCCGGAGCCCCCGCGCCCGCTACTCGGTGAACAGCCGCGTCAGCCCCTTCAGCGTGACGAGGTGGCCGGGGTTGCTGGTCTCGTTGAGCACGCCGCTCATGCGGCGCAGCAGGCGCTCGCTCTTCTTCGCGCGCCAGATCAGCAGGTCGGCCAGCCACGGATGGGCATTGACGCGGTTGGCGCGCTCGTAGAGGTCGAAGCGCGGCTTCAGCGCCAGCAGCTTGCCTTCGTAGCCGGCGCGCACCTGCGCGTCGGTCTGGCGCTCGCGCCGGCCCTGGATGATGGCCTCGGCCGCGAGGATGCCGGTCTCCATCGCCTTGCCGATGCCCTCGCCGGTGAACGAATAGGTGCTGCCCACGGCTTCGCCGGTGGCCAGCAGGCCCGGCTTCGAATAGCGCGCGCCCTCCAGCGTGCAGCGCAGCGGCGCGCCCTTCAGTTCGCCCACCCATTCGCCGCCGGCCATCAGTGTGCGCGCCGGTTCGTAGAACTCGGTGAAGGCCTTGAACACGTCGCGCAGGTTGGCGTCCTGCATCGCGCCGTGGCCGCTCTTCTCGATCTTGTGGCTGTGCACGATGCCGACGCCGATGTTGAACACGCCATCGGTGCACGGGAAGATCCAGCCGTAGCCCGGGCGCAGCTTCTTGTGCCACACCACCTCGAGCGCCTTGATGCGGCCCACCATCGCTGGGTTCTTCACATAGCCGCGCAGCGCCACGCCGCTGGGCGTGCGGCGGTCGCAGAGGCCGGCGGCGAGCATCGCCTGCGGCACCGCGCCGGTGGCCAGCACGACCCAGCCGGCGCGGATCTCGTGCGGCGCATCGCCGATCTTCAGCCGTGCGCCGACGACCTGGCCGCTCTCCTCGACCGGCGCCTCGAAGCGGGCCGGCGGCAGCAGCCGCGCGCCGGCACGCACCGCGGCACGGCAGAGGATGTCGTCGAGGATGCGGCGCGGCAGCACCGCCAGCGTGCCGGGCACGTCGACGCGGCCACCACGCGGGCCGATGCAGCCCACGTGGTGCGCCGGCTGCGCATGGTTCATCACCTCTTCCAGCACGCCCAGGCGCTTGAGCGCCGCATGCGAATCGGGGATCAGGCCGTCGCCGCAGACCTTGTCGCGCGGGAACGCATGCTGGTCGGCCAGCACCACCTGCAGGCCCTCGCGCGCCAGCATGTTGGCGCAGGCGCTGCCCGCCGGGCCGGCGCCGATCACGAGCACATCACAGGTCACGGGCAGGGCGTCGGCGGGGGTATTCATGGAGCGGGGCGCGAAAGAAAAGCGTCGCGCATTCTAGGGAACCGCCTGCCGGCCGGCGCTAGATGCCCCTCTCGGGCAGCTTCATGCGCCACGCCGCCACCATCGCCAGCGCCGAGAACGCCGCCACCAGCCAGAAGGTCTCGGCAAAGCCCGCCAGCGGCGCCTCGCCCGCCGCGGCATGCACACGCAGCCGCCATTCGAGGAAGATGCCGACGATGCTGATGCCGGTGGCGCCGCCGAGCTGGCGCAGGAAATTGACCGCGCTGGCGCCCTGCGAGATGTCGGCCTCGGCCAGGCCGCGCATCGCACCGACGCTGAGCGAGGGCAGCACGCAGCCCAGGCCGATGCGGCCGATCACCGCCCAGGTCATCAGCACCATCAGCGCGGTGCCATGATCCACCGAGGCCATCAGCACGAAGGAGGCCGCGAGCAGCCCGAGGCCGAGCGTGACCAGCACGTGCGGCGCGATGCGGTCGGCCAGCCGGCCCGCGAGCGGGATCACGCCGGCCAGCACCAGCCCGGCCGGCAGCAGCGCCGCGCCGGCCGCCGAGGGCGCGAACTTCAGCGCCGTCTGCATGAACACCGGCACCAGGTAGGTCGAGCCGAACAGGCCCATGCCGTAGATGAAGGCCACCAGCCCGCCCATCGCGAACGGCCGCGACGCGAAGATGCGCAGCTGCAGCAACGGATGCGGGGTGCGCCGCTCGTGCCACAGGAACACCGCCAGGCCCGTCAGGCCGGTCGCGAGCAGCGCCAGCGCCAGGCCCTTGCCGGCATCGTGCAGGTGCACCAGCCCGTTGAGCAGGCACAGCACGGTGACGGCCGCGAGCACGAGGCCCGGCAGGTCCAGCGGCTTGCGTTCCGCGCCCGGCGCCGCGCCGCCGGGCGCCGACACCGGCAGGTAGCGCTGCGCCATCGCGATTGCCCACAGCGAGAACGGCACCACGACGAAGAAGATCGAGCGCCAGCCGAAATGCTCGACCAGCACACCGCCCACGCTGGGGCCCACAGCCGGCGCCAGCACCACGCCGAAGCCGAAGATGCCCATCGCCCGGCCCTGCGTGCCGGGCTCGAAGGCGCGCAGGATGATGATCGACGGGATGGGCTGCAGCACGCCGGCGGCCAGCCCCTCGGCCACGCGCATCGCCAGCACCAGCTCGTAGTGCTGCGACAGCCCGCCGACCACGCCGCCGACCATCAACAGGCCCACCGCACCTACATAGGTGTGGCGGTAGCCGAAGCGCGCCAGCAGCCACGGCGTGGGCAGCATCGCCATGGTCATCGCGGCCATGAAACCGGCCGAGACCCATTGCGCCCGCTCCTGGCCGAGCGAGAAATGGCGCATCAGGTCGGGCACCGCGACGTTGACGATGGTCGACGACATGATCGACGCGATGCTGCCGATCATCACCGTGAGCAGCACGCGCCAGCGGTAGCGCTCGCCATAGCGGGCGGCGAGCGCGGCGAGCGAATGGGGCGAGGCGATTGCGTGCATCGGCTTGGAACGGAACGGCGGCGCGGGGCGTGTCGATTCTGGCCCCGCTTCGCCGGCACCCGGCAACCGGCGCGCCCGGGGCGGTGCGCCTCGTCCACCCGCTGTGCGATTGACGCCCCTCAAGCCGTGCCCGGCGCGCCCGCGCCACCATGGCGCCACAGGAGATCGCCGAATGAGCACCCACCTCACCGCCGGACAACGCGCCCTGTTGCGCGCCGCCCTCGAACAGCGCCAGCACGAACTCGACCGCCGGCTGGCGGCCCACCAGAACGGCCAGAGCCGGGCCGACCATGCACGCGAGCTGGTGCGCGACGGCGATGAGCCGCAGGAACACGAGGTCGAGCGCGAGGTCGACCTGGCGCTGTCGGACCAGACCCTGCGCGAACTGGGCGACGTGAGCCTGGCATTGCGCCGGCTCGAGCAGCCGGACTACGGCTACTGCATCGACTGCGGCTCGAGGATTCCATTCGACCGCCTCAGCCTGGAGCCGCAGGCGCTGCGCTGCGTGGCCTGCGAAGGCGCGCGCGAGCGGGCGCTGCATCCCGGCGCCGCGCACCACACGCTGTAGACGCCAGCGCTACGGGCGCAGCATCAGCTCCGCGCAGCGCTGCTGCAGCCACTCGCGCAGCCGCTTCACCGCCGGGCTGAGCTGGCGCCGGTCGGCGCACAGCATCACCAGCGGCGCGTGCTCGGTCTGCCATTCGCTGCACAGCGCCACCAGGCGGCCGGCGCGCAGGTCGTCGGCCACGTCGAGGCCCGACTTGTAGGCGATGCCGTGGCCGGCGAGCGCCCAGCGGCGCACCGCATCGCCATCGTCGCTGACGCGGTCGCCCTGCACCGCCACCGAGAGCTCATGCCCATCGCGCCAGAAGCGCCAGCGGTCGTGCAGCTCGTCGCCGAGCACGAAGCACAGGCAGTTGTGCTGCGCCAGGTCGGCCGGTGCATAGGGCGCGCCGACTCGCGCCAGGTAGGCAGGCGCGGCGCACAGCACGCGGCGGTTGTCAGGCGCCAGCGGCAGCGCCACCAGGCTGGAATCGCGCGGCGTGCCATAGCGCAAGGCCACGTCCACCGGCTCGCGGTGCAGGCCGGCCAGACGGTCTGACAGCTGCAGCCGCACGCGCAGCTGCGGATGCACGGCCTGGAACTGGTCCAGCCAGCCCAGCACGTGCTGCCGCCCCAGGTCGGACGGTGCCGAGATCTGCAGCAGCCCGCCGACGACATCGCGCCCGGTGGTGATCGCTTCACGCCCGTCGTCCAGCAGCTGCAGCGCCGGCTGGCAATGCTGCAGGAAGCGCTCGCCCTCGGGCGTGAGCCGCAGGCTGCGGGTGGAGCGCACGAACAGCGGAGCCTGCAGCTCGGCCTCCAGCCGCTTGAGCGCCGCGCTGGCGGCGGCCGGCGTCATGTCGAGCCGGCGGGCGGCGGCCGAGAGGCTGCCCGCCTCGGCGGTGCATACGAACAGCGCCAGATCCTGCAAAGCCCTCATCTTCAAAAATTCCTTGAAAGACTGTCTTTCATCAGCCAGTTTTTCAAATCCTATCGGCAAATGAAGATGCGCTCCATCGCAACCCACCGTTTCGAAGGAGCCACGATGAAAGCCGTCGCCTACCAGCAAGCCCAGCCGATCAGCCATGCCGAGTCGCTGATCGACACCACCCTGCCCGACCCCGCGCCCCGCGGCCACGACCTGCTGGTGGAGGTGAAGGCGGTGTCGGTGAACCCGGTCGACGTGAAAATCCGCGCCGGCGTCACGCCGTCCGATGGCCAATGGAAGGTGCTGGGCTGGGATGCCGCCGGCGTCGTGCGCGCCGTGGGCGAGCAGGTCAGCGCCTTCAAGCCCGGCGACCGGGTCTGGTATGCCGGCGCGATCGACCGGCCGGGCAGCAACAGCGAGCTGCAACTGGTCGACGAGCGCCTCGTCGGCGCGATGCCGGCCACGCTGGATTTCGCGCAGGCCGCCGCGCTGCCGCTGACCGCGATCACCGCGTGGGAGCTGCTGTTCGACCGGCTGCGCATCGCGCCGGGCAAGGGCCCGGGCAGCGAGGCGCTGCTGGTGATCGGCGCGGCCGGCGGCGTCGGATCCATCCTCGTGCAGCTCGCGCGCCGGCTGACCCCGCTCACCGTGATCGGCACCGCGTCACGGCCCGAGACGCAGGCCTGGGTGCGCGAGCTCGGTGCCCATCATGTGATCGACCACACGCAGCCGCTGGTCGAGCAGCTGCAGCGCATCGGCCATCCGCAGGTGCGCCACATCGTCAGCCTCACGCACACCGACCAGCACTATGCGCAGATCGTCGAGGCGATCGCACCACAGGGCCAGTTCGCGTTGATCGACGACCCGGCGCCGATCGACATCACGAAGCTAAAGCGCAAGAGCGTGTCGCTGCACTGGGAGCTGATGTTCACCCGCTCGCTGTACCAGACGCCCGACATGGCCGCGCAGCAGCGGCTGCTGAACGAGGTGGCGGCGCTGGTGGATGCGGGCCTGATCCGCACCACGGTGGCCGAGCATTTCGGCACCATCAACGCCGCCAACCTGAAGCGGGCGCATGCGCTGCTCGAGAGCGGGCTGGCGCGCGGCAAGGTCGTGCTCGAAGGTTTCTGAGGAGGAGCACGCCATGACCACCAACGCCACGATGCGCGACACCGTGCTGCAGGCCCTGCAGTTCCGCCACGCGACCAAGCGCTTCGACCCCGAGCGCCGCATCGCCGAGGCCGACTTCGACACCCTCCTCGAGGCCGGCCGTCTCTCGCCCAGCTCGTTCGGCCAGGAGCCCTGGCGCTTTCTGGTCGTGCAGGACGCGGCGCTGCGCGACAAGCTGAAGGCCCATGCCTGGGGCGCGCAGGGCCAGCTGCCGACCGCGAGCCACATCGTGCTGATCCTCGCGCGAACCGCGGCCGAGATGCGCTTCGACAGCGGCTACATCGACCACCACCTGCGCGAGGTGGAACAGCTGCCGCCGGAGATCGTCGACCGTAAGCGCGGCGTGCTCGGCAGCTTCCAGGCCAAGGACTTCCGCCTGCTCGACGATGAACGCGCGATGTGGGACTGGGCCGCGAAGCAGTGCTACATCCCGCTGGCCAACATGATGACCGCTGCGGCGCTGCTGGGCATCGACTCGTGCCCGATGGAAGGCTTCGAGCCCGAAGCGGTGAACGCGCTGCTGCAGCAGGACTTCGGCATCGACACCGCGAAAGCGCGGCTCGCGGTGATGGTGGCCTTCGGCTACCGGGCGCAGCCGCAGGGGCCGAAGCGCCGGCAGCGGCGCGAGGACGTGGTGCAGTGGTTCTGAACCGGGGTCAGCGCCGCCAGCCGCGCTGCACCGCCGCCGCTTCGGCGGCGGCATCGAGCGGCGCACCGGCGATCTGCGATTCGATCGCCTGCAGCACCGGTGCCGGCAGCGCGGTGGCGGCCTGGCGGTAGTGGCCGTCGGCGGCTTCCGCCTTCGCCAGCATCTGGACCTGCCAGGCATCGCCTTCGCGGCAGGCATAACCGGCCATCGCCTCACGTGCCAGCGAGAAGCTGCGGCAGTAGACGCCACTGCGCGCGACGAAGCTCGGGCCGAGGTGCACCGCATCGCCGGTCGCAGCCTGGGCCGCGGTGCGGGTCGACAGGGCCTGCGCCAGGCCGCCCGCGGCGACCCAGCCGCCGGTGGCCATCGCCACAGGTGCCTCTCCGCCCGCGTCGGGCGCGAGCCAGCGCTGCCCGAGCACGAGGCCGAGCAGCAGGCTCGCGGCCATGCCGATCCATGCGGGCCAGGGCGTTCGCGGGCGAGGGGTCGGCTCGGGCTGGCGGCGCGCGCGCTCAGCCGCCAGGTCCACCACCGCCGCGTCGGCAGGCGCCCCGCCGCGGGCCGCGGCCAGCAGACGTTCGGGCACCGGCTCGTCCATCACCGGCGCAAATGCTGCCTGCAGGCGGAGCCGGAGCCCGCGCTGCTGCTCGACGAAGGCCCGCGCCTCGCCATGCGTGGCGAGCGCTGCCTCGAGGCGCGCAGCCTCGGCCGCCTCGAGCTGCCCATCCACATACGCCAGCAGGCGCTCTTCGCCGAGATCGATGTCGTCGTTGCTCATCGTGTTGCCCTACGCCTTCCCGCCCAGCAGGGCCTGCAGGGTCTCGCGCGCCCGTGCCAGCCGGCTGGTCAGCGTGCCGATCGGGATGTCGAGCACCTCGGCCGCCTCCTTGTACGGCAGCCCTTCGACCAGCACCAGCGCCACCACGAGGCGCTGGTCGTCGTTGAGCCGCGCCATCGCCTGCTGCACCGCCAGCGCATCGGCCTGCCGCTCGGCGGTGGACACGCCGACGTGCTCGCCGGCCTCTTCGGGCAGCAGCACCTCGTCGCGCCGCGAGCGCGAGCGCACTTCATCGATCCAAGCGTTCTTCATGATGCGGAACAACCAGCTGTCCAGACGCGTCCCGGGCTCCCACTGGTCGGCCCGCGTGAGCGCGCGCTCGACCGCAAGCTGCACCAGGTCGTCGGCGTCTTCGCGGTGGCGCGTCAGCGCACGCCCGAAGCGCCGCAGCCGCGGCAGCAGGCTCACGAGCTCGTCACGCAGGCGATCGGCCTCGGGGGTCACGTCGTTGTGGAGAAGAACGTCGGAGCCAGGGATTTTCTTCCATGCCCCGTTCGTTCTTTGCAGCAAGGCGCCCGCCGCGGCGCGCTACCCTTGGATCCGATGCCTCACCTCACCCGTCTCCGGCGCTGGCTGCTCGTGTTGGGCTGCGGCCTGGCGGGCAGCGCGCATGCGCAGCTGCACCTGCCGCAGCTGCCGCGCCTGCCTTCGCTGCCCAATGCCGTGGAGCAGCCGCTGCGAAGGGCGTTGCCAGCCACGCTGTCGCCCACCGACCTGCTGAACCAACGCCGCGGGCTGATCGACGAACTGCTGCAGCGCGAGCCACGCCGCCTCGAGCGCGACCCGGCCGGCGAGCTGATCGTGCGCGGCGAGCTGCTGCTGTCGTCGCCCTCGGTGGCCTTGCTCGACGCGGCGCAGGCCGCCGGTTTCCGCGTCGCCCGCGAACAGCGCATGGAGACGCTGGGCCTCTACCTCGTGACGCTGCAGGCCCCTGCGGGCATGGACACCGCGAGCGCACTGGCCGCGTTGCGCCGCATCGAGCCGGAGGCGGCACAGGACTTCAACCATGTCTACCTGCCGGCAGGGCAGCTCACGTCCACGCCATCACCGGTCGCATCGGCGGCTCCCGCCGTACCAGCCAGTGCGGGCCCTGTGCGCCTGGGCCTGATCGACGGCGGCGCGGGCGCCGATCATCCGTCGCTGCGCCAGGCCAGGATGCAGCCGCATGGATGCGGCGGGCAGCGCATCGCCGACCGGCACGGCACCGCCATCGCCTCGCTGCTGGTGGGCCGCGACGGCCGCTTCCATGGAGCCGCGCCCGGCGCCACGCTGTACACCGCCGACATCTATTGCGGCTCAGCCGCGCACGGTACGGTGGAGGCGGTCGTCGAGGCACTGGCCTGGATGGCGCAGGAGCGCGTGCCGGTGATCAACCTCAGCATCGTCGGGCCGCCGAACCGGCTGCTGGAGCGTGCCGTGGGGGCGCTGTCGGCGCGCGGGCACCTCCTCGTCGCGGCGGTGGGCAACGACGGGCCGGCCGCACCGCCGCTGTACCCGGCCGCCTATGCGACGCAGTTGAGCGGCATGGTCGGTGTCACCGCGGTCGATGCACGCCGCCAGGTGCTGCTCGAGGCCGGCCAGGGCAGCCACGTCGTGCTGGCGGCCCCCGGTGCGGACCTGGCGGCGGCCGACGGCGAACGCCGCGGCTATGCCACCGCACGGGGGACATCGTTCGCCGCGCCGCTGGTCGCAGGCCTGCTGGCGGCGCGCCTGCCCGAACCTGAGCCCACAGCCGCGCGCCAGGCCCTCGATGCACTGGCACGGCAGGCGATCGACCTCGGCGCCCCGGGCCGCGACGGCGTGTTCGGCTTCGGCTTGGTCGGCGAAGACCTGCGCATCGATCCGCGTCGCATCGACACCTCACGCTGAACCCGGCGGTGTTGCACTCTGTTGCACCCACATGGGAAGAAACGCCGGAAGGCCGTCGTTGTGTTCGATGAGAGCGCTGCACGAGGTTCGCAGCCTCCATCCACCCGACAGGAGATCGACATGAACGGCAAGCTCATTCCCACCCTTCGCTTCACCGGACTGATCGCGGCGCTGGCACTGGCCGGCAGCGCACACGCCGGCCTGCTCGGCGGCTCGGCCGGCGGCGGCGGGCTGCTGTCCGGCGGCATCGGCGGCGGCCTGCAGGGCCAGATCGGCGGTGGCGCCAACGGTGCGCTGAACATGCCGCGCCCGCCGGTCATCGACCATGCGAAGGACACCACCGAGCAGGCGAAGAACAAGGCGCAGAACGCCACGGCACAAGGCGCGGCGAAGGCCAACGGTGCGGCGCAAGGCGGCATCGAGCGCGCCCAGAGCGCGACGGCCGGCACGCAGGGTTCAGCCTCGGCTGAAGGCCAGGCGAGTGCGCAGAAGGGCCAGGGCTCTGCTTCGGTGCAAGGTGAAGGCGCCGCCGCTGCGCAGGCGCAGACCCGCCACGGCTCCGCGTCGGTGGAAGCGGGCGGCGCGGGCCAGGCCTCGGTGCAGCGCTGAAGAGACGGCTCAGCCGGCGCCGAGCCGTCTCAAGCCGGCTGAGCACCCCCACGGGGGGCAGGAGCGAAGCGACGTGGGGGCCGACATGTCAGCGCTCGACGACGACGAAGTGCTTGCGGACGCGTTCGACGACCTCGAACGCGCCCTCGAATCCGCCGGGGATCACCGCGCCTTCGCCGGCACGCACTTCGACGCATCCGCCCTGCAGGTCATGCAGCCGGACCACGCCTTCCAGCACGAAGAAATACTCGTGCTTGGCCGGCGGAAACACGATGCGCCACCGCCCGACCTCGCAGGCCCAGATGCCGGCGCTCAGGCCTTCGGGCCCGGACTCGTACAGCGTCCAGGTGCGCCGTTCGGGGTCGCCCACCTCGCGCCGGTCGGCGCGAGGATGGTCGATCACCGGTTCGAAGGCCGGCGTGTCGAATCGGACGATGGGCATCTGTAAGACTCAGCGCTTCAGCGGCTGGCCGATGTAGCTGCTGTCTTCCAGCTCCTTCTGGCCCACCGCGTTGTCGACCAGTTCCGGATACACGCGGCCGACCATCAGGCCGAAGCCGATCGAGGTCTTCACGTAGCGGGTTTCACCGGCGCCCAACGTGAAGGTGAGCTTCTTCTCGACTTCGGTCGAGGTGGTCACTTCCTGCGGGCCAGGCGCGGCATCGACGAAGAAGAAGCCGCCCGGCTTGGAATTGCCGACCGCCTTGCCGTTGAGCTTGATCTCGGGCTGGAGCGCCGCACCCATCATGCTGTTGGAGCGATAGAAGTAGATGCGGCCTTCGCTGGGCTTCAGCGCGGGGATGCTGGACTTCACTTCGGCCATCTTGGGGCCGGAGGCGCAGGCGGCCAGCAGGGCAGCGGTGGAGGCGATGGTGGCGAGACGGAGCAGTTTCACTGCGTTTTCCT
The DNA here is from genome assembly GCA_966212505.1 of uncultured bacterium. Taxonomy (GTDB): domain Bacteria; phylum Pseudomonadota; class Gammaproteobacteria; order Burkholderiales; family Burkholderiaceae_C; genus CAMLIZ01. The sequence continues at coordinate 79,718 of CBIHRS010000006.1, forward strand.
TTCTTCGAGTGTCAGCGACACGGGTTGGGACAGGGGAGAGAAGCTGCGCTCCACCGGCAGGTAGAAGCCGACGAGGCGGCCATCCTTCACGACCGCATAGGCCTCGTGCATGTGCTTGCCTTCGACGGTCATCACCGCATTGGTGGCCCGTAGCACACGGCCCTGCGCGATGCTGCCGACCTCGACGAACTCGGTGTAGCCGCGCAGCACCCGCTCGTAGCGCGAATCGAGCACGTACTTGACCGACTCGCGCAGCACGAAGCCGCGCGGAGAGGCCGTGGGCTTGAGCTCGCTCGGCTCACGCACCACTTCTGCAGCACAGGCGGCCAGCGCGACACACACGCCGGCCAGGGCGATCTTGAGACTCTGCATGGGGAACCCTCGGGAGCGGCCGATGCAGCGAAGCGCCGGCCTTGGTTTGTTATCGGCGGCGATTCTAGGCAGCACGCGGCCCGCGCACGAACGTAGAAACCGCACATCCCCCAAAGAAAAACGGCGCCCGCAGGCGCCGTCATCGAAGGGCTGGATGGCCCGATCAGATTTCCTCGTACAGCGGCAGCGTCAGGAACTCGGCGAACTGCTCCTGCGTGCTCATCTGCTCGAAGATCTGCGCCGCGCGGTCGAAGTGGCCGGTGGCGCCGGTGCCCTTGACCTTGGCCAGCTCCTCGGGGATCAGCGCCTTCACGAGATCCGCGGTGACCTTGCGGCCGTCTTCCAGCACGCCCTTCGGGCTGCGGATCCACTGCCACACCTGCGAGCGGCTGATCTCGGCGGTGGCGGCGTCTTCCATCAGGTTGTGGATCGGCACGCAGCCGTTGCCGGCCAGCCAGGCGCCCAGGTAGTGGATGCCGACGTTGATGTTCATGCGCAGGCCGGCCTCGGTGATCGGCTGCTCGGGCTGGAAGTTCAGCAGGTCTTCGCCCTTCACCTGCACGTCGTCACGCTGCTTGTCGAACTGGTTGGGCCGGTCGCCCAGCACCGCGAGGAATTCCTTCATCGCCGGCTCCACCAGGCCTGGGTGCGCGACCCAGCCACCGTCGTAGCCGTCGGTCGCATCGCGCTTCTTGTCGTTGATGATGCCCTGCATCGCGATCGCGTTCTTCTCGGGGTCGTTCTTGATCGGGATCAGCGCGCTCATGCCGCCGATCGCCGGCGCGCCGCGCTTGTGGCAGGTCTTCAGCAGCAGCAGCGCATACGAGCGCATGAAGGGCACGGTCATCGTGATCTTGGCGCGGTCGGCCAGGCAGAAGTTCTTGTCGACCTTGAACTTCTTGATGCAGCTGAAGATGTAGTCCCAGCGGCCGGCATTGAGGCCCGCGCTGTGCTCGCGCAGCTCATAAAGGATCTCGTCCATCTCGAACGCGGCGAGGATGGTCTCGATCAGCACCGTGGCCTTGATCGTGCCCTGCGGCAGGCCGAGCTCCTGCTGCGCCAGCACGAAGATGTCGTTCCACAGCCGCGCCTCCAGATGGCTCTCCATCTTGGGCAGGTAGAAGAACGGGCCGGCGCCGCGGGCGATCTGCTCCTTGGCGTTGTGGAAGAAGAACAGGCCGAAGTCGAAGATGCCGCCGCTGATGCGCTGGCCGTCGACCAGCACGTGCTTTTCATCCAGGTGCCAGCCGCGCGGGCGCACCTGCAGCGTGGCGATCTTGTCGTTGAGCTGGTAGGTCTTGCCGTTCTGCTCCAGGCGCAGCGTGCGGCGGATCGCCTGGCTCAGGTTGATCTGGCCCTGGATCTGGTTGGACCACGAGGGCGCGTTGCTGTCCTCGAAGTCGGTCATGTAGCTGTCGGCGCCCGAGTTGAAGGCGTTGATGACCATCTTGGCTTCGACCGGGCCGGTGATCTCGACGCGGCGGCACTGCAGCGCCTTGGGGATGGGCGCCACCTTCCAGTCGCCGTTGCGGATGTGCGCCGTCTCGGGCAGGAAGTCGGGACGCTCGCCGGCATCGAGCCGCTTGGTGCGCTCGACGCGCGCGGCGAGCAGGGCCTGGCGGCGCAGCTCGAAGGTGCGGTGCAGCTTGGCGACGAAGGCCAGTGCCTCGGGTGTCAGCACGGTCTCGAAGCCCGGCAGGATCGGGGCGTTGATCTGCATGCCGGCGGGCAGTGGAAGGCTCATCGTGGTTCTCCTCAGGGACTGATCAGGATGGAAAGAAGTCGAGCACGTCGCGCAGCGAGCGGCCGATGCGCGTGGGTTCGGTGTCCAGCGCCTCCAGCGGCGCGCCGCTGCGGTTGACCCACAGCGTCGTGAAGCCGTACCAGGTGGCGCCGATGGCGTCCCAGCCGTTGCTGGAGACGAACAGGATCTGTTTCGGCGGCAGGTTCAGTGCCTGCGGCCCGAGCGCATAGGCGGCGGGATCGGTCTTGTAGCGCCGCACCGGATGCACGCTCAGCACCGGGTCGATCAGGTCGGCGAAGCCAGCGCTCTTCAAGCCCACGGCGAGCATCTCGGGATCGCCGTTGCTCAGGATGCCGGTGCGCACGCCGCGTTCGCGCAAGCGCTGAAGCACCTCGCGGTTCTCGGGGAAGGCGCTCAGGTGGCGGTACTGGTTCATCAGCCGCTCCTCGGCCTCGGCGGTGAGCTCGAGGCCCAGGCTGCGGGCCGACCAGCGCAGCCCGGCCCGCGTGAGATCCCAGAACGGCGTGTAGCGGCCGCTCATCGTCAGCAGCCGGGTGTACTCGATCTGCTTGTCGCGCCACAACCTGGCCAGCGCTTCGCCCTGGCGAGGAAACAGCTGCTCGGCCAGCAGCCCGACGCTGTAGACGTCGAACAGGGTGCCGTAGGCATCGAACAGCACGGCGTGGACAGGGGGAAGGGCGGCCATCGTGGGCGCACTGTATTCCGAACTTCCAAATACATTGAGATCGCCGAATGCGATTGATCTTTGCAAATTAGTGATGGAATTCAAGCCGAACGGCCGTCTCGGGGTCTATATTCAGCCGCCATGGACCGGTTGAAGCAGATCGAATCCTTCGTCGCCGTCGCCACCAAGGGCAGCCTCACCGCCTCGGCCCAGGCCGAGGGCGTCGCGCCCGCCGTGATCGGCCGGCGCATCGATGCGCTGGAGGCGCGGCTGGGCGTCAAGCTGCTGGTGCGCACCACGCGGCGCATCACCCTCACCCATGAGGGCGCTGCCTTCCTCGAGGACTGCCAGCGCCTGCTGACCGACCTGGCCAATGCCGAGGCCAGCGTCACCGCCGGCGGCGTCAAGGCCAGCGGCTCGCTGCGCATCACCGCGCCGGCCGGCTTCGGGCGCCGGCACGTGGCGCCGCTGGTGCCGGGCTTCATCGCGCAGCATCCCGACGTGCACCTGTCGCTCAACCTGAGCGACCGGGTGGTCGACATCGTCAACGAAGGCTTCGACTGCGCGGTGCGGGTGGGCGACCTCGTCGACTCCAGCCTGATCAGCGTGCGGCTGGCCGACAACCGGCGCCTGTGCGTGGCCGCACCGGCCTACCTGCAGCGCGCCGGCACGCCGCAGCATCCGTCGGAGCTCGCGAAGCACGAATGCCTGATGCTGAGCTCCGACGCCAGCCAGACGCGCGGCTGGGCCTTCACGGTCGATGGCGAGGTGATCCACCTGCGCCCCAGCGGCCGGGTCGACTGCAGCGACGGCCAGGTGCTGCACGACTGGTGCGTGGCCGGCCTGGGCCTGGCGTGGCGCAGCACCTGGGAGGTGGAGCAGGAGGTGGCCGAGGGCCGGCTGGTCAGCGTGCTCGACGACTTCGCCGCGCCGCCCAACGGCATCTATGCGGTGTTTCCGCATGCCAAGCACCTGCCGCTGCGCGTGCGGCTGTGGATCGACTACCTGAAGCACACCTACGGCGACGTAGGCTACTGGCAGAATCGTCCGCCATGCTGACCGAAGCCCTGCTCGCTTATCTGCACATTTCGGCCATCCTCGCGGTGGTGGTGTTCCTGACCAGCGAGGCGGCGCTGTGCCGCGTCGAGTGGATGAACGCCGCGGTCGTGCGGCGGCTGGCCCGGGTCGACTTCCTCTACATGCTGGCAGCCATGGCGCTGCTGGCCACCGGCATCGCCCGCACGGTGTGGGGCATCAAGGGCACCGGCTGGTACTGGCACCAGCCGCTGCTGCACCTGAAGCTCACGCTGTTCGTCGTGATCGGCCTGATGTCGATCAAGCCGACGATCATGTTCATCCGCTGGCGCAAGCGGCTGGAGGCCGACGGCAGCCTGCCGCCCGAGGCCGACATCCGGCAGGCGCGGCGCTGGGTCATGATCGAGGCGCACCTGCTGGTGCTCATCCCCCTGGCTGCAACCCTGCTGGCGCGCGGCGTCGGCACCCGATGAGGAGACCCGGCATGAAGACCCATCCGCTGATCGCCGTCGCCTGCCTGCTCGCACTCGCTGCCAGCGCCCAGGCCCAGCAGCACCTCGTCAAGCGCAAGCCCGGCCTGTGGGAGGTGCAGAACACCACCAAGAGCCCCGACATGCCGAAGATGCCCGACATGAACGAGGCCATGGGCAAGATGTCGCCCGAGCAGCGGGCCATGGTCGAGCAGATGATGAAGGACCGAGGCGTCGGCATCGGCGCCAAGCCCAACAGCTTCCGCTACTGCCTGACCAAGCAGCAGGCCGAAGGCGACGTGATGCCGCCGGCCGACCCCGAGACCCAGTGCACCCACAAGATCAGCGAGACCTCGGCCACCTCGGCCAAGTTCAGCTTCAGCTGCAAGCGCAAGGACGGCTCCAGCGTCGAAGGCGAGGGCCGCGCCTTCGACCTCACGCCCGAGAGCTACGCCACCACGATGAACATGCGCATGCAGCACGAAGGCCGCCAGATGCAGATGCAGTCGGAGCAGAAGGGCAAGTGGCTGGGCGCCGACTGCAAGGGGCTCAAGCCGCTCGGCACGCAGTAGCGCGGAGCCCGCCCATGAAAATAGCCCGGCAGTGCCGGGCTTTTTGCCGTGTGGCCGAAGCGCTTACTTCTTCAGGCATTCCTTCATGAAGGCCTTGCGCTCGGCACCCTTCTTGTCGCCGGCTTCCTGGTTGCAGGTCTTCATCTTCGACTGCTGCGCGGTCTTGGCTTCCGGGGCCGAGGCGGCGGCATCGGCCTTCTTGGCCGACAGGCACTCCTTCATGAACGCCTTGCGCTCGTCGCCCTTCTTGTCGCCGGCGTCCTTGTTGCACATCTTCATCTTCGATTGCTGGGCCGTGGGCGCCTTGGCGGGCGCCGAGGCGGCGGCATCGGCGGCCTGGGCCGAAACGGCAAAGCCGGCCAGGGCCAGCGACAACACGGTGATCAGTTGCTTCATGTCTTCCTCTCCTTCCAGGTTGATGGCAGAAATGCCGGCGCCGATTGAAGCAGAGGCGTCGCGGCGGAGCAAGCGCTCAACGCAAGCCGCCGCGGCGCGGTGTACAGGCCCGCGCCCCCCAAGAAGTGGGATTACAGGATCCGCCGCGGATGTGCCAGCGCCTCGTGCGCGGCATGCAGCCGCCGCACCAGCACGCGGATGAAGGCAGCGTCGAACAGGTGGCGCGTGTTGGGGCTCACCTGCGACAGGGTGTCGGGCGTGAACGAAATGGTGGTGCAGGGCAGCGCCACCAGCACGTCGGTGCTGTGCTTGCGCAGCTCCGGGCTGGGCGCCAGGTAGGCCATCTCGCCCACCGAGGTGCCGGCGCCGAGCTGGGCCACCTTGTTGCCGTCGCGGAAGACCTCGACCTCGCCCTGGGCAATGATGTGGAAGGTGTTGCCCTCCTGCCCCTTCTTGAAGAGGGCATGGCCAAACTTGAAGCGCTGCCACTTGGCGCGGTGCACCACCTCCCACAGCTCGACGTCGCCGAAGCCGGAGAAGAAATCGAGCGTGCGCAGCAGGTTGAAGCGCTCGGAATCGAGCACGCCCTGCAGCCGCCCGCGCGGCACCTCGCGGTTGGCCACCAGCGACGACAGGCCCTGCGCGAATTCGTCCCAGCCGCTCTGGCGCTGCGCCGGGTCCTTGGCCAGCGCCTTCTGGATCAGCTCGTCGAGTGCCGGCGGCACGCCTTCCCGCATGGTCTGCAGCGACGCCGGCGTGGCGGTGTAGATCTGGTTCATCAACGCCGTCTGCGAAGTAGCGTCGAACGGCGGCCGGCCCGCGACCAGGTGGTAGATCACCGCGGCCAGCGAGTAGATGTCGGCGCGGCAGTCGAGCGTGCTGCCGTCGAGCTGCTCAGGCGACATGTAGGCCAGCGAGCCGACGCGGAAGATCTGCGTGCGGTCGGACGTGAGGTTGAGCACGCTGCCGAAGTCGGTGACCTTGACGTCGATCACCTGCTCCTTGTCGACCACGGCCAGGATGTTGGCCGGCTTCACGTCGCGGTGGATCAGGCCCTGGCGGTACACGTAGCCCAGCGCCATCGCGCACTTGAAGCCGATTTCGACGATCTGCTCGAGCGACAGCAGCGCGTCGGCGCGGCAGAAGCGGCGCAGCGTGAGGCCGCGCACGTACTCCATCACCAGGTAGGGCGAGATCGGGTCGGCCACCGCGTCGTAGATCTGCACCACATTGGGGTGCTGCAGCCGTCCGACCAGCGCCGCCTCGGCGGCGAAGAAGCGCTCGTAGTAGTGGCCCTCGGGGCTGTCGGCGGTGTCGATCGCCATCGCGCGCACGCGCTTGATCGCCACCTCGCGGTCGTGGAAGGGATCGCGGGCGAGGTAGACCTCGCTGGTCGCGCCTTCGCCGAGCTTGCGCAGGACCTCGTACTTGCCGATCTGCGCCGGCAGGTGCGGGTCCAGGGGCATGGGCTGGGAAGCGGGAGGCGGAAAGGCGGACATGGATCGCGGCATCTTGCCTCGGCACCGGGGCGCCCGGTGCGGCGAACAGCAGGCCAAACAGCGTGCATTACGTCGCAACCGGCGTGCCGGCGCAACCCCCACCCTAAAATCGGCCCATGATCCAAGCCAAGCAAGACCTGCTGAGCGCGCTGCGCGACGCGGTCGCCCACATCGCGCCCGATGCGGGCCTCAGCCCCGCCTTCGAGTCCCCCAAGCAGGCCTCGCACGGCGACCTCGCGGTCACCGTCGCGATGCAGCTGTCGCGATCGTTGAAGAAGAACCCGCGCGAACTGGCCCAGTCGCTGGTGCAGGCGCTGGAGGCCCAGCCGGCCGTGCAGCGCTGGGTGCAGGCGCTCGAGATCGCCGGCCCCGGCTTCATCAACCTGCGCCTGAAGGAAGCCGCCAAGCAGGCCGTGGTGACCGAGGTGCTGGGCAGCGGCGATGCGTTCGGGCGCCAGCCGCACAACGGGCAGCACCTGATGGTGGAGTTCGTCTCGGCCAACCCCACCGGCCCGCTGCACGTGGGCCACGGTCGCCAGGGCGCGCTGGGCGATTCGCTGTGCCACCTGTTCGAGAGCCAGGGCTGGGACGTCACCCGCGAGTTCTATTACAACGACGCCGGCGTGCAGATCGCCACGCTGGCCACCTCCACCCAGGCCCGCATCAAGGGCCTGAAGCCGGGCGACGCCGGCTGGCCGGAGAACGCCTACAACGGCGACTACATCGCCGACATCGCCGCCGACTTCCTCGCGAAGAAGACGGTGAAGGCCGACGACCGCGAGTTCACCGCCTCGGGCGACCCGGACGACCTCGACAGCATCCGCCAGTTCGCGGTGGCCTACCTGCGCCACGAGCAGGACCTCGACCTGCAGGCCTTCGGCGTCAAGTTCGACAACTACTTCCTCGAATCCAGCCTGTACACCACGGGCAAGGTCGACCAGACCGTGCAGCGCGTGATCGACTCGGGCAAGACCTTCGAGCAGGACGGCGCGCTGTGGCTGCGCAGCACCGACTACGGTGACGACAAGGACCGCGTGATGCGCAAGTCCGACGGCGGCTACACCTACTTCGTGCCCGACGTGGCCTACCACATCAACAAGTGGGAGCGCGGCTTCACGAAGGTGATCAACGTGCAGGGCACCGACCACCACGGCACGATCGCGCGCGTGCGCGGCGGCCTGCAGGCGGCCAACGTCGGCATCCCGCAGGGCTACCCCGACTACGTGCTGCACAAGATGGTCACGGTGATGAAGGGCGGCGAGGAGGTCAAGATCTCCAAGCGCACCGGCGGCTACGTGACGCTGCGCGACCTGATCGACTGGACCAGCCGCGATGCGGTGCGCTTCTTCCTGATCAGCCGCAAGGCCGACACCGAGTTCACCTTCGATGTCGACCTGGCGCTGAAGCAGAACGACGAGAACCCTGTGTTCTACGTGCAGTACGCCCATGCCCGCATCTGCTCGGTGCTCGTGCAATGGGGCGGCGACGAAGACGAGCTGAAGCAGGCCGACCTCTCGCTGCTGACCGCGCCCACCGAGACCGCACTGATGCTGAAGCTCGCGGCCTACCCCGAGATGCTGACCCGCGCGGCGGCCGACCTGGCGCCGCACGACGTGGCCTTCTACCTGCGCGACCTCGCCTCGGCCTTCCACAGCTATTACGCCGCCGAGCGTTTCCTGGTGGATGATGCGCAGCTGGCCAAGGCGCGCCTGGCCCTGCTGGCCGCCACCCGGCAGGTGCTGCGCAACGCGCTGGCGATGCTGGGCGTGAGCGCCCCCCGTTCGATGACAAGGGAGATTCCGGAAGCATGAAAGCCCAACGTGGTGGTTTCGTCCTCGGCCTGATCGTCGGCCTGCTGATCGGCCTGGCGCTGGCGCTGGGCGTCGCGCTGTATGTGACCAAGGTGCCGGTGCCCTTCGTCAACAAGGTGCCGCAGCGCACACCCGAGCAGGACGCCGCCGAGATCGAGCGCAACAAGAACTGGGATCCGAACGCGCCGCTGGCCGGCAAGCAGGTCAAGCCGGTGATCAACACGCCGGCCTCGGCCGCTTCGGCCGGCGCTGCGCCGGCCCCGGTGGTCGCCGCCCCTGCCCCAACGCCGGCGCCTGCCACGCCGAAGCCGGCCGAAGCGCCTGCGGTGAGCGCGGCCAGCGCACCGAAGTCCACCCGCGATCCGGCCGCCATCCTGTCCGGCCAGGCGCCTGCCCCGGCCGCAGCGGCCTCCAAGTCAGCCAATGCCGCCCCTGGCGCGTTCACCTACTTTGTGCAGGCCGGCGCGTTCGCCCGCACCGAGGACGCCGAGCAGCAGCGCGCCAAGCTGGCGATGATGGGCCTGGCAGCCAAGGTGACCGAACGCGAGCAGTCCGGCCGCACGGTGTATCGCGTGCGCCTGGGGCCCTACGACCACAAGGAAGAGGCCGACGCCGCACAGGAGAAGCTGGCCTCGACCGGCATCGAAGCCGCCCTGGTCCGGGTCGAGAACCGATAAGGCGCTGCCCACGCGGGCGCAATCTCACAACGGAAAGGACATCGGATGAAACGGCGCGACTTTTCTGCGCAACTCGCAGCAGCGGCCCTCGGCCTGCCCTTTGCCGGCCAGGTGCTGGCGCAGGGCGCCCCGGTCGAAGGACAGAACTACGTGCGTCTGAGCCAGCCGGTGCCGGTGCCCTCCACCGGCAAGATCGATGTCATCGAGTTCTTCTGGTATGGCTGCCCGCACTGCTTCGCCTTCGAGCCCACGCTCGATGCCTGGAGCAAGAAGGTGCCGGCCGACGTGGCCTTCCGCCGCGTGCACGTGGGCTTCACCGCGCTGCACCAGACGCACCAGAAGGTCTTCTGCACGCTGGAGGCCATGGGCCTGGTCGAGCAGATGCACCGCAAGGTGTTCAACGCCATCCACCAGCAGCACCGCCGCCTCGACAAGGACGCCGACATCCAGGCGTTCATGCAGGAGAACGGCGTCGACGGTGCAAAGTTCATGGACGTGTTCAAGTCCTTTGCGGTGCAGACCAAGTCGCGGCAGTACAGTCAGCTGACCGACGCCTACAAGATCGACGGCGTGCCGGCGCTGGGCGTGCAGGGCCGCTACTACACCTCGGTGGCGCTGGCCGGCTCGCATGAACGGGCGCTGCAGGTGGTCGAGTTCCTCGCGCAGAAGGTCCGCACCGGCCGCTGAGGCCGTCGCCATCACCGGGCTGTCAAGTTCTTCTCGCTGGCAGCCCGGATATTTTCTCGCTGCACCGCGGCAGCGGCAGAGACTGTGGCTAGAATGGCCTGCAAGTTTCATGCCGCAATGAACCTCCCCCACATCCCCTTCTTGCCGCCCGCCCTGCGTCGTGCCGCGCTCGCGCTGGGCGTGCTCGCCGCGCTGGCGCCGGCTGCCCAGGCCGAAAAGGCCGACCGCAGCCAGCGCATGACGATCGCCGCCGACCAGCCGAGCACGATCGACCTGCTGAAGCAGGTGGTGGTGTTCAACGGCAATGTCGTCATCACGCAGGGCACGCTGACCATCCACGCCGACCGCGTCGAGGTGCGCGAAAGCGCCGACGGCTTCCATGCCGCCACCGCGATCGGCAGCGCCGGCCGCCCCGCCAGCTTCCGCCAGAAGCGCGACGGCCTCGACGAATACATCGAAGGCGAAGCCGACCGCGTCGAGTACGACGGCCGTGCCGACAAGGTGCTGTTCATCGGCCATGCCCAGGTGCGGCGCCTGCGCGGCGCGACCCCGGCCGACGAGATCAACGGCAGCCAGATCACCTACGACAACGCTGCCGAGGTGTTCAGCGTGCAGGGCGGCGCCACGTCCGCCTCGCCGGGCAACCCGGGCGGCCGTGTACGCGCGGTGTTGACGCCGCCGCCTGACGGCAAGGCCCAGGCGGCGCCTGCGCCCGCCACGCCTGCGTCGGAGCCGCCCGCCTCGCTGAAGCCCTCGAACGCGCTGAAGGGACAGCAACCATGAATGCCGCGGTGGCCGCGGCCCCCGAGGACACCGCGGCGACGATGCTGCTGAGCCGCCTCGAAGCCGATGGGCTGCAGAAGTCCTACGGCTCGCGCAAGGTGGTCAAGGACGTGCACCTCGCCGTCGCCGCCGGCGAAGTGGTGGGTCTGCTCGGCCCCAACGGTGCCGGCAAGACCACCAGCTTCTACATGATCGTCGGCCTGGTGCGGGCCGATGCCGGCGAGATCCGCATCGACGGCCAGCCGGTGCAGCACAAGCCGATCCACCAGCGCTCGCGCCTCGGGCTGTCGTACCTGCCGCAGGAAGCGTCGATCTTCCGCAAGCTCACCGTGGAGGAAAACATCCGCGCGGTGCTCGAATTGCAGCAGGGCCCCGACGGCAAGCCGCTGAAGGACAAGCAGATCCAGCAGATGCTCGACCAGCTGCTCGAAGACCTGAGCATCGAGAAGCTGCGTTCCAGCCCCGCACCGGCGCTCTCGGGCGGCGAGCGGCGCCGGGTCGAGATCGCCCGCGCGCTGGCCACGCAGCCGCGCTTCATCCTGCTCGACGAGCCGTTCGCCGGCGTCGACCCGATCGCGGTGATCGAGATCCAGCGCATCATCAGTTTCCTGAAGGCGCGCGGCATCGGCGTGCTGATCACCGACCACAACGTGCGCGAGACGCTGGGCATCTGCGACCGCGCCTACATCATCAGCGAAGGGCGTGTGCTCGCGCAGGGCACGCCCCACGAGATCGTCGAGAACCCGGACGTCCGCAAGGTCTACCTGGGCGAGCATTTCCGCATGTGAGCGTCGTGAGGGAGTGATGAAACCATCGCTGCAGGTCCGCCTGTCGCAGCACCTGGCGCTGACGCCGCAGTTGCAGCAGTCGATCCGTCTGCTGCAGCTGTCGACGCTCGAGCTGCACCAGGAAGTCGAGCAGATGCTCGAGCAGAACCCCTTCCTCGAAGCCGAAGAAGACCTGCCCACGCCTTTCGAAGCGTCGATCGACCGGTCGGCCACGCCGGCCAGCGAGCGCAGCAGCGACGAGGGCGAATCCGCCGGCACCAGCGATGCCGGCGGCGACGATGCCCCCGGCATGGACAGCGCCGAGTTCGGCACCACCGAGCGCGACGACTGGGAGAACGGCACCGAGCGCGACGACTTCGACGGCATCCGCGAAACGCCCTCGGCCAGCAGCGGCGCCGGCGGCGACGAAGATTTCGAGCCGCAGGAGCGCGGCGACGCCGGCCCCTCGCTGCAGGATCATTTGCGCAACCAGCTGTCGGGCATGCGCCTGTCGGGCGAAGACGCGGCCGCGGTGCACGTGCTGATCGAATCGCTCGACGAAGACGGCTACCTCGCTGATCCGGTCGAAGACATCGCCGACCGCCTCGCCGAGACGCTGGCCATCGACGACCCCGAGGCCAAGGAAGAGCTGCTCGAGCGCCTGCGCTGCGCCCTCAAGTGGCTGCAGAGCATGGATCCGCTGGGCGTCGGCGCACGCAACCTCGCCGAATGCCTGGTGCTGCAGCTGCGCGCCCAGCCGCGCAGTGAGGCGCAGGCGGTGGCCATCATCATCGCGAAGCAGCACCTCGACCTGCTGGCCCGCCGCGACCTGAAGAAGCTGATGGCCGCCACCGGCGCCGACGAGGATCTGCTGAAGCAGGCCCAGGCCATGATCGTCGCCTGCGAGCCCAAGCCGGGCCGGCCCTTCACGCGCGCCGAGTCGCAGATCATCGTGCCCGACGTGATCGTGCAGAAGTCGGGCCGCAACTGGAAGGTGGTGCTCAACCCCGACGTGATGCCCAAGCTGCGCATCAACGACCTCTACGCGCAGGCCATCCGCGGTGCGCGCGGCTCGGCAGGCGGCGCCTCGAACCTCGGCGCGCGGCTGCAGGAGGCGCGCTGGTTCATGAAGAACATCCAGCAGCGCTTCGACACCATCCTGCGCGTGAGCCAGGCCATCGTCGAGCGGCAGAAGAACTTCTTCACCCACGGCGAGATCGCGATGAAGCCGCTGGTGCTGCGCGAGATCGCCGACGAGCTCGGCCTGCACGAATCGACCATCTCGCGGGTGACCACGGCCAAGTACATGGCCACGATGTACGGCACCTTCGAGCTGAAGTATTTCTTCGGCTCGTCGCTCAACACCGAAGCCGGCGGCAACGCCTCCAGCACCGCGGTGCGGGCGCTGATCAAGCAGCTGGTCGCGGCCGAGGATCCGGCCAAGCCCTTGTCTGACAGCCAGCTGAGCTCGATGCTGGAAGAGCAGGGCATCCAGGTGGCGCGCCGCACCGTGGCCAAGTACCGCGAGGCCCTGAAGATCGCGCCGGCCAACCTGCGCAAGGCGCTGTAACCCGCGCGCCATGCCCCACCCGCAGCTCGACGCGATCGACCGCCAGATCCTCGACGCGCTGCTGGCCGATGCGCGCATTCCCGTGGCCACGCTGGCGCAGCAGGTGGGCCTGTCGCGCCATGCGGTGCGCCACCGCATCGACCGGCTCGAGGCGCTGAAGGTCATCACCGGCTACACCGTGCGGCTGGGCGACCGGGCCGCCGAGGCACCGCTGGTGCGCGCGATCATCATGGTCTACCGCAAGGACCGCATGCGCGGCGCCGACGTGACCACCGCGATCGCCAAGCTGCCCGAGGTGAGCTACTGCGCGGTGCTGAGCGGCGACCTCGACCTGCTGGTGCAGCTCGAAGCGCCCTCGCAGGAGCGCATCACCGAGATCTGGCAGATGCTCGCTGCGCTGCCCGGCGTGGTGGACACGCACACCAGCTTCGTGCTGTCGCCGCTGGTCGACCGGCGCTGACCTTCCACAGTGGTCACGGCCCTGGCCGTTTCGGCCACGTGGCGCGCCCGGCGCACGCACTCTGGCGGCTGACCGCGCGCACCCGTTTCCCTAGCCTGTGAAGGCCTCAACGGAGCCTTTGCATGGACTACATCAGCACCCGCGGCCGCAGCCCGTCCGCCTCGTTCTCCCACATCGCGCTCGACGGCCTGGCGCCCGATGCCGGCCTCTATGTGCCGCGCGAATACCCGCAGGTCAGCGCCGATGAACTGCGCCGCTGGCGCGGCCTGCCGTACGCGGCGTTGGCCTTCGAGATCCTGCGCAAGTTCGCCCCCGAATTGCCGACGCCGGCATTGAAGGCGCTGCTGGACGATGCCTACAACGCCCGCGTGTTCGGCAGCGACGAGGTCACGCCGGTGCACACGCTGGAACCCGGCCTGCACTTGCTGCGCCTGTCGCATGGGCCGACGCTGGCCTTCAAGGACATCGCGATGCAATGGCTGGGCCGGCTGTTCGAGCACCTGCTCGCACCTAAGTCTCGCGCGCTCACGATCCTGGGCGCCACCTCGGGCGACACCGGCTCGGCCGCCGAGCATGCGTTGCGCGGGCGCCAGGGGCTGCGCGTGTTCATGCTCTCGCCGCATGGCCGCATGAGCCCCTTCCAGCGCGCGCAGATGTACAGCCTGCACGACGCCAACATCGTCAACCTCGCGGTCGACGGCAGCTTCGACGAATGCCAGGCGCTGGTGAAGACACTCTCGGCCGACCTCGGCTTCCGGCAGCGGATGCAGCTGGGCGCCGTCAACTCGATCAACTGGGCGCGGCTGGCGGCGCAGGTCGTCTACTACTTCAAGGCATGGCTCGCGGTCACCACCGATGACGGCCAGCCGGTGTCGTTCGCGGTACCGAGCGGTAACTTCGGCAACGTCTGCGCCGCCCACGTCGCCCGCAGCATGGGCCTGCCCATCCACCGGCTGATCGTCGCGACCAACGAGAACGACGTGCTCGACGAGTTCTTCCGCACCGGCCGCTACCGGCCGCGCGCCAGCGCCCGCGAAACCTCCAGCCCGTCGATGGACATTTCACGCGCCTCGAACCTGGAGCGCTTCGTGTTCGACCTCGTCGGCCGCGATGCCGAGCGGCTGCGCGCGCTGTGGGCCAAGTTGGCCTCCGAGGGGGAGATCGACCTGTCGCGCGAGGCCTGCTGGGCCGAGGCACCGCGTTTCGGCTTCATGTCGGGCGCGAGCTCGCATGCCGACCGGCTCGGCACCATCCGCAGCACCTGGCAGCGGCACGGCATCGAGATCGATCCGCACACGGCCGATGGCGTGCACGTGGGCCTGCAGCATCGCGAGCCCGGCGTGCCGCTGGTGTGCCTGGAAACCGCGCTCCCGGCGAAGTTCGAAGCCACGATGGTCGAGGCACTCGGCCGCCCGCCGACGCGGCCGGCCGGCTTCGACGGGCTCGAATCGATGCCCCAGCGCTTCACCCGCATCGCCAACGATGCAGAAGCATTGCGGCGTCTGATGCTCGAACACGCGGCGCGGGGTTGACGCCATGTCGGTCTTCACACCGGTCTCGCCGGCCGAGGCCGGCGCATGGCTGCGCGGCCACGATGCGGGCACGCTGCAGTCGCTGGAGGGCATCCTGGGCGGCATCGACAACACCAACCTGTTCGTCACCACGGTGGCGGCGGACGGCACGCCACGCCGCTTCGTGCTGACGCTGTTCGAGCGCATTGCGCCCGGCGACCTGCCGTATTGCCTCGGACTGATGCAGCACCTGTCGCACGCAGGGCTGTCGGTGCCGCAACCGATCGCCGACGGCCAGGGCCGGCTCTTCAGCCCGCTCAACGGCAAGCCTGCAGCATTGGTGACGCGGCTGGCCGGCAGCGACATCGCGTCGCCCGAGGCCCGCCACTGCAGGCAAGTGGGCGCATGGCTGGCACGCATGCACCTGGCCGGCCGGAGCTTTCCGCTGCGCCGGGCCGACCCGCACGGTGCCGCCTGGCGCTGTACGGCCGCAGCCAGCGTACGGCCGCTTCTCGATGCCACACGCCAGGCCCTGCTGGACGCTGCGCTCGCCGAGGCCGCAACGCTGTGCCTTGAAGCCCTGCCGCACGGCCCGCTGCATGCCGACCTGTTCCGCAACAACGTGCTGTTCGACCGCGGCGAACTCAGCGGCGTGATCGACTTCTACTTCGGCTGCGATGGCCCCTGGCTCTACGACCTGGCGATCTGCGCGATCGACTGGTGCGTGCAGCCCGACCGCCGTCTCGACCCGTCGCGCCTGCGAGCCCTGCTCGACGGCTACGGCACCGAGCGCCCGCTGCAGGCCGCGGAAACCGCGCTGTGGCCGGCGCTGTTGCGGCGGGCCGCCTTGCGCTTCTGGCTCTCGCGCCTGCACGACCGCGCCTTCCCGCGCGCGGCGGCGTTGAACGAAGCGCTGGATCCCGAGCATTGCTTCCACCTGCTGCGGCACCTGGCCTGACCGACAATCGGGCCATGCCTGCCCGTTCCGAGACCGCCGCCCTTCCTGCCCTGTTCCTGCCCTGCGGGCAAGGCGTCGAGCCGCTGCTGGCCGACGAACTGAAGCGGCTGCCGGGGCTGGCGGCCGCGCGCATCGAACCGTGGCGCGGCGGGGTGGTGGTGCATGCCGAGACGGTCGAGGAAGTGCCGCTGCTGGCGATGCACTGCAACCTCGAGAGCCGGCTCGCGCAGCGCGTGCTGTGGCCGGTGGCCTTCGGCGACTACCGCAACGAGCACGACCTCTATGCGCTGGCGCGCAGCGTCGACTGGACCGCCTGGATCACCCCGCGCGAGACGCTCAAGGTCGACGTGACCGCCGCGCGCTCGCCGCTGCAGAGCCTGAACTTCGCGGCGCTGCGCATCAAGGACGCGGTGTGCGACGCGCTGCGCGAAGCCACCGGCGAGCGGCCCAGCGTCGACACCCGCCGGCCCGACATCCCGCTGCTGCTGCATGTGGACGCCACCGATGCCACGGTCTACGTCGACACCTCCGGCGAGGCGCTGTTCAAGCGCGGCTGGCGCGACGACAAGGGCGAGGCGCCGCTGAAAGAAACGCTGGCCGCCGCGATGCTCGCCGCCGCCGGCTGGCAGGGCCGTGAAGAGGACGGCCCGCTGCTCGACCCCTGCTGCGGCGCCGGCACCATCGCGATCGAGGCGGCGCAGATCGCCTGCGGCATCGCTCCCGGGCTGCAGCGCCGCTTCGCCTTCGAGCGCATGGCGCCGTTCCGCGCCTGGCTGCCGCAGTGGCAGCAGATCAAGCAGGCGGCCCGCACCCGCGTGCATGAGCCCATGGTGCCGGTGTTCGCCGGCGACGTGTCGTTCCGCATGACCGACTTCGCGACGCGCAATGCCGAGCGCGCCGGCGTGCGCCACGCGATCGAGTTCAAGACGGCCGATGCGCTGCAGCGCCCCGCGCCGCGCGACGCCGGCACGATCATGATGAACCCGCCCTACGGCGAGCGCATCGCGCCCAAGGGCCGCGGCCAGGCCGGCGCCAGCGACCGCACGGCACGCGAGGCCTTCGAGGGCGGCGCTGATTCGGCCGACTTCTTCGCGCAGCTGGCCTCGCACTGGAAGAAGCACTACACCGGCTGGACCGCCTGGGTGCTGAGCCCGGATGCCAAGCTGCCTTCGCAGATGCGGCTGAAGGAAAGCCGCCGCGTGCCGCTGTGGAACGGGCCGATCGAATGCCGGCTGTTCCGCTTCGACCTCGTGGCCGGCTCGCTGCGGCGCACGGCCCTGGGCGAAGCACCGCCGGCCGGCTGAGCGACGCTGGGCTTCGCTAGCGCAAGCCCAGGCTGGCCAGCACGGCCAGCGGCGCGGTGTCGGCCCGCAGCACGCGCGGCCCGAGGCTCACCGTCTGGAAGCCGGCCTCGCGTGCCGCCGCCTCTTCGGCCGGCGACAGGCCGCCTTCGGGGCCGCTGAGCACCATCACCGCGGCCTCCGGCAGCCCCATTGCGGCCAGGGGTTGCGCACCGGAGGCAAAGCCGAGCAGCCATCGCGCCGGTGACTCGTCGCGCTGCGCGGCCAGCCAGCGCGGCAGCTCCAAGACCGGCGCGATCGTGGGGACGCGCGTGCGGCCGCTCTGCTCGGCCGCCGCGGTGGCAATGCCCTGCCAGTGCTCGCGCCGGCGCTCCGCACGCTCGCCCGCCAGACGCAACACCGAGCGTTCGCATACCAACGGCTGGATCGCCGCCACGCCCAGCTCGGTGGCCTTCTCGACCAGCGCATCCATGCGGTCGTTGGCCGGCATGCCCAGCGCCAGCGTCACCGCCAGCGGCAGCTCGCGATCGGCCTCGCTGCGCGCGCCGACGCGCACGCTGGCCTGCTTGCGGCCCATCTCGACGATCTCGGCCGGCCATTCACCGCCTTCGCCGTTGAACAGCGTGACCGGCATGCCGGGCTGCAGGCGCAGCACCTGCACATGGCGCACAGCGCCTTCGGGCAGCGGGAGGAGATCGCCCTCGTTCAAGGGCAGCGGAACATGCAGACGGGGAGGCATGGGGCGGCAGTGTGCCAAAGCCCGTTGGCGACGCGGGGCTCAGCCGCCGCCGAGCCGCCTCAAGGCGGCTGAGCACCCCCTCGGGGGGAGGAGCGAAGCGACGTGGGGGCAGACATTTCAGGTCTGCAGGCCGAGCGCCTGCCGCATGTAGCGCATGCCGGCCTCGCCGTGTTCCTGTGTCAGCGTCTCAATGAAGCGCTGCGCCACGGCCTGCAGCTCGGTGAGGTTGGTGCAGCGCTCGACATCGAGCACGAAGCGGTAGCCCTTGATCAGGCCGAGGCGCTCCTTGGCCTGGCTGGTGAGCAGCGTGTAGAGCTGGTCGTAGCCGAGCGCATTGATCGCAGCGGTGAGGGCCTCGTGCGTCGGCTCGCGGCTGACGCTGCGCGCGCTACCACCACCGCCGCTGATCGACGAGGCGGCGGGGGGCTCGATCAGGCCCTGGGTGATCAGCCCTTCGACGTCGGCCTCGGTGGCGCCATGGACCAGCGCCAGCCACTCCGAGAGCGGCCGCGAACCGTCGATGATCAGCAGCAGGTTGCGCGCCGTGCGCGACAAGGGCAGCGCCTTGTTGCGGATCTCGGCTCGGCCCGCTTCGGTCTTGCTGCAGCGTGAATGCATGTGGTACTCCCAGGCGACAGGAACGACAAAGCCCGTGCGCACTGCGAACAGAGTAGCGCGAGGACCGCAGGTCCACAACGGCAACAACGTGCAGACCGGCGACGACCAGCCTACGAATTCACGGACCGAAGCGGCAACCCTTCACGGATTGCCGCAGGTACCGCCGACTTCTCTCTACTTCTTGGCGTCGCGCAGCTCGCGCCGCAGGATCTTGCCGACGGCCGTCTTCGGCAGCTCGGTGCGGAACTCGACGATCTTGGGCCGCTTGTAGCCGGTGAGGTTGGCCTCGCAGTAGGCCCGCACGTCGGCCTCGGTGACGGCCGGGTTCTTCTTGACGATGACCACCTTGACCGCCTCGCCGGCCTTGGCATCGGGCACGCCCACCGCGGCGCATTCGAGCACGCCGTCCATCTGCGTGATCACGTCTTCGACCTCGTTGGGGTACACGTTGAAGCCGCTGACGAGGATCATGTCCTTCTTGCGGTCGACGATCTTGAAGTAACCGCGCTCGTCGACCACGCCGACGTCGCCGGTGCGGAAGAAGCCATCGGGCGTCATCACCTTGGCGGTCTCGTCGGGGCGCTGCCAGTAGCCGGCCATCACCTGCGGGCCCTTGATCGCGATCTCGCCGGGCGTGCCCATCGGTACCTCGTGGCCGTCGTCGTCGAGCAGCTTCAGCTCGGTGTTGGGCAGCGGCAGGCCGATGGTGCCGCTGTAGGCGGTGGCCGTCACCGGGTTGCAGGTCGCCGAGGGCGAGGTCTCGGAAAGGCCGTAGCCTTCGCAGATCGGGCAGCCGGTCTTGTCGAGCCAGAGCTTGGCGGTGGCCTGCTGCACGGCCATGCCGCCGCCGACCGAGATCTTCAGGTGCGACCAGTCGACGGTGTTGAACTCGGCATGGTTGGCCATCGCGTTGAACAGCGTGTTCACCGCCGGGAAGCTGTGGAAGCGCTCGCCCTGCAGCTCCTTGAACACCGCAGAGATGTCGCGCGGGTTGGGGATCAGAATGTTGCAGCCGCCCATGCGCATGCTGAGCATCATGTTGGCCGTGAAGCCGAAGATGTGATACAGCGGCAGCGCGCAGATGGTGACCAGCTGCTCGCCGGCCGGCACCTTCTGCAGCGCCGGCTGGTACCAGGCTTCCGACTGCAGCAGGTTGGCCACGAGGTTGCGGTGCAGCAGCACCGCGCCCTTGCTCACGCCGGTGGTGCCGCCGGTGTACTGCAGCACTGCGATGTCGTCGGGGCCGACCTTGGCCGCGGTGAAGGGTTTGCCGCGGCCCAGGCTCACCGCATCGTTGAAGCGCACGGCACCGGGGATCTGGAAGGCCGGCACCATCTTCTTCACGTTGCGCACGACGTAGTTGACGATCGTGCCCTTGAGGAAGCCGAGCATGTCGCCCATCGCGGCGAGCACGACCTTCTTGGTCGGCACCGCGTCGAGCACCTGCTGCAGGACATTGGCGAAGTTCTCGAGGATGACGATGGCCTTGGCGCCCGAATCCTTGAGCTGGTGCTCGAGCTCGCGCGGCGTGTACAGCGGATTGACGTTCACCACCACGTAGCCGGCACGCAGGATGGCCGCCACCGCCACCGGGTACTGCGGCACGTTGGGCATCATGATCGCGACGCGGTCGCCGCGCTCCAACCCTTGAGCCTGCAGCCAGGCGGCGAAGGCGCGCGAGAGGTCGTCGACCTGGCCGAAGGTGACCGTCTTGCCCATGAAGCGATAGGCGGGCAGGTCACGGTACTTGCGGAAGCTTTCGTCGAGCAGCGCCACGAGCGACGGATACAGATCCGTCTGAATCTCGGCGGGCACGCCGGCGGGATAGTGCTTCAGCCAGATCTTCTCCATCGTTCTTTCTTTCGTCTCCAGTGCGAAGGGGGATTCTCCCTGCCATGCGGCAGCGCCGCATTGGGTCTTTCGCTACGTTCTTCTAGAGGGAAACCCCAAGCTGCCGGGTGATCACTCCACGGCCTTGACCATGTCCTCCACGACCTTCTTCGCGTCGCCGAAGACCATCATCGTCTTGTCCATGTAGAACAGCTCGTTGTCCAGGCCGGCGTAGCCGGCGGCCATCGAGCGCTTGTTGACGATCACGGTCTTGGCCTTGTAGGCCTCGAGGATGGGCATGCCGTAGATCGGGCTGCCCTTTACATGGGCGGCCGGGTTCACCACGTCGTTGGCGCCGAGGATGATGGCCACGTCGGCCTGGCCGAACTCGCCGTTGATGTCCTCCATCTCGAACACCTGGTCGTAGGGCACCTCGGCCTCGGCCAGCAGCACGTTCATGTGGCCCGGCATGCGGCCGGCCACCGGGTGGATCGCGTACTTGACCGTGATGCCCTTGTGCGTGAGCTTCTCGGCCAGCTCCTTCACCGCATGCTGCGCGCGCGCCACCGCGAGGCCGTAGCCCGGCACGATGACCACCGTCTCGGCATTGCCGAGGATGAAGGCCGCGTCGTCGGCGCTGCCGCTCTTGACGCTGCGCTGCTGTTGCTGGCCCTGCGCTGCCGCGCCGGCATCGCCGCCGAAGCCGCCCAGGATCACGTTGAAGAACGAGCGGTTCATCGCCTTGCACATGATGTAGCTCAGGATCGCGCCCGAGCTGCCCACCAGCGAGCCGGCGATGATCAGCATGCTGTTGTTCAGCGAGAAGCCGATGCCCGCGGCCGCCCAGCCCGAGTAGCTGTTGAGCATGGACACCACCACCGGCATGTCGGCGCCGCCGATCGGGATGATGATCAGCACGCCCAGCACGAAGCTGAGCGCCAGCATCAGGCCGAAGGCCATCCAGTTCTGCGTGACCATGAAGGCGATGCCGAGCACCACGGTCGACAGGCCCAGCATCAGGTTCAGCAGGTGCTGGCCGTTGAACACCACCGGCGCGCCCTGGAACAGGCGGAACTTGTACTTGCCCGAGAGCTTGCCGAAGGCGATGACCGAGCCACTGAAGGTGATCGCGCCGATGGCTGCGCCGAGGAACAGCTCGAGCCGGTTGCCGGTGGGGATGGGATCGCCCTTGGCCAGGCCGTGCAGCAGCGCCCACGGCTCGGCCACCGCAGCCACCGCGATGAACACCGCCGCCAGGCCGATCATGCTGTGCATGAAGGCCACCAGCTCGGGCATCTTGGTCATCTCGACGCGGTTGGCCATGATCGCGCCGGCGGTGCCGCCGAGCAGCAGGCCGAGCAGCACGTAGCCCAGGCCGGCGACGTTGCCGCCCGCCAGCTTGGCGATCAGCGCCGCGGTGGTGACCACCGCGATCGTCATGCCGGTCATGCCAAAGACGTTGCCGCGGATCGACGTGGTGGGATGGCTCAGGCCCTTGAGCGCCTGGATGAAGCAGATGCTCGCCACCAGGTAGAGCAGGGTCACAAGATTCATGCTCATTGCTTGCCTCCCGCGGCCGGCGCCTTCTTGTCCTTCTTCTTGAACATCTCGAGCATGCGCCGCGTGACCAGGAAGCCGCCGAAGACGTTGACCGCCGCCAGCGCGACCGCCAGCACGCCCATGGTCTTGGCCAGCCCGCCCTCGGTGAGCGCGGCCGCCAGCATCGCGCCGACGATCACGATCGCCGAGATGGCGTTGGTCACCGCCATCAGCGGCGTGTGCAGCGCCGGCGTGACGTTCCACACCACGTGGTAGCCGACGTAGATCGCCAGCACGAAGATGATCAGGTTGATGACGGTCGGACTGATGGCTTCCATCGTCGCTCTCCTTTTCAGGTTTCCTTGATCTGCTTGATGCTGTTGCCCTCGCCGAGCAGCACCACGCGGGGCTTCCACTTCGCGGCCTGCGCCTCGGTCATCGGCGCATAGGTGCAGATGATCAGCAGGTCGCCCACATGGGCCTTGCGCGCCGCCGCACCGTTGAGCGAGATCGTGCCGGAGCCGCGTGGCGCTTTGATGATGTAGGTGGAGAAGCGCTCGCCGTTCTGCACGTTGTACAGCTCGATCTTTTCGTACTCGCGCATGTCGGCCGCGTCGAGCAGGTCTTCGTCGATGCCGCAGCTGCCCTCGTAGTGCAGGATGGCCTCGGTCACCGTGGCCCGATGCAGCTTGGAGCGCAGCATCACTCGATTGAACTCACTCATGCTTTCGTCACCTGTCCGTCGCGCGCCACCAGGCAGGCGGCGACGATGTCGTCGTCCATCGGCACCTGCAGGGCGCCTTCCTTCGTGATCACCAGCTTCAGGAAGTCGAGCACGTTGCGCGCATAGAGCGCGCTCGCGTCGGCCGCCACCAGCGCCGGCAGGTTGGTCTCGCCGATGAGCGTGACGCCGTGGCGCACCACCGTCTGGCCTGCCACCGTGAGCGGGCAGTTGCCGCCGGCGGGCGCGGCGATGTCGACGATCACCGAGCCGGGCTTCATGCTGCGCACCATCTCTTCGGTGATCAGCGTGGGCGCAGCGCGGCCGGGAATCAGCGCGGTGGAGATCACCACGTCGGCCTGGGCCACGCGCTTGGCGACCTCAACCTTCTGGCGCTCCAGCCAGCTGGGCGGCATCGGCCGCGCGTAGCCGCCCACGCCCTCGGCCGCTTCCTTCTCTTCCTGCGTCTCGTAGGGCACGTCGATGAACCTGGCGCCCAGCGACTCGACCTGCTCCTTCACGCTGGGCCGCACGTCGCTCGCCTCGATCACCGCGCCCAGGCGCTTGGCGGTGGCAATGGCCTGCAGGCCCGCCACGCCCACGCCGAGGATCACGACGCGCGCGGCCTTCACCGTGCCGGCCGCCGTCATCAGCATCGGGAAGAAGCGTTGGTATTGGTTGGCCGCCAGCATCACCGCCTTGTAGCCGGCAATGTTGGCCTGCGACGACAGCACGTCCATGCTCTGCGCCCGCGTGGTGCGCGGCGCGGCCTCGAGCGCAAACGCCGTGAGGCCGGCGCCGGCCATGCGCTGCAGCCCTTCCTTGTCGAAGGGATTGAGCATGCCGACCACCGCGGTGCCGGGCTTCATCAGCGCCAGCTCGTCGGGCTGCGGCGCGCGCACCTTCAGCACGAGCTCGCAACCAAAGGCGCCGTTGCGGTCGGTGATCTCGACGCCGACCGCTTCGTACGCGGCATCGGGCGCGCTGGCCGCGATGCCGGCGCCGGACTGCAGCCGCAGGGTATGGCCTTGGGCCTTCAGTTTCTTGGCCGTCTCAGGCGTGACGGCCACACGGGTCTCGCCCGCCGCCGTTTCCAGCGGGATACCGATCAGCATGGTGGGAACCTCCTCGCCCTCGCGGGCCGGTGCGGTGGATCAATGGGAGTTGGCGGCGAAGCTTACACAAACTGACAGCCGTGGCTGTCGCTTAAGCGGCACACCGGACGGACGCTACCATCGCGCCCCATCTGGATTTCGCAATGTCAGCATGTCGAATCCGCAACGATGGAAACCCAGCGTCACGGTCGCAGCGATCGTCGAACGCGACGGCCGCTACCTCATGGTCGAGGAAGAAACGCGCGAAGGCCTGCGGCTGAACAACCCGGCCGGCCACCTCGACCCGGTCGAATCACTGGAACGGGCCGTGATCCGCGAGGTGCTCGAGGAGACTGCCTGCCGCTTCACGCCCGAGGCGCTGGTGGGCATCTACCTGTCGCGCTTCAAGCGCGCCGACGGCGAAGACGTGACCTACCTTCGCTTCGCCTTCACCGGCAGCGTGGGCGAGCCCGAGCCGGGCCGCGCGCTCGACGAAGGCATCGTCCGCACGCTGTGGCTCACGCCCGACGAGCTGCGCGCCAGCGCCGCGAGGCACCGCAGCCCACTG
This sequence comes from uncultured bacterium, assembly GCA_966212505.1. Taxonomy (GTDB): domain Bacteria; phylum Pseudomonadota; class Gammaproteobacteria; order Burkholderiales; family Burkholderiaceae_C; genus CAMLIZ01. The sequence goes on from CBIHRS010000006.1 coordinate 104,125, forward strand.
GTGCTGCAGTGCCTGGAAGACCACCTCGCGGGCCGGCGCTTCCCGCTTCAGGTGCTGCAGGTGCACGCCTCGCTCTACGACCCCTTCACGCCCGGGTAAGCCCGGGGCTGGGTGCGGCGCTCTACTCTAGGAGCCCGGAGCGCCGCCTCAGGCGGCCTGCAAGGCCTGCAGCGGGCCGAAGAACTCGTAGCGCAGCCGATCCGACGGCACGCCGAGGTCGAGCGCCGCCGCATACACCGACTGCATGAACGGCTTGGGACCAAGGAAGTAGAAGTCGACATCGCGATCGGCCGGCAGCAGGCCAGCCAGCAGCTGCGGCGTCACGCGGCCCACCACATGCGGCCGGTCCCCGGGCCGGGGTTCGTCGTAGACGTACAGCAGCTGCAGGTTCGGATGATGGGCGGCCAGCGCATCGGCGCGCTCGCGGAACGCATGCACCTCGCCGTCGCGGGCGGCATGGACGAAATGGACCGGCCGCCCGCTCGGCGCCGCCACCTCCACCATGCTGATTGCCGGCGTGATGCCGACGCCGCCGGTCACCAGCACCAGCGGGCGCCGGGCCGGGCCGGCCTCCAGCACGAAATCGCCGCAGGGAGCCTGCAGCTGGATCTCGGCGCCCACCTGCGCCTCGTCGTGCAGCCAGTTCGACACGCGGCCGCCCGGCTCACGCTTCACACTGATGCGGTACCAGGGCTTGCCCGGCGCATCCGACAGCGAGTAGTTGCGCCGCACCGTCTCGCCATCGACCGTGAGCACCAGCGTGATGTACTGGCCCGGCACGAAGGCGAGCAACGGCCCGCCGTCCACCGGCTCGAGGTAGAACGACGTGATGATCGCGCTCTCGCGCTGGCGCCGCGCCACACGGAAGCGGCGCAGGCCGCGCCAGCCGCCGGGACGCCCGGCATTGGCGGCATAGACCTGCTCCTCGGCCGCGATCAGCAGGTCGGCCAGCGCCCGGTAGGCCTCGGCCCAGGCGGCGATCACCTCATCGGTGGCCGCCTCGCCCAGCACCTCGCGGATCGCCCGCAGCAGGCAGCGGCCGACGATCGGGTAGTGCTCGGGCAGCACGCCGAGCGCGGCATGCTTGTGCACGATGCGCGGCAGCGCGCCGGCGATCGCATCGAGCCGGTCGATGCGGGCGGCATACGCGAGCACCGCGCCGGCGAGCGCACGGGCCTGTGTGCCGTGCGCCTGGTGGGCATCGTTGAAAAAGGCCTTCAGCTCCGGATGGTCCTGGAACATCACGCGGTAGAAGTGCCGCGTGATCGCCTCGCCGTGCTGCGAGAGCGCGGGGACGGTGGCCTTCACGAGATCGATGGTGCGTTGAGAGAGCATGGTGATGACAGCGAAGGAGTGGATGACGCCGATTCCCCAGTCATGAACCATGCCAGCGCAGTCGCGCTCGCAAGTCCCTGTCACAGCACGGCGATTCCATTCCGCGGTCGAATCCACAACAAATGGATGTTGTTCAAGAGACCGCAGGCGTTGTCGAATCCACCCCTCGTGAGGCGAGCCCGTCTGCCGAACCCGATCCCTACCGGCGTGTGCTCTCAGCGGTGCGCGGCCTGGTCCGTTGCGACGCCGCGGCGCTGCTGCGCCTCGAAGGCGACGTGCTGGTGCCCGTGGCGGTGGAAGGGCTCAGCGTCGAGACACTCGGGCGCCGATTTCCGGTGGCGCTCCATCCGCGCTTCGCGCGGCTGCTCGAGTGCCGCTCACCGCTGCGCTTTGCGCCCGACTGCGCATTGCCCGACCCCTACGACGGGCTGGTGACCGGCCAGACAGACCTGCTCGCGGTGCACGACTGCATGGGCGCGCTGCTGCAGCCGGCCGACGGGCCCTGGGGCCTGATCACGCTCGATGCGCTGCAGCCCGGCGCCTTCGACGGCGTGACGCCTCGACAGCTGGATGCGATGGTCAGGGTTGCCGAGTCGGGCATCGAGGCCGCGCACGCGCTGCGCACACTGCAGGAGCGCGCAGCGCGTCAGCAGGCGGCGGCCCTGGCGTGGCAGAGCGCCCGCGGCGCGCCCCGCGAGCTGCTGGGCAGCAGCCCGGCGATGCGGCAGCTGCGCGACGAGATCGACACAGTGGCCCCATCGGACCTCACGGTGCTGCTGCTCGGCGAGACGGGCGTCGGCAAGGACCTGGTCGCGCAGCGGCTGCACAGGTCGTCCGCACGCTCGGACCGGCCGCTGATCCAGGTGAACTGCGCCGCGCTGCCCGAGACGCTGGCCGACAGCGAGCTGTTCGGCCACACGCGGGGCGCGTTCACCGGCGCGGTGCAGGAGCGCACCGGCAAGTTCGAGCTGGCCGACGGCGGCACGCTGTTCCTCGACGAGGTGGGCGAGCTGCCGCTGGCCATCCAGGCGAAGCTGCTGCGCGTGTTGCAGAGCGGCGACCTGCAGCGGCCCGGCAGCGACCGCGTGCGCCGTGTGAATGTGCGCGTCATCGCGGCCACCAACCGCGATCTGCGCGAGTCGATCCGCGAGGGGCGCTTTCGTGCCGACCTCTACCACCGGCTCGCGGTCTACCCCCTCACGGTGCCGCCGCTGCGCGAGCGCGGCCGCGACGTGCTGATGCTCGCCGGCGCCTTCCTGGAGGAGAACCAGCACCGGCTCGGCACGCGCAACCTGCGCCTGACGCCGGGCGCCAAGACCGCCCTGCTGGCCCATGCATGGCCGGGCAACGTGCGCGAGCTGGAGCACACCCTGAGCCGCGCCGCGCTGCGCGCCTGGAGCGAGCAGGGGCGCACGGTGCGCTGGGTGGCCATCGAACCGCGGCACCTGGCGCTCGACGCTGATGCCTTGGCCTTCGAGCCCGAAGCCGCTACCGGCGCCGCAGCAGCCGAACAGCACGACGCCTTCGCCGAAGGCGTCACGCTGCGCGAAGCGACCGAGGCCTTCCAGCGCCGCTGGATCGAACAGGCCCTCGAGCGCCATGGCCACCGCATGAGCCGCGCCGCCAAGGCCGCCGGCATGGACCGCAGCAACTTCCATCGCCTGGCCCAGCGCCTGGGGGTGGCCCGCGCCGAGCCCGGACCGCGCTGATGCACACCGGCGCGCGGCCCGGTCGGCTTCAGGCCAGCCGCGACTGGAGCACCCGCTCGACCACGTCGACCAGGATCTGCGTGTGGTGCTCCACCTCGAGGTTCACCCGTGTGCCCGGCCGGTGCTTGCGCAGCGCCGTGCGGCGCAGCGTGTCGGGGATCAGCTGCACGCGGAAATGCCCACGCTCTGCATCGGCCTCGGCCACCGTGAGGCTGGCGCCATCGACCGCGAGGAAGCCTCGCGCGAAGACATAGCGCGCCCACTCGGGCGACAGCTCGAAGGCCAGGTGCGCGTCGTCGGGCCCCTCTTCGAACGACAGCACGCGGCCGGTGGTCGACACATGGCCGGAGACGATGTGCCCGCCGATTTCGGCCCCCTGGCGCGCCGAGCGCTCGAGGTTGACCTCGTCGCCCACCGCGCGATCGGCGAGGTTGCTGCAGGCCAGCGTGGCATGCACCGCATCGAACGAGACGGCGCGGCCGTCCATCGCGATGACCGACAGGCACACGCCGTCGACCGCCACCGACGCGCCGAGCTGCAGCCCGCGCATCAGCGAGGGCGGGAACTGCACCTGCAGCCGCAGGCCATGCGGCTGTACCTGCGCGGCCAAGATGCGGCCGCGGCCCTGGATGAGTCCGGTGTACATGCGGCCTCCCTCATGCGAAGGCAGGCTCGAGCGCCTGCCGGAAGGCCACCAGTTCCTCGATCGTCAGCAGCGGAAAGCCGTGCCGCTCGCCGAAACGCTGGACCTGCGCGCCGCGCGCCATCGTGCCGTCGGGGTTCATCAGCTCGCACAGCACCGCCGCCGGCTGCAGCCCGGCCAGTCGCACGAGGTCGACCGAACCCTCGGTGTGGCCGCGCCGGGCCAGCACGCCGCCCGGTGCGGCCCGCAGCGGAAACACATGGCCCGGGCTGACGATGTCGGCCGCCTCGCCGTGGATCGCCGCGCAGATCGTCGTCACGCGGTCGGCCGCGCTGACGCCGGTGCTCACGCCGTCGCGCGCCTCGATCGACACGGTGAAGGCCGTGCCGTAGCGGCTGCGGTTGCGCGCCACCATCGGCGGCAGCTGCAACGCACGCAGCCGTTCGTCGGGCAGGCACAGGCAGACGATGCCACTGCACTCGCGGATCAGCAGCGCCATCATCTCCACGCTGCAGAGCTCGGCCGCGACGATCAGGTCGGCCTCGTTCTCGCGGTCGTGGTCGTCCTGCAGCAGCACGGCGCGACCGGCCCGCAGGGCCTGCAAGGCCGATCGAATGCGCGGCGGCGCATCGGGAGTGGGAAAAGAGAGTTCAGACATGGATGAAACGTCCTCGTCAAAGGGTTGGCGAAAAACGTTTCAGGGGCGCGCGGAATGCAGCGGCGCGCCAGAGGCGGCGCGCAGCGCATCAGCACATCTTCTTTCATCCGGACTGTGACCGTCGGCCTTGGCTTCGCACCAAGTCTGCTGACCTTTCAACCCATTGCGGGGAGAAAGCGCTCGCGGGCTCGTCGCTCGCGCGACCTACCGCCGGTGGGGAATTCCACCCCGCCCTGAAGACGTGGGGCGATCTTAGCCAGTTGCGGCAACCTTGGTGCGACCCTCAGCTTGCTAAGGTTGGCCCCATGAAGATCTCGGAGCTCAGCGAACGCACCGGCGTGTCGACCGACGCGCTGCGCCACTACGAGCGCCTGGGCATGCTGCGCCCGTCCCGCCGGCCCAACGGCTACCGCGACTACGGCGAATCGGCGGTGCGCGACGTGCGCTTCATCGTGCTCGGCCGCGACATGGGTTTTTCGCTCAGGCAGCTGGCCGATGCGCTGCCGGCCTACCGCGCCGGCCGGCTGACGCCGCAGCAGGGCATCGATGCGCTGAACGAGCGCATCGCCGAGATCGACCGCCAGATCGCCGCGCAGCAGGCGCTGCGCGCCAGGCTGCAGGGCCATGTGGAGCGCCTGGAGCAGCAGATCCGCCACGAGGGCCAGCAGCGCAAGCCCGCCTGGCCCACCCCCGCCACCCGCCGGAAGGAACGCCGATGACCCCCACCTCGCCGATGACCGAACAAGTGAAGCAGGCCGTGCTCGCGATGCCGATGGCCCAGGCGCTGCGGCTGCAGTTCAGCCGCATCGAGCCGGGCGCGGTGGAGCTGGAGGTGCCGGTCAGCGACGCCTTCAGCTTCCGCCCCGGCCAGCTGCAGGCGACCGCGATCTTCGCGGCGGCCGATTTCGCTGCGGTGGCCGCCGCCGGCACCCTGCTGCAGCCCGGCTGGGCCAACGCGACGATCGACGCCACGCTGAAGATCGTCGCACCCGCCCAGGGCCGGCTGCTGCGCTCGCGCGGCCGCGTGGTCGATGCCGGCCGGCTGCTCACCGTGTGCGCCGCCGAGGTGTATGCGGTGGATGCCGACGAGCGCGAAACCCTCTGCGCCACGCTGCTGGGCACCGCGCGCAACATCGCCCCAGCCCGCTGAACGCCCCGGACGCCCTCGCGTTCGTCGGCGCCGGATGCGGTTCGTCACGCGCCGCATGCCGTTCATCGCAATCCGGTTTGAAGGCCGCGACCCGGCTCCTACAGTTCATATCAACGCAGCACGCGTTGTTGAACAGACCGACAGAAGGAGCCCACCATGAACCGTTTCACCACCCAAGCCAGCGCCCTCGGCCTCGCCCTGCTGATCACCCTGTGCACGCTGGGTGCGGTCAACACCCTGGCCACCCACGAACACGCCGGCTACGCCGCCGCCAGCGCGCAGACCGAAGTCGCCGTGCAGCAGATCGTGATCACCGCCCGCCGCCTGCCGCGCACCTGATCCGATGAACGCACTGATCCTCTTCATCGGCTGGTGTCTGCTGTTGGCACTGAGCTGGCCGCTGGCGCTGATCGTCGCGCTGGCCCTGCCGATCGTGTGGCTGCTGTCGCTGCCGCTGCGCCTGGTCGGCCTGACGCTGGAAGCGGTGTTCGCGCTGCTGAAAGCCCTGTTGTTGCTGCCCGCCCGCCTGCTGGGCTACCGCCCCCGCGAAGCCCGATAAGCGGTGGGCGTGAGCCCCACGTGCTTCCGGAAGCTCCGGGCGAACGCGCTCTGGTCGGCAAAACCGCAGGCCTGCGCGATGGCCGCCACCGACACCTCCGCCTCCCCCTCCAGTGCCCGCATCGCGGCATCGAGCCGCACAGAAGTCAGCCATGCCCGCGGCGTGACCTGCATCAGCCGGGTGAACTGACGCTCGAACTGCGCCACCGACAGGTGCGCCATCTCCGCCAGCGCCACGATGCGCAGCGGCTCCGCATAGTGCTTCTGCACATGGTCGACCACCTGGCGCATGCGATGCACCACGCCCAGCGCATGCGGCGACCAATGCAGGTCGCGTGAGATCCCCATCAGGCCGACCACCCGGCCATCCTCCACCAGCGGCAGTTTCCGCGTGAGGCACCAGCCATGCGCATGGTTGGGAAACAGGTGCCGCTCCAGCTCGTCGAGCAGCGGCTTGCCCGAGGCGATGACGCGCTGGTCCTGCGCGAGGTAGCCGGCACCCAGCGGCTCGGGAAACAGCTCGCGCGGATCCTTGCCGACCAGGCCGCTTTCATCGTCCAGCCCCAGGCGCTGCAGCAGCGTGCGGTTGCCGCAGGTGTAGCGGCCGGCGCGGTCCTTGGTGAAGAACACCACGTCGGGGCAGGCGTCGAACAGCGTGCGCACGTCGCGCAGGGCAATCGCCGGGGTCATCCGACCATTGTGCAGAAATCCGCATCGTCTTCGACGGATTCGCGCAAGACGCCGGCGGCCGCCGGGCCGAGCATCACGGCACCATGAAGCGCATCCGCATCGTCGATTCCCACACCGGCGGCGAGCCCACCCGCGTGGTGCTCGAAGGCTTTCCCCCGCTGCCGCCGGGGCTCTCGCTGGCGCGGCGGCGCGAGCTGCTGCGCGAGCAGCACGACCGCTACCGCAGCGCCGTGGCGCGCGAGCCGCGCGCCTCCGACGTGATGGTGGGCGCCTGGCTCACCGAGCCGGAGCACGCGGGCTCGGTGGCGGGCGTGGTGTTCTTCAACAACGTGGGCTATCTGGGCATGTGCGGCCACGGCACCATCGGCGTCATCGAGACGCTGCGCCACCTCGGCCGCATCGGCCCCGGCGTGCACCGGCTCGACACGCCGGTGGGCACGGTGAGCTGCACGCTGCATGCTGACCATCGCGTCACGGTCGAGAACGTGCCCTCGTACCGCTGGCGCCAGGGCGTGGTGCTCGAGGTGCCCGGCCTGGGCCCGGTGACTGGCGACGTGGCCTGGGGCGGCAACTGGTTCTTCCTGGTCGACTGGGCGCGCACCCCGATCGCGCTGGCCGACGTCGATGCACTGACCGACATCGCCTGGCGCATCCGCCAGGTGCTGGTGGCCAACGGCATCACCGGCCGCGACGGCGCCGAGATCGACCACATCGAGCTCTTTGGGTCCACCGCCGACGCCGACAGCCGCAGCTTCGTGCTGTGCCCCGGCAAGGCCTACGACCGCTCGCCCTGCGGCACCGGCACCAGCGCCAAGCTGGCCTGCCTGGCGGCCGACGGGCTGATCGCACCGGGCGCGGTGTGGCGCCAGCAGAGCGTGGTCGGCAGCCTGTTCGAGGCCTCGTTCCGCTGGGGTGCCGACGGGCAGGTCATCCCGGCCATCACCGGCCGTGCGCATGTGTGGGGCGAGGGCGAGCTGCTGCTCGACGCGCAAGACCCGTTCTGCTGGGGGATCGCCTGATGGCTGCGGCAGACCTCATCATCGTCGGCGCCGGCATCATTGGCGCGGCCGTGGCGGCCGCCGCGGCGCACGAGGGCCTGCGCGTGCAGATCCTCAGCGACGGGCTGCCGGGCGACGGCGTTACCGCGGCCGGCATGGGCCACCTCGTCATGCTCGACGACGACCCCGCCGAGCTGGCGCTGTGCCGGCTCTCGATGGCGCTGTGGCGCAGCTTCGAACACCAGCCGCGGGCGCAATACCACCCCTGCGGCACGCTGTGGATCGCGCGCGACGAGGCCGAGGCCACGCTGCTGCGCCACAAGCAAGCGCGGCTGGCGGCCGCCGGCATCGGCGTGCAATGGCTGAGCGGCAGCGAGGTCGAGAGCGCCGAGCCCGCGCTGCGGCTCGGATTGGCCGCCGGGCTGTGCGTGGGCTCGGATGCGGCCGTGTATGCGCCGGCCGTCGCGGCCGACCTGGTGGCGCAGGCCTGCGAGCAGCACGGCGCACGCCTGCTGATGCCCTGCCGCGTGAAGGCCGTGCGAGCCGGTGGCGTGGTGCTGGGCGACGGCAGCACGCTAGCCGCCGGCGCGGTGGTGGTGGCCGCGGGCCCGCAGACGGCGCAACTGCTGCCCGAGCTGCCGCTGATCCCGCGCAAGGGCCACCTGGTAATCACCGACCGGGCGCCGCTGGCGCGGCTGTCGCACCAGGTCGTCGAGGTCGGCTATGGCGCCAGCGCGCACGGCGGCGGCGATTCGGTGGCCTTCAACGTGCAGCCCCGGCCCACCGGCCAGTTGCTGATCGGCTCCAGCCGGCAGCCGGGCCGGCGCGATGCCGCCCTCGACCCGCAGATGCTGGCCCGCCTGTGTGCACGGGCGATGGATTTCATGCCGGCGCTGGCCTCGGCGCGGCTGCTGCGCGCCTGGACCGGCATCCGCCCCGGCACGCCCGATGGCCGGCCCTACATCGGCCGCTGGCCGGCACTGCCCGGCGTGTGGGTGGCCGCCGGCCATGAAGGCCTGGGCGTGACCACCGCGCTGGGCACCGCGCGCCTGCTGGTGGAGCAGATGCTGGGTCGGCCGACGAGCATCGATGCCACCCCGTTCGACCCGGCGCGGATGGCGCTGGTGGAAGCCGCATGAACGTGACGCTGCGCATCGACGGCACCGAGCACCACGTGCCCGAAGGCCAGAGCCTGGCCGCGCTGCTGCTCGCGCTGCAGGCGCCGTCGCGTCTGTGTGCCCCCAGGGCTCGGCCAGCCGAGCCCACCCCCCGAGGGGGGGGTGAGAAAACCTTGGGACGGCCCGGCGGTTTTCTCATGAGCGCTGGCGGCACGCCGCGCACGCCGTTCTGCGGCATGGGCGTGTGCGGCGAATGCCGCGTGACGGTCGATGGCGAGCCGGCCGTGCTGGCCTGCCTGACCGCCTGCCGCGACGGCCTCGTGGTGAGCACGCGATGAACGGCGAGCGCATCGAGGCCGACATCGCGATCGTCGGTGCGGGGCCGGCCGGCATCGCGGCCGCACTGGCGGCCTCGGAGCGCGGCGCACGCGTCGCGCTGATCGACATGATGGACGAGGCCGGCGGCCGCATCTGGGCCGGCGGCGCGGCGCACGGTGGCACGCGGCGCCAGCATGCGATGGACACGCTCGAAGCCCGCGGCGTGCGGCACCTGCGCGGCGTGCGCGCCATCGCCGGGGCGCCGCAGCGGCTGCTGCTGGAAGGTGTCCGCGATGCCTGCGTCGTCCACTTCGAGCGGCTGATCCTCGCGACCGGTGCGCGCGAGCTGCAGCTGCCCTTTCCGGGCTGGACGCTGCCGGGCGTGATCGCGGCGGGCGGGCTGCAGCTGATGGTCAAGTCGGGCCTGCGGCTGGAGGGCAAGCGGGTGGTGGTGGCCGGCACGGGGCCGCTGCTGCTGGCCGCCGCCGACACCGCGCGCCGCGCCGGCGCGCAGGTGGCGTGCATCGCCGAGCAGGCGCCGTTCGATCGCCTGCTGCGCTTCGCGCTGCAGCTGCCACGCTTTCCTGATCGCCTGCTGCAGGCGCTGCGGCTGCGCGCCGCGCTGGCGCGCACGCCCTATCGCAGCGGCCTGCGCCTGCATGAGGCGCTTGCCGACGAGCAGGGCTGGGTGCGGCAGGTGACGCTCACCGACGCCCGCGGCCACCTACAGCGCCACGACTGCGACCTGCTCGCCGTCGGCCACTCGCTGGTGCCCGAACTGCAGCTGCCCGCGCTGCTCGGCTGCCGGCTGCGCGACGACGGCCAGGCTGTGGCCATCGATGCCTTCGGCGCCACCTCTCAGCCCGGCCTCTACGCGGCCGGCGAAGCCACCGGCTTTGGCGGCTGGCGCAAGGCCTGGATCGAAGGCCGCATCGCGGGCCTGGCCGCCGCCGGCCGGCGCGAAGACGCCGAGCCGCTGCTGCCCCAGGCCGACAAGGAACGCCGCTATGCGGCGCTGCTGCAGCAGGCCTTCACGCCGCGCTGCGACGAATCACCGGCGATGACGCCCGAGACCATCGTCTGCCGCTGCGAAGACGTGCCGCTGTGGCGGCTGGCCGAATGCGGCAGCTGGCGCGAGGCGCGGCTGCAGCAGCGCTGCGGCATGGGCCACTGCCAGGGCCGGCTGTGCGGCGGCGCGCTCGCGCTGCACCGCGGCTGGCGCACCGGTGCCGACACGCGCATCCCCATCGTGCCGGCTCGGCTCGACACCTTCATCCACCTTGCGCAACTGACAACAGGAGACTCCGCATGAGCCTGCGCTTCCTCGACGGCGTGATCCCCGCGATCACCACGCCTTTCCGCGCCGACGATTCCATCGACCATTCGTTCCTCGGCCGCCATGTGCAGCTGATGATGCAAAGCGGCTGCAGCGGCATCGTCGCGCTCGGCTCGCTGGGCGAGGTGGCCACGCTCAGCGTGAACGAGAAACGCGCAGTGCTCGACACGGTGGTGAATGCCGCCGGCCGCGGCTGCGTGGTCGCCGGCATCGCGGCCCTGTCGACCGCCGATGCGGTGGCGCTGGCCAAGATGGCCCAGGCCGCCGGCTGCGCTGGGCTGATGGTGCTGCCGCCCTACGTGTACTCCACCGACCCGCGCGAGATGGAAGCGCACATGAGCGCGGTGATCGACGCGACCGACCTGCCCTGCATCCTCTACAACAACCCGATCGCCTACAAGACCGACTTCAAGCCCGAGCGCGTGGCCGAGCTGTGCGCACAGCATCCGAACCTGGTGGCGATCAAGGAATCGAGCGCCGACATCCGCCGCGTGACCGAACTGCGCCGGCTGCTGGGCGACCGGCTGAAGCTGATCATGGGCGTGGACGACCTGATCGTCGAAGGCATTGCCGCCGGCGCCACCGGCTGGATCGCCGGACTGGTCAATGCCTTCCCGCAGGAATCGGTGCGGCTGTTCGACTTCGCGCGCGCCGGCCGCTGGGCCGAGGGGCGGCGGCTCTATGAATGGTTCCTGCCGCTGCTGCGGCTGGACACCGTGCCCAAGTTCGTGCAGCTGATCAAGCTGACGCAGGAAATGGTGGGCCTGGGCAGCGCCCGCGTGCGCGCGCCGCGGCTCGCGCTCGAAGGCGCCGAGCTGGCCGAAGCCCGCGCGCTGATCCAGCATGCCATCGACATGCGGCCCAAGCTTGACTGAAACTCCCGGCATGTTCGCCGCCACCACCTACCAGCAGCGCCGCCGCGCGCTGGGCCAGCGCCTGGGCTCCGGCCTGGTGCTGCTGCTCGGCCACCGCGACAGCCCGATGAACTATCGCGACAACGCCTACGACTTCCGGCAGGACGCGAGCTTCTCGTACTTCTGCGGGCTGGACCAGCCCGACCTCGCGTTGCTGATCGACGTCGAAGCCGGCGAGGCCACGCTGTTCGCCGACGATGCCGACGTGGACCACGAGGTGTGGACCGGCCCGCTGCCCACGGCCGCCGAGCGTGCGGCCCGTGCGGGCATCGAGCTGCACGCGCCGCGGGCCGCATTGCGTGAGCGCATCGCCTGGGCGCTGGCCCAGGGCCGCGGCGTCCACACGCTGCCGGCCTACCGCGCCGAGACGCAGCTCGAGCTGCAATCGCTGCTCGGCGACGTGCAGCCCAGCCTGCCGCTGGTGCAGGCGGTGGTCGCGCTGCGCTCGGTGAAATCCGCCGAAGAGGTGGCCGAGATCGAGGATGCGCTGCAGGTCACCGCCGAGATGCACCGCCTCGCGATGCGCCTCAGCCGGCCCGGCGTGGTCGAGCAGGAAGTCGTCGGCGCGATGGAAGGGCTGGCGCTCGCACGCGGCCGGCGGCTCGCGTATGCGGCCATCTTCTCCAGCCGCGGCGAGATCCTGCACAACCACGACCACAGCGTGCGGCTGAAGGGCGGCGAGATGATCGTCAACGACTCGGGCGCCAACTCGCCGCGCGGCTATGCGTCGGACATCACCCGCACCATCCCCGTGGGCGGGCGCTTCACCGGCCTGCAGGCCGAGGTCTACGACCTGGTGCTGGCGGCGCAGCTCGCGGCCATCGGCGCCGCAAAGCCCGGCGTGCCCTACCGCGACGTGCACCGCCTGGCCTGCCGCACGATGGTGCAGGGCCTGAAGGACCTCGGCTTCATGCGCGGCGATGCCGACGAGGCGGTGGACGCCGGCGCGCATGCGATCTTCTTCCCCTGCGGCACCGGCCACATGATGGGGCTGGACGTGCACGACATGGAGGGCCTGGGCGAAGACCACGTGGGCTACGGCGAGGGCTTCGTGCGCGACCCGCGCTTCGGCTGGAAGTCATTGCGGCTTGCGCGGCCGCTGCAGCCCGGCTGGGTGGTGACCATCGAGCCCGGCGTCTACATCAACCCGCTGCTGACGAACCGCTGGAAGGCCGAGGGCCGGCATGCGCCCTTCATCGACTACGCGATGTTCGAGCGCCACGCGGCCTTCGGCGGCATCCGCATCGAGGATGACGTGCTGATCACGCCGGAGGGCCCGCGGGTGCTGGGGCCGGCGATCCCGAAGGCGAGGGCCGAAGTCGAGGCCTCGTCGGCGCCGTGACGCCCCTGCCGTCCGGGCTGGCGGCCACCCTGCGCGAACTGAGCGCCGGCGCCACGTTGTTCCGGTGCGGCGACCGCGTGACCTCGATGTACCTCGTCGAGGCCGGACAGGTCGAGCTGAGCCGCACTCTGGAGAACGGCAGCCTGCTGCCGCTGGCCTCCTACGGACCAGGACAGTGGGTGGCCGAGGCATCGCTGTTCTCGTCTGCCTATCACTGCGATGCGGCCGCGCTGACACCGGTCCGCCTGCAGCGGGTGTCCAAGCCAGCCCTGCTGCAGACCTTGCGGGCCGACCCCGACGCGATGCTGGCACTGCTGGCCCAGCAGGCGCGATCGCTGCAGGCCCTGCGCACCGCGAGCGAACTGCGCAACCTTCGCCCGCTCGCAGCGCGCATGCTGGCCTGGCTGGAGGTGCAGGCCACCGATCGCGACGGCTGGGTCTCGCCGGCCGGCCACTGGAAGGCGACCGCCCGGATGCTGGGCGCTTCGCACGAGGCGCTGTACCGCTGCCTGGCCACGCTCGAAGCGCAAGGCTTGGTCGAGCGGCACGAGGGGCGCATACGCCGCCGCAGGCCTCCGGCGGTATGACCGCCGTCATCCGCGCCGCCACGGCCCGGTCTCCAGAATGCGGTGCGCAACAAGGAGACGCACGATGGCACTTCGACCCAACACCCCGCTGGCCCTGCTGCTGTGTCTGCTGTGGGCCGGCGCTGCCGGGGCGCAGAGCGCGTCGGACTATGCCGCCTGGCGCCACCGGGAGATCAAGGCGCTGTCGGCCCAGCAGATCGACGATCTGACCGAAGGCCGCGGCATGGGCCTCTCGCTGCCGGCAGAACTCAATGGCGCACCAGGACCGCTGCATGCGCTCGCGCTGGCGCAGGTGCTGGAGCTCACGCCGGCCCAGGCCGGCGACCTCGAGCGCGTCGTGACCGAGATGAAACACCAGGCGCGACAGCTCGGCCGCCAGGTGATCGAGGCCGAACGAGCGCTGGACGAGGCGTTTCGCGACGGCACCGCCAGTGAACACGACACCGCCCGGCTGAGCGCGCAGGCCGCTGCGCTGCAGGGCCAGCTGCGCAACGTGCATCTGCAGGCCCATCTGCGCACGCGGCGCCTGCTCTCGCCGCAGCAGGTCGCCGCCTACCAGCGGGCCCGGGGATATGCCGAGGAACCAGGGCATCCCGGCCACGCCCATCACTGAGCAGACCGGTTCCCTAAAATTCGGGGATGAGTTCCCCCAAGCAGCGCGTGGTCGTCGGCCTGTCCGGCGGCGTCGATTCGGCCGTGTCGGCCCATCTGTTGAAGCAGGCCGGCCACGAGGTCGTCGGCATCTTCATGAAGAACTGGGAGGACGATGATGACGACGAATACTGCTCGTCGCGGCAGGATTTCCTCGACGCCGCCTCGGTGGCCGACGTGCTCGGCATCGAGATCGAGCATGTGAACTTCGCGGCCGAGTACAAGGACCGCGTGTTCGCCGAATTCCTGCGCGAATACCAGGCCGGCCGCACCCCCAACCCCGACGTGCTGTGCAACGCCGAGATCAAGTTCAAGGCCTTCCTCGACCATGCGATGCGCCTGGGTGCGGAGAAGATCGCCACCGGCCACTACGCCCGGGTGCGCCAGGTAGGCAGCGAATTCCAGCTGCTCAAGGGCCTGGACCCGCTGAAGGACCAGAGCTACTTCCTGCACCGCCTCAACCAGGCCCAGCTCGCGAAGACCATGTTCCCGGTGGGCGAGCTGCCCAAGACCGAGGTGCGCCGCATCGCCGCCGAGATCGGACTGCCCAACGCGAAGAAGAAAGATTCGACCGGCATCTGCTTCATCGGCGAGCGGCCGTTCCGCGAGTTCCTCAACCGCTACCTCTCCAACCAGCCCGGCCCGATCAAGGACGACCGCGGCCGCACGATCGGCGAGCACGTGGGCCTGAGCTTCTACACGCTGGGCCAGCGCAAGGGCATCGGCATCGGCGGCCTCAAGGAAAAGGGCGCGCCGCGCGGTGGCGGCGAGCACGAGCCGTGGTTCGTGGCGCGCAAGGACATAGCGCGCAACACGCTCTACGTGGTGCAGGGACACGACCATCCCTGGCTGCTGCAGCACACGCTGACCGCTGACGACACCAGCTGGGTTGCCGGCCACGCACCCGCTGCGGGCCACATCGCCGCGAAGACGCGCTACCGCCAGGCCGATGCAGCCTGCGAGTTCACGCCGGGCGAACCGGCCTTCACGCTGCGCTTCGGCGAGGCACAGTGGGCGGTCACGCCCGGTCAGTCGGCCGTGCTGTATGACGGCGAGGTGTGCCTAGGGGGTGGGGTGATCGCGTCGGCCGCGTAATCCGATTGCCCATTGTTTGTCTGTGCAACAGCCCTGTTGGCTGCAGCACGGCTGGCTCGCAGAGCGGCCGCTGTGCGATAGGTGGCAGCCCTGAGCGCCTGAACCACGGCGCTCAGCGCACGCCCGGCAGTGCACCGCCCCGCGCCGTCCGCACCACGGGGCAATTGACGACGATGCGCGTGGTCTCCAGCGCCACCTCGCCCTTCTCGGCCGCCGCCAGCACTTCTTCCTCCGAGCGCAGCACGCGCGGCGCGGTGCCCGGCTGCCAGCTCACCTTCACGATGACCCACAACGGGCTGTACGACCCATCGCGACTGCCCGCGCCCACCGGCTGCGGCACCGAGGGCAGCACGCTGCCCTGGTTGAAATTGACGACCTTGTAGATACGCTCTACCGAGGAGCGCTGCCCCGGCCGCGGCGGGCCCTCGGGCAGCGCCTCTGCCAAGCGCGGCACATGGTTGGCACCGGCCTCACGCGCCATCGCGAGATCGGACACGTCGGTGGTCACGTAGTCCACCGGCTGGCCTTCGTACCAACCGGAGCGCAGCGGCAACTCCACGAAGCCCGGGCGCACGAAGCCTAGGCTCGCACAACCGGCCAGCCAAGCCAGCGCTGCCGCACTCCACCACGCCATCCGTCGCACTGCCATCTGCATGCCCTTCGCCAGCCCGTCGAGCGGATTGTGCGGCCCCGCGCCAGAATCGGCGATCCACCCCACATGCAAGGAGAGGCGTTGATGGCAACGGAGCAATCCGCGGGCACGATCCGCGTGGGCATCGGCGGCTGGACCTACGAGCCCTGGCGCGAGACCTTCTATCCGAGCGACCTGCCGGCGCGGCGCGAGCTCGAATACGCGAGCCGGCAGGTCACCGCGATCGAGATCAACGGCACCTACTACAGCACGCAGAGCCCGGCCAGCTTCCAGAAGTGGCACGACGAGACGCCCGACGACTTCATGTTCGCGGTCAAGGCCAACCGCTTCGCGACCAACCGGCGCGTGCTGGCCGAGGCGGGCGAATCGGTGGAGCGCTTCATCGGCAGCGGGCTCGCGAAGCTGGGCGCCAAGCTCGGGCCGATCCTGTGGCAGTTCGCGCCGACCAAGCGCTTCGATGCAGCCGACTTCGAGGCCTTTCTGAAGCTGCTGCCCACGAGCCTGGAAGGCCGGCCGCTGCGCCACGTGCTCGACGTGCGGCACGACAGCTTCCTGGTGCCCGAGTTCCTGGCGCTGGCGCGGCAATACCGCTGCGGCACGGTGATCACCGATTCCGACGACTACCCGTCGTTCACCAACCTGACCACCGATTTCGTCTACCTGCGGATGATGCGCTGCGAATCCGCGCGGCTCACCGGCTACTCGCCCGAGGTGCTCGATGCCTGGGCCGCCTGCACGCGCGCCTGGGCCGCCGGCGGCGAGCCCACCGGCGCGCCACGTATAGAGGCCGACCCGGTGACGCCCGAGCGCCGGCCGCGCGATGTGTTCGCCTTCATGATCAACGGCGCCAAGGAGCGGGCGCCCGCGGCGGCCCGGGAGCTGCTGCGCCGGTTGCGCGGCGAGTAATCTGCCCATGGCCGCGCGGCCGCCGTTGTGGCACGCTGCGCGCATGGCGAAGATCGCACGACGAGCCTGGCTCCGCATCGGGCTGGCGGCCGGCCTGGCCGGTTGCGCAGCCGCGTCATCGGCCGCCGAGCCGGTGCGCGTCAACGTCGACGAGTCCAACCCACCCTTCATGTTCGGCCGCGACGGCAAGGCCGCGGGCGTCTATCCGGCGCTGATGGCCGCGGCCTTCCAGGAGATGCGCGTGGAGCTGCGCATCGAGGCCAAGCCCTGGCGGCGCGCGCTGATGGAGCTCGACGCTGCACAGGCCGGCGTGGGCGGCATCTACAAGAACACCGAGCGCCTCGCCAAATACGACTTCAGCGAGCCGATGTACGTGGAGCGCATCAACGTCTACGTGCCGGCCGGGCGCTACTTCAGCTACACCCGACTGGCCGACCTCGAAGGCAAGCGCGTGGGCGTGATCCGCGGATGGAGCTATGGCGATGACTTCGACCGCGCACGCAACGCCGGTCGCCTGCTCGCCGAAGAGGTCGACAGCGACGAGCAGAACTTCCGCAAGCTCGCCATCGGCCGCATCGATGCGCTGCTGGCGATCGACGAGGCCGGCACGGCGCAGCTGCGGCAGCACGCCGGCCTGCGCCTGGCCGGCACGATGGTGGAGAACCCGACCTACCTGGCATTCCACAAGTCGGCGCACCAGGCGGCCCTGCTCGAGCGCTTCAATGCGGCGCTGGCCCGGTTGAAGAAATCGGGCCGGCTCGAAAGCATCGTCGGCGAGGCCATCGCCCGTTAGGAGCTGGGCTTTCACTTGAAACCCGGCCCGCGCCTGCCTATCGTGTGCTTTTTCACGATACGCCAGGAGAGGCCATGCCCGCGAACATCATCCCCTGCCTGCGCTACCGCGATGCGCCGCGCGCGATCGAGTGGCTGTGCCAGGCCTTCGGCTTCGAGAAGCACCTCGTGGTGCCCGGCGAGGGCAACACCATCCACCATGCACAGCTCACGCTCGGCGGCGGCATGGTGATGCTCGGCTCCGCGCTGACATCGGAATACGGCGACCTCGTGCGCCAGCCCGACGAGCTCGACGGCAAGGAAACCCAGTCGCCCTATGTGGTGATCGCCGATGTCGACGCGCACTACCGCCGCGCCAAGGCCGCCGGCGCCGAGATCGTGCTCGACATCGAAGACAAGGACTACGGCGGCCGCGGCTACACCTGCCGCGATGTCGAAGGCCATGTATGGAACTTCGGCAGCTACGACCCCTGGCAGCCGCCCAGCCACTGAAGCATGGCCCCGGCGTGTGGACAACCACACACCGCAGCGCGCAACGCTCAATCCGGCCGGCCCACCGCCGATAAGCTGTATGGGCTGCGTCGCGCACGACCGGCCCGTCCACGGCCCGGCCTGCGATGCAGCACACCCCTTCCTCGATTCCCGCCGACCCCGCGACCGATGTCCGCGCCGGGGCCGGCCCACGCCCGCCCTGGCGCAGCCGGCAGCTCAGCACGCGCATCGTCGCGCTGTTCCTGATCCTGCTGCTGCTCGTGCAGGGCGGCAGCTTCCTGGCCATCCGCGCCAGCATCGCGAGCAATGCGCGCAGCGCGATCACCGATGACCTGGCGGTGGGCGAGCGCGCGCTGCAGCGCCTGCTCGCGCAGAACAGCGCCCGCCTGCTCGACGGCGCCCGGCTGCTCGCGGCCGACTACGGCTTCCGCGCCGCGCTGGCCAGCGGCGACGACGAGACCGTGGCCTCGGCACTCGCCAACCACGGCGAGCGGGTCGATGCGCTGGTGTCGGCGCTGCTCGACACCTCGTTCGACCTGCGGGTGACCACCCGCCCGGGCCTCGCCGGCCTGGACACCGTGATCCAGCACTTGGCCGCGCTGGCGCGCGCCAACCAGCCACCCAGCGTGATCGAGCTGGTCGACAGCCAGCCGGTGCAGTTCGTGCTCGTGCCGATGAAGGCGCCCACGCTGCTCGGCTGGGTGATGATCGGCTTCCGCCTCGACCAGCGCCTGGCCGACGACCTGCGCAGCATCTCGGGCCTGCACCTGTGCATGCTCGCGCGCGCGCCCGGCGCCGAGCGGTGGACGCAGGTGTTCTCGACCCTGCCGGCGCCGGTGGCCGAGCGGCTGCGCGGCCAGTTCGGCGCCAGCCTGCCCGGCACCACGCTGTTTGCCGGTGCCGACGAATACGGCGCCCGCAGCGTCAGCCTCACCGGCGTGCGCGGCCAGAGCGGCGCGGTGGCCGTGCTGCTGCGTTCGGTCGACGAAGCGCTGGCGCCCTACCGGCAGCTGCAACTGGTGCTGGCGGCGCTGACGCTGCTGGGCGTGATCGCCTTCGCGGTGCTCAGCGTGTTCACCGCCCGCCGCGTGACCACGCCGATCCGCCGCCTCGCGGCCGCGGCCGAGCGCCTCTCGGCCGGCGACTACACCACGCCGATCCGCGGCGTGCAGCGGTCCGACGAGATCGGCGAGCTGGCGCAGCGCTTCGAGCACATGCGCATCAGCATCGCGAAGCAGCAGGACCAGATCTTGAAGCTGGCCTACTGGGATCGCCTGACCGGCCTGCCCAACCGCCTGCAGTTCCGCGATGCGGTGCACCTGGCGATCAGCCGGCGCGATGGCCTGGGGCCGGCGCAGCTGTCGATCGTGATGCTCGACCTCGACCGCTTCAAGCAGGTCAACGACGTGCTGGGCTACCGCTTCGGCGACCGGCTGCTGATCGCGGTGGCCGAACGGCTGGCGATGCACACGCTGCGCGAAGGCGACATGGTCGCGCGCATCGGCGCCGATGAATTCGCGGTGCTGCTGCCCGGCGCCGACGCCACGCTGGCCAAGGGCGTGGCCGCGCGCATCGCCGAGGCCTTCGAGGCGCCGCTGCTGCTCGACGAGCAGATGGTCGACCTGGGCGCCGGCATCGGCATCGCCTGCTGGCCCCAGCACGCCACGGATGCCGACGCGCTGCTCAGCCGCGCCGAGGTGGCCATGTATGCCGCCAAGCGCCGCACGCAGGGCCCGTTGATGTACGACGCCGGCATCGACTCGGGCAGCGCGCAGAACCTGTCGCTGCTGAGCGAGCTGCGCCATGCCATCGAGCACGGCGAGCTGCGCCTTTACCTGCAGCCCAAGATCGGCCTCGAAGACGGCCGCGTGCGCGGCGCCGAGGCACTGGTGCGCTGGCAGCATCCGCAGCGCGGGCTGGTGCCGCCGATGCACTTCATCCCCTTCGCCGAGCAGACCGGCTTCATCCGCCAGCTCACGCTGTGGGTGTTCGAAGAGGCGGCGCGCCAGTGGGCCAGCCTCAAGGCCGGCGGCAACGACCTGCGCATCTCGGTCAACCTCTCGACCCGCGACCTGCTCGATCCCGAGCTGCCCGAGAAGCTCGATGAACGCCTGCGCCGCCACCGGGTGCCGCCCGAGGCCTTCTGCCTCGAGATCACCGAGAGCGCGATCATGGACGACCCCGGCCGCGCCGAGGCCACGCTCAAGCGCCTGAACGCCTGCGGCTTCAAGCTCGCGATCGACGACTTCGGCACCGGCTATTCGAGCCTGGCCTACCTGAAGCGCCTGCCGGTCGACGAACTCAAGATCGACAAGAGCTTCGTGATGGGCATGGAGCGCGACCTCGACGACGCGAAGATCGTGCGCTCGACCATCGACCTCGCCCACAACCTCGGCCTCAGCGTGGTGGCCGAAGGCGTCGAGAACCAGGCCGTGTGGCAGCAGCTGCAATCACTGCACTGCGACGAGGCCCAGGGCTTCCACATGAGCAAGCCGCTGCCACTGGAGGAATTCAGGAGCTGGTGCCTGAGCTGGCGCGCAGGGATGGCGGCGGCGGTGCAGGGGATGGGGTTGACACTGCATTGAGGCGTGCCCCTCGAGCCATGAGAGCAGTGGATCAGGCGCCGTGTCGCCCGAAGCTGCCTGCCCATTCGAGATGGCCACGGAGGTAGTGGCTCAAGTGCTTCTGGCCCATCGCCTTTCTGGCCGCAGTCGCCCCGCCCTGCCGGTACGCTGCCCGCACCACCTCCATTTCGGACTTCATCTGCGCCTCTTCTTCGATGGTCGGTCCAATGCGGAGCGGACTGACGACCCTCGGCAGTTGCCCCAGTAGCTCTCGAAGCTCGCAAAGCAGCATCCAGTGCTCAGCGTATTCAGTGGAGACCTGATCGCCACCGCACGCCGCACTTGCCAGGTCGACAACGATCGCTCCGTACGGGAGTGTCGGCCTGCGGCGTCGGAGGTGCTCGACATATCCCCGGTTCGGAGCGAGCGCTGCCAGCCAGGCTCCCCAATTTGCCTCACGCCAGCTGTAGGAGAACAACAAATCCTGCAGGAGTGCTTCGTCCAGCGTGCATGCCGCTCTGCGGATGAGGTAAAGAAGATCCAGCGGAGCACAGAGCACTGACGGGTATTGCGACAAATACTTCTCATACCCCTGCGCGCTGGCGCGCAGCGACTGCAGGCATGCAAGGAAGCTTTTGTTGGACAACCGAAGATGGAAGGAACCGTCGGCCCGGTTCAACAGGTGAAGGCCGTCGGCAGGCCAGTAGTAAGGACGGCGGCTGGATTGCACGGAATCTGGCATCTGCCAAACACCGCTTACTTCAAGCGAACGTGGCCAGCAGAACGGCGAACGGGGTGAGCGCTATGAAAGCGGGCCCGATCCAACCTTCCCGAACGTATGCGCCATTGAGATGCGAAACGATGTACTTGGACTGACTCCGCCCGACAGCGAAATACCAAAAGGCGGCCATGATTCCGTTCATTCCAAAGAAAGGAAGCATCAGAAGCGTTGTGCGCAGCGGCGTACTGTAAGAAACACCCAACGCAGCGAGAACAATCATGCCGAGCAGAGGCAGTGTGGCCCAGGCAAGAGACTCCCACATGCGGCGTGGTTGTCCGAGCCGCTTCCAATTGGCCGCGTGGATCGAAGCGCCGAACGCAATGCCAAAGACCGCCCAGCTCAGCAATGCGGCGACATCAGGATTCCAAAGTGCGACGAGTTCCTCAGCATCGGCCGATTTCTTGATCGGCGCTGGCGCAGAAAGAGTCTGACCGCATTGATGGCAAACGCCTCCTGTATCGATTCGGCAAAAGTCGCAGTACAAGTGTGCCTCCCCGGTTTCCCACCATCGAACCTTCGTCTCGCTCGAACAGCCGCGAGTCAATGGACCCTCCATGCCGGAGCCGCATGCAAGGCCTGATTCGCAAGCCTACGAGGCTTCCACAGCAACAACCCTTCCTATGACTGCCGCTGCGGCAACCCAGCCGTTGAGCTTTCCGAGGTTGTTCCCGATCAAAATTTGTTCGCCCCTGATTTCCTTGACGAGGTGCAGCAGATAGTTGTCATGCCATCCGACAAGGACCACATCATCGACCTTGATATCCGATGGGGCGACAGGAGCAAGTGTAACGAGCTGACCACTCTCGATCCGTCCCCGCATGGAGCCTCCACTTGGGCGAATCTGTACCTGGCGACCCGCGGCCAGTTCCCTGCGCGCGTCGTTGACCCATCCCATGAATCACACCTGTTCATCAAGATTCGAATGGCCGCCGCGAGCCTCGACCAGCCATCTGGTCGCCAACGCGGGAACCACTTCGGTGGCTTTTCCTCGATGAAACCTGAAGCCATAAGGCGGCTTCGTCACATCGAGCGAGACGAGCAACTTTTCTGCCCTGCCTCTTGCGGCCTTCACCAGCGAGGCGGCGGGAAAGACCGAAAGCGACGTTCCGACCACAAGAACCTTTCCTGCACTCGCCACATGCCTTCGAGCCTCCTCATAGAACTCGACGCTTTCTCCGAACCAAACGATATCGGGCCGAAGTTGGGTTCCGTCCTCGCAAAGCTGGCCCATCGAGATCGGCGACGCTTCGATTCGATAGCGCCTGCGCGCTTCGGATGTGCCCCGCGCGTATGCCAGTTGGCCATGCAGGTGAATCACGTTCCGGGAGCCAGCGCGCTCGTGCAGCTCATCCACGTTCTGCGTGATGACCACCACCTCGTAGGACGCCTCCAGGGAAGCGATGGCTCGATGCGCCGCGTTTGGCATCGCACGCCAAGCCTGTGATCTCCGTTCGTTGTAGAAGGCAAGCACCGCTTCTGGACGATTTATCCAGCCCTCCGGACTTGCCACTTCGTGCCACGAGTACGAATTCCAAATAGCACTCGAATCGCGGAAGGTAGGCAACCCGCTCTCGGCGCTGACGCCAGAGCCGGACAGAACGACCACCTTGTTGGCTTGAACTTCGGGCTTCATGCGACATGGATTCTCACCGCGCTTTGCCTCGATGCTCCCGGCTACAGTTCCGGCCCAAGCAGATCAGCGAGCAACAGAGGGAGGCATGCAATGGGATGGTTGAGCCGCATCCTGGGTCGGAAACCGGGGGGCTCTGCGCGCGATGGGGCGTCCCCCTATCGCGGCAAGGATGTCCAGTTGCGTGAAGGGTCGCCGGAGTTCGACCTGTTCATTGCGCAGGCCACGCTCGATGTCGGCGAGAACCTGCCGCATGGCGCACAGCATCTGGCGAACCTGCTGCAGCTCGACCCTGCCCGGGCCGAATGGCGCGCCCTGGTCGATCGCTATGTCGCGGCAGCCCGGCCCGACATCGACAGCCTCGTTCCCGACCAGGAGCCGCGCCATGCATCGAGCGAGGCCCTGCGCGCCTACCTGTGGCAGTTGCAAGGCCGGACCGAGGACGGCGTGCTGCGCCTCGTCGACGTGACCCGGGCCATCGGCAGGGCCGACTATCTGCATGCGTGGGCGCTCGGCTGGTTCGAACCCGAGGGCGCGATCGAAGCCTTGCCCGAGCGCACGGCGCTGCTGCTCTTTGGCGCCGTGCTGACCACCTGCCCCGAAGCGCAGGTGTCGTCGGCCAGGACGCACCGCGCGATGCGGCGGTGGGTTGCATTGATCGAACGCGCAGCGCCTCGCTACGAAGCAAGTGGCTTGCTCACGATGATGCATGCCGGCCTGCTGCGCAAGGCCGGCATGCTCGACGAGGCACTGGCCGTTGCAGGCCCGATCGAGCAGGCCACGGAATTCAACCGCGCCGTGGCCGTCGGCCTCGCGCTACGGGCCAAGGGCCTCCATGAGGCATCGGCCCAGGCCTTCGACAAGGCCATCACGCTGGCGCCGGACGAAACGAGCGGGTACCTCGAAGCAGGCGACAGCCTTCTCGAGGCGCAACACTGGCCGCAGGCACTGCAGCACTACGACTCCGCGCTGAAGATCGACCCTGGCAACGCATGGGCCGAGGCGTCGGCCTGGTATTGCCAATGGAAGATGAGCGGCGACGAAAGCTGGATGGACCGGCTCATCGAGGCGGCAAACACGGGCCGGCACCGTGCGCATGAGCTGGCGTTCCGCGAGCGCGGTGCCTTGCCCGAATCGGGCGATGCTTCGGCCAACGTCCTGCGCCAGTTGAGAGCCAAATGGCTGGAGCAGGGCCAACCAGCGCAGCCCCGGAAAGACGAGAAGATCACGCTGGGGCTGTCGACACTGGAAGCGCCGAGCAACCGCCTCGCGATCCTGCTGGAGCTCGCGGCCTTTGGCCACCCGGCGGCGGCATTGCAGGTGTCGGTCTCGTCGATCCCGGCGGCGGATCCCCGGGTGCCTTTGGAAGCAGTCCGCCATGTGTTGTGGCGCTTCGACGGCACCGATCCGCACCCTGCACTTCCGCCGCCCTCGCCAGAGGTGTCGAGCCGCATCGCAACGCTCGCAGCCGAGCGCTACGACCCTCACACCAACTGGGCACGCGCCAGCCATGTCGCGCAGGCCCTCGGCGTCGAGCGGCTGACCGAGATCCTGGCCGTGATGGTTCATCCCCCGGCAGCCCCTTCGGGTGTGGCAGCACTGGCCTGGCTGCCGCGGCTGCAGCTCGCCGCGGCGCAGGTTGCGGGGCAGATCGACGAGGGCTGGATCGGATCGGCGCGGCGCGAGGCGCTGATGTCGGTGCTGTACGGCCCCTGGGACTGGACCACCTGCGCCGCCATCCGCGTGCTCGCCTGGATTGCTCGGGAGGAGCCCGCCCACGCGACCGACATCCACCAGGCCTTCGAACGCCTGGAGAAACACGTACCGTCCGAAGGACACTGGGACTGGATCGACGTGCTCTACCAGCACTGGCAGACCATCCCCAGTCTGTTCGACACCGAGCGCGAGGCGCTGCGCGCCAAACGGGAGGCATTGGCGGGCTGAGCCGCTGCGGCGCTCCCGTGCCTGCTGCACTGCCACATTTCGCAGCAATCAACCTCGCCTCCCTACGCCGACAAGCACTTACCGCCGCTGCCCAGCCCCTCCCCACAGAGTTGTCCACAGACGGCGGGGACAAGGTCATCAGGCGGTCACATTTCCACAGGCCGGCCGCTGCGGGCGCTTTCGTAGATCGCGTCGAGGATCTCCATCACGCGCAGGCCTTCTTCCGCCGGTGCGGGATGCGGGCGGCCGGTGAGGATGGCTTCGGCATAGTCGTGCATCGCCGGCGGTGCCGCTTGGTCGGTGGCATGCAGGTGCATGTCGAAGGCCGAACCGTGCTGCTCGGTGAACACCTGGGCGTCGAAGGTGTAGCCCTCGTCGAGGTTCTTTTGCAGCAGGCCGGCGCGGGTGCCTAGCAGGCGCGTTTCCATCAGCTCGCGCTCCTGGATGTGGGCGGCCCACGACGCCTCGAGCACGAGGCTCGCGCCGTTGTCGAAGCGGATGAAGGCCGCGGCGAGGTCTTCCACGTCGAAAGGCTTGCCCGCACGCTCGGCCGCCTGGCGCGCGATCGGGTCGTAGGTGCTGCCCATCACCCAGGTCGGCCTGGGGTAGCCCATCAGCCACAGCGCGAGGTCGAGCCGGTGCACGCCCAGGTCGATCAGCGGGCCGCCGCCCGACAGGGCCTTGGTGCCGAACCAGCCGCCGAAGCCGGGCATGCCCTTGCGCCGGTGCCACACGCTGCGGCCGAAGTAGAACTCGCCGAACACGCCGGCATCCACCTGCGCCTTCAGCGCACGCGACTGCGCGGTGAAGCGGAACGAGAAGTTGATCATCAGCCGGCGCTCGGCGCGCGTGGCTGCCTCGAGCATCTCGCGGCCCTCGGCGGCGCTCATCGCCATCGGCTTCTCGCACAGCACATGGCAGCCGGCGGCCAGGGCCTTGAGCGTCAATTCCTTGTGGAACTTGTTGGGCGTGCAGATGCTGACCACGTCGAGCGCCTGCGCATCGAGCATCGCCTCGAGGACCACATAGCGGTGCGCGATGCCGAACTGCTCGCCCACCTGCGCGAGGCGCTGCGCATCGGTGTCGGCGATGGCCACCACGTCGACCTGCGGATGCTGGCGCCAGCCGTCGATGTGCATGCGGCCGATGCCCAGCCCGACCACGCCGACGCGCAGGCGCCGGCCTCCGGTGGCTGCGGCGCTCGCGGCCTGCGTGCCCGCTGCTTCCTTCTGGTACTGGCTCATTCGATGTCCTCCTGGCCTTGCGCGATGCCGACCTTGGCGTAGTTCACCGCCTTGGGTTTCAGCGCCTCGAGCGCGGGGCTCATCGGGCAGCTGTCGGCGCGGGTGATGCGCGGCGCGGCCCACTGCACCGCGTTGGCGATCACGCGCTGCACGTTGGCATCGTGATAAGTGGGGTAGGCCTCGTGGCCGGGGCGGAAGTAGAAGATGCGGCCGTGGCCGCGCTCCCAGCAGCAGCCCGAGCGGAACACCTCGCCGCCTTCGAACCACGAGATGAACACCGTGGCATCGGGCTTGGGGATGTCGAAGCGCTCGCCGTACATCTCCTCGCAGGGCAGCTCGAAGTATTCGCCCAGCCCGGCCGCGATCGGGTGCGAAGGCTCGACGACCCACACCCGCTCCTTCTCGTCGGCCTCGCGCCACTTCAGCGAGCAGTTGGTGCCCATCATGCGGCGGAAGATCTTCGAGAAGTGGCCCGAGTGCAGCACGATCAGGCCCATGCCCTCGAGCACGCGGCGCTGCACGCGCGCCACCACCTCGTCGCTGACCCGGTCGTGCGCCTTGTGGCCCCACCAGACCAGCACGTCGCAGTGCGCGAGGCGCTCTTCGCTCAGGCCGTGCTCGGGCTGGTCGAGCGTCGCGGTGCCCACGTCGAGCGCTTGGGGCGACTGCTTCAGCGCATCGGCGATCACCGTGTGCAGCCCGTCGGGATAGATGGCGCGCACGGCGGGGTTCTCGCGTTCGTGCTGGAATTCGTTCCAGACGATGACAGAAATCCTGGATGTCATGATGGATCACAAAATTGGGGAAGACAGGTGCGTCAGCTTAGGT
This sequence comes from uncultured bacterium, assembly GCA_966212505.1. Lineage (GTDB taxonomy): Bacteria > Pseudomonadota > Gammaproteobacteria > Burkholderiales > Burkholderiaceae_C > CAMLIZ01. The sequence continues at coordinate 131,060 of CBIHRS010000006.1, forward strand.
GTGGCGCCTTGCCGGACCAAGCCGATCCGCTAGCAGAAAGCCGCGAACGATGAGAGAAATCCGGGGTGCCGCCAACCCGCTGTGTTCGATCGCCGAAGACGCACGTGGTGCCAATGCCGCCGAAGACGCGGCCATGCGCGCCACGCTCCAGGCCTTTGCGGCATCGGCGGCCAGCGGTGCGCTCCACGTGCACCTGCCGCAGCGCCTGGGCGAGCCCGAGGCGCGCGGCGAAGGCCACTTCCACCTCGCGCCCGAGCTGTTCCTGCAGGCCTCGGGCTGGACCGAGTTCCGCTTTCCGGAGAGCAAGCTGCGGCTGCGCGCCGGCGAGGCGATGGTGATCCCGCCGCAGCTGCGCCATGCCGAGCGGGTGGGGCCCGATGGGCGGTCGGCCGCGCAGGCCTTCCGCAACCTCGTGGTGTTTGCCGACGGGCCGATGCTGCGTTGCCATGTGGCGCTGGAGCGCAAGCCGGGGCGGCCGGTGGTGGCGCATCTGCAGGCGCTGCAGCATGCGCAAGCGGCCAAGGTGCACGACTGGCTGTGGGATGCGTCGCGCCTGGGTGCGGGCGCCGATGCATGGGCGCAGCTGCAGGCCCGCTCGCTGGTGGCCGCCGCCGTCACCGGCGTGCTGCGCGCGCTCGACGAAGGCGGCGACGCGGATGCGCAGGAGCCGCCGCTGGTGGCCCGCGTGCGGGTGCTGATCCACAACCAGCTCGGCGATGCCGAGCTCAGCGTGAAGCGCCTGGCCGAGCAGTCAGGCTGCAGCGCCGATCATCTGTCGCATGTGTTCCACCAGGCCAGCGGCGAGACGCTGGTGGGCTGCATCACGCGGCTGCGCATGGCGCGCGCGGCCAGCCTGCTGCGCGAGACCAGCCTGGCCGGCAAGGAAGTGGCGTGGGCCTGCGGCTTCGCAGCACCCAGCTATTTCATCCGCGTGTTCCGGCAGCACCACGGCATGACGCCGCAGGCCTGGCGCGCCGGGCACGCGGCCTCATGAACGGTAGAACGCCTCGACCTGGCCCTTGAGCTTGATCATCAGCGGCTTGCCCTTGCGGTCGAGCGTACGGCCGGCGGGCACCTTGATCCAGCCTTCGCTGATGCAGTATTCCTCGACGTCGAAGCGCTCCTTGCCGTTGAAGCGGATGCCGATGTCGTGTTCGAACACGGCGGCCACGTGGAAAGGGCTGCCCGGTTCCACCGAAAGGCGGTCGGGCAGGGGCGGTGCTTCTTTGGATTCGGTCATGGTGCCTTCCGATAGGCGGGATCTTGAGGGCCGCCATTGTCGTGTAAGGCGCTGTCGTCTCAGAGCATCACGACCATCTTGCCGTTCGTCGCGTTGTCGTCCAGCAGGCAGTGGGCCTGCTGGATCTCGTCGAAGCGGAACACCCGCGCCGGCCGGGCGCGCAGCGTGCCGGCCTCGGCCAGGTCGACCAGGCGCTGGAACGGCACCTCGCCGAGCGGATAGTCCGGCGTGCCATAGACGAAGGCGCTGCCGAAGAAGCTCAGGTGCCGGCCGCTCGGCAGATGCTTCATCGGATCGAAGGCCGGCACCGGCTCGCCGCCGCCGAGGAAACCCGCCACGCACACCCGGCCGCCGCGCCGCGCGAGGCGCAGCGATTCGAGCAGGGTGCGCGTGCCGACGAGATCGAGCACCGCGTCGACGCCTTGCGGCGCATGTCGACGCACATCGGCGTCGAAGCGCTCGCCCTCGACCACCGCCGCATCGGCCCCGAGCGACATCGCCGTGTCGAGGCGCCGGGCCTCGCGCACGCCGGCGATCACGCGCACGCCGGCCAGCACCGCCAGGTCCATCGCTGCACGGCCGAGCGCCGAGGTGGCCCCGCGCAGCAACAGCGTGTCGCCGCGCTTCACGCCCAGGTTGTCGTGCAGGCAGCTCCACGCAGTGGCATACGACTCGGGCAGCGCGGCAAGGCTCGCCCAGTCGAGCCGCGTGCGCACCGGCACCACGTTGGCGGCCGGCACGCTGACGTATTCGGCATAGCTGCCGCTGCGCGTGCGGCCCATGCCGCCCATCAGCGCCAGCACGCGCTGCCCGGGCAGCAGGCAGCCGCTCGGGTCGTCGGCCACCTCGCCCACGCATTCGATGCCCGAGATCGCGGCCACCTCGCCCCAGGCGCCGAGCCGGAAGTACTGCTCGGCGCGGTTGAGGCCGAAGGCCCTGATGCGCACCAGCACCTCGCCTGTGGCGGCCACCGGGTCGGGCACCTCGCGGATCTGCAGTTGTTCGGGTCCGCCGTACTGTTGCCGGACGATGGCTTTCATGAAAAGGCTCCGTTTTCAGTTTTAGGAGCCGCCAGCTTAGGGAGGCCGGCTTTCAAGGAAAATTCAAAAGTCCGGCCAAACTCTGTCAAGCGAGCGAACAATGGATTTCACCCTCCACGAGCTGGCCTGCCTCGACGCCGTGGTGTCCGAAGGCAGCTTCCAGGCCGCGGCGAGCAAGCTGCACCGCACGCATCCTGCCGTGCATGCGGCCATCAAGCACCTGGAGGCCCGCGTCGGCGTGCCGTTGCTCGACCGCTCGCAATACCGCGTCAGCCTCACCGAGGCGGGCCGCAGCTTCCACCAGCAGGCGGCCGAGCTGCTCGCGCGCGCCTCCTCGCTGCATGCGCTCTCGCGCCAGCTGTCGCGCGGCGAGGAGACCGACCTGCGCGTGGTGGTGGGCGACCTCACGCCGGCCGCGCCGGTGCTGCGCCTGCTCAAGCGCTTCTTCGCGGCCTGGCCGCGCACCCGGCTGCACCTGCATTTCGAGGCCATCGGCGGCCCGTGGGAGCGGCTGCTGAACGAAGAGGCCGACGTGATCGTGCACCACGTCGACAAGGCCGACACGCGCTTCGAGTGGGCCCAGATGCTGCCCGTCACGCTGGTGCCGGTGGCCGCGCCGGGCTACCTGCCGTTTCCGCTCACGCGCAGCCTCGACCCGCAGCGCATGAAGGCGCTGGTGCAGGTGATCCTCCGCGACTCGGCGCGGCAGCCGGGCCGCGACTACTTCCTGCTCGAGGGCGCGCCGAGCTGGACCGTGGCCGACCAGCACACCAAGAAGGAGTTGATCCTGCAGGGCATGGGCTGGGGCCACATGCCGTTGCACCTGATCGACAAGGAGCTGCGCAGCGGCAAACTGCTGTCGCTCGAAGGACGACACTTCAAGCGCACGCGGCTTGACATCGTGGCGGCGCGCCTGCGCCACCGCCCGGCGGGGCCGGTGGCCGAGGCACTGTGGCATTCGCTCGCGGGCCACGCAGAAACCCAATCCCTCAGAGGAGCAAGCAAGACATGACACTGCACAAATGGCTGGGCGTCTGCGCGCTGGCCCTGGCCTGCGCGGCCGCGCAGGCTGCAGACCCCGGCTGGATCGGCACCTGGGCCGCCGCGCCGCAACCGCCGTTGACCGGCACGCTGGCCACGTACGACGACCAGAGCCTGCGGCTGATCGTGCACACCAGCATCGGCGGCACGCAGCTGCGGGTGCGCGTGTCCAATGCGTTCGGCGACAAGCCCCTGGTCATCGGCGCGGCGCATGTGGCCCGGCGCGTGGCCGAGACCCGCATCGACCCCGCCACCGACCGCGTGCTGCGCTTCGGCGGCCAGCCTTCCGTCACCGTGCCGCCGCATGCCACGGTGTGGAGCGACGCGGTGGCGCTGGAGGTGCCGGCGCTGTCCGACCTCGCGGTGAGCCTGCACCTGCCGCGCCGCACGGCCGCGACGACCACGCATTTCTTCGCGCAGCAGACCAGCTATGCCGCCTCGGCCAAGGGCGACCTCACCGGCGCCGAGGCGTTCCCGGTGGGCAAGAAGATCCAGTCGTGGCCCTTCGTCACCGGCATCGACGTGGCCGCGGCGCCCGATGCCTTCGCGGTCGTCGCCTTCGGCGATTCGCTGATCGACGGCGACGGCTCCACGCCCGATGCCAACCATCGCTGGCCCGATGTGCTGGCCGCGCGTCTGCAGGCCGAGGGCCGCCCGGTGGGCGTGCTCAATGCCGGCATCATCGGGAACCGCCTGCTGAAGGACAGCCCGCGCCACGCGAAGAATCCGGGCGGCCCGGGCTTCGGCCGCGCGGGGCTGGCCCGCTTCGAGCAGGATGCGCTGGCGCAGTCGGGCGCCAAGGTGGTGATCATGCGCATCGGGCTCAACGACATCGGCTTTCCCGGTGCGTTCGCCTCGCCGCGCGAACAGCCCAGCGCCGAGGCGCTGATCGCCGGCTACCGGCAACTGATAGCGCGCGCGCACGCCAAGGGCCTGCGCATCGTCGGCACCACCAGCCCGCCGTTCGAGGACGCCGACCTCGCGCCGGGCTACTACGCGCCGGCCAAGGAGCCGCTGCGCCAGGCCGTCAACGAATGGATACGCCATGGCGGCGCGTTCGATGCAGTCATCGACTTCGACGCGGTGCTGCGCGACCCGGCGCATCCCACGCGGCTGGCACCGGCCTTCGACAGCGGCGATCACCTGCATCCCAACGATGCGGGCTATGCGGCGATCGTCGAGGCGATGCCGGCCAGCCTGTTCGAAAGGCTCTGAGCCGGTCAGCCTTGTGAAGGCTCGGCCGCCTTGCGCGGGCGGCGAGTGCGTGGCGAGGCGGTCTTGCGCGGCCGGCTGGCCTTGGCCGGCGCCGCGGGGGCCTCGGCCACGGGCTCGGGTTGCTCAGGCGCCGCCGCCACCACCTCGGGCTGAGCGACAGGTGCCGGCTCGACTACCGCGCGCGCAGCCGCATTCTTGCGACCACCACGGCCGCGGCCGCCGCGCGAGGGTCGGGCTTCGGCTGCATCCGCCGGCGCTTCGGCGGCCGGCACCGCCGGCTCGGCCGGCGCATCGTCGACGGCCGGCTCAGGCTCGCGCGCCACAGCCACCGGCATCGGCACCGGCGGCTCCACCGGCAGCTCCACACGCGGCACCTCGGCACGGTGCGGCGCACTGCCCGGCACGCGGTGGACGTAGACGTTGGACTTGTCGTCGCGCCCGATCTCGAGCAGGCCGCGCGCCTGCGCTTCCTCGAGCAGGCTGCCGAAGGTGCGGAAGCCGTAGTACGACTCGCTGAAGTCGGGCTTGCGACGCTTGATCGCGTCCTTGAGCACCGAGGCTCGCACCTTGCCGCCGTCGCCGCGCTCGGACATCAGCGCCTCGAAGGTCTCCACCGCCATGTCGATCGCCTTGCTGCGGCGGATCTCGGCCTCTTCGCGGCGGCGGCGGTCTTCCTCGGGCGAGCGCTTGTGGCCGGGGGCCTGCGCTTCCTGCGGGTTGCGCTTGGCCGCGGCGCGCTGGCCTTCGCGCACGAGGTCGTCGTAGAAGATGAACTCGTCGCAGTTGGCGATCAGCAGGTCGGAGGTGCTCTGCTTCACGCCCACGCCGATGACCTGCTTGGCGTTCTCGCGCAGCTTGGACACCAGCGGCGAGAAGTCGGAGTCGCCGCTGATGATCACGAAGGTGTTGACGTGCGACTTGGTGTAGCAGAGGTCGAGCGCATCGACCACGAGGCGGATGTCGGCCGAGTTCTTGCCCGACTGCCGCACGTGCGGGATCTCGATCAGCTCGAAGTTGGCCTCGTGCATCGCGGCCTTGAAGCCCTTGTAGCGCTCCCAGTCGCAATAGGCCTTCTTCACGACGATGCTGCCCTTGAGCAGCAGGCGTTCGAGCACCTTCTTGATGTCGAACTTGTCGTACTTGGCATCGCGCACGCCGAGGGCGACGTTCTCGAAGTCGCAGAACAGCGCCATGCTGGTGTTTTCAGGAGAGGTGGCCATGGTTGGAACTTCCGTCGGGAGCCGGGATGGTAGCGGCCTCGCCGGCCGCCACCGGCAGCACCAGCTCAAAGGCGAACACGCTGCCTTCGCCGGGCGTGCTGCGCACCTCGATCTCGCCGCCCATGCGCCGCACCAGCTCGCGGCTGATCACCAGGCCCAGCCCGGTGCCGCCGCGCCGGCGTCCGGCCTCGCCGGCCTGCTCGAAGGGGCGGAACAGGCGCGCCAGCTGGACAGCGCCGATGCCGACGCCTGAGTCTTCGATCTCGAAACGCAGCCGCGCCGTGGTTTCGGCACCGGGCAGCCCGATGCGGGTGACGCGGAAGCGCACGCCGCCCTGGTCGGTGAACTTCACCGCGTTGCCCAGCAGGTTGAGCAGCACCTGGCGCAGCCGCCGCTCGTCGGCGCGCACGGCCTGCGGCAGCATCGGGTCGGGCCGGTGCTCGAAGGCGATGCCCTTCTCGGCGGCGCGCACGCGCACGATGTCGGCCACGCCCTGCAGGAAGGGCGCGAGCGCCACCTCGGTCACGTGCAGGTCGAGCCGGCCGGCCTCGATGCGGGCGATGTCGAGCAGGTCGTCGATCAGCGACAGCAGGTGGTCGCCGCTGGCCTTGATGGTGCGCACGCCGCTGGCCTGCGCCGCGCTGAGGTTGCCACCCATCTCGAGCAGCTGCGCATAGCCGAGGATGCCGTTGAGCGGCGTGCGCAGCTCGTGGCTCATGTGGCCGAGGAAGTTGCTCTGCGCACGCCGCGCCGCCTCGGCATGGCTGCGCGAGCGCGCCAGCGCCTGCAGCCACGCCAGCAGCAGCAGCGTGGTCACCACGCCGCCGGCCAGCAGCAGCCACGGCAGGCCGCCATCGGCCGGCCGGCTGAAGCCTTCTTCGGCGCTGAACTGCATCGCCCAGCGGCGCGTCGCCCAGTTGATCAGCAGCGTCTGCCCGAAGCGGGCGCTGCGTGTGACGCTGCCATGCTCGTAGAGGTAGCCGTCGGGGCGGCTGTTGTCGTAGATGAGCACCCCGCGGCGGGTGTCGAGGTCGACCGCATCGGCGGTGGAGCCGATGTCGTAGACGCGCAGCCGCAGCTGCGGCGCCGATTCCTTCAGCGCGCGGTCGAACAGCACGCGCACGTAGAAGGCCGCGCCCACCGAGCCCACCACCGCCCGCCAGCGGTCATCAGCCGTGGCCAGCGGCGCGCCCTGGCGGTAGGCCATCACGCGCATCGGCAGCAGGTTGGAGTTCAGGCGGCGCGACAGGTCGGTGATCGGCACGCCCGACGAGGTGAGCAGGCCGGTTTCCACCTGCTGCACCAGCGCCGGCCGGCGCACCGCCTCGGCGGTGATGTCGATGCCGATGGTCGACTCATGCACCGGCTCGGGCGGGTAGACGTAGTCGATCACGAAGTGGTAGGGCAGGCTCTGGGGCGCGCGGATCCTGAAGCCGGGAATCGGGCCCGAGGGCAGGCTGTCGTCGTGCTGGATGTGCTGCTCGAAAGCCGCACGCTGCGCGGCCGGGACGTAGCGCGCGAAGGTCACCGCGGCAAAGGCCGGCAGGCGCAGCTGCGGCTCGAGGATGGCCACGTAGTGGTCGAACTCCTGCCGCGTGACCTCGGGGTTGGCGCTGAACAGCGCGCGCAGGCCGTAGATGGCCTGGGTGTAGGTGCGCAGCTCGGTCTCGACGCTGTGCCGCGCATCGCGCGCGGCGGTCTCGAAGCGGTGTTGCGCCTCGCGCTCGCTCACCTGCTGCGCATAGTGCGAGGCCATCCACGAGAGGCCGAAGCCCAGCGGCAGGATGGCCCAGGTCCAGTTGATGCGCCGGACCAGGGCAAGGGCGGACGAAGGCAGGGGCAGTGGCATACGGAAAAGACAGGTCGCGGGAACGCTGCTCACTGCGCAGCCGCGTGCAGCATAGCGCGGCCGGCCAGCGCCGCCTGCAGGTGCTCGGCCACCAGGTGTTCGAGCCGGCTCACCACTGGCGAGGGCGCGGCCTCGGCCCGGTGCAGGTCGAGCCCGATCTGCGGCAGCGACGGCAGGCGCGGCAGCACCTGCAGCCCCGGCGGCAGGCCCACCGCGGTGCGCACCGTGAGGCCCAGGCCCGCGCCCACCGCAGCCCACACGCCCGACAGGCTGGGGCTGGTGAAGGCCACGCGCCACGGGATGCGCGCGCGATCGAGCGCGGCGGTGGCCGCATCGCGCATCAGGCAGGGCGCCTCCAGCACCGCCAGCGGCAGCGGCTCGGCCTTCGATGGCGGCGCCAGGCGCAGGTCTTGCGGGCCGATCCAGCACATCGGCAGGCGCCCGACGCGGCGCGCATGCGGCGTGCGCCTGCCGCCGTTCCACGCCAGCGCGAGGTCGAGCCGGCCGCGCTCGACCTGTTGCAGCAGCTCGGCATGGCGCGCCAGCCGGGCCTCGACGCGCACGCGTGGATGCGCCCGCGCAAAGCCGGCCAGCACGCGGCTGAGCAGGCCTTCGCCGAAGTCTTCCTGCAGGCCCAGCCGCACCTCGCCGTGCAGGTCGGTGCCGCGCACCGCATGCGCCGCCTCGTCGTTGAGCTCGAGCAGGCGGCGCGCATAGCCCAGCAGCACCTCGCCGGTGGGCGTGAGCGCCATGCCGCGGCCGGCCTTGCGCAGCACCGGCGTGCCGGCCTGCTCCTCGAGCTTCTTCAGCTGCGCGCTCACCGCCGAGGTGGAGCGGCCGAGCCGGTCGGCCGCCTTCGCGAAGCTGCCCAGCTCGATGCCGGTGACCAGCGTGCGCAGCACGTCGAGATCGAAGGTGAGGCGGCTCATCTGACCATCCTGTTTTTTGGAAGTGTGGCTTCACAAGTTTCCGATTTTCAAAACAGTGAGGCAACCGTATCGTGTGCCCGTCCACCACCTTCGAACGGGAGATCCCCGATGACCGACAAGACCCCCACCGCGGCGCAGCAGGCCTTCGGCGCCGCCGCGCCCAAGCTGGCCGAGCTGACCGACCGCGTGCTGTTCGACGACGTGTGGCAGCGCCCGCAGCTGAGTCCGCGCGACCGCAGCCTGGTCACGGTGGCGGCGCTGGTGTCGCTGTACCGGCTGGAGCAGCTGCCCTTCCACCTCGACCGCGCGCTGGCCAATGGCGTCACGCCCGAGGAGCTGGGCGAGCTGGTCACGCACCTGGCCTTCTATGCCGGCTGGCCCTGCGCTGCCTCGGCCACCACGCTGCTCACGGCCGCCCTGGCCAAGCGCGGCTGAGGAGCCTGCGATGCCCTTCGCCCGCATCTCGCTGCTGCAAGGCAAGCCGCCCGAGTACCTGAAAGCCGTGTCCGACAGCCTGCACCAGGCGATGGTCGAGGCCTTCGAGGTGCCGGCCGACGACCGCTTCCACGCGATCCACCCGCATGCGCCCGGCGAGCTGGTGTTCGACCGCCACTACCTCGGCGGCCCGCGCAGCGACGACTACCTGCTGATCGCCATCACCGCCGGCCGCGTGCGCAGCCCGGAGGTCAAGCGCGCGTTCTACCGCCGGCTCGTCGAGCGCCTGGCCGAGTCGCCCGGCATCGCCAGCCGCGACGTGATGGTGGTGATCAACACCACGCAGGCCGAGGACTGGTCGTTCGCTGACGGCCGCATGACCATGGTCGACGGAGCCGCGTGATGCTGACGATGCACTACAGCTTCACGCTGCCCGCGGCCTTCGACATGGGCGTGATCCGCGAGCGCATCGCCACCAAGGGGCCGCTGCTCGACGATTTCGACGGGCTGGTGTTCAAGGCCTATCTGTACGCCTGCCGCGGCGAGCACGGGCCCGAGAACCTGTATGCGCCGTTCTACCTGTGGGCCGGCACCGGCGCGATGAACCGCTTCCTGCTCGGGCCCGGCTTCGCGGCGCTGACGCGCGATTTCGGCTGGCCGGCCGTGAAGACCGCCTCGCTGCTGCAAGCGGCGCAAACGCCGGCGCTGCGCGAGGCACGCTTCGCGACGCGCGAGCTGGTTGTGGTGGCACCGCATGCCGACCTGGCCGCGCTGGAGGCGGCCGAGCGCGAACACACCGCCTCGGCGATGGCGCAAGGTGGCGCGCTGGCGGCGGTGTCGGCGTATGAGCCCACCACCTGGACCCTCACGCGCTTCAGGCTCTGGCGCGAGCCAGCCCCGGAGCATGCGGGCGTGCAGCGTTATGCCGTCGGCCATGTCTCGGCACCGCAGCGGCGGTGAGGGCGCGCGGCTATGCTCGCGCGCATGGAATCTGCCGCCACGCCGTTGCCCGGTGACCTCGCGCTCGACATCACGGCGCTGTACCTCTACCCGGTGAAGTCCTGCGGTGCGCTGGCGGTCGACACGCTGACGCTGGACGACAACGGCGGCGCAGCCGGCGATCGCGAATGGGTGGTGCTCAACGAGCGCGGCGAGGTCACCTGGCAGGGCGACCATCCGCGGCTGGCGCTGCTGCGCCCGCGCATCGAGGGCTCACGCCTGATGCTGCAGGCCCCCGGCCTGCACGACCTCTGCCTGCCCGATGCACCGGCGCTGGGCGCACGCACGCTGAAGATCTGGAACGAGCGCCTGGGGGCTGCCGAAACCTTCGAGGGCTTCGATGCCGGCGACGAGGCCGCGCACTGGCTGGCGCAGGCCACCGGCGCACCGCTGCGGCTGGCGCGGCTGGGGGAGACCGCGTTGCAGCGGGCCTCGGTGAACCGGCTGCACCTCATCAGCGAGGAATCGCTGGCCGAGGTGAATGCGCTGCTCGCACAGCGCGGCGTGGCGGCGGTGGAGCCGCAGCGCTTCCGGCCGAATATCGTGGTGCGCGGTGCGACCGGGCCGCTGCAGCCTTTCGTCGAAGACCATGCCGAGGCGCTGCACTGGCATGACGGGCGGCATGCAGCCCGGCTCGTCATCACCAGCCACTGCGTCCGCTGCGTGATGCCCAACATCGACCTGCAGACCGCGGCCCCCGGCGAACAGCCGCTGCAGTTGCTGACCGAGCTCGCGGCCCAGCGCCGGCCTGGAGCGCCCACCACTTTCGGCGTCTATGGCCGCGGCCCGGCGTCTGCGCAGCTGCGCGTGGGCACCGCTGCCTCGCTCGCGCTGGCTTTCTGAGCGCCGGGAAAATCACACTTTCCACAGCGGGGGCTTTCGGCGCATCATCGGCGCATGCGCAGAGATTTGCATCCCAGCGAGCAGCGGCTCGACCTCGCCGCCCGGAACGCGGGCTTCGGCATCTGGGATCTCGATGTGCGCAACGAGCGCGTGCACTATTCGCCCGGATGGAAGGCAATGCTGGGCTACGACGAGACCGACGAGCCCGACAACACGGCCACCTGGCGCGACCGCGTGCACCCCGACGACCTGGCGCCGATGCTCGCCCGGCTCAACGACCACCTGCAAGACAGCACGCCGTCGTACGAGATGGAGTTCAGGCTGCGTGCCGCCGATGGTCGCTACCGCTGGGTGCTGTCGCGCGGCCGGGTGGTCGAGCGCGACGCGCAGGGCGAAGCGCTGCGCGCGATCGGCACGCTGATCGACCTGACCGACTGGCGCGAGGCCGAGCGCCGCCGCACCGAGCGCATGCACCACGATGCGACCAGCCGCGCCCGCGACGATTTCGCGCGCTGCATGCACCATGAGCTGCACACGCCGCTCAACGCCATCCTCGGCTTCGCGCAGCTGCTGGCGCCGCGCATCGGCTCCGCTGACACCGAGACGCAGCGCCACTATCTGGCTCACATCGAGCAGGCCGGCTGGCAGCTGCTGCAGATGATCGACGAGGTGCTGGCCGTCTCGAGCGGCGGCGGGATGCTGGGCTCGGGACCGGATCTCAACCTGCCCGATCCGCCTTCGACCTGAAGCGGTGCTTCACCGCGCCGGCTGCGTGCGGCTGGGCAGCGGAATCGACACCAGCGGCGCACTGCCCGGCTGGTTCCACGGCACCGGCGGCGGCTTCTTCTGCGGACCTGGCTGCACCAGCTCCCTGCGCTGATCGACCCACGGAAAGTTCGCCTGCAGCGGCCGCGAGGCCGAAGCCTCCGGCGCGCTCGCGGCGGTCGGCGCCGATGCCGCCACGTCCGCCGCCCACACCCCGCCGCTGCCGGCGCCCAGCGCCGCCAGCGTGCACGCCATCCACCACACCTGCTTCATGGCCGCCTCGCTGCAGAGAAGTCCTGCAGCGTCTCCAGCAAACGGGAGGCCGGCCCGGGCTCAGCCGGCGCCGAGCCGCCTCAAGCGCCCCCTCGGGGGGCAGGAGCGAAGCAACGTGGGGGCGGACATCTCATCTCAGCCGCCGCTCAATGCCGACAGCATCAGGAACGCCATGAACAGCACGAAGTGCGTCATGCCCTCGATCGCGTTGGTCTCGCCGTCGTGGATGTTGATCATCGCGGCCAGCAGCGTCAGCAGCACCATCACGGTCTGCGGCGCGCTCAGCGCCATCTGGATCGGATGGCCGGTGGCCAGGGCCAGCGCCTCGATGATGGGTACCGTGAGGATCACCGTCGACAGCGACGCGCCGAGCGCGATGTTGACCACCGGCTGCATGCGGTTGGCCAGCGCCGCGCGGATCGCGGTGAGGATCTCGGGGCTGGCCGAGATGGTGGCCACCAGCAGCGGCGCCACGATGGACGGCACGCCGGCACCGGCCAAGCCGGCATCGAGCGTCTTCGACATCACCTCGGACAACGCGCCGACCAGCACCACGCCCACCGCCATCGCGATGATCGACGGCGCGATCGGCCGGTGCGAGCGCGTGTGCACTGCGGGCGCCACCGGCCGCGTCTTGGCATGCTGGGCATCGCTGTAGCTGAAGAAGTAGCTGTGGCGCCCGGTCTGCAGCCGCAGGAACAGCGCATACAGCAGCACCATCACGACGATGGTGAACACCGAGTACGAGCGCCAGTGCTGCGGCTGGATGAAGCCGGGCAGCACCATCGAGACGCCGATCGCGGTGAGGATCATCACCACGTAGGTGTTGCCCGAATCCACGTTGTAGGGCTGCTCGCCGTGGCGCAGGCCGCCCAGCAGCGCCGACACGCCGAGCAGCGCGTTGATGTCGAGCATCACCGCCGAATAGATCGTGTCTCGCACCAGCGTGGGCGAGGCGGTGTGGCTCATCATGATCGCGAGGATCACCACCTCGACCAGCACCGCGGCCAGTGTGAGGATCATCGTGCCGTAGGGCTCGCCCACGTGCTCGGCCAGCTCCTCCGCATGGTGGGCCACGCGCACCGACGCCAGCAGGATCGCGCCGATCAGCAGCAGCGCCGCGGCCAGCGATGCGGCCTGGCCCGACTGCAGGACATGGTGCTCGAGCGGAAAGGCCACCAGGGCCGCCAGCGCGGCGACCACCAGGAACACCTCCTGGCGCAGGAACGAGATCATGGGACGGACGGTAATGGCAGGACCGGCAATGATAGGGAAGGCATGGCCAACGGCCTACACTGCGCCCCCATGCTGAAGATCTGGGGCAACGCCGATTCGGTCAACGTGCAGAAGGTGCTGTGGTGCTGCGAGGAAGCCGGCATCGCCTACCAGCGCATCGATGCGGGCCGGCATTTCGGCGTGGTGAATACGCCCGAGTTCGCGCGGCTCAATCCCAACCGCCTGGTGCCGACGATCGACGACGACGGCTTCGTCGTGTGGGAGTCGAACACCATCCTGCGCTACCTCGCGGCGAAGCATGCGGCCGGCACCCTGTGGCCCACCGAGCCCGCCGCCCGCGCCGATGCCGACCGCTGGGTCGACTGGGCCAACTCCACGCTGTGGCCGGCGCTGGTGCCGCTGTTCCGCGCCTTCATGCGCACGCCCGAAGACCAGCGCGACGTGCAGGCCATCGAGCGCGACCGGCTCGAGGCCATCGAGGTGATGGCGATCCTCGATGCCCATCTCGCCCGGCACGCCTACGTGGGTGGCGGGGTGTTCACGATGGGCGACATCGCCACCGGCTGCGCCGCGTGGCGCTGGATGGCGCTGCCGATCGAACGGCCCGATCTGCCGCACCTGCAGCGCTGGTTCGACCTGCTGGCCGCGCGGCCGGCCTATCGGCGGGTGGTGATGCTGCCGCTCACCTGCTGATCCATCCGGAAGTACTTGCATGAACACCTTTCGACGATGGCTGATGCTGCTGGCCGTGGCGCTGGCGCCTCTGGCCTGGGCCGCCGAAGCGCCACCGCGCTACGCGCTCGACGACACCGAAGTGCACCTGTTGCACGCACCCACGCTGAAGCGCGACTACGAGCTGATGGTGGCCTTGCCCACGTCGTACGGGAAGGCCACGGATCGGCGCTACCCGGTGGTGTTCGTCACCGACGCAGGCTACGGCTTTCCGCTGGTGCGCGCGATCGAGCGGCACATCAGCGGCCACAGCACGCAGATGAGCGAATTCATCGTCGTCGGACTGGGCTATGCCAAGGGCGACACGCCGCAATACAGCCGCCGACGCGACTACACCCCCACGCCGCACGGCGAGAAGGACGCCACGTCCGACATGCCGGGCCGCCCGCTGCTCTTCGGCGAGGCCGAGGCCTACCGACAGCATCTGGTGCGCGACGTGTTCCCCTTCATCGCGGCGCACTACCGCGCCGACATGCAGCGCAAGGTCATCGTCGGCCAGTCCTACGGCGCACTGTTCGCCGCGCATGTGCTGCTGGCCGATCCCTCGACCTTCGAGGCCTACCTGATCGGCAGCCCCTCGCTGTGGTTCGACCGGCACGTGATGATGCAGCGCGAGCTCGACTACGCGGCCGCACATCGCGACCTGAAGGCGCAGGTCTTCCTCGGCGTAGGCGCGTACGAGCAGCCGAAGCCCGGCTCGCGCAACCCGCGCTACAACAAGAGCACCGACATGGTGGGCGACCTGCAGGCCTTCGCACAGGCGCTGCGCTCGCGCCGCTACCCGGGCCTGCAACTGCAGAGCAAGGTGTACGAAGGCGAAGACCACCTGACGCTGCCGCCGCGGTTCTTCACCGATGGGCTGATGTGGGTGCTGGGCACGCTGCCGCGATGAAGACGCAGCGGAAGGCGCAGGTTCAGGCCTGCCAGACGCCGTATCCCGCCTCGCGCAGGCCGATCGCCAGCTCCACTTCCATCTCGCGCGCCGCCTCGTAGGGCATCGGGTTGTAGACCTCGTAGAGCTGCGGCAGCAGGCGCAGGCCATAGTCGCGCACGAAGCGGTTGGCCTGGATGCCGGCCTTGTGCTTGTCGAAGCGCAGGTCGGGGTCCAGCCCGGTCATGCCGACGTAGACGAAGGGCTTGCCGAGCTGGTAGTCGGGGTTGGCCTTGCGGAAGCTCGCCTCGTTCCACACCTGGTCGGCCAGTTCGACCACGTAGACGCAGTGATGATGGCGGGCAGCAGGCATGGCAACACAGCTCGGTCAGTTCCAGGAGCCCAGGCTGCACACCACTTGCGCGTGGGTGATCAGGGCATAGCCAAGCCCGAGGGCGAGGCATGCTGCAGGCAAGAGGATGAACAGGAGCCAGTGCCGCCTCTGTAGAAGCACGTGACCCGACACTGCCTTCGCAGTGACGAGGCTGCCGGCAAACAGCACCATGCCAATGGCCCACGCCTGCGGCGGGATGAAGATGAAGAGCAGCGCCAGCGCGATCGTCCAGACGATCCCGTCGGCCAAGCCGTTGCAGGCCACGCTGTCGTAGCCCACCGCGGCACAGAACACCGAGATCACCGCCAGCGCAGCGCACAGGGGCCAGTTCATCAGGCGTGCCGCCTCATGGGGCGACCGGTGCGGTCTCGCTTCGACAGGGCTCATCATGTGTTTCATGGGACGGTGAGCCGGAGTTTAAGAGCCGGAGACCGGCTCAGTTCTCCATGTCGCCATCGCCCGCATCGCGCGCATGCACCCGTGTGTCGATCGGCATCGCGACGTTCTCGGCCCCTTCGAAGAAGAACGGCCGGCGCGGCTTCGCGCGTGCGCCCACCTCCTGCATCTGCGGCAGCGCATACAGCCGGCCGTTGAGCATCACCTGGTGCACGGTGTCCGACTGGCGGATGTCGGCCAGCGGGTTGCCGTCCAGGATCACCAGGTCGGCCAGCTTGCCAGGCTCGAGCGAGCCGATGTCGCGGTCGAGGCCGAGGTAGTGCGCGCCGTTGAGCGTGGCGGTGCGCAGCGCCTCGAGCGGGGTCATGCCGCCCAGGACCTCGGTCCACATGTCCCAGTGCGCACCCAGTCCTTCGCGCTGGCCGTGCGCGCCCATGTTGACGCCCACGCCAGCGCGCTGCAACGTGGTGGCGGCCTGCGCCACCTTGACGACGTTGTAGTCCTCGTCGGGCGCCAGCTCGCGGCGCACCGCGCGCGCCTGCAGCACCGTGCGCGGCACGAACTGCGAGAGGATCGGGTGCTTCCACACCTCCGTGTGCGCATACCAGTAGTTCTCGCCGAACAGGCCGCCATAGGCGACGTTGAGCGTCGGCGTGTAGCCCACCTGGGTCTGCGACCAGAGCTGGCGCACGTCGTCGTACACCGCGCCGACCGGCAGCGCATGCTCCACGCCGGTGTGGCCGTCGACCACCATCGTCATGTTCAGTTGGAACAGCGAGGCGCCTTCGGGCACGACCATCAGCCCGGTGTCGCGCGCGGCGGCGAGCACCTGCTGGCGCTGCTCGCGGCGCGGCTGGTTGTAGCTCTTGACGCTGATCGCGCCGTTGGCCTTCTGGCGCTTCAGGTGCGCCAGCGCATCGTCGTAGCCGTCGATCGGCGCGGCCTGGTCCCACTTGGCGCCATACAGCACGGTGCCGGTCGAGAAGATGCGCGGCGCCACCACTTCGCCGGCACGCTGCATCTCGGCATGCGTGAAGATGCCGGCGTTGTCGTTGGACGGATCGTGGAGGGTCGTGACGCCGAACGCGAGCGACGCGTAGTCGACCCAGCTCTGCTGCGGCACGATGCCGTCGACGCTCATGCCGCCATGCCAGTGCACGTCGACCAGGCCGGGGATGATGGTCTTGCCGCGTGCATCGATCACCTGTGCGCCGGCGGGCACGCTCACCGCGCCCGCCGGGCCGACGGCCGCGATGCGGTTGCCGCTGACGACGATCGTGCCGCCTTCGATCACCTCGTCGCCCTTCATCGTGACGATGCGCGCGCCGGTGATCGCGAGCGTGCCGGTGGGCGCATCGGCCTTCTGGCGGAAGCCGATCTTCACCGCCTGCGCCTCGGCCTTGGACGCTGCATCGAAGGTCTTGTCCAGCGCACGGGTGTAGAGCGTGTCGCCCAGCGAGAAATGCAGCGCCGACGAATCGCCGGCCCAGTGCAGCCAGCGGCCGGCCACCGCGTCGAGCTGCTTCACCGGCAGCGCGTCCATCTTCGTGGAGATCTGCAGCGGCTTGTCGGCCAGCGGCAGCGGCGTGACGAAGGCATGGAAACGCTCGACGAAGCCGAGCCAGCGGCCATCGGGCGAGACCGCGTATTCGGTGGCGAACTCGCTGTGCGCCACGGTGGTTTCCTGGAAGCGTTCGGCCAGGTCGATGCGCACCAGGTCGGCCGACAGCTCCACTTCCTTCTCGACCTTGCGCCGCGTGAGGTAGACCGCATCGTTGCCGGCGCCGAACTGCGGCTCGCTGCCGGTCTTCGACAGGCGCTGCGGCGTGCCGCGGCCATCGGCCGACACGCGGTACACGCCGGTGTCCATGCCGTTCCACGGCGTGGTGAGGTAGCCGCCCTTGCTCTTCACGTAGACCACTGTGCGGCCGTCGGGCGAGAAGGCCGGCTCGAGGTACTGGCCGGGCGCGGGCGTGAGCACCGTCTCGCGGCCGCCGGCCACGTCGCGCTTGACCACGCGGCCCTGCGCCTCGTCGTTCCAGGTGACGAACACGATCTCGCGGCCATCGCGCGAGAAGCGCGGGTAGTACTCGAAGCGGTCGGCCGCGTTCGTGAGCCGACGCGGCGTGCCGCCCGGCAGGTCCTTGATCCACAGGTGGCCGAGCGCCGAATACACCACGCGGTCGCCAGTGGGCGACACGTTGGGCCAGCGCAGCTGCTTCACGTCGAACTCGGGCGGCGCCACCTCCACCGGGTAGCGGATCGCCTCGCGGATCTCGCGCGTGTCCTTCACGTGGAACGGGATCTCGGTGGCGGTGTGCGCAAAGGGGTCGACGCGCCACAGCCGGCCCTGGCCCCACACCACCAGGCTCTTGCCGTCGGGCAGCCAGGCATACGAGGGATACACGCCCTGCACCGACCAGGTTTCCTGCATGTCGCGGTCGAGGCCGCTCCACGCGGGCATCTCGCGGCCCGAGGCCATGTCCTTCAGGAACAGCGTGCTCTGGTTGCGCACGCGGCGCACGAAGGCGAGCCACCGGCCATCGGGCGAAGGCACCGGCCGCACCGCGCCGCCGGCGCCGGTGACGAAGGGCTCGATGCTGCCGTCGCGCAGGTCGAGGCGCTGGATGTCGAAGATCTCGGTGTTGGCGTTCTTGTTGTATTCGAAGATGCCGCCCGGCGTGACGTCCTGCGAGAAGAAGACGTAGCGGCCATCGCGCGAGAACGCCGGTTCGCCGAGGTCCTTCTGCCAGTTGGGCTTGTCGTTGAGAGCCATGCCCTTGCCGCCGTCGACGTGGTAGAGCCAGATCTCGCCGGAGCCGGCCGAGCGCGTGCCGGTGAAGTGCTTGCGCGCCGCGATGTACCGGCCGTCGGGCGACCAGGTGGGCGTGTACAGCAGGCGGAAGTCTTCATGCGTGAGCTGCTTCCCGCCGCTGCCGTCGGCGTTCATCAGCCACACGTTGTCGCCGCCGCCGGCATCGCTGATGAAGGCGATGCGCTGGCCGTCGGGCGAGTAGCGGGCCTGCATCTCCCAGGCCATCGAATGGGTCAGCGGTTTCGCCTCGCCGCCGCCGATCGGCAGCACGTAGAGATCGCCGAGCAGGTCGAACAGGATCGTGCGGCCATCAGGGCTCACGTCGACCGACATCCAGGTGCCGGTGCGGGTGTCGATGCTCACCGTCTTCGCCGGGCCGGGCGGGTGGTTCACATCCCACTTGGGCGCGCTGGCAGATGCAGCGGGCGGCGCAGGCTCGGCGGCCCGGGCGGCGGAAAGGCTTGCAGCGAGCGCGGCGGCCAGGGTCCAGGCCAGCGCGGAGCCACGGCGACGGGTACGCACCATGTCTTCAACACCTCATGCGGCGATCGGCCGCGAAGGAAGGATGGGGCGAGAGGATAGCGGGGCACGCCGCTCACCACCCGCCGTTCGGCCCCTGGAAACCGTGCTTCGTCGCCTTGGATGACGGCACCCGGCCGCGGAGTACCGCGTCCGCCCTCCGAGAGGGCCTGAGCCCGGTTTGGGGCGGCCCGGCACCGGGCTCAGCGCAGGTCAGCGGCTGCTTCCGGCGCCAGCAGGCGACCGAACAGCAGCCGCGCCGCGAACAGCAGCACGCCTGCGCTCGCCACCAGCGCCGCATGCAGCCCCCAGAACTCGCGGCCCGGCATCGTCTCGAGAAAGCCCGCGAGCCAGCCGACGAAGGTGTTGCCGATGAACAGGTGCAGGTAGTAGGTGCCGACCACCACGCCCTCGAGCCGGCGCGGCGCCATGCGCGAATACAGCGCCAGCCCCACCGGCAGCACGTTGGCGAAGCCGATGTCGTTGAGGATGGTGTAGCCCAGCGTCCATGCGAAGCTGACCTTCTCGTGCGTGGCGTCGATCAGCCCCGAGGCGATGATCAGCAGCGCCGGGCCGCAGGCGCCGACCAGCGAGCCCAGCGCCATCTTGGTCAGGTCGTCGGGCTCGCGCCGGCGCGTGGCCCACCAGCGCCAGAAGGCGATGGAGGCCACCATCGTCGAGGTGCTGATGAAGGCATCCACCGCCTGCAGCCAGGTCACCGGCACCTGCCAGCCCAGCAGCACCAGGTCCATGTTCTTCTGCGACCACAGCGGGTAGGCGTTGTAGAACTGCTGGTTGCCGACGATCGACAGCATCAGCACCGGGATCAGCAGCACCAGCAGCACGAGGCGGGCCTTCTCGGTGCCGGTCATCGGCGGGGCCGGCTCGGCCGCGCCCTGGCGCTGACGCAGTGGCTCGGGCGGCAGCCAGGGCCGGGCAAGCAGGTAACCGGCCAGGCCGATCAGCATGCCGACGCCGGCAGCGCCGAAGCCCCAGTGCCAGGCCACCTTCTCGCCCAGCGTGCCGCAGACGATGGGCGCGAGGATCACCGCGATCTGCACCGCGAGCATGAAGATCTGGAATGCGCTGGCGCGCCGCTTGTCCTCGGGCCCGTAGAGTTCGCCCACCTGTGCCGCGATGTTGCCTTTGAAGCAGCCCACGCCGACGATCAGGCAGGCCAGCGCCGGCAGCAGGCTGAGCTCGAAGGCCATCAGGAAGTGGCCGAGCGCCATCAGGATCGCGCCGAGGGCCACCGTCTTCGTGCGGCCGAGCCAGCGGTCGGCCACCAGGCCGCCGAAGATCGGCGTCAGGTACACCAGCCCGGCATACAGGCCGAAGATCACCGAGGCCAGCTGCTGCGTGCTGCGCGGCCCGGTGACGCGCTCGATCGCGCCGCGCAGCGCATCCATGCCGGCCACGTGGCCGATGTTCTCCGGCAGGAACAGGTAGTTGCTGAGGTACAGCACCAGCAGCGCCTGCATGCCGTAGTACGAGAAGCGCTCCCAGAGCTCGCAGAACGCGAGCCAGCCGAGACCGGCCGGATGGCCGAAGAAGGACCGATCGGCCCGGCCGCTTTTGGCGGCCGCAGCGTCGGCGGTGATCGAAAGCGAGGGCACGGTGGTGGCCTCCTAGGATTTTGGAAGGCGCGACTTTCGCTGATACGGCCGCCCCCGCCAAGCGAGGGAATACGGGGGCCATGGCTGCCGGGAAAACGAGCAAGGTGCAGGCCCGCTCATGCATTCCTCGACTATGGATAGAAGCAAACAGTCGTTTTTCGATGATTCACAGCTGATCAAAATGCGTGAATTGCATTTAGAACGGCTTCCAGCCTCGTTTTGCCGTGAACTTCCAGCAATTGCGTTCTGTCCGCGAAGCGGTGCGCCAGGACTTCAACCTCACCGCGGTGGCGCAGGTGCTCAACACCTCGCAGCCCGGCGTCAGCCGCCAGATCCGCGAGCTGGAGGATGAGCTGGGCATCGAGATCTTCGTGCGCGCCGGCAAGCGCCTGACCGGGCTGACGCCGCCGGGCGAGACCATCGTGCCCATCGTCGAGCGCCTGCTGCTCGACGCCGACAACCTGCGCCGCGCCGGCAACGACTACGCGGCCCAGGGCCGCGGCAAGCTGGCGATCGCGGCCACGCACTCGCAGGCGCGCTATGCGCTGCCCACGGCGGTGCGCGATTTCCGCGGCACGCATCCCGACGTGGTGCTGCACCTGCACCAGGGCTCGCCGCAGCAGGTGGCCGAGATGCTGCTGAGCGGCGAGGCCGACATCGGCATCGCCACCGAGGCGCTGTCGCGCTACCCCGAGCTGGTGGCGCTGCCCTGCTACCGCTGGACGCACTCGGTGGTGGTGCCGCCCGGCCACCCGCTGCTCGACGACGCGCAGCCGCTGACGCTGCAGCGCTTGGCGGCCTATCCGATCATCACCTACGACGCGGGCTACACCGGCCGCGCCCACATCGACGAGGCCTTCCGCCGCCAGGGCCTGGAGGCCGATCTGGTGCTCACCGCGATGGACGCCGACGTGATCAAGACCTACGTCGAGCTCGGCCTGGGCGTGGGCATCGTCGCGTCGATCGCGTACGACGAAGAGCGCGACCGCCACCTGCGAGCGCTCGATGCGCGGCATCTGTTCGCGATGAACATGACGCGGCTGGCGGTGCGCCGCGGCGCATGGCTGCGCGGCTATGCCTACGACTTCATCCAGACCTTCGCGTCGCCGCTGACGCGCGGCGTGGTCGAGAAGGCGCTGGCCTCGCAGCCGGGCGAAGTCTTCGAGATCTGAGGGCTGTGGCTCAGTCGGCCTGGATGCGCGTGATGCTGCTGCGCGTCAGCGCATACAGCGCGCCGTCGGTGCCCACCAGCAGGTCCACTGGCGAGCCCGCCAGCGTGGCAAATGCATAGGCCGCATGGCCGTTGCCGGCGTCGAGCCGCGCGATCCACTTGCCGACGAAGTCGGCGAAGAAGTAGTTGCCGCGGTAAGCCGCAGGAAAGCCGCCACCCGTGGCGGGATAGAAGGCGCCGCCCGCGATCGCAAAGCCGGTGAAGAAGCCGCCGGGCCCCGACCCGGGCGGCGACGCGGCGCTGTGCTTATAGGTGAACAACGGCCCGGCGATGCTGCCGCTCACGCCCTGCGGCCCTTCCGAGGCCGGCCAGCCGTAGTTGGCGCCGGCCACGCCGACATCGATCTCTTCCCAGGTTGACTGGCCCACGTCGTTGATGTGAAGCCGCCCCGTGCCGGGTTCGAACGCGAAGGTGTAGGGGTTGCGCAGGCCGTAGGCCCACACCGCGCGGGCAAGGCCGCTCTGCGTGGCGTAGAACGGGTTGTCGCCGGGGATGCTGCCGTCATCGTTGAAGCGCAGCAGCTTGCCGAACGGATCCGACAGGTCCTGCGAGCGGTTCGGGCTCGCGTTCTCGCCCACGCCGAGATAGAGCTTGCCGTCGGGGCCGAAGTGCAGGCCGCCGCCATTGTGGTTGGTCGCGCTCGACAGCGGCGGCAGGTCGACCAGCACCGTCTCGGCGCCGTCGGACACATCCCCCGCAGCCACCAGCCGGCTGATGCGGTTGTGCGCTCCGCCCTCGGGGCTGGTGTAGTACACGTAGACCCAGCCGTTGCTCGCGAAGCCGGGATGCAGCGCCACGCCGATCAAGCCGCGCTCGCCGCTCGCATCCACCGTGAAGGCATGGAAGGGGGTGGCCTGCAGCACGCCGTTCTTCACCACGCGCAGCCGGCCGCCCTGCTCGGCGACGAACAGCCGGCCGTCGGGCGCCTGCGCCAAGGCGGTGGCATTGCTCAGGCCGGCGACCCAGGCCTCGTTCTTCGTGAAGCCCTGTCCGATGGTCTGGCTGCCGCTCACGCTCACGGTGACGGCCGACCAGCCCGAGCGGTTGCCGGCCGCATCGCGCGCGCGCACGCGCAGCACATGCTGGCCGGGCGCGAGCGTCGCGGTATCCAGGCTCGCCTGGTAGGGTGCAGCGGTGAGTTCGCTGCCCAGCGGCTGGCCATCGACCTGGAACTCGACACCGGCCACGCCGACGTCGTCGCTCGCGTCGGCCTTCAGCGTCACGGTGCCGGACAGGCCAGCCGCAAGGTCGGCCGGCGCCGTCAGGGCGGCGGTGGGCGGCTGGGTGTCGCCATTGCCGCCCTTGTCATCCCCTCCGCCGCCACAGGCTGCGAGCAGCAGGGTCGCAAGGCACGGCAGCGCAAGGCGGCGACGCAGCAGGTTCATGGCACATCCCTTGTGATGGCGAGGTGCCGATGGTGCCGGCAATCGGCGCGCCAGCTGTGACACGCCGTGTCCGGCGGCATCAGATCATCGCCGCCGGATCCGCCTGCTCTTCCTGCACCGCGCCCTGCGTGAAGCGCGTCAGCCGCCGCGGCTTCAGGAACACCTGCTTGCCCGGCGAGAGCGCGAGCTGCTCGCGCAGCCGCGCATATTCGGCGCGCGGCAACTCCACGTCGACATAGCCGCCTTCGTCGAGGCGCTTGAATTCCAAGCGCGTCTGCGGGCCGACGGTCAGCGTCTGCGACAGCGTGACCGGCAGCGTGCCGGGCTCGGCCGTGCCCAGCACCTGCAGCTCGTGCGGGCGCACGTAGCTCACCTCGCCCTCGCCTTCGGTCGCGCCGGGCGTGTGGCCGAAGCGGCCGTGGAAGAGGTTCACGTCGCCCAGGAACTGCAGCACGAAAGGCGTGGCCGGATGGTCGTAGACCTCGTCGGGCGTGCCTTCCTGCTCGATGCGGCCCTGGTTCATCACCACCACGCGGTCGGCGACTTCCATCGCCTCTTCCTGGTCGTGCGTGACGAACACGCTGGTGATGTGCATCTCGTCGTGCAGGCGGCGCAGCCAGCGCCGCAGGTCCTTGCGCACCTTGGCGTCGAGCGCGCCGAAGGGCTCGTCGAGCAGCAGCACCTTGGGCTCCACCGCCAGAGCGCGGGCCAGCGCGATGCGCTGGCGCTGGCCGCCGGAGAGCTGGTGCGGGTAACGATCGGCGATCCAGTCGAGCTGCACGAGCTTCAGCAGCTCGGTGACCTTGCGCTTGATCTCGGCTTCGGAGGGCCGCGTCGCCTTGGGCCGCACGCGCAGGCCGAAGGCCACGTTCTCGAAGATCGTCATGTGGCCGAACAGCGCGTAGTGCTGGAACACGAAGCCGACCTGTCGCTCGCGCACATCGGTGTGCGTGGCGTCCTCGCCATGGAAGCGCACGCTGCCGGCATCGGGCCGCTCCAGCCCCGCGATGATGCGCAGCAGGCTGGTCTTGCCCGAGCCCGAGGGGCCCAGCAGCGCCACCAGCTCGCCCGAGGGGATGTCGAGGTTGAGGTTGTCGCAGACCACGGTGCTGCCGAAGGCCTTGCGGAGGTTGCGAACTTCGATGCTCATGATCAGGCCTCGCCCACTTGCTTGCGCTGCGCCTTCACGCGCAGCTCGACGATGTACTTCAGCACCAGCGTCACCAGCGCCAGGCCGGCGAGCAGCGAGGCCACCGCGAAGGCGGCCGCGAACTGGTATTCGTTGTAGAGGATCTCGATGTGCAGCGGCATCGTGTTGGTCTGGCCGCGGATGTGGCCCGAGACCACGCTGACCGCACCGAACTCACCCATCGCCCGCGCATTGCACAGGATCACGCCATACAGCAGCGCCCACTTGATGTTGGGCAGCGTCACACGCCAGAAGATCTGCCAACCCGACGCGCCCAGCACGGTGGCGGCCTCTTCCTGCTCGGTGCCCTGCGCCTGCATCAGCGGGATCAGCTCGCGCGCGATGAACGGGAAGGTCACGAACACCGTGGCCATCACGATGCCCGGCACGGCGAAGATGATCTTCAGGTCGTGGTCGCGCAGCCATCCGCCGAACCAGCCCTGCAGGCCGAACACCAGCACGTAGATCAGGCCCGAGATCACCGGACTCACCGAGAACGGCAGGTCGATCAGCGTCAGCAGCAGGTTCTTGCCGCGGAAGTCGAACTTGGCGATGCACCATGCGGCGGCGATGCCGAACACCAGGTTCAGCGGCACCGAGACCGCGGCGGCGGTGAGCGTGAGCTTGATGGCCGACAGCGCATCGGGCTCGGTGATGGCAGCGAGGTAGACCTCCCAGCCCTTCTTGAGAGCCTCGTGGAACACGGCCGCCAGCGGCACGAAGAGAAACAGCGACAGGAACGCGAGCGCCACGCCGATCAGCAGCCGGCGCACCCACGCCGGCTCCGAAGTGGCCGATTGGATCGAGCGCGGCGCAATGGTCACCGCCGGCTTCGCACCCTGTTGCGACAGCACCGCGCTCATGCCAAGCCCCCCTGCCGGCGCCGCGCCCAGGCCTGCAGCGCATTGATCGCCAGCAGCAGCACGAACGAGGCGGTGAGCATCACCACCGCGATCGCGGTGGCGCCGGTGTAGTCGTATTGCTCGAGCTTGGTGATGATGAGCAGCGGCGTGATCTCCGAGACCATCGGCAGGTTGCCGGCGATGAAGATCACCGAGCCGTATTCACCCAGTGCCCGCGCGAAGGCCAGCGCAAAGCCGGTGAGCAGCGCCGGCGTCAGCAGCGGCAGGATCACGCGGGTGAAGGTCTGCCAGCGGTCGGCGCCCAGGGTGGCCGCGGCTTCTTCCACCTCGGCGTGCAGCTCTTCCAGCACCGGCTGCAGCGTGCGCACCACGAAAGGCAGGCCGATGAAGGTGAGCGCCACGAACACCCCCAACGGCGTGAACGCGATCTTCAACCCCAGCGGCGCGAACCACTGGCCGATCCAGCCGTTGGTGGAATACAGCGCGGTGAGCGCGATGCCGGCCACCGCGGTGGGCAGCGCGAACGGCAGGTCGACCAGCGCATCGACCAGGCGCTTGAACGGGAAGTCGTAGCGCACCAGCACCCAGGCGACCACCAGCCCGAACACCGCGTTGACCACCGCGGCGGCGAACGAGGCGCCGAAGGTCAGCCGGTACGAAGCGACCACGCGCGGCGAAGCCACCGCCTCCACGAACGCCGGCCAGGTCATCGTGAAGGTCTTGAGGAAGGCCGCCGACAGCGGCACCAGCACGATCAGGCCGAGGTACAGCAGCGTGAAGCCGAGCGCGAGGTCGAAGCCCGGCAGCACGGTGTGCCGCCGCAGCAGGCTGCGGGAGAAGATCACGGCAAGCTCCGGGGCTTACTTCCGGCCGGCGGCCAGGATCTGGTCGTAGATCCCGCCATCGTCGAAGTGCTCCTTCTGCGCCTTCGTCCAGCCGCCGAACAGTTCGTCGATCGTGAAGGTGTTGACCTTGGGGAAATCCTTGGCGTGCTTCGCGAGCACCGCCGCGGCGCGCGGGCGCAGATGGTGTTTCGCGGCGATCTCCTGCGCCTCGTCGGACCACAGGTACTTGAGGTAGGCCTCGGCCTGCTTGCGCGTGCCCTTCTTGTCGACCACCTTGTCGACCACCGACACCGGGTTCTCGGCCAGGATGCTCCACTTGGGATACACGACCTCGAAGTTGTCGCCGAACTCGGCCTTGATCAGCTCGACCTCGCTCTCGAAGGTGGCCAGCGCATCGCCGATGTTGCGTTGCGCGAAGGTGGTGGTCGCGGCGCGACCGCCGCCATCGAACACCGGCACGTTGGCGAAGATCTTCTGCACCAGCGCCTTGGCCTGCTCGGCGTTGCCGCCGGCCTTGAGCACCGAGCCCCAGGCGGCCACGTAGGTGTAGCGGCCATTGCCGGTGATCTTGGGGTTGGGGATCACGACCGAGACACCGGGCTTGGCCAGATCGGGCCAGTCCTTGATGCCCTTGGGGTTGCCCTTGCGCACCAGGATCACCGTGGTGGAGGTGGTGGGCGAGGCATTGTCGGGCAGGCGCTTGGCCCAGTCGGCCGGCAGCAGCTTGCCGCGCGTGGCCAGCACGTCGATGTCGCTGGCCTGGTTCATCGTGACCACATCGGCCTCCAGGCCGTCGAGCACCGCACGCGCCTGCTTGCTGGAGCCGCCGTGCGACTGCTTCACCTCGAGGTCTTCACCAGCCGTGGACTTCCAATGCTTGGTGAAGGCGGCGTTGTAGTCCTTGTAGAACTCGCGCGCCACGTCGTAGCTCACGTTGAGCAGCGAGGTGGCGGCCGAGGCGGCACCGGCCGCGCCCATCAGCGCGGCCACCAGCAACGCCGCCCGTCCCAAAGAAGAAAGTTTCATGACCCAGCCTGCTTCCAATGCAAGGAACGCATGCTAGAGGCGATGTAACGACGAGAAAACAAAGGGATCGGAGTTTGCTTATGCGAAAACTGTCGATCAGCTCTTCTTGCCGGTGTCCTTGCTCTCCTTGTCGGTGGCGGCCTTCAGGTCCTTGGCCATCTCGAGGTGATGACGCAGCGCCGGCAGGGTCTTCTCGGCCCAGGCCTTCACCTCGGCGTCCTTGCCGTCCTTGGCTTCCTTCTCGAACAGGCGCACCGTGTCTTCGTGCGCCTTCACGCCGAAGCTGTCGGCATAGTGCTTGTCGAAGCTGGCGCCGTCACGGCCGTCGAGCAGCTTGATCTTGGCCTTGTCGGCCAGGCCCGGCTCGGTGGGCAGCTTCACGTCCTTGGAGGCCGCCAGCGCCTTCAGCTCGTCGTTGGCCTTGGTGTGGTCGTCGACCATCTGCGTGGCGAATCCCTTGACCTGCGTGTTGGCGGCCTTGGTCGAGGCGATCTTGCTCGCCTCCACCTCGGCGAGGCCCGATTCGGCGGCCTTCTTCATGAAAGCGGCATCGGCATGGGGCACGTTGTCCTTGGCCCAGGCGCTGCCCGCGAGCAGCAGCACGGCAAGCGCGGGAGACAGGCGGCGGGTGAGGGTGTTGTTCATGCGGAACTCCGGCAGTGGATGGACTCACTGCCGGGCAGCAACCGCCATACCCAGCCGGGCTTACTTCTTCGTGTAGATCTGGTCGAACACGCCGCCGTCGTCGAAGTGGGTCTTCTGCGCCTTGGTCCAGCCGCCGAAGGCGTCGTTGATGCTGAACAGCTTGATCTGCGGGAACTGGCCGGCGTACTTGGCTGCGGCCTTGGGATCGGTCGGGCGGTAGAAATTCTTGCCGGCGATGTCCTGGCCTTCCGGGGAATACAGGTATTCGAGGTAGGCCTGGGCCACGGCGCGGGTGCCGCGCTTGTCGACCACCTTGTCGACCACCGCGACCGGCGGCTCGGCCAGGATGCTGACCGGCGGGTAGATCACGTCGAATTTGTCTTCGCCGAATTCCTTCTTCACGAGGCCGGCCTCGTTTTCCCACGACAGCAGCACGTCGCCCAGGCCACGCTCGGCGAAGCTCACGGTGGCGCCGCGCGCGCCCGAGTCGAGCACCGGCACGTTGGCATAGACCTTCTGGATGTAGTCGCGCGCCTTGGCCTCGCTGCCGCCGGGGGCGGTGAGCGCCGAGCCGTAGGCCGCCAGGTAGGCCCAGCGGGCGCCGCCCGAGGTCTTGGGGTTGGCGGTGATCACCGAGACGCCGGGCTTGACCAGGTCGTTCCAGGTCTTGATGCCCTTGGGGTTGCCCTTGCGCACGATGAACACGATGGTCGAGGTGTACGGCGTGCTGTTGTGCGGCAGGCGCTTCTGCCATTCGGGCGCCAGCAGCTTGGCGCGCTGGCCGATCTCGTCGATGTCGTAGGCCAGCGCCAGCGTCACCACGTCGGCCTCGAGGCCGTCGATCACCGAGCGGGCCTGCTTGCCCGAGCCGCCGTGCGAGGCCTTGACCGACACGGTGTCGCCGGTCTTGGCCTTCCAGTACTTGGCAAAGGCGGCGTTGTATTCCTGGTAGAGCTCGCGCGTCGGGTCGTACGACACGTTGAGCAGCGTGATGTCCTTGGCCAGGGCCGAGAGCGAAGTGGCGGCCAGCGTGGCGCCGAGGAGGAAGCGGTGGAGCGTTTTCATGAGGCTGAAATCTAGACAGCGCTGAAACATCGAGGAACGAATGTTCATGAATGTCCATAGAACAAATTCGTTCTTGGCAGCGCCGGCGCCCGCGACTAACGTGGCGCCCCTGCCTCGATGCACCCACAGAAAGGACTTGCCATGGCTTCTTTGCGCCTGGGCGACACCGCCCCCGATTTCGAACAGGACTCCACCGAAGGCCGCATCCGCTTCCACCAGTGGCTGGGCGACAGCTGGGGCGTGCTGTTCTCGCACCCGGCCGACTTCACGCCGGTGTGCACCACCGAGCTGGGCCTGACCGCCAAGCTGGCCGAGGAGTTCAAGAAGCGCAACGTGAAGGCGATCGCGCTCTCGGTCGACCCGGTGGATTCGCACCAGAAGTGGGTGCGCGACATCAACGAGACGCAGGGCTGCACCGTCAACTTCCCGATCATCGCCGACGCCGACCGCAAGGTGAGCGAGCTCTACGACATGATCCACCCCAACGCGAACGCCACGCTCACGGTGCGCTCGCTGTTCGTGATCGATCCGAACAAGAAGGTGCGGCTGATCATCACCTACCCCGCCAGCACCGGCCGCAACTTCGACGAGGTGCTGCGCGTGATCGACTCGCTGCAGCTCACCGACCACCACAGCGTGGCCACGCCCGGCAACTGGAAGCAGGGCGACGACGTGGTGATCGTGCCCTCGCTGCAGGACCCCGAGCTGATCAAGCAGAAGTTCCCCAAGGGCTACAAGGCCGTGACGCCCTACCTGCGCCTGACGCCGCAGCCCAACCGCTGATCGCCTCCACAGGCGTTTCAGCCTGACACAAGGGCGCACCACTTCGTCAGACGCTTGTCAGCGCGCTCCAGATACTGCGCGCTGACAACCATCACTTCGAGGAGGCGCGCGTGGCGTCGTCGCTGTTCAAGTCTGCTGCTGCCGCAGCAGCGTTGAGTGTGGCCGCATGGTCGGCCCAGGCCGTCGAGCTGCTCGTGCCGGCCTACTTCTATCCGTCGTACGACCCGGCGCAAAGCCAGTGGGACGAGATGCAGGCCGCGCTGGCCCGCGGCGTGAAGGTCACCGCGATCATGAACGTGGCCAACGGCCCCGGCACCGCGCCCAACAGCGACTACCTCGCCGCGGTGCAGAGCTTCCGCGCCGCCGGCGGCCGGGTGCTCGGCTATGTGTACACCTGCTACGGCAACAACACCTGCTCGGCGGGGCTGCCCTCGACCCGCTCGGTGAACGACGTGCTGGCCGATGTGCAGCGCTATGCGCAGTGGTATCCGGTCGACGGCATCTTCCTCGACGAGATGTCGAACCAGACCGCGGCGCTGCCGTTCTACCAGCAGGTCTCGCAGAGCCTGCGCAGCAGCCATCCTGCCTGGCAGATCGTCGGCAACCCGGGCACCGCAGCGCCGGCCGGCTACCTGGGCGCGATCGACACCATCGTGACCTTCGAGCAGGGCACCGGCTCGTATGCGACGGCGACCACCGAACCGTGGATGGGCACCGAACCGGCGGCACGCCAGGCGCACCTGCACTACAACGTGGCCGATACCGCGACGATGCGCACGCTGCTGGCCGAGGCGGTGCAGCGCAACGCCGGCTACGTCTACATCACCGACGACCGCTACACGCCCGGCAACCCGGCCGAGCCCAACCCGTGGGACCGGCTGCCGAGCTACTGGAACGAAGAGGTGGCCGCCATCGCGGCCGTGCCCGAGCCGGAGACCTGGGCGCTGATGGGCGTGGGTCTGTGCCTGCTCGCGCTGGCACGACGCCCACGTCGAGCCTGAGCTTCAGACGGCAAACGACCACTCTGTAAAGGCGGCACGCTGCGGCCGCTGCGCGCGCTCCAGCCGTTGCACGGCCGCCTGCACCCAGCGCTGCGCCAACGGCAGCGGCCCGAAGCCTGACTCGGCGTTGATGTGGCCGGCATCGCCCAGGCTGGTCCAGTGGCTGCCCCAGCGTGCAGCCCAGCGGCGCGTGCTGGCCGCCGTCATCCACGGGTCGGTGTCGCTGGCGATCAGCGTGCTCGGCACCGGCAGCCGGCCCTGCGGGAGCAGCGCCGCCACGCCGAACTTGTCGGGCTCGGCCGGCGCGACCAGCAGCGCCGCGGCAATCGGCGAATCGGGCTGGTCTTCGAGGTGATGCGCCAGCGCGAGGCAGCCGAAGCTGTGCGCCACCGCGATCCACGGCCCGCGGCCATGGCGCTCGAGCGTGGCGCCGATGCGGGCCGACCAGCGCTCGAGCTCGGGCTTGTCCCAGTCGCGCTGCGTCACGCGCACCGCATCGCGGTGATGGGCCTGCAGCCAGGTCTGCCAGTGGGCCGGGCCGCTGTCGTGCAGGCCCGGCACGATCAGCAGGCGGGCGGCGCGGTGAGAGGAGAAGACGGCATCGTTCATGCCCTCAAGGTAGCGGCCGGAGGCAACGGGCGGAACGAATCAATCCGAGGCACGACATGCGTTGGGCGCATGTGGCGTTGCAGGCCGAAAGACCGTCAGGCCAGCGCCCGCAGTCCGGCGAGCAGCTCGGCCAGCTCGTCGTCATCCATCGAATGCTCGGCCGGCGGCAGGTTGCCTTGCTCCGCGGCGCGCAGCATGCGCTCCAGCGTCTCGGGCTGCGGCGTCAGCACGCCGAGGAAGCGCAGGTCATCGCCCTGCGCGATCAGCAGCGTCGGGAAATTCTCGACGTCGATCGCATGCACGAGGTCGGCCTCGTCCTCGATGTCGACATAGACGAAGCGGTGCGCCGGATGGCGCGCGGCCGCGGCCTCGAAGGTCGCGCGGTAGCTGTTGCACAGCTGGCACCAGCGCGCGCACAGGCAGGCAACGAACAGGGGGGCGGGAGAACTCATGGCCCGCCAATCATCCACGATCGCGGCCCCACGCGTATTGCGTGAGGCCAAGCGATCCGGTGCGATCAGGCCGCCTCGGCGGCTGCCGCCGGCACACCGGTCTCGAGCGCGAAGCCTTCGTCGATCCAGCCGGTGATGCCGCCGATCATCAGTTTCACCGGCCGGCCCAGCTTGGCCAGGCGGATCGCGCCACGGTGGCCGCCGTTGCAGTGCGGGCCGGCGCAGTAGGTGACGAACAGCGTCTCGGGCGGCCAGGCCGCGAGCTTGGACGCGACGATCTTGCCGTGCGGCAGATTGATCGCGCCCGGCACGTGGCCCTTCTCATACAGCGCCGGGCTGCGCACGTCGAGCAGCACGAAATCGGCGCGGCCGCTCGACAGCGCGTCGTGCACGTCCCAGCAGTCGGTCTCGAACTGCAGCGCGGATTCGAAATGCCGCAGCGCGGTGGCGCTGTCGGCGGCGGGAATGGCGGTGACATTGGATGGCATGGTTTCTCCTCTCGATGACATGGGTGGGTGAATCGGATCAGCTGCCCAGCGGCAGCGCATCGCCCGACCAGGCGCCAGCCTGCCGGCGCACCAGCAGCAGCGCGGCGCCGGGGCCCGGCAGCGCGGCCACGCATTCGCCGCCCGGCGCCCAGAAGGCGCTGCGGCCCGCACAGGCATAGCCGCCCGAGGGCGCGCCGTGGTTGGCCAACAGCACGCCGAAGCGGTGGCGTGCCGCACGCTGCGCCAGCTGCGCCGCATCGGCCGCATAGCCGGCCTCCGAGATCAGCGAGCCGGCCAGGTACAGCGAGGCGCCGCTCGCGGCGGCCACCTCGGCATGCACGGGCTGCGAGGTGTCGGCGCAGATCGCCAGCGCCATCGTCTCGCCGCTGATCGAGTGGCTTGCGCCGGGCGCATCGCCCGGCACAGCGAAGCGCTCCTCGCCGGGATGCAGGTGGTGCTTGGCATAGGCGGCGGTCGTGCCGTCGGGCCTAAACAAGAGGGCGCCGATGAATGGCCGCGCCCCGCCGCTGGCCAACGGCGCACCGACCACTAGGTGCATGTGGCAGGCCATCGCCTGCGCGCGCAGCGGCGTCAGGCGCGGGTCATCAGGCTGCAGTGCGCAAGCGCTCACCAGCGCCGGCTCATAGCCGCTGAGCGACAGCTCGGGAAACAGCACCAGCGACGCGCCGGCGCGATGCGCGGCCTCGACGAAGCGCAGGTGCCGCTCGACGTTGGCCTCGATGTCGCCGGGCACCGAGGCCGACTGCGCGGCCGCGATGCACAAGGCGGTATTCCCCTGATCGCTCATTGCGCCAGCTCGGCGATGGAGGGCTGGCGCGACAGCGCGGCGCGCAGCAAGGCGCTCACCAGCGGCGGCGCGTCGCCGCGCAGCGCGGCCCGCTCGGGCTGGAACAGCGTGGCGACGAAGAACGGATGGCCGGTGAGTTCCAGACCGCGCACGTCGCCGGCTTCGTCGGTGGCCGCCACGCGCAGCGGGCCCGAGGTCAACGCGGCACGGAACTCAGGGTTCAGGCCATAGCGGCAGTGGTAGCCCTCGGTGGTGTCGGCACAGCCATAGATCGCCGCCAGCCGCGAGCCGGGCACAAAGCGGATGCTGCCGCTCACCTCGACCAGCGAGCACGACAGCGGCGCAATCACCGGCCGGGCAGCTTCGGGCGCCGTTTCGGCATGCTCGGCATCGGCCCAGCCGAGCACGTGGCGCGCGTACTCCACCACCGCATGCTGGAAGCCGCCGCAGGTGCCGAGAAACGGCACCGCACGCTCACGGGCGAAGCGGATCGCGTTGAGCGCGCCGTCCATGCTGCGGTAGGGGCTGCCGGGCACGCACCACAGCGCATCGAAGCGCTCGAAGGCCCGGTCGTCGCCGAGCAGCGTGTCGGTGGGCAGCCATTCGATCGAGAGGCAGCGGCCGAGGGTGCGCGCGGCGCGGCTGAGCGCGAGCGGGATGGCCTGGTGCGCAGTCTTGGCGGGATCGTGCTCGCCGATCAGTCCGATGTGCAGGGTGTGGGTCATGGCAGTGGCGCGGGTGGGTCGGATGGCACGCCACTGTAGGAATGGAACGGCGAAGACGCTGCGGATGAGCCGGATAAGATTCATCCATTCCTCGGATGAATCGCGATCGGCCATGCAAGACGTGCTGCAGTGCTACCGGACCTTCTGCCGCGTCGTCGAGCGTGGCAGCCTCACACGGGCGGCGCTCGACCTCGACATGGGCCAGGCCAGCGTCAGCCGCCACCTGCAGGAGCTGGAGCGCCGCTACGGCGCCACGCTGCTGCAGCGGACCACGCGCACGGTGGCGCTCACGCCCGCCGGCCGCCGGCTGCTGGAGTACGCGCAGTCGCTGCTCGCCTCCGAGGCGCAGCTGGCCGAGACGCTGCGCGCCGAGCAGGGCGCGATCGAAGGGCCGATGACCGTGGCCGCGTCCACCGCCTTCGGCCACCATGTGGTGAGCCCGTTCTGCGCGGCGTTCATGACGCGCTATCCCGGCGTGCGGGTGAAGCTCACGCTGCAGACGCGGCGCTCCAACCTGGTCGAAGAAGGCATCGACGTGGCGGTGCGCATCGGCGAGCTGCAGGATTCATCGCTGGTCGCGGTGCGGCTGGGCCAGCTCGACGAAGTGCTGGTGGCGGCCCCGTCGCTGTTTCCGCGCGGGCGCGTGCCCGAGGATCCGCGGGACCTCGTGCCCTACCAGCGCCTGGGCCTCGCCGAAGCCGCACTGCCGCTGCAGCCGCTGCACCGCGGCCGGCGCCGGCACACGCTGGATGCACCGTTGCGCTTTGCCACCGACAGCTACCTCGCGCTGCGCCACGCGCTGCTGTGCGGCCTGGGCTACGGCAGCATCCAGCGCTACCTGGTGGCCGACGATCTGGCGCAACACCGCCTCGTGCAGGTGCTACCCGAATGGACCCAGGCGCCCTGGCCGCTGCATGCGGTGATGCCGAGCCGGCAGGCGCCGCTGCGCGTCAAGCGCTTCGTCGAGGAGCTGGGCGAGGCGCTGTCGCGGCAGGGGCTGGGCCTGCCGGTGCGGGGCAGGGCCGCGGCCAAGCGGCGATGACCTCCCGCGTGTTGGCGTTGACGCTGTAACGTTCGCCCACGATCATGCGCCGATGACCCAGCTGATCCTCATCCGCCACGGCGAAACCGACTGGAACCGTGAGCGGCGTTTCCAAGGCCAGACCGACATCGACCTCAACGACGCAGGCCACCGGCAGGCGCGCCGCCTCGCCGACGCGCTGGCCGGCGAGCGCATCGACCATCTCTACAGCAGCGACCTGAAGCGCGCGCTACAGACTGCCGAGCCCACGGCGCAGCGCCTGGGGCTGCGGCCCATCACCGATGCGGGCCTGCGCGAGCAGCACTTCGGGCCGTTCGAGGGGCTGCTGGCCAGCGAGGTGCCGCATCAGCTGCCCGAGGTGTGGGCGCAATGGGTGCGGCACGACCCTCATTACGTTGCGCCGGGCGGCGAGAGCCTGCACCAGTTCTTCGAGCGGGTGCTGGGCACCTTGCGCCGCATCGCGGCTGCGCACCGCGGACAGACGCTGATGATCGTGACGCACGGCGGTGCGCTCGACATGGTGTGGCGCGCGGTGCATGGCCACACGCTGGCGGCACCGCGCGACTGCGCGATTCCCAACTGCGGCATCAACCGGCTGCGGCTCGAGGACGATGCATTGCACATCGTGCAGTGGGCCGAGGATGCGCACCTGGAGGGCCTGCCGGCTCAACCGTCGACGGTGCCGGCGAGCGTGGCGTTCAGCGCGGCTTGAGGCTGGTCACTCCCAAGACAACGCCGACAGGTCGTTCACGAAGATCGGCATGTCCTTCCACAAGCCCTTGAGCTTGGCCTTCGCCACCGTGATCCACTGCGGCTGGTAGAGGAAGGCGTTGACCGCATCGGTGGCGATCAGTTTCTGCGCCTCGGCCAGCAGCTTCGCGCGCTCGGCCGCATTGCCGGTGTTGCCGATCTTCGCCCACAGTGCATTGAAGGCCGGTGACTCGTAGCCCCAGTAGTAGCCCGGCTTCGCGTAGTTGCCCAGGTCCAGCGGCTCCACGTGGCTGATGATCGTGAGGTCGTAGTTGTGGTTGGCATACACGCCCGAGAGCCACAACGCCCATTCCACATTCTCGAGCTTCGCGTGGATGCCCACCTTGGCCAGCTGCGCCGCGATCACCTCGCCGCCCTGGCGCGCATACGGCGTGGGCGGCAGCTTGATCGTCAGCTCCAGCGGCGTGGCCACGCCGGCTTCCTTGAGCAGAGCCTTGGCCTTCTCCGGGTTGTAGGGGTTGATGGCCGTGGTGTCCACGTAGCCCGGCATGCCCGGCACGTAGTGGCTGCCGATCGGCACGCCGAAGCCATCGGCCGCGCCGGCGATCACCGCCTGGCGGTCGATCGCGGCGGCAATGGCGCGGCGCACCCGCACGTCGTCCAGCGGCTTGCGCTTGTTGTTGATCGCCAGGATAGTCTTCGCGCGCGAGCCACCCACCATCACGCCGAAGCGCTTGTCGGCCTTGAACTGCTCCAGGCTGCGTGCCGCCGCCACGCGCGGAAACGCATCCACGTCGCCCGACAGCAATGAGGCCACCTGCGCCGCCGGATCGCTGATGAAGCGGAACACCGCGCGCTGCAGGCGAACAGCTTTGGCGTTGCGATAGGCCTCCCAGCGCTTGAGCACCAGCTGCGAGCCCTTGGCCCAGCTGTCAAGCCGGTAGGGGCCGGTGCCCACCGGCTGCGTCGTGTTGGTGGCCGCGCTCTTGGGCTCGACGATCACCGCGGTGGCCTGGCCCAGCGCGAACAGCAGGTCGGGGTTGGGGTGCTTCAGCAGCAGCACCAGCATCTCGGCATCGGGTGCCGAGATGCTCTCGATGTTGGCGAAGGTGGCCTTGTCCTTGTTGACGCTGCCCTCGGCCCGCGCGCGCTCGAACGCGAACTTGACCGTGGCCGCATTGAACGGCTCACCGTTGTGGAAGCCCACGCCCTTCTTCAGCTTGAAGGTCCAGGCCTTGAGGTCTGGCGAGACGGTCCAGCTCTCGGCCAGCAGCGGCGCCACCGAGCCATCGGGGCCGATCTTCGTCAGCGTCTCGAAGACGTTGTAGAGCACGATCTCGCCGATGGCCGAGGCGGCGCCGGTGGTGGGGTCGAGGCCGGGCGGCTCCAGCGTCATCGCCAGCGTCACCGCATCCTTGCGGCCCTGGGCCTGCGCGTTCCAGCCGAGGCTGAGCGCAACGCCGGCCACGCCCATCGTTCGCATCCAGACACGTCGCTTCATCGGATTCCTTTTTTCAGGTCTGCCAGGAGGGCCCGCGCGATGGTAACCACGCCTGCTCCCATGCGGCAGGCATGGAAGAAGCACACTTTTCCAGCAGCGGCCATTTCTTCAGCAGCTTTGACCGCCGACACATCGAGAAACGTTGCGTTTCGCTACGCACTGGTGGGTTTGGTCACATGGGCACACCGGTTGCCTTGTTCCTCCCGGGCCCGTGTGGGCCCTGTGTAAAACCAGGAGAGACACATGAAGTTGAAGGCTTTGGTTGCCGGCATGATGCTGGCAGCAGCGGGTACCTGCGCCTTGGCATCGGACCAGACGGTCGCGTTCTCGGGAACGGTCGCTTCGTTCGACAGCATGGGCACCGTGTTCGATGGGGGCGACGACGTGATCACCTTCACCGGCCTGGCCGCCGGTGTCTATGACTTCACGCTGACGATGAGCGGGCAGCAGATCAACCTCGGATCGGCCTCGCTGAACGGCACCGCGGGCACCGTCACCACGATGGGCAAGTGGACCTTCCTCGGCATCGACGGCACGGGCAGCCCCGATTTCGTGCTGACCCTCAACGGCAGCGTCACCGGAGCGACCCCGATCTACTCCGGTGAACTGACGGTGACGGCCGTGCCCGAACCGGAGACCTACGCGCTGATGCTGGCCGGCCTCGGCGCCGTCGGGTTCATCGCACGGCGCCGCCGCGGCTGAGCACCTCCCGCTGATGAACGAACGCCCCGGCAACGGGGCGTTTTTTCATGTCGCGGCAAAAGGTGGCGAGAGCCGCCTCAACGGCGCCGCCGCCAGGCCAGAGCCAGCAGGCCGGCCGCCAGCAGCGACAGGCTCGCGGGCTCCGGCACGGCCGGCGCCGCCGCCGCGATGAAGAAGGTCTCGAAGCCGCCGGTCGCCTCGCTGGCCGCGGCCGACAGGCCGATGCGGTAGCCACCGAAGGCGCCGTTGAACACGGCCGACTGGGCCGCCGCCGCATCGGCCGCATCGAGCGCGAACACGTAGTCCGACCGGCCCGCGCCGGTGACCGTGCTGTCGAATCGCAGCGGCGAGAACGCGCCGGAGGTGAACAGCGCCGTGCCGCTGCTGCCGTAGATCGTCAGCACCAGGCTGTCGAGCACGATGCCGTTCTTCGCGCCGCCGGGCTCAAGTGCGTTGAACACCACGCGCAGGTCGGCCGCGCTGCGCACGCCCGCCTCGTCCAGCGTCAGCAGCCGGGTCTGCGACGCGCCGGTCTTGGCGTCGCCGGTGATCTGCAGTTGGTTGGCAGCGTCGACCGCGACGCTGCCGGCTTCCGTGCCGCCGTTCGCCGGGCTCTGGATCGTCAACACGGTATTGACGGCGCCCAGGCCGGTGCCGCCCAGGCTGGACGGCCCGGCGAGGCTGAGCGCTGCATCCGCAGGCAGCGCCTGCAATGCGGCCACCAGGGCCGCGGCAATACCGGCAAGGCGGTGGAGTCGGTCGCGTGGGGGCATGGGATCTCCTGAAAAGGTGGTTGGCTGTGCCGCAGGGCAATCGGCGCGCCCAAGAAAAAACGCCGCGGCCCGAAGGCGGCGGCGTTCTTCGTCAGAAGATCGGAAGCGACGATCAGAACGGGATGTCGTCGTCCATGTCGTCGAAGCCGGTGCTCGACTTCGGGGCCGGCGCCGGCCGCTGCGGTGCCGAGCGGGGAGCCGGGGCGCTGCGGGCCGGGCGCTCTTCGCTCTCGCGGCTGTAGCCGCCGTCGTCGCCGCCGCCACCCATGCCGCCACCGCCGCCTTCACGCCCGCCGAGCAGCTGCATCGTCTCGGCGATGATTTCGGTGGTGTAGTTGTCCTTGCCGTCCTGGCCCTGCCACTTGCGGGTCTTGAGGCGGCCTTCCACGTAGACGGGGCGGCCCTTCTTCAGGTATTCGCCGGCAATCTCGGCCAGGCGGTCGTAGAACACCACCCGGTGCCATTCGGTTTCTTCCTGGCGCTCGCCGGATTCCTTGCTTTTCCAGTTGCGGGTGGTGGCCAGGCTGATGTTGCAGACCGCGGAGCCGCTGGGGGTGTAGCGCACCTCGGGGTCGCGCCCGAGATTGCCGATGAGGATGACTTTGTTGACCGAGGCCATGGGCGTGCTCCGAAGCGAGAAAAGAGAAAAAATCGCGGCCGACAGCTTACCGCACCCGGCTTGCCGCACCCCGTCGCAAGGGCAGGCACGCCGTTTGCCCCATGTGATCGACTACCGATAGACCCCGAAAGGCAACACGATGGCGACTCTCGAGCCTTCATCGTCTGCAGTCCCATTGTCTGCTTTCATCTCCTGCGGCGTGCCCGAGCTCGACGCCATCCTCGGCGGGGGTCTCACCCCCAACCGCCTCTACATGCTCGAAGGCATGCCCGGCTCCGGCAAGACCACGCTGAGCCTGCAATTCCTGCAGGCCGGCGCCAAGCTGGGCGAGCGGGTGCTGTACATCACGCTGTCGGAAACCGAGGAGGAGATCCGCGCCATCGCCCAGTCGCACGGCTGGAGCCTGGACGGCGTGCAGATCATGGAGGTGGTGCCCGACGAGCAGGCGCTGCTGCCCACCGAGCAATACACCGTATTCCAGCCCGACGAGGTGGAGCTGGGCGAAACCACCAAGGCCATCCTCGGCGAGGTGGAACGCATCAAGCCTTCGCGCGTGGTGTTCGACTCGCTGTCGGAGCTGCGCCTGCTGGCCGGCAGCCCGCTGCGCTACCGGCGGCAGATGCTGGGGCTGAAGCAGTTCCTCGCCGGCCGGCAGTGCACGGTGTTCGTGCTCGACGACCGCACTGCCACCTCCGAGGATCCGCAGTTGCAGAGCATCGCCCACGGCATCGTCACGCTGGAGCACTGGCATCCGCCCTATGGGTCGGAGCGGCGGCGGCTGCGGGTGGTCAAGTACCGCGGCGTGCCGTTCATCGGCGGCTTCCATGATTTCCGCATCCAGCACGGCGGCATCGCGGTGTATCCGCGCCTGGTGGCCGCGCAGCACCGGCGCGAGGCGCGGCCAGGCATGCTGAGCAGCGACGTGCCCGGGCTCGACGAATTGCTGGGCGGCGGGCTGGAGCGCGGCACCAGCATGCTGATCACCGGCGCACCAGGCACCGGCAAGTCGACCGTCGCCACCGCCTTCGCGGTGGCCGCTGCGCGGCGCGGTGAGCGGGCCGCGCTGTTCCTGTTCGACGAGGCGCCCGCCACGCTGCTCAAGCGCATGGCGGGCCTGGGCTACGAGCTGGAGCCGCACGTCGCCTCCGGCCTGCTCACGGTCCACCGCATCGACCCCGCCGAGCTCTCGCCCGGCGAATTCGCCAACCGGGTGGCGGGCATCGTGCGCGACGAGCATGCCTCGGTGGTCGTGATCGACAGCCTCAACGGCTACCTCAACGCGATGCCCGACGAGCGCTTCCTGCAGGCGCAGCTGCACGAGATGCTCACCTACCTGGGTGCGATGGGCGCCACCACGCTGCTGGTGGGCGTGCAGACGGGGCTGATCGGCCAGATGAGCAGCCCGGTGGATGCGAGCTACCTCGCCGACACGGTGATGCTCCTGCGCTACTTCGAGGCCGGCGGCGAGGTGCGCCAGGCCGTCTCGGTGCTGAAGAAGCGCAGCGGCGCCCACGAGCGCACGATCCGCGAATTCCGCATCGACGAGGGAGGGCTGCAGGTCGGCGAGCCGCTGCGCGACTTCCACGGTGTGCTCACCGGCGTGCCGATGTATGCCGGCAGCCCCGAACCCTTGATGAAGGGGCGGCCGCGCTGATCGCCGAATCGCTCATGGAACGGCGTGTCTTCGTCCTCGCACCGAGTGGCAAGGACGCCCAGCTGATCTGCGGTGCGCTCACGCACGCGCAGATCGCGGTGCTGGCCTGTGCCAGCGCGCCCGAGGTGGTCGAGCAGGCGAAGGAAGGCATCGGTACGCTGGTGCTGGCCGAGGAGGCGCTGAAGGACGCCGCCTCGCTGTGGCACCTGTACGGCCTGGTCGAGACCCAGCCCACCTGGTCTGACCTGCCGGTGGTGCTGCTCACCAAGCGGGGCCGCCTCACGCAGCTGGCCGCCGCGGCGATCCACAAGCTCGGCAATGTGACCACGCTGGAGCGGCCGACGCAGGTGTCGACGCTGGTGAGCACCGTGCGCACCGCGCTGCGCACCCGTGAGCGCCAGTACGACATGCGCCAGGCCGACGTGCGCAAGGACATGTTCCTGGCCACGCTGGCGCACGAGCTACGCAACCCGCTGGCGCCGCTGTCGAACGGCCTGCACCTGCTGCACACCGAGGGCGTCGAGCCGGAGCAGCAGCGCTGGGCGATCGACGTGATGCAGCGCCAGACCGCCCACCTGTCGCGCCTGGTCGACGACCTGCTCGACGTGGCGCGCATCACGCGCGGCAAGATCGTGCTGCAGAAGGAGCGCGCCGACCTGCGCGAGCTGGTCAACGACGCCATCGAGACCAGCCGCCCGGTGATCGACGCGATGGGCCACCGCTTCGAGGCGGCGCTGCCCCGCGAGCCGGTGTGGGTGGAGGCCGACCGCACGCGCATCGCGCAGTGCGTGTCCAACCTGCTGACCAATGCGGCCAAGTACACCTCGCGCGGCGGCCGCATCGAGCTGGCGCTGAAGGCCGGCGCGCAGGAGGCCGAGCTCAGCGTGCGCGACAACGGCATCGGCTTCGCACCGCTGGAGGCGCCGCGGCTGTTCGAGGTGTTCGCGCAGGTCGAGCATGCGGTGTCGCGTGCGCAGGGCGGCCTCGGGCTGGGCCTGTCGATCGTGAAGGCGCTGGTCGAGATGCACGGCGGCACGGTGCGCGCCCACAGCGACGGCGATGGCCAGGGCGCCGAGTTCACGCTGCGGCTGCCCTGCCTGCCCAGCGCCGATGCGCAACCGACCGTCACGGCGCCGGCCGGCTCGATGGGCACGCGCGGCTGCTGCCGCGTGCTGGTGGTGGACGACAACCGCGACAGTGCGGATTCGATGGCCGAGCTGCTCAACGCCTGCGGCCACGAGACCCGCACCGCCTACAACGGCGAGGCGGCGCTGGTGCTGCTGCGGGGATGGCAACCGCAAGTGGCGCTGCTCGACATCGGCCTGCCCGACATGAGCGGCCATGAGCTGGCCCGCCACATCCGCGAGGCGCTGCAGCCGCATCCCCCGGTGCTGGTGGCGCTCACCGGCTGGGGCCAGCAAGCCGACGTCGCGCGCTCGGCCGAGGCCGGCTTCGAGCACCACCTGACCAAGCCTGCCGACATCGGCACGCTGCTGGCGGTGGTCGACGGCGCGGTGGCACAGGGCTCCCCGCATGTGCAGCCCGCACATCAGTCGGATCGGTAAGAACCCTGTTCCTATCGGAATCTGCAGGGTCTGTGTCTAGACGCGAGGGTTGGCGCGCTGCCATTCTTGCCGGTTAGCCTGTGCGCCGGTTTCTCCCTTCTCACCTAGACAACCTGAAACACTCCATGCCGATCCATCGCCGCTCTCATGTAGCCGCTGCCGTCGCCGTAGTGGTGGCGTCGCTTTCTCCGTTGGCGCTCCATGCGCAGAACACGACCGATCCGGCCAAGCCACAACGTGTGGAGATCACCGGCTCGAACATCAAGCGCATCGACGCCGAGACCTCGTCGCCAGTGCAGGTGATGAAGCGCGAGGAGATCAAGCGCACCGGAGCGACCACGGTGCGCGAGGCGCTTGAAACCCTTGTCGCCTCGAACAACACCGCGCTGTCGGATATCAGCGGCAGCAATTCCTTCGCCGGCGGCGCCAGCAGCGTGGACCTGCGCGGCCTCGGCAAGCAGGCCACACTGGTGCTGCTGAACTCGCGCCGCGTGTCTCCCTATGCGCTGGCCGACTTCAACGAGGTGTTTGCCAACCTGGATGCGCTGCCGCTCGACGCCGTGGACCGCATCGAGGTGCTGAAGAACGGCGCTTCGGCGATCTACGGCTCCGATGCAGTGGCCGGCGTGATCAACATCATCACCCGCAAAGACTACCAGGGCTTCACGGTGGGTGGCGACTACCAGCGCTCGCTGTACAGCAACAAGTTCGGCGAAGGCACGATCCATGCAACAGGCGGCATCGGCGACTACGACCGCGATGGCTACAACCTCCTCGCCAACGTCGAGTTCTTCAAGCGCGATCACGTGATGTGGCGCGATGTGCTGAGCCGCGCGAACAGCGAGACGCTCGCGGCCCTCCCGAAGGGAGCGGCACAACTGTCGAGCTACAGTTTCCCGGGAAACGTCGCCGGTGCTCCGGTGCCGGGATGCGCGGTGGTCGTCGGCGGCCTGTGCCGGTTTGACCGCTACAGCCGCTTCGAAGCCCAGCCCGAGGCAGATCGCGCGAACCTGCTGCTCTCAGGACGCCTCAAGGTCTCCGAGGACATCGAAGGCTTTGCCGAAGTGCTGTACTCGCACACGAAGACCCGGTACCTGAACGCCTTCATTCCGTACGGCGAAGGGCTTGGGCCGGATGCCTGGTACGACATCAGCAGCGGCAAGCTCAAGTACTTCTACCATCGCGGCCTGCCCGCGGGCCATCCGCTGAACCCGACCGGCGACGAGGCGGCGCTGCGCTATCGCTTTGCCGACACAGCGGCCGACGCGGAATTCAGCAGCGACAACTATCGCGCACTCGCGGGCCTGCGCGGCACGTACAAGGGATTCGACTGGGAGACCGCGCTCGCCGTATTGGGTGCCGGCACCGATCAGAAAGAGCGCGGCCGCCTCAGCGACAGTGGCTTCAAGCAAGTCATCGGCGACTACAAGACGCCAGACCAGCCGCTGGACCCGGACTTCTTCAACAAGCCCGGCGGCTACCAACTCGGTGGGCCCAACAGCCAGACGGTGCTGGACACGCTGTATCCGACGTACGGCAACAAGGGGAAGACCCGGCAGGTCGCGCTGGATGCCAAGGTCTCGGGCGAGATCGCCAAGCTGCCTGCGGGTCCGCTGGGCTTGGCACTCGGCTTCGACCTGCGCCACGAGAATTTCAGCATCACG
This sequence comes from uncultured bacterium, assembly GCA_966212505.1. Classification (GTDB taxonomy): domain Bacteria; phylum Pseudomonadota; class Gammaproteobacteria; order Burkholderiales; family Burkholderiaceae_C; genus CAMLIZ01. The sequence goes on from CBIHRS010000006.1 coordinate 174,834, forward strand.
CCGACGTCCAACCTGACCAATGGCGACATCGTCGGCCTCGGCATCTCAACAACCGATGCGTCGCGCAACTTCGGCGCCATCTTCGCGGAGTTGAACGTCCCCGTGACGTCACAGTTGGAGAGCCAGCTCGCGGCACGGGTCGACAAGTTTCCCAACTTCGGTGCGCACATCTCGCCCAAGGTGGGCGTCCGCTACCAGCCGATGCGCGAACTGATGTTGCGCGGCACCTACGAAGGCGGCTTCCGGGCGCCTAACCTGACCGAAGCGGCGCCCTCACTGAAGTCGTCCTTCGACAACGGCATCGTCGACCCGAAGCGTTGCTCGCAGGCCTCCGCGCTGGCCACCGACCTGCGCACTCAGGCCGAGCCGCTGCTGGACACCGATCCGAACAAGGCGCTTCTGCTGGCGCGCGCCGACACCATCGAGCAGAACGAATGCTCAGCGAGTGTCGGCAACCTCACGCGCAACAACCCCAACCTGAAGCCGGAGGTCTCGCGCAGCTACTCGCTCGGACTGGTGCTGGAGCCGGTGAAAGACCTCAGCGCCTCGCTCGACTACTGGCACATCGTCCGCACGAACGAGATCGGGCTGAGGACGACGCGGGAGCTGCTGGCGAACGAAGGCGCGCTGCCGCCGGGCATCAGCGTGACTCGCGACGTGCTGGACGCGAACGACCGCAGCTTCACGACGGCCGAGCAGGGCACGTACGGGGTGACCACGGGTGCGCTGAACGCTGTCACCAACTTCTTCGAGAACGTCGCGAAGACCAAGACCTCGGGCCTCGACATCGGCTTCGCCAGCGCTTGGCGGCTGCCGATCGGCAAAGTCGACGTCGGCTTCCAAGGCACTTACCTGCTCGGCTACTACAAGTACAGCCCCGCCATCAACGGCTACGGCGACAACCTGGCGGGCCGCTACGATCCATCGGGCTCCACGCATCCGCGATTCGTCGCGTCGCTGAGCGGTTCGCTGACCACGGGCCCGTTCGTCAACAGCCTTCGCCTGGCCTACCAGAGCGCAGTCTCGCTGCACGACGACTACTTCGACACCGACTTCACGCCCGAGGGCTGTGCGGACAAGCACATCACGAACTGCCGGGTGGCGCCGTACCAGCGGCTGGACTATTTCCTCAGCTACACCGGCGTGAAGAACCTGACGCTGAGCATGTACGTGCGCAACCTGTTCAACAGGAAGCCGCCGTTCGACGCGCGACGCCTGTACCTGAGCGGCAGCAACACGATCCCGCAGGACGTGGAGGATGTGCAGCGCCGCACCCTGAAGCTGGCGCTGGACTACAAGTTCTTCTGATCGGCGGCCAGCGCTCCGAGCCGCTGCACGGCGGCCCGGGTGCGCGGCGAGAGGTCATGGCCTGCGTTCAGCCGCAGGCAGTGGCCGAAACGGTTGTCGACACCGAAGAAGCCGCCCGGCGCGAAGTGGATGCCTTCTTCCACCGCACGCCGCAGCAGCGCGATGGCATCGGCGCCTTCGGGCATCTCGATCCACAGCGAGTGGCCGCCCTGCGGCAACGCGACTCGCGTGCCCGCAGGAAACGAAGCCAGCACCATCTCTCGCAGGTCGCGCGTCCGCTCACGCAGACGCGGCCGCAACGCTCTCAGGTGCGCGTCGAACCGCGCGCCTTCGCAGAACCTGGCGGCCACCTGCTGCAGCAGCGGCGACGGGGATTCGCAGCCCGCCATCCGCAGGCGCTCGATCTGGTGCAGGTGCCGCTGCGCCACCACGAAGCCGATGCGCAGGTTGGGGGCGAACAGGCTGCTGAGGTCGCCGTGATAGAGCACGTCACCGGTCGTGTCGAAGGCCTTGCAGGGCCGGGGCCGGACGCGGCCGTGGTAGAGCTCACCATCGCTGTCGTCCTCGATCAGCGGCACGCCATGGCGTGCCAACAGCTGCACGAGCCGCAGCTTCTCCGCTTCCGGCATCAGGCTGCCCATCGGATCGCGGAAGCTGGCCAGCAGGCAGGCGGCGAGCGTCTGGCGTTCGAGCACTGCGGCCAGCGCATCGACCGACATCCCGTGATGCGCGTCGGTCGGAATCTCGACCACCTTGAGCTGAAGCGCATCGAGTTGCTCCAGCAAGCAGAAGTGGCTGGGGCCGGGCACCGCCACGGTATCTCCCGGCCGGGTCACGGCCCGCAGGCACATGGTGTCGGCCTCGACATTGCCGTGGGTGATGATCACATCATCGGCACTGAAGCTGCCACCCCATTCGAGCGCACGCTGGGCGATCCGCTGGCGCAACCGCAGATCACCCTTGTAGCTGCCCCAATCGATCAGCAGCTCGGGTTGATGCCTCGCGAGCTCGATCATGATCTTCTGCACCTGGCGGATCGGCAGTGAGTGCGGGTCGATCGTCAGGACACCGAGCGGGTCGGTTGCGCCCGACTGGGTGAACTGCAGCATCAGCATGCGCTTGTCGCTCAAGGCCAGTGGCTGAGGGCGAAGCCCGGCGCCGTCGCGTGGCGACGCCGGGCGATGCGCACGGGAACGGACGAAGTAGCCTTCCCGCGGGCGGGCCTCGACCAGGCCGGCGTCTTCGAGCATGCGCAGCGCATGGGTGGCAGTGGCAGGGCTCACACCCTGCCCCTGGCAGAGCTGTCGGATCGAGGGGAGCCGGTCGCCGATCGGCAACGCGCCGTCATGGATGCCTTGCGCGAGACGCTGGGCCAGCGCCTCGTAACGCGTCGCCTGGCCTTCGTCAGCGGTGCCATGAATACTGCGGCGCCCGAGCATGAGTCCCCCGATCCAAAAGTGCCGAAGTCTAGGGGGATGATCCGGACGGAACCACAGGAGATGTCACTAACCGTGGCGCGCGGGCCTCACGGTTTCTGGTAAACCCGCACGTAATCGACCTCCATCTGCACCGGGAAGATCGCGTTGTCGACCGCGCCGCCCAGCGTGCCGCCGATCGCCAGGTTGAGCAGCAGGTACTGCGGCTTGTCGAAGGGCCAGGCGGCGTAGCCGGTCTTCGGGTTGAGGTACTGGTAGTAGTTGACGTCGTCGACGCCGATCACCAGCCGGTCGGGCGTCCAGGTGAGCTGGTAGCGGTGGAAGGCGCTGCAGGCATCCGGCAGGTTCCGGTCGGCGCCGGTGCCGGGGCCGCCGCTCAGCTTGGTGTGCACGGTGCCGAACACGCGGGACGGGTTGCTGCCGACCTGCTCCATCAGGTCGATCTCGCCATCGTCGGGCCAGGCGCCGCCGGTGCCCAGCGTCCAGATCGCCGGCCAGGTGCCGGCGCCGCAGGGCAGCTTGGCGCGTACTTCCATGAAGCCGTAGGTCCATTGGGCCTTGCCGCGTGTGATCAGGCGGGCCGAGGTGTACTGCTGGCCGCCATAGTCGGGCTCGGCGCTCAGCGCTTCCTTGCGGGCCGTGATGATCAGCTTGCCACCCGCGACCTGCGAGTTCTCGAGGCGGGCATTGGCGTAGTACTGCAGCTCGTTGTTGTACCAGCCGGCCTTGTTGCGATCGATGTCGTAGGCCCACTTGCCGGCATCGGGCAGGCCGTCGACGTCGAACTCGTCGGCCCAGGCCAGCGTGTAGCCGGCAGGCAGGCCGCCGGCGGGCATGGCCAGGTCGGCCGAGGGCGCGGCATCGCCCCCGCCGCCGCAGGCCGACGCGCAGGCGGCGATCAACAACGCGGGGATCCAGGACTGGAAGGTTTTCATCATGCTCATCGTTCGGTGGATCGGATGGTGTGGGCGAGCTGGTGCGGCGGCACCTGCAGCAGGGTACCGTCGCTGAAGCGCACGTGGCGCGGCTGCGCGCCGGCGTTGTAGGCCAGGTAGTGGCGCTGGCCGTCGGCGCGCTGGAACACGCCGTACAGCGGCGTGTCCGCGCTGACGCCCAGCTGCGGCCGGCCGAGCGCGGCCAGGCTGTGCAGCCAGAAGCTGGTGTGGGTGCGCGTCTCGCCGTCTTCGACTGCGCCCTCGGGGTTCCATTGCCGCAGCGCCTCTGCGGGGTCGGCCAGCGCCAGGTAGGCCAGCAGGATGTCCTGCCAGATGTCGTGCGGCGCGTTGCCGCCGCGTGCGGTGAAGCGGCTGAACTCCGCCTCCATCGCGGCCAGGTTGCGCTTGATGTAGCCGGGGTCGGCGCCGAGGTAGAGCGAGGCCGGCGTGATCGGCAGCAGGTTGATGCCGTGCGCTTCGCGCGGGTCTTCGGTCCACCAGGTGGTGTGCACGTACTTGCCGCCCCACACCATCGTGGCCTCGGTGTTCTGGTATTCGGACGCGAACACCAGGTGGTGCAGGTCGAACCAGTAGTGCTGCAGCGCCTGGATCTCGGTGGTGTAGAGGTAGATGCCGGTGTCGCGCACCGCCTTGTTGCCGGTGGCCTCGCCCCAGAGGATCAGCCCGGCCCAGGCATGGATGGCCTCCGACGACGACTCCTGGTTGTTGCCGTCGGCAAAGGGCACGATGCCCGAGGCCCATGAGTGGCCTTCGTAGCGGTCGAAGTGGCGCAGCCGCGGGTAGCGCGTCTCGGCCGCGTCGGTGTTGGCGATGTCGGCGATCAATTGCTCGACCATGCCGCCCCACTGCGAGCGGGCGGCCCACTGCGGATCGCGCAGCGCGATCTGCGCCGCGGCGTGGATCCAGTAGCCGTAGTGGAAGTGGTGGTCGTTCATCTCCTCGGCGGAGCCGAATTCATCGGGGTAGCCGACCAGCGTGCCGAGGTCGGCGCGGTAGTGGAAGTAGCGCGAGCCCTCGTTGCCGGCCTTGAACCAGCGCTCGAGGCGCTGCTTCATCGCGGCCAGGATCGCATCGCGCTTCGCGAGCTCGCCATGCGCCTCGGCGATGGCCATGACCTGCGCCGCGCGGTTCAGGCCCTTGCCTTCCCAGTAGGTGCCGCCCTTGCGCGCCAGCAGGTCGTCGGCACCGAAGGCCAGGTCCTTGTCGAGCAGGGCCTGCAGCTGCATGCGCTGCGCGCCATCGGCCAGCGCCGGCCACTGCGGCAGCAGCCCGGTGTAGCGGTAGCGGGTCTGGAACTGCGTGCCGGCCAGCAGCTTCAGCGGCCCGCGCACGGTGTCGTAGTGCCACGGCAGCACCGGGCCCAGCAGCGGGTTGTCATGCCACTGGTGCGGGTACAGGCCGAGCAGCGTGCCGTGGCCGGTGCCTTCCATCGTTTCGGTGGTGGCGCGGTAGGTCGTCGTCAGCTCGCTGCGCGCCTCGTCGTACGACCAGCTGACCTGCGTGTCGGTGATGAACGCATAGGCATGGCGGCCGAACTCGGCGAGCGTCGCGGCGCCGACGTCGGGCAGGGCGGCGATGGAGAACCAGCGCCGGCCTTCGGGCAGGTGCAGGGTCCAGCCGTCCCAGCGGGCGCCCCGCGGCGCGTAGACGGCATAGGGCTGGCCGAGCACGCGCAGCACCGTGGCGCGGCCATCGGCCGAGCGTTGCAGCAGCTCGGGTGCCGTGCCCACATCGAAGCGCACGTCGCCGGTGCTGAGCCGGTGATAGCTGAAAGGCGAGCCGTGCGCGATCGTCGTCAGCAGTGTCTGGGTGCCGTCGCCCATCGCGATGTCGATCGCCCAGTCGGACGCCTTCGCGAGCTTCGCGCTCTTCAATGCAAAGCCGGTGGGCTGCACCATCAGCGCCTTGCGATGCGGAAAGGTGATGTCGTTCTCTTCGCGCGTGGGGCTCTGAACCACCTGCTTCACCGGCACGTCGATCTCGAAGCCGTCGGCGGTCGGCCGATACGAGGCCGGATGCGCGAACAGCGGCTGCGGCCAGCTGGTGAACAGCAGCGACGAGAACCACTGGTTGGTCGGCACCGGCCCGGTGAAGGAGGGCGCGCGGCCGATCGCCGGCGGCGGCTCGCGCTCGCCACCGGCATGCAGCTCGGTGGCGATGCGGCCGAGGCCCACGGTGAGTTCAGCGGCGGAGACCGGGATGTTCGTCATCAACACGAGCGCAAGGCCGAATCGCCATGCATTGAAAGCCATGATGCTTGCGTAAAAGCGCCCACGCGCCGGCAGACGGCACGTGGGCCACAACGCCTAGGGAGGAGAGTTGCTAGGCGACCCCTTCTGCTCGCTCTCAGAAGATCATGATCACGATGTCGGGCACTTGACCACGTCGTCGTCCTTCGCGGCGCCCGGCACCCAGCGGATGTCGGCCATCGACAGCGCGAACTTCTTCGTCGTGAAGATCAGGAACGGCGTGTTCACCGCGGTGAACTTGGTGCCGGTGTTCTCGAAACAGGCGAGCGGGATCTTCACGGTCACCTTCTTGTCCAACGGCGCCTTCTTGTAGAAATCGGTCATGTCGACCACCCCCATGCAGGGATAGCGGCAGTCGACCCGCATCGTCACCTGGTCTTCGGGCGGCTGGTGCACCACCGCGTCGAACACCAGCGCGGCATTCGCATCGACATAGTCGGCGAGGTCGTTGGCCGTCTTGGCCTGCGAATACACCTGGCCGATGCCGCCGACCCACGACACCTTGATGCCATCCTTGCCGTCGACCTGCGCCGGCTCGGCCTTCACGCTGCCGGCGTCGGTGGGGCCGCGGCCGTTCTTGCCGATCACGTTGGCCCAGTTGGCTGGCGTGCCCAGGTAGAAGAGGTAGGGCGCCTTCGTGCCGTCGCCGTCCCACAGCGGCAGGTTGGGCAGCTTGGCCTGCGCATGGGCCGCACCCGCGGCGGCGAGCATGGCGCCCGCCAGCGCGGCGCACGAGGAAAGTCGATGAAGCCTGGCCATCACATGGGTCTCCGGTTGTCGTGTCGTCGTGGGTCGGCAGGATAATGAAAGCGCTTTCATAACTGAAGCCGGGGGAAACCCTGTCCGTGGACAATCCGCGGTGCGCCATTTGACGGCGCTTTCTTCTCATGGGAGATTCCGCCGCATGGCCAAGACAGCTGCGAAGAAGAGCAAGACCAAGGCACCGCCTGCCCCCTCGCCCGACACCGTGGTGACGCTGGACATGGTGGCGCGCATGGCGAACGTGTCGCCCAGCACCGTGTCGCGCATCCTCAATGGCACCGCGCGCGTGAGCGACGACAAGCGCAAGGCGGTGGAAGCCGCGATCGCGCACTACAACTACCAGCCCAACGCAGTGGCGCGCGGCCTCGCGCAGGGCCGCTCGCTGACCATCGGCGTGCTCACGCAGGACATCGAGAGCCCGTTCTACGGCGAGGCGCTGCGCGGCATCGAGGATGTGCTGGCCGGCACCGGCTTCATCCCGCTGTTCGTCAGCGGCCACTGGAACCTGAAGGACGAGATCGAGCGCATGAGTTTCATGCTCGCGCGCAAGGTCGACGGCATCATCGTGCTCACCGGCCGGCTGAGCGACCAGCAGCTCGTCGACTACGCAGCGCGCGTGCCCATCGTTGTCACCGGCCGCAAGCTCGACGCGAAGAACATCGTGAGCCTGCGCGTCGACGACTACAAGGGCGCCTATGAGGCCACCAAGCACCTGATCGACTGCGGCCACAAGAAGATCGCCCACATCGCCGGCCCGCGCGACCACATCGATTCGCTGGAGCGCCTGCGCGGCTACAAGAACGCGCTGGCCGATGCCGGGCTGCCGTTCGACCCCAACCTCGTCGCACAGGCCGATTTCCACGAACCCAGCGGCGTGCTCGCGATCAACCAGTTGCTCGAATCGCGGCAGAGCTTCACCGCCGTGTTCGCATCGAACGACCAGACCGCGGTAGGTGCGCGCCTCGCGCTCTATCGGCGCAACATCCGCGTGCCGGAAGACGTGTCGCTGGTGGGCTTCGACGACCTGCCAGGCTCCGTCTACACGATCCCACCGCTGACCACCGTGCGCCAGCCGGTGTACGAACTGGGCGAAGTGGCCGCCAAGGCGATGCTGAACCTGATCGAGGGCCGCCCGGTCTCCACCGAGCTGCCCTCGGTCGAACTGATCGTCCGCGAATCGACGGTGCGCCTGCGCCACTGACCAAAGCATTCCCGAGCCACACAACGAGCAGTGCCGCAAGGCTGCGAGCGGGCGGCGCGGCGGCGGGGCGTATCAGACGACGCCGAGGAGCGCAGGAGGCATGGCCGCGCGCGCTAGCGCGCTTCAAGCACTGACCCGTGGGGACTGTCTGAACGGAGCGAGCTTGCTCGCGAAGTGAGTTTCCCCACGAGGCCATGCCTTCGAGCACCGCAGGGAAGCCTTGGCCCCAACGGCCAAGGCCGAGTCTGCAGCGCCCCGCCGCCGCGCCGCCCGCTCGCAGCCTTGCCCGCTCCACACCGCGCAAACCCAAAACCCAAACACCAAAGGGTTTGCCCCACCCCCCACACCGGTTGACACAAACCAACCCCACCACTCAGAATCGCGCCCATTCTGAAAGCGCTTTCACGTTTTCAGCCGACGACGACCATCGCCCGCGAGCGACAGAACCAGGAGACTCCATGAAACGCCGCACCCTCCACCTTGCTGCCCTTTCCGCCTGCGCCTGGTTCGCCACCGGCATCGCGCATGCGGAGCCGGTCACGCTGACGGTGGCCGCCTTCCCCGCCGTCGACCAGATCGTCAAGGCCGCGATCCCCGCGTGGAAGAAGCTGCACCCGGATGTGGACATCAAGGTCGTCGCCCGCGAATACGCCGACCACCACAACGCGATGGTCACCACGCTGGCCACCGGCGCCACGCCGCCCGACGTGATGGCCGTGGAGTTCGGCTTCCTCGGCCGCTTCGCCGAAGGCAAGTCGCTCGAAGACCTGGGCAAGGCGCCGTACAACGGCAAGGCCGTCACCGGCAAGTTCGTGGCCTACACCATCCCGCTGGCCACCAACAGCCAGGGCGAGCTCTCGGCGCTGCCCACCGACATCGGCCCCGGCACGCTGTTCTACCGCGACGACATCCTGAAGAAGGCCGGCGTCACCGAAGCCGACCTGACGAAATCGTGGGAGTCGTACGTCGAGGCCGGCAAGAAGATCAAGGCCGCCACCGGCTCCTACCTGATGGCCACCGCCCAGGACATGAAGAACATCATCATCCGCTCCAACCTGAAGGATGGCGAGGGCGTGTTCTTCGACAAGAACCACAAGGTCATCGTCGACTCGCCGCGTTTCGTCAAGGCCTTCGAGATGGCCAAGGCCGTGCGCGACAACAAGCTCGACGCCAAGATCGGCGCCTGGTCCAACGAATGGTCCGAGGGCTTCAAGCGCGGCACCATCGCCACGCAGATGATGGGCGCCTGGCTCGGCGGCCACCTCGCCAACTGGCTGGCCCCCAACACCAAAGGCCAGTGGCGCGCCGCGAACCTGCCGAACAACGCCTATGCGTTCTGGGGCGGCACCTTCTACGCGATCCCGAAGAAGGCGCAGAACAAGGAGCTCTCGTGGGAGTTCATCAAGTTCATGACGCTGAACAAGGACGTGCAGCTGCAGGCCTTCAAGGACCAGGATGCCTTCCCCGCACTCGTCGACGCGCAGAACGATCCGTTCTACGACCAGCCGGTGGAGTTTCTCGGCGGGCAGAAGGCGCGCTCGCTGTGGCGCTCTGCCGTCGGCAAGATCCCCGCGCTCGACGTGAGCAAGCACGACTCGGTGGCCGATGAAGTGATCGCCACCGAGCTCGACAAGGTGCTCGACCAGGGCAAGGACATCAAGGCCGCGCTCGCCGACGCCAAGGCGCTGATCGAGCGCCGCGCGCGCCGCTGACCCCCCCGGAGACCGTCGACGTGAGCCAGCCGGACCTGACCGTGCCCACGGTGCCCCTACCCACGCTGCAGGCGCGCCCGCGGCGCCGCCTGCAGCCGTGGCACTGGGCGCCCTATGTGTTCCTCGCGCCCTTCCTCGGGCTGTTCCTCGTGTTCGGCCTGTTCCCGCTGCTGTTCTCGCTGGTGCTGGCCTTCCACGACTGGAACCCGGCGGCCGGGCTGGAGGCGATGCAGTTCGTCGGCTTCGACAACTTCAGATTCGCGCTTGGCGACGAATGGCTGTGGAAGTCGCTGTGGAACACGCTGTGGCTGGCGGTGGTGTCGGGCGCGCCGCAGCACCTGGTCGCGATCCCGCTGGCCTACTTCATCCACATCGGCTTCCGGCGCTGGCGCAACGCGGTGGTGGGCGCGTATTTCCTGCCCTACATCACCTCCACGGTCGCGATCTCGCTGATGTTCTCCACCTTGTTCTCCAGCCAGTTCGGGGTGATCAACGTGGTGCTCACCGGGCTGTCGCACCTGCCGCTGGTGGGCGCGTTGTTCCCGTCGCAGCCGGTCGACTGGATGGGCCAGGCCGGCAACGTGAAGCCGGCGATCGCGATGGTGGTGTTCTGGCGCTACGTGGGCTTCAACACGGTGCTGTACCTCGCCGCGATGCAGACGATTCCGAAAGACCTGTACGAAGCCGCCGAGATGGACGGCGCCTCGCGCTGGCAGCAGTTCTGGCACATCACGCTGCCGCTGCTGAAACCGATGATGGTGTTCGGCGTGATGCTGTCGGTGATCGGCGGGTTGCAGCTGTTCGAGGAGCCCTTCATCCTGACCAACGGCAAGGGCGGCACCAACCAGACCGCGATGACCACCGCGATGTACATGTTCCGCAATGCCTTCGAGTTCAACGAGTTCGGCACCGCGAGCGCGATGGCGTGGCTGCTGTTCGTGGCCATCGGCGTGATGACCTGGCTGACCAACAAAGCCTTCAAGCGCGGGGAGATGCAATGATGAGCCGCGCCGCCGCCTACGGCATCGTCGGGCTGGGCATGGGGGTGATGCTCGCCCCGTTCTACTTCATGTTCGTGTTCGCCACCCACACGCGGACCGAGATCTTCCAGCTGCCGCCGCCGCTGTGGTTCGGCGATGCGCTGCTGTCCAACCTGCAGCTGCTGCTCGAGCGCGTGCCGCTGTTCTGGCACAACTTCGGCATGAGCGTGTACGTGGCGCTGATGTCGACCGCGCTGACGCTGCTGTTCTGCTCGATGGGCGGCTATGCGTTCGCGATGTACGAGTTCCGCTTCAAGCAGCAGGCCTTCGCGCTGGTGCTGGGCACCATGCTGCTGCCGCCCTTCCTCGGCATGATCCCGACCTTCATGATCATGGATGCGCTGCACTGGCTCGACCAGCCGCGCGCGCTCTACATCCCCGGCGCGGCCGGCGCCTTCGGCATCTTCCTGATGCGGCAGTACATCGGCTCGGCCATTCCGAAAGAGCTGGTCGAGGCCGCGCGCATGGATGGCTGCGGCGAGTTCCGCATCTACTGGAGCATCGTGCTGCCGCTGCTGAAGCCCGCGATGGGCACGCTCGGCCTCGTCACCTTCATCGGCTCGTGGAACAACTTCATCGGCCCGCTGATCGTGATGCGATCGATGGAGTCGTACACGCTGCCGCTGGCGCTGCGCAGCATCCAGAGCCCCGTCAACACCGAATGGGGCGCGGTGATGGCCGGATCGGCCGTGGCGGTGCTGCCGCTGCTGGTGCTGTTCGCGCTGTCGTCGCGCCGATTGATCGATGGCCTGACCGCCGGAGCGGTGCGAGGCTGAACCACTAACCCCAACCCTTCACATCCACACCCCGGCGGGCCGCGGCGCCGCCGGCAATGGCGAACCCATGACTGCAGTTTCCTCAACGTCCTGTTCCGCGATGCGCTTCCCGCCCGATTTCGTGTGGGGCGTGGCCACCAGCGCCTTCCAGATCGAAGGCGCCACCGACACTCATGGCCGCGGCCCCTCGGTGTGGGACACCTTCTGCCGCCAGCCCGGCGCCATCGTCGACGGCAGCCACGGCGACGTGGCCTGCGACCACTACCACCGCTGGAGCGCAGACCTCGACCTGATGTTCGCGCTCGGCGTGCAGGCCTACCGCTTCTCGGTCGCGTGGCCACGCGTGCAGCCGATGGGCCAGGGCGCCTGGAACCAGCCCGGCCTCGACTTCTACGACCGCCTGGTCGACGGCGTGCTGGCGCGCGGCATGCAACCGCACGTCACCCTCTACCACTGGGACCTGCCCCAGGCGCTGCAGGACCAGGGCGGCTGGGCGGTACGCGACACCGCGCTGCGCTTCGCCGACTACGCCCAGGTGATGGGCCGGCGCCTCGGCGACCGCGTGCGCTCCATCGTCACGCACAACGAGCCCTGGGTGGTGGCGATGCTGGGCCACGACACCGGCTATTTCGCGCCCGGCCTGAAGAACCGCCGCATGGCGATGCAGGCCTCGCACCACCTGCTGTGGAGCCACGGCCTCGCGATGCAGGCGCTGCGGGCCGAGGCGCCGGACACCGAGCTGGGCATCGTGCTCAACCTGTCGCCGATCCATGCGGCCACCGACAAGCCCCAGGATGTGGCCAAGGCCCGCCTCGACGACGGCCTGCTGCTGCGCTGGTACATGGATGCGCTGATGCACAGCCGCTACCCGGCCGACGTGCTCGAGCACCTGGGCAGCGATGCGCCGCGCATCGAGCCCGGCGATCTGCAGGCCGCGAGCGTGCCGCTCGACTTCATCGGCATCAACTACTACACCCGCAACTTCGCCAGCGCCAACCCGTGGCAGCAGGAGCCGCCGCCCGCGGCCGTGACCGACATGGGCTGGGAGGTCTATCCGCAAGGCCTGACCGAGCTGCTGCTGCGCCTGAAGCGCGACTACGCCGCGTTGCCGCCGCTGTGGATCACCGAGAACGGCGCCGCCTATGCCGACGTGGTGGAGAACGGCCGCGTGCACGACGCCGAGCGCACCGACTACCTGCGCGGCCACATCCAGGCCGTGGGCGAAGCGATGCGCGCCGGCGTCGACGTGCGCGGTTATTTCGTCTGGAGCTTCCTCGACAACTTCGAGTGGGCGCTGGGCTACAGCAAGCGCTTCGGCATCGTGCATGTCGACTACGCCACGCAGCAGCGCACGCTGAAGGACAGCGCCTGCTGGTACCGCGACTTCATCGCCACGCAGCGCCACTGCCGGGCGAAGGCCTGAAGACCAAGGAGACACGAGATGGGCAGCGTTGCACTGCGGCAGATTCAAAAGCGCTACGGCGACACGCCGGTGATCCACGGTGTGGACCTCGACGTGCGCGACGGCGAATTCATGGTCTTCGTCGGGCCCTCAGGCTGCGGCAAGTCGACCATGCTGCGCATGATTGCCGGGCTCGAGGAGATCAGCGACGGCGACCTCGCGATCGCCGGCGAGCGGGTGAACGACCTGGCGCCGGCCGCGCGCGGCACCGCGATGGTGTTCCAGAACTATGCGCTGTATCCGCACATGACGGTGGCCGAGAACATGGGCTTCGGCCTGCGCATCGCCGGCACGCCGAAGGCGCAGATCAAGGAGGCCGTGGGCCGCGCCGCGGAGATCCTGCGCATCGGCCACCTGCTGGAGCGCCGGCCCAAGGCCTTGTCGGGCGGAGAGCGCCAGCGCGTGGCGATCGGCCGCGCGATTGTGCGCAAGCCCAAGGTGTTCCTGTTCGACGAGCCCTTGTCCAACCTCGACGCGGCGCTGCGCGTGCAGATGCGGCTGGAGCTCTCGCGCCTGCACCAGGAGCTGGGCACCACGATGATCTACGTGACGCACGACCAGGTCGAGGCGATGACCATGGGCGACCGCATCGCGGTGTTCCACCAGGGCCGCATCGAACAGGTCGGGCCGCCGCTACAGTTGTATAGACAACCTGCCAACCAATTCGTGGCCGGATTCCTCGGTTCGCCGAAGATGAATTTCATCCGCTGCAGCGCGATGGTCGACGTGGCCACCGGCGGCATCCGGCTGCAGTTTCCAGGCGGCTTCCATGCGCCGCTGCCCGGTGCCGGCGTGAGCCCCGGCGACTACCTGCTGGGCATCCGCCCCGAGCACCTGGGCGTGGCCCAGCCGGGGCACGGCCTGCCGGCGCAGCTGCAGCTGGTGGAGCACCTGGGCGATTCGGCGGTGGCCTACCTGCGCGTCAGCGGGTCCGACGGGCTGGTCGCCCTGCGGGTGGAGGCCGATCGCGCCGGCGCCTTGCAGGCCGGCAGGCAAGTGGCGCTGCAACCCGATCTGCGCCATGCAGTGCTGTTCGATGCCGACGGCAAGGCCGCGAACCGCTGATCCCGTTTTTTTATTTCTTGGACGTGAAAGCGCTTTCCAAAGCGGCGCCTTCACCACATCACGGCGTTGGGAGACAGCGCCTTTTTCGGTCGGAGACTCAGGAGACAACATGTTCCACAAGCATGCCCTCGCGGCAGCCGCAGCTGCGGCGCTCATCGCCACCCTTGCCGCGCCGGCGGCCCATGCCGCCAAGGTGGGCGGCGTCACGATCGACGGCTGGGTGCTGTTCGAATCGTGGACCGACAAGCACAGCTACCGCGAAGGCCAGACCGGTGGCCCGGGCAACGAGCCCAACGTCTTCACGCTGCACAACATCAACTTCCACAACGAGGGCAACCTCGACGACGGCCTGGCCTACAGCTGGAAGGTGGCCACCCGCAACCGCAACGGCAACTTCGGCAACAGCGGCGCCACCGGCTGGCGCGAGGCCTACCTCGGCCTCGAAGGCAAGTTCGGCGCGGTGAAGTTCGGCCGCTTCCTGACCAAGGGATGGGAAGTGCTCGACTGGCCCTATGGCTCGCCGTTCTGGCTGGCCGAATCGCTGGCCGAAACCGGCGCGGCCGACTGGGTGACCACCCGCGCCATCCGCTACACCGCGCCGATGCTGGCCGATGGCCTGGAGATCGAAGGCACCTACGACGTCGGCCAGACCGCCGGCAATGCGAAGGCGCGGCTCTATGAACTGTTCGCCCGCTACAGCCTCGGGCCGCTGGCGCTGGATGCGGTGATGCAGCGCAAGAACGATGCGCCCACCGGCCTGGGCGTCGGCGAATTCGGTGCCGATGGCCAGCCCACGCCCACGCCGGGCCAGCACCAGGGCATCTACTTCCTGGGCGCGCGCTACAACGCCGGCCACGGGCTGGACTTCACCTTCGGCTACAAGCGCAACGAGTGGCACTCGGATGCGGGCGGCGTGCTCAATGGCTTCAACTGGGATCCGGGCCGCCCCACCACCTCGGGCACCGACGTGAAGAACTCGCGCATCCTCGCCGGCGCCACCTACCGCTGGGACAAGTGGCGCATGAGCGGCGCCTTCGAAAAGGTCACCGAAGGCAAGGACAACGTGGCCGGCGGCCTGAACGACGGCGCCAAGATCCTCGGCCTGCAGCTCGCCCGCGACCTCGGCCGCGGCGCCATCGCTTACCTCGGCCTGCGCCACACCAAGTTCGACGGCGCCAACATCCCGGTCGATGCCTACACTTGGCAGGTGCAGAACCCGTGGATGGCGGCAACGAAGTCGAACACGCGCATCGGCATCGGGGCCTGGGTGCCGTTCTAAGTCATAGACGAGCTCAGAGACGAACCGGCAGGCGGCACACCAGGAACCCATCCCTGCGCGGCCACCACCGGTTCGGGCTCATGCCGTGGGCGCCGCTGCGGGTGGCATCGTGCGATGCCGAGGCGCGCAGGGGGCACGGCCGCGCGCGCGAGCGCGCCTCACGCACTGACTCGCTGGGACTGTTTGAACGGAGAGTGCGTAGCACTCGCAGTGAGTTTCCCAGCGGGGCCGTGCCGCCGAGCACCGCAGGGCAGCCCGGCGCAGCCGGGCCGAGCACGCAGCCGCCCGCAGCGGCGCCCTCGGCATGAGCCTCGCTCCACACTCAGCACAGCAAAACCAATCACGGCTCCCCATCCCAGTAATCCAGCTCCGGCCCAGACCGCTGCAGGAACGAAACCGCCCCTCGCACACCATCCACCGAAGCAGTCGCGAGGAACTTCCCCGAATCCGGATACTCGACCAGCTCCGGCGATTCCCGCGTGCTGATCGACAGGTACGACAACGGCGCGTCGGAGGTGTTGATGATCTGGTGCGGATACTCCGGCCCCGGCGGGATGAAGATCACATCGCCCGCCTGCAGCGGCAGCATCTCGCCCGCCACGCGCAGCGTGCCGGAGCCCTCGAGGACGATGAACATCTCCTCTTCGGCATGGTGCAGGTGATACGGGCAGCTGCGCTTGCCGGGCGCCACGGTATCGACGCTCGCGCCCAGCTTGCGCGCCGCCGTGCCCACCGCCAGCCGCGCGCCCAGCGAGTCGTACAGCGGCGCCCGCTCCTCGCGCTCGCGCGGCGCCGTCTTGAAATTGCGGATCAGGCGCTGGTGCAGTTCGCGCGCCTTGTCGGTCATTTCCGTGGCCATCGTCGCAGGCTCCCCAATGGATATGGAGGCGCCACGATACGCCGCGAAAACCGGACCCGGTAGGATCACGGCTTTTCCGCCCCGCCACGCCGTGCCCGCCGCTGCCTCCACCGATCCGATCGCCATCCTGCAAGAGGTCTTCGGCTACACCGCCTTCCGCGGCTCGCAGCAGGCCATCGTCGAGCATGTGAGCGCCGGCGGCGACGCGCTGGTGCTGATGCCCACCGGCGGCGGCAAGAGCCTGTGCTACCAGGTGCCGGCGATCGCGCGGCACCGCGCGCGCAAGGGCGTGGCCATCGTCGTCAGCCCGCTGATCGCGCTGATGCACGACCAGGTGGGCGCGCTCGAAGAAGCCGGCGTGCATGCCGCCTTCCTCAACTCGTCGCTCACCAGCGAAGAAGCCCAGCACGTCAAGCGCGAGATGATGAGCGGCCGGCTCGTGCTGCTGTATGCCGCGCCCGAACGCGTGACCAACGCCGGCTTCATCGCGATGCTCGACTCGCTGCACGAGCGCGGGCTGCTGAGCCTGTTCGCGATCGACGAGGCGCACTGCGTCAGCCAGTGGGGCCATGACTTCCGCGAAGACTACCTGGGCCTGACGATCCTGCACGAGCGCTATGCCGACGTGCCGCGCATCGCGCTCACCGCCACCGCCGACGACCACACGCGGGCCGACATCATCGAGCGGCTGCAACTGCAGGATGCCGAGCTGTTCATCAGCAGCTTCGACCGGCCCAACATCCGCTACACCATCGTCGAGAAGGACAACGCGCGCTCGCAGCTGCTGCGCTTCATCCGCGACGAGCACGAGGGCGAAGCCGGCATCGTCTACTGCGGCAGCCGCAAGAAGGTCGACGAGACCGCGGCCTGGCTCAACGACGAAGGCCTGAGCGCGCTGCCCTACCACGCCGGCATGGAGCCCGAGGCGCGGCGCGCCAACCAGGACCGCTTCCTACGCGAAGACGGCATCGTGATGGTGGCCACCATCGCCTTCGGCATGGGCATCGACAAGCCCGACGTGCGCTTCGTGGCCCACCTCGACCTGCCGAAGAACATCGAGAGCTACTACCAGGAGACGGGCCGCGCGGGCCGCGACGGCGAGGCCGCCGAAGCCTGGATGACCTACGGCCTGCAGGACGTGGTCAACCAGCGGCGCATGATCGACGAGAGCCCCGCCACCGAGGACTTCAAGCGCATCCAGCGCGGCAAGCTCGAGGCGCTGCTCGCGCTGGCCGAGGCGCACGACTGCCGGCGCGTGCGGCTGCTGGCCTACTTCGGCGAAGAGAGCCAGCCCTGCGGCAACTGCGACAACTGCCTGAACCCACCCGATACGTGGGACGCGACCGAAGCCGCACGCAAGGCGCTGAGCTGCATCTACCGCTTCCGCCAGCACGGCGAGGGCGGCTTCGCGCCGCGCGCCTTCGGCGCCGGCCACCTGCTCGACGTGCTACGCGGCAAGCGCACCGACAAGGTCACGCAATACCGCCACGACCAGCTCTCGACCTTCGGCGTCGGCGCCGACCTGTCCGAGGCGCAGTGGCGCGGCGTGCTGCGCCAGCTGGTGTCGCTGGGCCATGTGCGCACCGAGGGTGAGTTCAACACGCTGGTGCTGACCGACAGCGCCCGCGCGGTGCTCAAGGGCGAGGTGCCGATCGTGCTGCGCGAGGCGCGCGAGGCCGTCAAGGGCAGCCGGCAGCGCGCCGGCCGCAAGGATCGTGTGCCGGCCGCCGCCGCCACGCTCGATGCGCAGGCCCAGAAGCGCTTCGCCGCACTGAAGGCCTGGCGCGCCGAGGTGGCCAAGGAGCACAACCTGCCGGCCTATGTGG
>CBIHRS010000007.1:0-176494 GCA_966212505.1 uncultured bacterium
GCGCCCGATTCTAGGAGCGCCCAGGGGCCCGCCGTCGCGGGTTTTTCCCTGGGCTCCCGATGTGCGTGCCGAGCCCGCCGCCGGGCCGCCCCAAGGCGGGCTCGTGCCCTCTCGGAGGGCGGACGCGGTACTCCGCGGCCGGGTGCCGACATCAAGAAGGCAGGAAGTCCACCGGGTAGGTCACGACCATCTCGTTGACGTCCTTGGCGCCGAACTCGAACTGCCGGATGCGTGCCAGCAGCTTGCCCTCCAGCTCCGAGGCATGCAGCTCGCTCGAGACGATGCGGGCGCTGACCACGTTGCCCGCCGGGGCGATCTTCAGCTCGACCACCACCTTGCCCTGCAGCGAAGGATCCTCGCGCAGCGCCCGGTTGTAGATGGCGTAGATCGCGCCCTTGTTGCGCTCGAACACCAGGCGGATCTCCTCGATCGAGCGCGAGGCCTTGCCGCTGTTGTCGCGCTGCACCGTGCCGCCCGCACCGCCGCCCTTGCCGCCGGCACCGGCTGCGCTGCCCACGGCCCGGCTGCCGCCGCCACCGAAGCCGCCGCCACCGCCTCCGCCGGCCACGCCCTCGACCAGCGTGGTCGAGCGGCCGGCCAGGCCGCCGCCGCCGGTGTTGCGGCTGTAGCCCGCGGTGTTGATGCCGCCGCTGCCGCCGGTGGCGTTGGAGGTGATCAGCGCACGCTGCGGCAGGCCCGGCTCGGTGCCGGCGCCCACGCCGGGCCCGGTGCCGGTGCCGACGCCCGGCCCCGGCTTGATGTCGGGCTTGAGTTGCACCGCCACCGGGGCGCTGTGCAGTTCGTTGAGCTCGTTCTTCATCGCCAGCAGGCCCACGCCCGAGGCCTTGCGGCGCGCGAGGTCCAGCGCCTCGCCGGGCGGCTTGTTGGGCTGCGGGTTGCGCGCCTCGGGCACCGGTGCCTTCTTGGGCTCGGGCTTCACCGATTCGGGCTTGAGCTTGTCTTCCTTGCCGGGCTTCAGCTCGGGCTGCTCCTTGGCCCGCTCGGCCTTGGGCGCCGGCGGCGGCGGCTTGGGCGCCTCCTGGTGCTGCTCGATCACCAGCTTGGCCAGCCGGGTCGGCACCTCCTGCGGCTGTGTGCGGTCGGGCTTGGACACCGGCAGCCACGGCAGCAGCAGGCACAGCACGATGGCCGTGCCCAGCACCCGCATCGAGATGCGCCGGAAGCGCGCGTCGTCATCCGCCGAGCCGGCCCAGGGCAGCACCGGCTTGCGGAACGAGACGCCCATCGTCATCGCGGCGGCGCTCACGCGTGGCTCCTCTTGCGGACGGCAAACGAGACGTCGCTGAAGCCGGCCTGCGCGCAGCTGACCATGATCTTGCGCAGCAGCTTGTACGGGATGTCCTTGTCGCCCATGATGGTCACGGTCTTGCCCTTGGCCTCGTTCTCCTTGCGGATCACCTGGCGCTGGGCCTGCAGGTCGAGCTCGGCCTTCAGCGGCACGATCAGGTCGCCCTCGGCGGCCAGCACGTCGGCCACCGCGGCCACCTTGCGGCCTTCGACCAGCACCTCGTCGGCACTGACCACGACCACGATGGTCTCGCGCGGCTCCTTCTCCGAGACGGATTCGGGCAGCTTCACCGCCTTGGGGCTGGGCAGCAGCTCGATGCCGCCGGCGTTGGACAGCAGGAAGAAGATCAGGATGGTGAACACGTCGATGAGGGACACCAGGTTCAGGTCCACCATCGTCTTGTTGCGGTTGCGCCGCTCGGCGCGTTTCTGCAGCGGAGTGAGGTTCATCGCCCGCGCCTCCTACTTCTTGCGCACCGGCGCATCGCCGACCGAGATGTTGGGGAAGAGATCGGCCGCCACCACCTTGCCGTCCTTGGCGGTGTTGGCCGAGCGCATCGCGTCCATCACCTGCACCAGCGTGTCGTAGGGCGTGTTGGGTTCGGCCAGCACGGTGGCTTCGTTCTTGTCGGGGAACTTGGCCTTCAGCTGCACCATCAGCGCCGACAGCGTGTAGAGGTCGTAGCCCTTGTCGGTGTTGGCAATGCGCTGGATCAGGCCGCCGATGCGGTCGCCCACCTCGATGGCCTCAGGCCGGATCACCACCTCGAGCTGCAGGTTGTTTTCCTTCAGCTGCTCCAGCGCACCGGAGGATTGCGCGGGCAGGCTGAGGTCGATCACCGCCAGCCGGGTGAACACCGCGGTCGACAGCAGAAACGGCACCAGCACCACGATCAGGTTGATGAACGCGGTGATCTCCAGATGCGCCGGCTCCTTGCGCAGGCGTCTGACTTTCATGGTCAGGCCTCAGCGCGCGCTGTTCGACGAGGCTTCGCGCTCGGCGCGCAGGCGCTGCACCAGGTTCAGGAAGCTGATCTTCGCGGCCTCGAGGCCGTCGACGATCTCGCTGGTCTTGGCCTGCAGGAAGGCATGGATCAGCAGGAACGGAATGGCCACCATCAGCGCGAACGCGGTGTTGTTCATCGCGATCGAGATCGAGGCCGACAGCATCTCGGCCTTCTCGGCCGGGTTGACCTGCGCCACCGCGGTGAAGCCCTTGATCAGGCCGATGATGGTGCCCAGCAGGCCCACCAGCGTGATCACGTTGGCGAAGGTGGCGATGTAGTGGGTGCGCTTCTCCAGGCGCGGCACGATCTCCATCATGCCCTCCTCCATCGCGGCGTCGAAGTCTTCGCGGCGGCCCGGGCTCTGCATGCGGGTGAGGCCGTAGTTGACGATCTTGCCGATGGCCGCATCCGACTTCGAGGTGACGCTGTGCACCTCCTTGAACTGGCCGTTCTGCAGCATCGGCAGCACCTGCGACCACAGCTTGCGGTTCTCGGAGCGCGCGCGGTTCAGGAAGATGAACCGCTCGATCGCGATCGCGAGGCCGAGCGACATGATCAGGATGCTGGGATAGATGAACAGACCGCAATCCTGGAAGAACTTCACTGCCGTGCTGAACGCATTCATCTCACTCTCTCCGGTAACAACTGTGTGGGGCTCAAAAGGGGTTCACTTGCGCGCCGGCGCGGCGGCGGCCGGCGCGCGCGGGTTGATCTGGGCGTCGTAGGCCACCTCGCGGCGGAACACGTCGCGGTCGACCGGGGCCAGCGCTTCGTCGAGCACGCTGACCACCGGCCGGCCCGACAGATCGCCGGGCAAAGGCTTCTTCCACGGCACGATGTACAGCACCTTGGGCAGCTCGCGGTTGCCGATGATCTGGGTGCGGTCGATGTCGGCGCGGTCCTGCGCGAACGCGGGCAGCGCGGGCACCAACGCGGCGCTGGCGATACCGATGGCGATGGCTGTCTTCAGCATCACGGCTCCTGTCATCACGAGGCCTTCTTCGCCGCAGCGGCCGGCTTGGGCTTGCGGTTCTTCAGGTCGGCGATCCACTTGTTCACCTGCGCATCGCCGCCGGGCGACAGCGCGAGGTAGCGCTCGTACAGCGGCAGCGCGGCGGCGCCGTCGCCGAGGTAGAGGTCTTGCAGGATGCCGAGGTTGAGCACCGCGGCGGCGTAGTTCGGATCGAGCGCCAGCGCTGCTTCGTAGGCCTCGCGCGCCTTCGCGAACTGGCCCTGCTGGCGGTAGGCCACGCCCAGCTCGTTGAAGTACAGCGGCTGCCGCGGGCTCAGCTTGGTGGCCTGCTCCAGCTCGGCCACCGCCTGCGGCAGCTTGCCGGCCTGGCGGTAGATCAGCCCGAGGTTGGCATGCGGCCCGCCGAGCTCCGGATAGGCCTGGGCCAGCGCCTTGAAGCCGCGCTCGGCTTCGTCGAGCCGGTTGGCGCGCATCGCGCGGCGGGCGTCATCGAAGGCGCGCTGGGCAGCGGGATTGACCGGCGCCTCGGGTGTCGCCTGTGCGGCCACCGGCGCCGAAGCCGCAGGGGCCGATGCGGCAGCCTTCCCTTCGGCGGCCTTGGCTTCCGCGGGCTTCTGCGCATCGCCGCCGAACGGCAGCTTGGGCAGCGCACCGCAGCCCGCCAGCGCGAGGCAGGCCGCGAGCGCGAGCAGGCGATGTTCAGCGGATCGCATCGACCACTCCCTCGCTGCGTTCGGTCTTGCCATAGCGCGCCGGCCGCAGCGTCGCCAGCGCCTTGAAGCTGGCCTTGACCCAGTCGTCGTAGAGACCGTTGGCCGCGCGGTGCGCATTGACCTCGTGCAGCTCGATCGCCTTCTCCTCGAAGGGATAGGCCTGCTCCTCGAGCATCACGTTGTACTGCTCCAGCTCGGCCTTCGAGAGCTTCTTCGGGCGCTCCGAGGTGATCATCGCCTTGCCGAAGTCCTGGTACAGCGCGGCGATGTGGAAGGTGGCCGCGGTGGTCACCTCGGCCACGCCGTAGTCGGCGGCCACCGAGTAGGCCTTCAGCGTCTCTTCCATCTTCGCCTTCTTCAGCTTCAGCTGCTTGGCCAGCGGCTCCACCAGTGGCACCTTGCGGTAGGCCTCGAACGACGGGCCGGCCAGCGCGAGCGCCGCGGTGGCACCGAGGTAGCGGGTGCGCGCGGTGCGGGCGCCGCCGCCGGACTGGTCGGCCTGGAACACGTCCTTCATCAGCGTGAGCTCACGCGCCGCGTTGCCGTCGTCGTGCGCGATGCGGGCGAGCCGGTAGCGGGCCTCGACTGCCGGCTCGAGCGGCTGCGGGTATTGCTTGAGATAGCGCTCATAGACCGCGGCGGCCTGCGGGCGCGCCCCGCCCTTCTCGTAGAGCTCGGCGGCCTGCCACAGCGCGGCGCCGGCCACCTGCGGCTCCTTCTTGGTGGCGGCGATGCGCTCGTATTCGCCCGCGGCCTGGCGCCACTGGCCCTTCTCGACATAGGCCACCGCCAGCTTGGCGTTGACCTCGGCCTGCAGCGGGTGGTTGGGGTAGCGCGAGCGGAGGTCTTCCAGCGAGCGGATCGCGCCGTCCCAGTCCTTCAGCGCGATCAGTGCGGCGGCCGCGTCGTATTGCGCCGCAGCGCGCACGCTGGAGCCCGGCGCCGCGGAGGCCACCCGCTCGAAGTGCGACACCGCCTCGCGCAGCTGGCCGGCCTGGCGCGCCTGCTCGCCCTGCTTGTAGATCGACGCAGCCTGGCGCTCGACCAGCTCGGCACGGGCAGCATCCTTGGCCGGCGTCAGCGCCAGCACCTCGGCATAGGCCTTCTCGGCGCGGTCGAAGGCGCCCCGGTCGAACGCGGTGTGCGCGATCACGGTCCACGCCACGCGGCGGTTGGCATCGGATGCCGGCGGATTCAATGCCAGCACCTGCTCGGCCACGGCCGAGGCCTGCTCGGTGTCGCGCAGCGCGAAGAGCTTCTCGGCGGCGTTGGTCAGCACCGGGCCGTTGCGCATGTCGGCCGGGAAAGCCTTGGCGAAGCGCAGCGCGCTCTCCACGCCGGCGCGCTGCAGCGCCGACAGCTCGGCCGCGGACACGCGCTTCTCCTGGCCGGCATAGCTGAGCAGCGCGGCATAGCCTGCATCCGCGCTCTTGTCGTGCGCGGGGTAGCCGTAGGCCGTCTTCTCGTATTCGGCGGCGGCCTCCTTCAGGCGGCCGTCTTCATAGAGCAGCTCGGCGAGCAGGAAGTTGTTCTGCGCCGCCTCGGGATCGTCGGGGAAGGAGGCCAGGTAGGCGCGGTACCACTTCACCGCCTCCTGGTAGTCGGTGCTGGCCTTGGTCTTCTGCGCGCTGGCGTGGTAGTGGCGGGCCAGCTCGCTCAGGTGGGTCTTCACCAGCGGCTGCGCATGCTCCCAGCCGCTGGGGTTGGCCTTGCGGAAATCGCTGCTCACGCCGTAGTGCTCGACGTATTCCTTCTTGCTGTCGAGTGCCAGCCCGGCAAAGCCGGCCTGCTGGTAGATCTCGATCACGCGGGCCTGCAGCACCGGCGCCTGCGCATGCAACGGATGCCTGCGGGCAAATGCGCCCAGCGTGTCGGCCGCATCCTTGGTGCGCTCCTGCTTCAGGTAGAGCTCGCCCAGCTGCTCGTAGACGCGGAACTCGTAGGCCTGGCGCGTCTCGCTGTCCATGTAGGCCGGGATGCTGTCGGCGCCCTGCAGGTTCTGCAGGCTCAGGCTGGTGACGCGGAAGGTGTCTTCGATCAACTCGCGCTCGGCGCGGCTCAGGCCTTCGAGCTTGTCGAGCTCGCCATCGGCCTGCAGCTCGTCGGCCTTGCCGTCGAGCACCGCGAAGAACGAGCGCAGCGCGTCTTCGAGCTTGCCCTGCTTGAAGAGCGACCAACCATGCATGTAGAGCGCGCGCTCGTGGTACGGGTTGTCGCTCTCGCTCTTGATCACGATGGCGAAGGCCTGCTCGGCCTTCACGTAGTCGCGCGTGGTGAACAGGATCTCGCCGCGGCGGAACTGGGCCTCGTCTCGGTAGCGGGTGTCCGGATAGGCCTGCACCATCCGGTCCAGTGTCTTCAGCGCGGTCTCGAGCTCGCCGCCCTGCTCGTAGGCACGGGCCAGCTGGTAGAGCACGCGGTCGTTGCCGGGATCCTGCGGATAGGTCTTGAGGTAGTCCTGGTAGCGCGTGATCGCGGCCTTGAAATCGGCCACCGTGCCGTTGCCCTGGCCGCTGGCGATGCGGTTGTCGGCCGCATCCATCTCCAGGTCGCCGAGGCGGCGCATCGCTTCGGAGCGCTGCGTGGCCTTGGGTGCGGCGGCCAGGAAATCGCGGTAGGCCGCGATCGCCTTGTCGACGCTGCCGTCGACGCCGGGATCCTTTTCGATCACGACCTGTCGGCCGGCCAGCGTCTTCAGCGTGGGCTCGTTGTCGGGCGTGCCGCCGCCGCGCTTGCTGGCGCAGGCGGCCAGGCCGGCCGCCACGATCGGCGTGAGCAGGAGCACCAGGCTACGGCTGTGTCGCATGGCCAGCCTCCGTCTGGTTGTCGGTCTTGGCATCCATCTTCGCGTTGGCGCGGTCGACCAGCTGGGCCACCGCGAAGCGGGCCTGGTTGGCATACACCGCGAGGCGCTCCTTCTGGCGCTCGAGCTCGGCGATGGCGAGGTTCTGCACCGCCTGCTGCTGCTCGCTGGTGAGCGCGGCCACGCGCGGGATCAGCGCCTTGATGCGCTGGTCGAGCGCGGGAATGCGCGTGCCGAACTGCTCGAAGCGCGCCGGCTCGTCGCGCTGCGCCTGCTCCAGTGCGGCATCGCGACTATGCGCCTCGGCGAGCTGGGCGGTGATGGTTTTGATCGACTTCTTCGCGTCCCACAGGCGATCCGGATACTGCTGGGCCAGCTGCCAGGTGAGCGCACCGGCCACACGGCGCACGCGGTCGCGCACGGCCTGCACCTCGGGGTCGTCGGCGGCCTGGGTCAGCGTCGCTTCGGCCTGCGCCAGGCGGGCCAGCTGCTCGCGCTGCTTGGCATCGGCCAGCGCCACCGTGTCCTCCTCGGCCTCGACGCGCTCGACCTCGGCGGCCAGCGCCTCGCCGCGCTGCTGCAGCCCGGCCAGGCCGCTCTCGCCCGCCTTGGCCCGCACCTGCGGCAGGCGGTCGGCAAAGGCCTTGCGGCGGTTGTCGAGCATGTCGTTGAACACGCCGAGGTTGTCGGCCCAGCCCTGCAGGTTGCGGCTGAGGAACTGCAGGTCGCGGTAGTTCTTGAAGGCCTCCTGGAACTCGTGCTGCGCCAGCACCGCGCCCAGGTGGCCCGCATGCGGCATCTCCGGCAGCTCGCGGATGTTCCAGAACCAGCCCATCTCCTCGCCCGGGTTGCGCTCCAGCAGGCCCTCGACCAGCTTGCCGGCGCGGATGGCAGCAATCGATTCGTCGAGCGCCCTGGCTTCCTGCGTGAAGGCCTCGATCGCTTCGGTGTAGCGCTGCAGCGATTGGCCGTAGGCGCCCAGCTCCGCATAGGCATAGGGCACGGCGATGCGCGCCTCGAGCACCGCCGCGTCGCTCGCATCGCGCTGGCTCAGCTCCATCCACGGCACCAGGGCCTGCTTGGGATTCTTCAGCTCGGCCGCGGCCCAGCCGAAGCCGAGCAGCGCCTTGTTGGCCGACATGCCGTTGAGCCGCACGCGCTCGAGGTAGGCGCGGGCGTTCTCGGGCTTGTGGTCCTGCAGCGCGCCGAAGCCGAGCGCGAGGTTGGCGCGGTCGCGCAGGCTGCGGAACTCTTCGTTGGGCGCGGAGGCCTTGCCCAGCTCGTCGAGCAGTGCGCTGCCGCGGGCGAAATCGCCGCTGCGGATCAGCGCGACGCCGAGGTTGTAGCGCACGTAGCGGCTGCTGGCGGCCGAGCCGGCCATCGCCTGCAGCACCTGGGCGGCACCGGCGTTGTCGCCCTTGGCCATCAGCAGGTTGGCCTTCAGCAGGCCGCGCTCTTCCTCCAGCGCGGGCGGCAGGTGGTTCTCGATGTGGTCGACCGCGGCCAGCGCATCGTCGAGGTAGCCGCGCTGGTAGCGGATCTTGGCGAGGTAGAACCAGGCGCGGTCGCGCACCGCCGGCTTCACGCCCTTGTCGATCAGCCGGGCGAAGATCTCGCCGGCCTCGCGGTGCAGGCCGTACGACAGCAGCAGGCCGCCGCGCAGGATCTCGGCCTCGTCCTCATGGTGCGGCATGCGGCCGAAGTGCTGCGACACCATCAGCGAGGTCAGCGCCGAGAAATGGTGGTCCTGGAAGAAATGGAACAGGCCGTCGCCGTAGTGCGGGTCCTGCACCACGTGGGCCGGCTGCGGATCTGCAGCCACGGCGGCGCCCAACAGCAGCGACGCAGCCGCGGCCACCGCCGCCTGCTTCAAGGCTTGGCGAAAAACGGACTTCCGCTGCATGGACTACTGCCAGACCTTGACTTCGAACTCCGGCTGCAGCTTGGCCTGCGAATCCTTGATCTGCAGCTCGATGTACTTCGGGTCGCTGCCCTTCTCGAACTTGATCGTCGTGCCGCGCTTGTAGTCGCGCTCGTGCGGCCCCTTGCCGGTGAAGAAGGCCACGATCTCGTGCTCGCCGGTGCGCAGGTTGCCGAGGTACACGCGCTGCACGCCGCCGCGGTGCAGTGCCTCGACCTCCAGCGGCGTGTAGAGGTAGTTGGTGACGATCTTGTCGTCGAGCTTCACCTGCACCGAATCGAGCGAGAACATCTTGCCCACGTCCATCGAGACGAACACCGCCACCTGCGTGCTGGCGGGGAACAGCAGCTCCTCCTCCAGCACCAGCAGGTCGCGGTTGAGGCGGATCACGTCGGCCTTGACGTCCTGGATGCGGTCGTCGAGGCCCTTTTTCGGTGCCTCGGGGGCACTGGCAGCAGCCGCAGGCGCGCTCGCGGCCTCGGCCGGCGCGGCCGCATCGGCAGCCCATGCGGGCGACAGCACCGCCGCCGTCAACACCGCGGCTGCAACCATCCGGCCCCAAAGCTTGAACATTCCCATGGCCTTCATCTCTTCTTCAGAACGATGCAGTGACGAGCAGCTGCAGCAGGTTGGCGTCGTACGAATAGAGCGCGCCGGTGCGGATGTCGGTGAAGTCGCTGAAGCGGTAGCGCATGCGCTCGTACACGCCCATCAGCTTGACGTCGTAGCGGCCCTGCAGCTTGCCCACCGAGTAGGTCACCTTGCCGCCCAGGCTCACGCCCTTGTAGGTGCCGAGCTGGCGGTTGCGCGAGACGTAGACGGTCTCGGCGAGCGCGTTGTCGCTGTAGAACAGCGCATGCTGCTGCGAGTAGAAGCGCACCAGCCCGTCGACCAGCCAGGCCTGCCGCACGTAGCGGCTCGCGCCCAGCTCCAGCGTGTGGGCCTTGATCGCCCAGGTGTCCCAGAAATAGCGGTACTCGGCGCGCACCGCCGTGCCGGGCATCACCTCGGCGAGCGAGCGGAACTTGATCGCCCGGCTGGTGCGGGTGCGCGGGTTGCGCTCGGGCACCGCGGCGCCGAACACCCGCGCCACGCGGTAGGGACTGCCGAGGAAGCCCTCGTCGGACACGGCCTCGAAGTTGGCGCTCATCAGCCAGCGCGGCGTGAGGATCTGCGTGGCGCCCAACCGGTAGCGCCAGTGGTGCGCCACGTCGTGGAAGGTGTCGTCGCCATGCTTGCGCACGGTGTCGGAACCGCGGGTGAAGCCCAGCGCCACCGTGGTCATGCCGCCGAACACCTCTTGCGTCACGTCGGCGTTGAAGGTGTTGGCGGTGTAGTCGGGCTCGCGGCTGCTGGCGCCCGACACGGTGATCACCGAATCGCGGTAGGTGTAGTCGGCACCGAGCGTGAACTCGTTGCGCGTTTCCTTGTAGGGGCTGGCGGTGGTGACCACGTCGATCGAGGCGTTGCTCACCATGTCGACGTAGTACTGGCCGGAGACCGACACGCGGTCGGCCAGCTTCTTGCGCACCAGCATCACGGGGCCGCTGGCGCGCACGCCGCCGCCGTCGTACACGTGCACCATCGCGTCGGCCTCGTCGGGCGGCAGGTCCACCGCCTTGGCGCCGCCCATGGCGAGCAGGCTGCCGAGCAGGCCGGCCAGGCGCTTCCAGAGGCTAGTTGCAGCCACAGCCACCCCCTTGCACGCCGGTGGCGCCGCGCGCGCCTTCACGCACTTCGAGCACGTGCTCGCGGTGCTTGTCGGCCAGGCCGTTGCGCGAGAACTGCAGGATCGGATCGGCCAGGCGCTCGCGCTCGTAGGGCTTGACCCAGGGCTCGGGCATCGCGCAGGCGGAAAGCTGCGCTGCGAGCAGCAGCAGCGAAAGCAAGCGTAGTGTTTTCATTCCTTCAGCAGCTCCCGGATCTGCTTGTCGTACGACTGCTCGTAGCCGGCCAGGTAGCCGCGGTGCACGTAGCGCACGCGGCCGTCGCGGTCGATCAGCACGGTCGAGGGCATGGTGGCCAGGTCGTAGAGCTTGCTCACCTTCTTGTCGGTGTCGAGCAGCACCGGGAACTTCACGCCCAGCTTCTGCGCCACTTCCATGCCCTTGCTGGCGTCGTCGTCGACGTTGACGCCCAGCAGCACGAAGCCCGACGAGCGGTACTTGTCGTACAGCTTGTTCAGCTGCGGCATCTCTTCGCGGCAGGGCCCGCACCAGGTGGCCCAGAAGTTCACCAGCACCACGCGGCCGCGCTGCTGCTGCAGGCGCAGGTTGGTGCCGTCCATCGCATGCAGCGTGAAGTCGGGCGCGGCGCCGTTGGGCGCCACCGCCGCGGCCGGCAAGGCCGCGGCCAACGCAATGAACCACAGGAGGGCCAGGCGTACTGCTTTCATCGGATGCCCTTTTCGGACCGTTAGAAGAAGAAGGTGAAGCCGGCCGTCATCTCGAGGTTCTGCGTGCTCTGGCGCTTGCCGAGCAGGTCGAGCGAGAAGACGTGGTCGCGCATGTCGACCTGCACCGCCGCGCGGTCCGACAGGAACAGCCGCAGGCCGCAGCCGAGGTTGAAGGTCTGGTGGCGCTCGCTGACGAAGCGGGTGCTGCCCACGCCGCCGATCAGGTAGAAGGCCGAGGCCTTGGCCCGGCTCTTGCCGAAGAACACCTCGCCGGGCAGCAGGTTGTAGCCGACCGAGAGGTTGTAGTAGGTGAGCTTTTCCTTCTCCTGACCGAACACGCCGCCGGGCAGGATCTGGCGGAAGGATTCGTCGCTCACCTTGGTCTGCGCGAGCGCGCCTTCGACGAAGAAGTCTTCGGTGACGTGGTAGCCCAGACGCACGCCGCCCACCATGCTGGTGCCGAAGTTCTTGGTGGCATAGCTGCCGACGAAGGCGCCCACCTCGAAATCGTTGGACGGGATGCGCGGCACCTTGATATCGCGCCGGTCGACCTCGGGGACGACGACTTGTTCGTTGGCCGGTTGCTGGGAGTCGGCCGCCTGCGCCGTCATGCACGCCAGGCTCGAGGCCAGGGTGAGCAGCGGAAGGGCCAGGTCTTGTATGCGCATGGAGAGCTCGCGTACGGTTGGGACGGAAGTCAGAAGAAGAACGAGACGCCGGCCGTGATGGCGCGGTATTCGGTGGTGCGGTTGTCGCCTTCGTAGAGCGTGTAGAGGCTGTAGTCGGCGCGCAGCACGAAGCGGTCGCTCAGGTGCCAGCGCAGGCCCACCACCGCATCGGCCAGCTTGGCGTTGGTGGCGATCGCGCCGACAAGGCTCTCGTTGGGCACGTTCTTGAACTTGCCGAAGCCGATGCCGACGAAGGGCGACAGGCGTCGGTCGGCCCACGGATCGGCGATCACGTTGAGATGCCAGAAATCGGTGCCGGAGAAGCGGCCCTGCACCTGCCCGATGCTGCCCTCGACGCTCAGCGTCTCCGAGAGGCGGTAGCTGGTCCACAGCTTGAGCATCGGCTCCTTCTTGAAGCGGCCCCAGGCGGCGCCCGTCTGCACGCGGCGGCGCAGGTAGTCGTCGAGCAGCACGTCGCGGAAGGTGCGCTTGCCGCCGCCCTCGGTGAGCGTGCGCTCGAGCTGCTCGCGCGAGACCCAGCCGACCTTGCCGCCGGCGGTGCGCACCTTGAACCAGTCGGTATGGCGCAGCAGGATCTCGATCCACTCCTCGCGCGCCGCGACGAAGAAGACCGGATAGCCGCGGCCGGCGCCGGTGTGCAGCTCGATGTAGGGGTCGGCCACCTGCACGCGCTCGGCCAGGCCTTCGGCCCGCGCCGGCACGCTGCCGAGCAGGCCCAGGGCCACCAGGGCCGGCAGAAGAAGCGAGCGCATCATTGGGTGTTGCAGGTTCCGGTGGCGGGATCGGCCGGCGTGAACATGCCGTTGGCCGCGCTGCTGAATTCGTCCTGCCCCAGCGGCACCGGATGGCTGATCCAGTACTGGATCAGCTTGACGTTGGCATCCTGGTCGTTGGCGAAGATCAGGCCACCGCCATGCAGCACGTTGAGCAGCAGCGGCTTGGCCAGCAGCCGGCTCTGCGTGGTGGAGCCCAGCACCACCTCGCCCTGCGCCGAGTAGAAGTTCTTGTACATGTCGGTCGTGCGGATCACGTCGGGGGTGTTGGCCGGGTTGCTCAGGTCGACGGCCTGCGCGCCGGGCACCACGCGAAAGGCGCCGCCGGTGCCGGTGGCATCGCTGTGGCAGCCCGAGCCGGCGCAGGTGTTGGTCGTCGTCACCCCGTTGAGCGTGATCGGCAGCTGCGCGATCAGGATCGGGTTGATGCACTTCTGGAAGTAGGCGAACGACAGCCGCTGCTGGCCCGAGGTGCCGCTGCCGGGGTTGCTCACGGTCGACGGGTTGTCGAGCGGGTTGGACCCGCCGCCGCAGCCCGCGAGCGCGGCGATCGCGCAGCAGGCCGCAGCCGCGGCCGCCTGTCTATACAACGGAAGGTGCATCAATGGCATCCCGAGGCGATCCAGTTGAAGATCGTGGTGTAGTCGGCGCTGCCCGCCGGCAGCACCGCCGTGGTCTGGTTCGCGGCCGCAGCCGGGTGCGGCACGGTCGACGGACGCTGCAACAGGTAGTTCGAGGCCGGCTGGCAGACGTCGGAGATCATCGTCAGCGTGACGTTGAAATCGCCGTCGGCCGAGCCGCTGAGCACGAAGCGGTTGTCGCGGAAGGTGGTTCCGTTGGACGTGCCGTTGCTGCCCAGCGCCTGGTGGCAGCCCGCGCAGGTGTTCTTCAGGATCGGATAGACCTGCGCCTCGAAGGTCTCCTGGCTCAGCGTGTTGATCGTGCGCACGCCGGCGCCGGCGTTGAACGGGTCGTTGTAGTACTTGCCGCCCAGGTCCATCCACTCGGCCAGCAGGCGCTTCTCGGCCGCGTTGAGCAGCTTGGAGTGGTCGGGCGCGGTGCCTGGTGGGTTGGGGTGCGCATCGCCGGCCGCCTTGCCGGCCATGAGGGCCTCGCCGAACATGATCTCGGTGAGGCGGCTCTTGCGCGCCAGGCCGAGCGCATCGCCTTCGCTGGCCATCGTGTCGACCAGTGCCGGCAGGCGCTCGATCATCGGAACGCCCTCTTCGATGCGGAACTTCGGCAGGCCGGTGTGCGCGTCGATCACCGGGTCGCCGACCATCAGCCGCTCATACGACGTGAGGCGGCCGGTGCCGGCCAGTGTGCCGCGCAGGTCGAGCTTGGCCGGGTTGCTGTGGCAGCCCACGCAGGTGTTGGTGCCGCGGTCGCGCGTCCACAGCGGCTGGATGTGCTCGGGGTAGTTGATCACGCCGTTGGTAGGCACTGCGGTGGCCAGGTCGTCGGCCGGGTTGGCGTTGCCGGTGTAGCGGATCTCGATCGGCGCACGCGCGGTCACGCCGGCCTTGGTGGTGTCGGCCCATACATCGGTGTAGACCATGTCGGCCACCAGGTTCAGTGCGTTCGCATCTAGGCGGGTGCGTGTGTCTGCCATTGTTTCGCCCGACTGGTGCGCGCTGGCCAGTGCGGCCTTCAGCGAGGCCGGCACGTTGTTGACGATGGCGCCGGAGTTCAGCGCGCCGCCGCGGCGCGGGCTGTGGCAGCCGTCGCAGGTGCGGCGCTCGCCGGGGCGCACCTGGATCCAGTTGGTGTGGGTCTGGAAGGCGCGGCCCTTCTCGTCGATCACGGCCAGCGCGATCGGCGTGTCGGCCGGCACCTGCAGCTTGAAGGAGCCATCGGGTTCGATCGGTGCATAGCCCAGGATCTGCTGCGGCTCGAAGTCGGTCTCGCCGATGGCCGAGCGCAGGCCGGTCATGCCGGTAGGCGGCGCCACCGCGCGCACCGCGCGGATGAAGCGCGCCGGCGAGCAGCGGTAGGCCGGATCGGCCGGGTCCTTCATCTTGACGATGTCGGCCACCTGGGCCCGCGTGTCGGAGCTGTCGGTCGGCGTGGTCTTGGGAATGGCCGTGGTGCAGCCGGGCGCGAGGTCGGCCGCGGTGAGCACCGAGTCGCCCATGCGGCCCAGGCCGTCGGTGTCGTAGACGCTGCGCACCTCGAGCAGGCCGAGGTTCTGCGAGGCGAGCGAGGCATCCACCGGCGTGGGGTCGGTGGCGTTGGGCTCGGCGCGCGCCTGCAGCGGGATCGGGTCGGTGTACATGAAGCCCGCCGGCGGCGCGGCCACGTTGAGCCAGCGCTTTTCTTTCTCGGTCGCCTGGGGGTTGTACATGTAGATCGAGTAGACCGGCGGCGCGTTGTTCTTGACCTCGTCGGCGGCTTCGTCGGTCATCAGACGGTTCTCGTCCGACAGGCGATCCATCTCGTCCTTGGTGAGCGACGCGCAGGGCACGACCACACCCTTGCGAGTCACCTCACAGGGCCGGAAGGCCAGCAGCACGCGGTTGGTGCCGTCCCACAGGGGATACGGCGTGGTCACACGGCCCCACTTCGAAATGCCGCCGCCGATGTTGAGCTCTTCGACCGTGGCCTGCGTCTGGCCGCCGCTGGCCGGCACGCTCGGGTTGGCGGGCGTGTTCTGCTCCGAGTAGTTGGCCGCGTCGATGAACATCAGGCCGCCGCCTTCGTGCGTGCGCGACAGCGGCATCAGGTCGGAAGCGATGAAGCCCTTGTACTTGCCGTTGGGGTCCATGTCGCGCGGATGCAGGAAGCTGTTGCCATCGCTGTGCGCGCCGTACAGCACGAAGAGGTCGGTGCCGTCGGGCTTGACGCGGAAGACCTTGAAGTGGTTGCGCCCGCCCACGTGGTCCCAGCGCGAGAACATGATGTCGCCGTTGGGCCGCACCACCGGGTTGCGGTCATGGCTCTGGTTGACCGAGATCTGCGTGATGTTGCCGCCGTCGGCATCCATCGTGTGCAGGTTGAACACGCGCTCGCGCTCGTATTCGTCGAGCGCGAAATAGCTCTTGCCCAGCGCCTGGCTGGCCTTGGTCTTGGTCTGGCGGTTGGAGGTGAACACGAAGCCGCGGCCGGCCGGCAGGTAGGCCGGATCGACGTCGTCGTCATCCGTGGAGGCGGTGAGGCGGCGGAAGGTGCCACCGGTGAGCCCGCCGGTGCTCATGTCGTATTCCCAGATGTTCCAGTGGCCGGTGCAGGCGGCCGCGCCGTTGATCTTGGCGGTGTTGCTCGTGGGGCAGGTCATCGCGAAGACGATCTTCTTGCCGTCGTACGACACCTCGGGGTCGGACGCATCGCCCTTGCCCTGCGTGAACTGGGAGGTGATGTTGTGCTCGGCCGCACTGGGCGACGACTTGTCGCGGATGATGAGGTCCCCACCCGGCGCGGAAGGCGCGCCGTTGGTGGGGTTCATCATGATCGACGTGGCCCGCTTCACGTAGGCGATCGGTACGTCGCCCTCCACGGTGACGGTGCCGTTGTCGCTGGCGCCGCTGCCGCAGCCCGTGAGCGCGGCGATTCCCAACAACGCCCCTGCGCATGCGAGTGCGCGGGTCCGGTTCAGCCGATGGTTCATGGTCTTGTCCTCCTGTGGTGTCGTTGACCGAGCCCCTGCCCTCACTGCCGCGGCTGTGGCCCACCGGCCAGCAGCCCCGACGAGTAATGCAGGACACCTGCGGCATCGACCACGATGGCATCGACACCCGGCTGGGACTCGATCAGGCGCATGCCCTTCTCGATGCCCAGCACGAACACGCTCTTGGACAGGCCCTCGGTCGTGAGCCCGTCCTCGGCAAGAATCGTCACGCTCCTGATGCTTTCGGGCGACTTGCCCGTCTTCGGGTCGAGCACGTGATGGAAGCGCAGCCCATCGCGCTCGAAGAAGCGCTCGTAGTCGCCCGAGGTGGAGATCGCGGTATCGACCAGCGGCAACACCGCCACCACCTCGTCGGCGCGGCGCGGATCGCGCACCGCGATCGACCAGGGCCGGCCGCGCCGGTCGCCCAGCACATGGCTGTCGCCGCCGGCCGAGACGATCGCGTGCGCGATGCCCATGCGCCGCAGGATCGCGACGCCGTTGTCCACTGCATGGCCCTTGGCGAAACCGCCGAGGTCGATGCTCATGCCCTCGCGGGCGAAGCGCACGCTGCGCGCCGTTGGGTCGAGTTGCAGGTATTGGTAGCCGATGACCGCGCAGGCCTGCTGCAGCGCCGCTTCGGTGGGCGCGGTGCCGCGGCGGTAGTCGTAGAGGTTGCCGGCGCCGGCAAAGGTGATGTCGAAGGCGCCGTCCGACAGCTTCGAGAACTCGATGGAGCGCGCGATCAGCGAGAACATCTCTTCGCTCACCGGCACCGCGCGCCGCGCGGCCTCGCGGTTGATCAGAGAGAGCTCGGAGTCCGGCTTGAAGGGGCTCATCGTGCGGTCGATGCGATGCATCTCCGCCATCACCGCATCGATGGCCGCCTCGCCCAGCGCCGCATCGTCGGCCCAGAGCTCGACGTGGATCGCCGTGCCCATGATGGCCTCGTCGCGTTGATGCCAACGGCCTTCAGCGGCACGGCCACCGAGCCGGCGCATGAAGTCGCCGACGCGATGACGAGCACTGACCAGCCCCTCGTGAAGCGGACTCACCTCGACCCCTCGTTCGTTGATTTATTGACACCGTCCACGCAGAACACATGCCTGGACGGCGGCCGCATCATGAGACCGGACGCGTGCAAAAAGGCGTCATTAGTTGGCACATGAAGACAGGCTTGCAAGCTGTTGCGTTCGAAACGGGTGACGCTTTTTTGCCCGCAATGCATGCAGATGCGTCGAATGTGAACAAACGAAACTCGCAGGAATGTCACCTCGAAAGAAGATGTGAAAACAACCCATTTGAAGCCGATGCTTTTTCGCACCGGCCCGGGTCTTGCTCGGAGTGCTGCGATGGAGGAGACCCGAATCGCACACGATGAGCCGCGGCCGCCGCTGACGGCCAGCGATGTGGCCTGCCGCAAAGGCGATGCGCTGCTGTTCAAGGACCTGAGCTTCCGCGTGGCGGTGGGCCGGCTGGTATGGCTGCGCGGCCGCAACGGGCGCGGCAAGACCAGCCTGCTGAAGCTAGCCGCCGGCCTCTCGCAGCCGGCGCAGGGCCGTATCGAGCGCGATGGCCGCGAGCTCGTCTACATCGGCCACACCACCGCGTTGAAGGACGACCTCAGCGTGAGCGAAGCGCTGGACTTCCTGCTGCGCCTGCACGGCCGCCGCTGCGACGAGGCGGAGTTGAATGCCGCCATCGACCAACTGGGCCTGCGCAGCCGGCGCCATGCCGCAGTGCGCACGCTCTCGCAAGGCCAGCGCCGCCGCGTCGCGCTGGCGCGGCTGGTGCTCGACGACGGCCCCTCGCTGTGGCTGCTCGACGAACCGTTCGACGCCCTCGATGCCGAGGGCGTGCAGCAGCTCAACGGCCTGCTGCATGCGCACCTGCAGCGCGGTGGCGCGGTGCTGATGAGCAGCCATGCCGGGCTCGACACCGATCGATTGCAGCCGGCCGAGATCGACCTCGACCGCTACTGCTGACATCCTTCCACCGTGGCCGCCCTTTTCCTCGCCCTCTACCTGCGCGACCTCCGTCTCGCGATGCGGCGCCGCATCGAGGCGCTGCTGCCGCTGGTGTTCTTCGCGGTGGCGGCCAGCCTGTTCCCGCTGGGCCTGGGGCCTGAGCCGCAGACGCTGCGGCAGATCGGCCCCGGCGTGCTGTGGGTCTGCGCGCTGCTCGCGTCGATGCTGTCGCTGGCGCAGCTGTATGCCGGCGACTTTGCCGATGGCTCGCTCGAGCAGGCGCTGCTGGTACCGCAAGGCGCATTCAGCGGCGCGATGATGGCCGCCGCGGCCAAGTCGGCCGCGCACTGGACGCTCACCGGCCTGCCGCTGGTGCTGGCCGCGCCGCTGCTGGGCTTGATGTTCGGCATCGAGCCTGCCTCGCTGCCGGTGCTGGCGCTGTCGCTGCTGCTGGGCACGCCGAGCCTGAGCCTGCTCGGTTCGGTGGGCGCGGCGCTGACGCTGGGCCTGCGCAGCGCGGGCCTGCTGATCGTGCTGCTGGTGCTGCCGCTGTCGGTGCCGGTGCTGATCCTGGGCACCGGCGCGGTGGCCGCGGCCGAGGGCGGGCAGTCGGCCGGCGCGCATTGCTCGCTGCTCGGCGCGCTGCTGATCTTCACGGCGCTGGGCGCCACGCCCGCCGCGGCCGCGGCGCTGCGCATCGCGGTGGAATGACATGTTGGCCCCCACGTCGCTTCGCTCCTGCCCCCCGAGGGGGCTCTCAGCCTCCTTGAGGCTGCTCGGCGGAGGCTGAGGACGCGATGACCACAGTCCTGCGCTGGACCACCTTCGCCGCGCCCTCGCGCTTCTACCGGCTGGCCGGCGCGCTGCTGCCCTGGCTGTGGGCCGCCGCGGCGCTGCTCGCCGCGGCCGGGCTCTACACCGGCTTCTTCGTCGCGCCCACCGATGCACAGCAAGGCGAGGCCTACCGCATCATCTTCATCCACGTGCCGGCCGCCTGGATGTCGATGGTGATCTACCTCGCGATGGCCTTCTGGGCCGCGATCGGCTGGATGCTCAATGCACGCATGGCCTCGATGCTGGCGCGCGCGCTTGCGCCCACCGGCGCGTTGTTCACCGCCATCGCGCTGTGGACGGGCGCGCTGTGGGGCCGGCCGGCCTGGGGCACGTGGTGGGTGTGGGATGCGCGGCTCACCTCGGAGCTGATCCTGCTGTTCCTCTACCTCGGCTACATCGCGCTGGTCGAGGCGATCGACGATGCGCAGCGCGGCGACCGCGCCGGCGCGCTGGTGGCGATCGTCGGCGTGGTCAACGTGCCGGTCATCTACTTCTCGGTGCGCTGGTGGAACACGCTGCATCAGGGCGCGAGCGTCAGCCTCACCGCGGCGCCGACCATGGCGGCCACCATGCTCAGCGCGATGCTGCTGATGGCGCTGGCCTTCTGGGCCTATGCCTTCGCGGTGGTGTTCATGCGCGCCCGCGCGATCGTGCTCGAGCGCGAGGCGCAGGCCGAGTGGGTCAGCCAGGAGGTGCGGCCATGAACTGGGGCAGCCTGCAGGCCTTCATCGAGATGGGCGGCTATGGCGTCTACGTGTGGGGCGCCTATGCGCTCACCGCGGCGGTGATGGTGGCCGAGCCCTGGCTCGCCGCGCGCCGCCGGCGCCGTGCGCTGGCCCGCGTGCGCGAAGAGGTACAGCCATGACGCCGCGGCACAAGCGCGTGGCCCTGGTGCTCGGCATCCTCGCTGCGGTGAGCGTCGCGGCCGCGCTGGTGCTCAACGCGCTGCGCAGCAACATGGTGTTCTTCTACTCGCCGTCGCAGATCGCCGCGCACGAGGCGCCCACGGATCGTGCCTTCCGTCTGGGCGGCCTGGTGCAGGCCGGCAGCCTGCAGCGCGACGGGCTGGTGGTGCGCTTCGTGGTCACCGATCTCGCGCAGACCATCCCGGTGCGCTACGAAGGCCTGCTGCCCGATCTGTTCAAGGAGGGCCGCGGCGTCGTCGCGCAGGGGCGGCTCGATGCGGGCGGCGTGTTCATCGCCCGCGAGGTGCTGGCCAAGCACGACGAGAAATACATGCCGCCCGAGGCCGCCGCGGCGTTGAAGCATGCCGCCAAGGAGCCCGCGAAATGATCCCGCAGCTGGGCCAGGCGGCGCTGTGGCTGGCGCTGGCGGTCGCGCTGGCCGCGGGCACCGTGCCGCTGGCCGGTGCCACGCTCGGCCGCGCGCGCTGGATGGCGCTGGCCCGGCCGGCGGCGCGCCTGCACTTCGTGCTGGTGATCGCGGCCTTCGGCTGCCTCGCGGCCTCGTTCGTGCGCAACGACTTCTCGGTGCTCTACGTGGCGGTCAACTCCAACAGCACGCTGCCGCTGGGCTACCGGCTGGCCGGCGTGTGGGGGGGGCATGAAGGCTCGCTGCTGCTGTGGCTCACGATGCTGGCGGTGTGGATGCTCGCGGTCGCGCAGTTCAGCCGCCACCTGCCCGAGGCCTTCGTCGCCCGCGTGCTCGCGGTGATGGGCTGGATCAGCGTGGGCTTCCTGCTCTTCATGCTGCTGAGCTCCAACCCCTTCGAGCGCGTGTTTCCATCGCCGCCCGACGGCAACGACCTCAACCCGCTGCTGCAGGACCCGGGCATGGTGGCGCACCCGCCGATGCTCTACATGGGCTACGTCGGGTTCTCGGTGGCCTTTGCGTTCGCGGTGGCCGCGCTGCTGGGCGGCACGCTCGATGCGGCCTGGGCGCGCTGGACCCGCCCCTGGACCACCGCCGCCTGGGCCTGCCTCACCATCGGCATCATGCTCGGCAGCCTGTGGGCCTACTACGTGCTCGGCTGGGGCGGCTGGTGGTTCTGGGATCCGGTGGAGAACGCCTCGTTCATGCCCTGGCTGGCAGGCACCGCGCTGATTCATTCGCTGGCCGTCACCGAGAAGCGCGGCGCCTTCAAGTCGTGGACCGTGCTGCTGGCGATCGTGGCCTTCTCGCTCTCGCTGCTGGGCACCTTCATCGTCCGCTCGGGCGTGCTGTCGTCGGTGCATGCGTTTGCCACCGACCCCAAGCGCGGGCTGATCATCCTGGTGTTCCTCGCGATCGTGATCGGCGGCTCGCTCGCGCTCTATGCCTGGCGCGCGCCGACGCTGGGGCTGGGCTCGCGCTTCGGCCTGGTGTCGCGCGAATCGATGCTGCTGGCCAACAACGTGCTGCTGGTCGTGGCCATGCTGTCGGTGCTGCTGGGCACGCTGTATCCGCTGCTGCTCGATGCCTTGGGCCAGGGCAAGCTCTCGGTCGGGCCGCCCTACTTCGACACGGTGTTCGTGCCGCTGATGGCGCCGGCGATCCTGTTGCTGGGCATCGGCCCGCTGGCTCGGTGGAAGCAGGCCGAACTGCCCGGGCTGGCGCATCGCCTGCGCTGGGCCGCGGCGGCTAGCATCGCGGGTGCGCTGCTCGCGGGGGGGTGGGCCGGGCACATCAGCCCGGGTGCGACGCTGGGCCTGTGGATGGCGTTCTGGATCGTGGCCTCGATCGCGGTCGACCTGTGGGAGCGCCGCCGCCAGCTGCCCGGCCTGCCGCGCGCGATGGTGGGCATGGTGGTCGCGCACCTCGGCGTGGCCGCGTTCGCGTTCGGGGTCAGCATGGTCAAGACCTACGAGGCCGAGCGCGACGTGAAGATGGCCGTGGGCGACACCGCCACGCTCGCCGGCCACCAGTTCATCTTCCGCGGCGTGAGCCCGGTGCAGGGCCCCAACTACGACGCACTGCAAGGCCGGGTCGAGGTCATGCGCGGCGGCCAGCCGGTGGCCACGCTGCGGCCGGAGAAGCGCGTGTACCGCGTGCAACAAACGCCCACCACCGAAGCCGCGATCAGCCCCGGCCCGGCGCGCGACCTCTACGTGTCGCTCGGCGAGCCGGTGGATGGCGGCCGCGCATGGATCCTGCGGCTGTACGTCAAGCCTTTCGTCGACTGGATCTGGGGCGGCTGCGCGCTGATGGCGCTGGGCGGCGCCATCGCCGCCAGCGACCGGCGCTACCGCGCGCGCCGGCCCGCTGTGCAGGCTGCGGCCGCCGTGGAGGCCCGCGCATGAAGAGCCTGCGCTTCGCGATCCCGCTCGCGCTCTTCGGCACGCTGGTGTTCTTCTTGTGGCGTGGCCTCTCGCTCGACCCGCGCGAGGTGCCCTCGCCGCTGATCGGCAAGCCGGCGCCGGCCTTCGCGCTCGCGCGGCTCGACGACCCCGCGCAGACGATCCGCCGCGACGACATGCTCGGCCGCGTGTGGGTGCTCAACGTGTGGGCCTCGTGGTGCGGCGCCTGCCGTGAGGAGCATGCGCTGCTGCTCGCCTTTTCGCAGGCGGGCATCGTCCCGGTGATCGGCCTCGACTACAAGGACGCCCGGCCCGAGGCCCAGGCCTGGCTCGCCCGCTGGGGCAACCCCTACCAGGCCGCCGCCTTCGATGCCGACGGCCGCGTGGGCATCGACTTCGGCGTGTACGGCGTGCCCGAGACCTTCGTGATCGACCGTCGCGGCATCGTGCGCTTCAAGCAGGTGGGGCCGCTCACGCCCGAGGTGATCGAGCACCGGCTGCTGCCGCTGATCCGGGAGCTGTCGCGTGGGTAGGCGGTGGATCGCCCTGCTGCTGGCGCTGACTGCGCTGCGCGCCATCGCCGGCGAGGCGCAGCCGGCCGTGGCCGATCCCGCGCTCGAGGCGCGCATGCTGCACATCGCCGCCGAGCTGCGCTGCCTGGTCTGCCAGAACCAGACGCTGGCCGACTCCCACGCCGCGCTGGCGGTGGACCTGCGCGAACAGCTGCGCACGATGCTGCGCCAGGGCCGCAGCGAAGAACAGATCCTGCAATACATGACCGATCGCTACGGCGACTTCGTGCGCTACCGCCCGCCGGTGCGGCCGGCCACCTGGCTGCTGTGGTTCGGCCCCGCGCTGCTGCTGGCGGGCGGCCTGGCCACGCTGTTCGCCGTGCTGCGGCGCCGTGCCCGGCTGGACGACGCGCGCTTCGACCCCGACACATCCGAACAAGAGGAGACCTCCCCATGACCGCGACCGTCGTGCTGATCGCCGCTCTCATCGCCCTGCTGCTGCTCGCGCTGCTGTGGCAGCAGCGGCGCCTGTCGCGCGGCAGCGCCATCGGGCTGGGCATGGCCGTGGTCGCGCTGGCCGCCGGCATCTCGCTGTTGCCGGCGATCGTCGGCAAGCCGGGGCCGCTGGCCTCGTCGCCCGCGGCCGCCGAGGGCAACAAGCTCGTGGAGCA
This sequence comes from uncultured bacterium, assembly GCA_966212505.1. GTDB lineage: Bacteria > Pseudomonadota > Gammaproteobacteria > Burkholderiales > Burkholderiaceae_C > CAMLIZ01. Next base: position 23,407 of record CBIHRS010000007.1, read on the forward strand.
GAAGAAATACGCCGAGGCGGTGGCGTCGTTCAAGCAGGCCGCCGCGCAGCGCCCGGACGATGCCGCCCTGCTGGCCGACTACGCCTACGCGCTGGCCATGGCCAACCAGCGCAACCTGCAGGGCGAGCCGCTGCAACTGATCGAGCGCGCGCTGAAGGCCGACCCGCGCCAGCCCAAGGCGCTGGGCCTGGCCGGCACCGCCGCTTTCGACCGCAAGGATTACCCGGCCGCGATCAAGTACTGGACCACGCTGGCCGAGAGCCTCCCTGCCGACAGCCCGGTGGTGAAGCAGGCGCGCATGAGTATTGCCGAGGCCAAACGACTAGGGGGTCTCTGATCAAACGGGCCCTGGAATTGCCTATGCTTGCGCCGATGGACAAACCCAAACCGTTCTCGATGATCCGCGAGTTCCATCTCGCAGACTGGTTCACGCTGGCCAACGCCTTCTGCGGCATGGGCGCGCTGTTCTCGGTGATGACCTACCTGCAGGCCCGCGACGTGCTCCACCTGTACATCGCCTGCGCGCTGATCCCCGCCGCGCTGGTGTTCGACGTGCTCGACGGCCGCATCGCGCGCTGGCGCCAGAAGAGCTCGGCCATGGGCCGCGAGCTCGACTCGCTGGCCGACGTGATCTCCTTCGGCGTGGCACCGGCCGCCATCGCCTATGGCTGCGGCATGCAGGGGCTCTACGACCGCATCATCCTGGTGTTCTTCGTCGCCTGCGGCGTCTCGCGGCTGGCGCGCTACAACATCACCGCCGAGCGCATGTCGGCCGAGACCGGCAAGGTCACCTACTTCGAAGGCACGCCGATCCCGACCTCGCTGGTGCTGGTGCTGCTGCTCGCAGTGGCCGCCTGGCAGGGCGCGATCGGGCCCAACCTGTGGGGCGGGATGGTGTGGCTGGGCGGCTACCGGCTGCATCCGCTGGTGCTGCTGTACCTGCTGTCGGGCTCGCTGATGATCAGCCGGATCCGGATTCCGAAGCTGTAGCGCCGAGCCTGCCGCCTCGCGGTCCCTAACTCGAGGGACATGAAAGGCGAGGCCGTGCGGCGATGATCCTGCTCCGATTCAAAACACCAGGGAGCAGACCATGATCCACAAGACCGCGCGCCGTCTCGGCGCCGTGTGCGCAGCGCTTTGCCTGTTGCCGCTCGCGGCGCATGCGCAATTCAATCCGCAGTACTACATCAGCCTGTCCAACGACATGCTGACCACGCTGCGCTTCAACACCGTGGCGCAGATGCACGTCAACAACGTGAACAACATCGTCGCCCAGGAAAGGTGGATGGTCGAGCGCAACAAGGCCTCCACCGCCTTCAGCGTCGACAGGGCCAGTTCGGGAGCCGGCATCGGCAAGCTCGTCGCGGCCTATCCGCCAGCGTCTAGAGCGCAGGTGAAGAAGACCTTCGCCGAGCTGCTTTCGGGCTATCACCAGCTGGAAGAAAAGTTCGACCTGCCGCGCAACGATGTCGCAGGCGCAGTGGCGGCATTCATTGCCGGCAACTACATGGCCTACCGCGATGTCGACCTGCCCGACGAGCAGTTCGGTAAGCTGGCGAGTCAGATGCACGAGGTGCTCGTCAACGAACCGGAATTCGCCAAGGCTTCCAATGCACAGAAGCAGGAGACCTACGAACAGTTGGCGATCATTGGCACGATGATGGCCACCCTGCAGGAAGGCCTGAAGCAGCAGCCCAATGAGCAGCTCGCCGCCGCGATGCGCAAGGCTGCCAAGGGCTATCTCGAGGAGTTCCTGAAGGTCGATGCCGCCAAGGTCTCGCTCACCGCACAAGGCCTCGTGATCCGCTGAGCCCTGCCGCAGGGGCGAACCCGATAATGCGCCGCGACGCGCAGCCTCGGTTCGCCCATGGCCAAGAAAAGCAGTTCGACCGTCTTCGACCTTCCCCATGCCGCCGCGCCCTCGATCGAGGGCCTGATGGCGCAGGCGCTGGGCCTGCACGCTGCCGGCCAGATCGCGCAGGCCGAGGTGCTCTACCGCCAGGTGCTGCAGCGCCAGCCCCAGCATGCGGCCGCGCTGCATCGGCTCGGCGTGGTCGCGCTGCAGGCGGGGCATCCGCAAAGCGCGGTCGAGCTGATCGAGCGATCGCTGCAGCAGGCGCCGCGCGATGCCGAAGCGCACTGCAACCTCGGCTTGGCGCACCAAGCCATGGGGCAGCGGGAGGCGGCACTGCAAAGCCTGCAGCAGGCCGTGGCGCTGCAGCCCGACCTCGCGGAGGCACTGAGCAACCTGGGCAACGTGCTCACCGAACTCGGCCGAGCTGCTGACGCATTGCCGATGCTGGACCGCGCTTTGGCTGCCCGCCCCGGCTACCTCGAAGCCCTGTACAACCGCGGCAATGCGCTGCACGGGCTGGGCCGCTTCGACGACGCACTGGCCAGCTACGAGCAGGTGCTGGCGCAGCGCGCCGACATCCCGCAGGTGCATCACAACCGCGCCCGCGTGCTGCAGGACCTGGGCCGCCATGAAGAAGCGCGGCAAGGCCATGCGCGTGCGCTCGAGCTCGCACCGCGCTATGCCAGTGCGCTGGTGGGCCGCGGCATCGCGCAGCTGGCGCTCGAGCAGGCGCAATCGGCGTTGGCCGACTTCGACGCCGCACTGGCGCTGGATGCCGGCTTGGCGGCCGCGCACTACGGCCGCGGCCAGGCGCTGATGCAGCTGAGGCGCGCCGCCGATGCCGCTGCCAGCTTCGAGCACTGCCTCGCGCTGCAGCCCGCGCATGCCGATGCGTTGGTCAACCTGGGCAATGCGCTGCAGGAGCTGCGCCGCCACGACGAGGCGCTGGCCCGCTACGACGCGGCGCTGCAGCTCGATGCCGATGCGGCCGGCGTGATGTTCAACCGCGGCAACGTGCTGATGGAGCTCAAGCGCTACGACCAGGCCGCGGCCGCCTATGCACGCGTGCTCGCGCTGTCGCCCGACTATCCCTATGCACTCGGCAAGCGGCTGCATGCCGAGATGATGGCCTGCCGCTGGGACGAGCTGCCCGCGCTGCTCGCGCAGGTGCGCCAGGGCATCGCCGAAGGCCGCCGCGTGGCCGAGCCCTTCGGCTTCTGCGGCATCGCCACCTCGCCGCACGAGCAGCGGCAATGCGCCGAGATCTTCAACCGCGACCTGTTCCCGGCGCAGGCGCCCTTGGCCCCGCGTGCGCGCGATGCCGCAGGCCGCAAGCTGCGCCTGGGCTACCTATGCGGCGAGTTCCGCAACCAGGCCACCGCGATCCTGATGACCGAGCTGTTCGAGCTGCACGACAAGGCCCGCTTCGAGCTGCATGCCTTCGACAACGGCTGGGACGACGGCAGCACGCTGCGCCGGCGCATCGACGCCGCCTTCGATCAGGTGACACCGATCGCGATGATGGGCGACGACGCGGCGGCGCAAGCCATCGCCAGCCGCGGCATCGACATCCTCGTCAACCTCAACGGCTACTTTGGCCTGGGCCGCACCGGCGTGTTCGCGTGCCGGCCGGCGCCGGTGCAGGTCAATTACCTCGGCTTTCCGGGCACGCTGGGCGCGCCCTACATCGACTACATCGTCGCCGATGCGCAGGTGATCCCCGCCGGCGAGTTCGGCGCCTACACCGAGCAGGTGGCCTGGCTGCCCCACAGCTACCAGGCCAACGACCGCCGGCGCGCCATCGCCGAACGCACGCCCACGCGCGCCGAGGCGGGCCTGCCCGAGCAGGGCTTCGTGTTCTGCTGCTTCAACAACACCTACAAGATCACGCCCGAGGTGTTTGGCGTGTGGATGCGGCTGCTGCAGGCGGTGCCGGGCAGCGTGCTGTGGCTGCTCGACGACAACCCCGCCGCCACGCAGTCGCTCCGCCAGGCCGCGCAGGCCCACGGCGTCGATGCGCAGCGCCTCGTCTTTGCGCCGCGCATCCGGCTCGACGAACACCTGGCGCGGCACCGGCTGGCCGACCTGTTCGTCGACACCCTGCCCTACAACGCCCACACCACCGCCAGCGATGCGCTATGGGCCGGGCTGCCGGTGCTGTCGTGCCGCGGCAGCACCTTCGCCGGCCGGGTGGGCGCGAGCCTGCTGCACGCGCTGGGCCTGGCCGATGCGCTGCTGGTGGACGACCTGGCCGCCTACGAGCGCCGCGCGGTGGCGCTGGCCACCGACACAGCCGCGCTCGCCGCGCTGCGCCACACGCTGGCCGAGCGCCGTGCCACCGCGCCGCTGTTCGACACGCCCCAGCTGTGCCGCCATCTCGAGTCGGCCTACCAGCGCATGCACGAGCGCGCCTGCACCGGCGTGCCGCCGCAGCCCCTGCATTGATGCACGGGGGCACGCCGCTTGCCGCCACCCGGTACCCAAGCCAGGAGGTGCAGCATGGACGACAACGCCGCCCCGTCGATTTCGCAAACGCAACCGCAAACGCAGGCACAGCAGCAAGCCTGGCCGATGGCCGCACGGATCGCGGCCTTTGCCGCCGGCACCATGATGGTCGCCCGCGGCACGCGGCACCCCAGCCTGCCGGGCATCGCACTCGGGCTGCTCGGCGCCGCGCTGATGACGCGCGCCGCCACCAACCGCAGCTGGCGCGACCTGCTCGGGCTCGACGCGATCCAGCCGCGCACGCCCGAGCACCTCGACCAGCGGATGGAAGCCCGCGCGCAGAAGCCGGAAGACAAGCTGCCCACCTACCAGGAACTGCTCGACGATGCGGTGGAGAACACCTTCCCCGCCAGCGACCCGATCGCGCCCAACGCGGCGCGCAACACTGCGCATCGCGTCAGCACCGCGGTCGACAGCAAGGACTGGAAGCTGAAGCCGGCCGAGACACACCCGCCGCGCGGCCGCGAGGTGGTGGCCGAGTTCGACGACGAAGCCTCGGCCCGGCGCGCGCAGGACGAGGCGCTGGCCAGCGAGCTGCCGACCGCCCGCCTCGCGCTGCCGCCGGGTGATCACACCGAAGGCCCTGCCGCCACGTTGACGATCGTGGCCTGCGACGACGCGCAGCGCCAACGCGCCGAAGAGATCGTGCGCAAGGCCGGCGCCGCGCACGTCGAACTGCGGGCGCAATAAGAGGATCGCTGCCGCTGCGGCACACCCCTTGCCGCACTGTTCAGCCTGCATCCTCAGAAAAGGAGTTCAACCATGAACACTCTCGCCCGTCGTTTGTCCCTCACCGCACTCGCCCTCTTCGCCGCGGCCGGCATCGGCTGCGCCCACGGCGGCCGCAGCAGCGCCGGCGACGCCACCGCGATGCGCAGCGCCGCCGGCGATGTGCCCGGCGGCAACGGTGAAGACATCACCAACAGCAACGTCGCCCACACCGACACCTATGGCACCGGCAGCGCCGGCCGCTACGGCAGCAGCAGCTCGCGCAGCAGCGGGGCCTATGGCAGCGCCGACCAGGGCATGAACAGCAGCAGCACCAGCAGCGGCACGGCGAACTCGCAAAGCGGCAATTACGGCAGCAGCAATGCGCCGAATTCCACGTCTTCGTCGCAGTACGGCACGAGCAGCACGCCGAGCAATACGTCGGGCAGCAGCACCACGCCGCTGCCGAGCGATGCCACCAGCGCCGGCAGCCGCAGCGACCGCAACTGAGCCACCGCGAAAAAGAGAGCCCGGGCGATCCCCTCCGCCCGGGCCCGCTTCACCGACGGAAGCCTCCTCCCAGGTCGACGATGCTCAGATCGGTGAACTTCAGCCCGCTGTGGTCGCTGGCGCTGTAGTGCACCGCAAGGCCGCCGAGGTCGTAGTGCGACATGTCCTCCAGCGCCTTCTGCAGGCTGGCGCGCGACGGGTTGGCGCCGGCGCGCCTGAGTCCTTCGACCAGCACCTTGGCCGCCGCATAGCCTTCGATCATTGCCGGCGACAGCGTGCCGTGTCCCTTGGCGCGCAGCAGTTCGCTCGCCTCCTTGATCATCGGCACCGCGAGCGAGCGTTCGCTCGGGAACACCTGCGTCACCAGCACGCCGCGGCCGTCCAGCCCCAGCTCCTTCACGAAGCCCGATGAGGCATTGTTCGACAGCGTCACCACGGTGATCTTCGAGCCGGCCGCGCGCAGCGCATGCGTGGCCTTGGCCACCGCGGCGCCGGTGCCCAGCACCATCACCGCCTGCGCATCGGCCCGCATCACACGCGGTACCACCGGTTCGAAGTGGGGCTGCGCCTTGTCGAAGGCCTCCACCAGCACCGGCTTCAGCCCCGCCTGCGCAAAGCCGCGCTCGGCGCCCTGCACCGCATCGTCGCCGAACGAGTCCTGCGTCTTCAGCACCGCGATGCGCGAGATGCCCATGCTGGCGAGCTGGCGGATGGCCTTCTCGGCCTCGTCCTGGTAGGAGCTGCGCACGTTGAACACGTATTTCCTCACGGGCGAGCGCAGCGCCATCGCGCCGGTCGACGGTGCCACCAGCGGCACGCCGGCCTGCTCCACCAGCGGCAGGATGGCCTCGTTCTGCGGCGTGCCGCGCACCATGAACAGCGCCAGCACCTTGCGCGCTTCGATCAGCTCGCGCGCATTGGCCGCAGCCAGCTTCGCATCGCCCTTGTCGTCGAGCGTCACCAGCTCGATGCGCTGGCCGTTGACGCCGCCACGGGCGTTCACCGCATCGATCCACAGGCGTGCGCCGGTGGCCGTTTCCTTCACGTTGGCGGCCGAATTGCCGGTCACGCCGGTGGTCTGGCCGATCAGGATCTGTGCATTGGCCACGCCACACAGAACGGCAAGGCCCAAGGCCCATGCTGCGGGTTTCATGCTTGTCTCCAGATGTCGTTGTGATGACAGTCTCTGGGCCACGCGGGTGCAGCAGCAACTGTGGGAAACCGAAGAAGCTTGCAGGCAGCTTGCAGGCCGCATGAGCCGAACGGCCTCCTCCAGCGTGGGGATGTGCGGCCGCCGCCGGCAGCGCTACAAACCCCCATCCACACCGGGGAGCACCGCCATGGCCAAAGCCATCGAATCGATCCAGGACAAGGTCACCGGCCATTTCGGTCTGGGCATGGGCCCGCACGACAAGGTGGACGACCCGCATCGCGCGGTGCACGATGGCGACACCTTCTCGGTGCGCGCGCTCGGCAACTTCGGCCTGCGCTTTCTCGGCATCGACACGCCGGAGGTGAGCTTCCGCCTGCCGGGCAAGACGGCGTTCACGCCGATCGGCAGCGCCGAGTGGGCCGCGTTCCTCGACGATCCCTTCGCCGCGGCCCATGGCCCGCTGCTGCTCGACCCGGCGCTGCAGGCGCACCTGGCGGCCAAGGTGGGCCCTGGTTGCGCGGCCGACCATGCGGCACTGGCGGCGCAGGCGCAGGCCTTCCTCGAGCAGCAGGTCACGGCCGACCGCGATGCGCAAGGCGCCAGCAACGAAAGCTTCCGCCTCTTCCTGCGCTTTGCCACCGACGTGGTCGACCGCTACGGCCGCCTGCTCGCCTACGTCAACCGCGACCAGAAGGAGGCCGCGGGCCGGCCGGCCACCTACAACGAGCGCATGCTCGGCGCCGGCAAGGCGCTGCCCTACTTCATCTGGCCCAACGTCAACCCGTTCCGCCAGCAGGGCTCATTGCCCGAGGCCGTGCTGCAGCCCGGCACCGCCGCCGAGGTGGCCGAGCGCGAATCGGCGCTGCGCGAGGCGCGGCGGCTGGTGGCGCAGGCACGCGCCGACAAGCTCGGCGTGTTCGGCGTCGACGGCCTGAGGCTGGAGCCTTTCGAGCTGCGCTTTCTCGCGCAGCGGCGCCGGCCCAACCGCTGGATCATCGACCTGTCGTCCACCGGCAACCTGCTGCACCACCCGCAGCGCTACTTCGAGATCCCGAAGCACGAAGACCGGCTCTACATCTCCGACGAGCACGTCGAGATGTTCGTGGCCGCCGGCTGGGTCCGGCAGGGGATCTGACGAAGCGCTCAGCGCTTCACGAAGTCGATCACGATCGAGCCCGGTTCGCGCTGGCGGTACTCGATGCCCACCGTCTCGCCGTAGCGCGCGCCGATCTGCGACAGCAGCGGCAGCGGGTCGTGGTCGTTGACGAAGCGCATCGTCTCGCCGGCGGTCAGCGCATCGATCGCTCCGAAGATCGCCGCATGGCGGAAGCGCTTGGCGATGCCGCGGGCATCGAACGGGTAGATCGCATCGGGGGTCAGGTGGATGTGCATGGCAATGAGCCTTGGAATCAGCCGTCGCGGCCATCGAGCCGGGTGGCGAGCAGCCAGGGAGTGAAGCGGACGAGGTACAGCCCGAAGGCCGCCGCCCACAGGGAACCGGCAGCCACCAGCGCCGGATAGGTGATCGCAGGCCACAGCAGCGGCACGCCGACGCGCACGCCCGCCGCGGCCAGCACCAGCGCATAGGCCGCCACCTCCAGGCCCGAGGCCTTGAGCGGCCGGCCGGTGTGGCCGCGCGCGGTGCGGGTGACCATGCCGATGATCAGGCCGCCCATCGACCCGACCGTGAGTGCATGCACCGCAGGCGATGGTGCGACGAGGCCCGCCTGCGCCGCCGCCAGCAGCGCGAGGCCGAGCGGAATCCACGCATACGACAGATGCAGGATCCACAGGATCGGCCGGTCGAAGCTGACCCAGGGCTTCCACGACAGCGCGCGCCAGGCCTGCAGCAGCGCCGCCGCAGCCAGCACCGCGGCGCTCAAGCCCTGCGGTGCACCGAAGACCCACGAAGCGAGGCCGAGCGCGGTGAGCCCGATGGCCCACAGGTCGCGCCGGCGCGATTCGCGCAGCTCCAGCCCCGGCGTCGCATTGACGGTGAAGCTCGGCACCACGCGGCCTCCGACGATGGACTCGAGCACGATGATCAGCCCGATGCCCGCGTGCAGCGGCTTCACCGGGTCGATCGGCAGCACGCCCGCGGCCGCCAGGTGGAACGCGATGTTGGCCAGCGACAGCTGCGCGAGCACGCCGCCGATCGCCGCGTTGCGCTTGTTGCCCGAACGCACCAGCAGGCCGATGAACAGCACCGACACCATCGGCAGCAGCGTGGCATCGATCAGGCAGAACACCGGATACGGCGCCCACAACGCCGCCACGCGGGCCAGCAGCCAGTGGCCGGCGAAGCAGCCGAGCATCGGGCCGCGCGGCGTGGGCAGATTGGTCCAGGCCTTGCCGGCCGTGAGCAGGAAGCCGATCACCACCGCGACGACGAAGCCGAACAGCATCTCGTGCGCATGCCACAGCGTGGGCGCCAGGCCGGGCCGCGTCGAGAGCCGGCCGGTGAAGATGCCGAACCACAACAGCATCGCGATCACGCCGAATGCGGCGCCACCGAGATAGAACGGCCTGAAGCCGAGCCGAAGCAGCGGCAGGCCGGGCGGCGGCGGCGCCTGTGCAGGCCGGCCGGCCGCGATGACCACCGGGATACCGGCCAGCGAGGCCTTGGGTTCGCGCTTCATGGCACTTCCATCAAACATACATTTGAAATGCATGTTAAAGATCAAGAACGCCAAAGGCAACGAAGCACCTGCCGCATTTAAGATATAGATCAAATACTCCTTTGAACGGCCGCGCCGATGCGCCTGACGATCTACACCGACTACACGCTGCGGGTGCTGATGTACCTGAGCGTCAAGTACCGCGACGGCGGCGTGGCCACCATCGACGAGATCGCGGCGGCCTACGGCATCTCGCGCAACCACCTCACCAAGATCGTCAACGAGCTCGCGCAGCGCGGCGTGATCGAGACGGTGCGCGGCCGCGCCGGCGGTGCGAGGCTGGCGCGCGATCCGAAGCAGATCTCCATCGGCGAGATCGTGCGCATCGCCGAGAAGGATTTCTCGGTCGTCGAATGCCATGTGGCCGGCAGCGAACCCAGCTGCGCGATCTTCCAGGCCTGCAACCTCAAGCGCGGGCTGCGCCGGGCGATGGACGCCTTCATGCAGGAGCTCGACCGCATGACGCTGGCCGACGCGGTCACGCAGCCCAGCGTCGCGGCGCCGCTGCTCGGCATCGAGGCGGCACCGCGCCGGGCCGCGATCCGCATCGCACCCGCCAGGCCCGCACCTGCGCGGCGCAGCGCCCGCGGCACCGCATGAAGCAGCTGCGCATCCCCGCCGTGTACATGCGCGGCGGCACCAGCAAGGGCGTGTTCTTCGTCGCCGCCGACCTGCCCACCGACCCGTCCGCGCGCGACCGGCTGCTGCTGCGGGTGATCGGCAGCCCCGACCGCTACGGCAAGCAGATCGACGGCATGGGCGGTGCCAGCTCGAGCACCAGCAAGGTGGCGATCGTGTCGCCCTCATCGCGGCCCGGCCATGATGTCGACTACCTCTTCGGCCAGGTCGCCATCGATGCGCCGGTGATCGACTGGTCGGGCAACTGCGGCAACCTGAGCGCCGCAGTCGGGCCCTTTGCGATCGGCGCCGGCCTGGTTGCGGCGCCGGCCGACGGCACGGCCACCGTGCGCATCTGGCAGGCCAACATCGGCAAGACCATCGTCGCGCATGTGCCGGTGCAAGGCGGCGAGGTGCTGGAGCTGGGCAGCTTCGAGCTCGACGGCGTCGCGTTTCCGGCGGCCGAAGTGAAGCTGGAGTTCATCGCGCCCGATGCCGGCGGCGCGATGTTCCCGAGCGGCCGGCGCATCGACGTGCTGCAGGTGCCGGGGCTGGGCCCGGTCGAGGCCACGCTGATCGATGCCGGCAACCCGACGATCTTCGTCGATGCAGCCAGCCTCGGGCTGTGCGGCACCGAGCTGCAGCCCGAGGTCAACAGCCGCCCCGAGCTTCTCGCGCTGGCTGAAGCCGTGCGCGCACAGGGCGCGATCGCGATGGGCCTGGTGCGCAGCGCCGCCGAGGCCGCGGCCCGGCCGCACACACCCAAGCTCGCGTTCGTGGCGCCGCCGCAGCGCTATGTGGCCTCCGACGGCCGCGTGATGCAAGCCGCAGCCATCGACCTGCTGGCGCGCATCTTCTCGATGGGCCAGCTGCACCACGCGATGACCGGCACCGGTGCGGTCGCCATCGCCGCGGCGGCCGCCGTGCCGGGCACGCTGGTGCACCGGATCGCGCCCGCGGGTGCCGAAGGCCGTGTGCGCTTCGGCCATCCCTCGGGCCGCCTCGCGGCGGGCGCGGAGGCGGCCGAGGCCGACGGTCAGTGGCGCGTGGAGAAAGTGGTCATGAGCCGCTCGGCGCGCCGGCTGATGGAGGGCTGGGTGCGCGTACCGCCGGATCGGCCCAGCGCCTGAGCAGATCGCGCTCTGCCTCCGTGATGCCGGTGGCGTTGTTCAGCGGCATCGTGCGCGCGATCACCGCCTGTTGCAGGATCTGCTGCTGGTGCTGGCGGACCAGCGCCTCGGTGTGCAGCTGCACGTTCTTGTTGCTCACCTGCGCGTTGTGGCACATCACGCAGCGCTGCTCGATCACGGCCTGCACCTGCTGCATCGTCACCGGCGCCTGGGCGGCCGGCGTTGCCGAGGGGGCCGGCGCCAGCGCAACGATCAGCCCGGCGACCAACACCACGCCCGCGGCCGCGGCGCCCCACGGCGCCGGCTTGCCGAGCACGCGCGCCTTGTGGCGCGCAACGAAGAAATGCCGCACCAGCGCGCCGCCCAGCATCAGCACCAGCAGCACCGCCCAGTTGCGCGCGCCGCTGTACAAGAAGCCGTAGTGGTTGCTGAGCATCGCCACCAGCACCGGCAGCGTGAAGTAGGTGTTGTGCACGCTGCGCTGCTTGCCGCGCAGGCCGTGGATCGGGTCGGGCTGCTCGCCGGCACGCAGCTGGGCCACCACCTTGCGCTGCCCGGGAATGATCCAGAAGAACACGTTGGCGCTCATCGCCGTGGCCATCATCGCGCCGATCAGCACGAAGGCCGCACGACCGGCGAACAGCTGGCAGGCCAGCCAGCTCGCGAACGCGACGATCGCGACGATCAGCCCGCCCACCACCGCATCGCCCCGCGGCCCGCGGCCGAACAGGCGGCACACCGCGTCGTAAGCCAGCCAGAACGCGACGAGAAAACCCAGCGCTGCCACGACCGCCGCACCCGCCGGCCAGTCGTGCACGTTGCGGTCGACCAGGAAGGTGCCGGCATTGAAGAGATACAGCACCGTGAACAGCGCGAAGCCGGTGAGCCAGGTGGAGTAGCTCTCCCAGAAGAACCAGTGCAGGTGCTGCGGCAACGACCTGGGCGCCACCAGGTACTTCTGGGGGTGGTAGAAGCCGCCGCCGTGCACGGCCCACAATTCGCCGTCGACCCCCTTGGCCACGAGGTCGGGCGCAGTCGGGCGGGTGAGGCTGTTGTCGAGGAAGACGAAGTAGAACGACGAGCCGATCCAGGCGATCGCCGTGATCACGTGGGCCCAGCGCAGCAGCAGGTTGGCCCAGTCGAGCAGGTAGGTTTCCATCTCAGGCAACCCGATCAGCTGCCGCGGTAGGTGGAGTAGCTCCACGGCGTGCACAGCAGCGGCACGTGGTAGTGCGCCTGGGCATCGGCGATGCCGAACTCCAGCGGCACCTCATCGAGGAAAGGCGGCTCAGGCAGATCAGCACCGCGGCCGCGGAAGTACTCGGCCACGCCGAACACCAGGCGATAGCGTCCGGCCGCCAGCGCTGCCCCCTCAAGCAACGGCGCATCCGCCCGCCCATCGGCGTTCAGACGCAAGGCCTTGAGCAGCACCGCCCCGCCGGCCTCCAGCCGATGCAGCGAAACCGCCATGCCGGCCGCCGGGCCACCGTTCATCGTGTCGAGCACGTGCGTCGTGAGCTTTCCCATGGGTCCGGAAGTGTATACACTTTTGCATACGCTTCAATGGCCATGTCACGCAACCCACCTTCCGCACCGCCGGCATCGGCCAGCAGCACGCAGCGCATCGTCGACTCGATCACCCATGCCGTGATCGAGCGGCGGCTGATGCCGGGCACCAAGCTGGTCGAGCAGCAGATCGCCGACATCTTCGAGGTCTCGCGCACCGTGGTGCGCCAGGCGCTCAACCAGTTGAGCCGCGATGGGCTGGTCACGTTGCAGCCGGCGCGCGGAGCCTTCGTCGCGCAGCCCAGCATCGAAGAGGCGCGCCAGGTGTTCGAGGTGCGACGCATGATGGAAGCCGCGATGATCCGGCAGCTGGCCGCCCGCATCACGCCGCAGCAGATTGCCGAGCTGCGCCGCCACCTCAAGGCCGAGCGCGAGGCGGTCCACCGCGTCGACGTGACCGGCCGCACCCGGCTGCTGGCCGACTTCCATGTGCTGCTGGCCCGCATGCTCGGCAACGAGGTGCTGGCCCAGCTGCTGGCCGACCTGCTGCTGCGCAGCTCGCTGATCTCGCTGATGTACCAGTCGTCGCATTCGGCGCAGGCTTCGCAGGAAGAGCATGTGGCCATCGTCGATGCGCTGGAGCGGCGCGATGCGCGCGCCGCGGTGAAGCTGATGGAAGCCCACCTCGGCAACGTGGAACACAACCTGCGCCTCGACCCGCGCGGCAGCGACCTTGCCGCCGCCCTCGCCGTGGACCTCCAACCATGACCCAGCCCTACCCCCGCGACCTGATCGGCCACGGCCGCAACCCGCCGCATGCGCAATGGCCCGGCCAGGCCCGCGTGGCCGTGCAGTTCGTGCTGAACTACGAAGAAGGCGGCGAGAACTCGGTGCTGCATGGCGATGCCGGCAGCGAGCAGTTCCTGTCCGAGATGTTCAACCCGCCCTCGTACCCGGCGCGCCACCTCAGCATGGAGTCGATCTACGAATACGGCTCACGCGCGGGCGTGTGGCGCCTGCTGCGCGAGTTCGAGCGGCGTGGCCTGCCGCTCACCGTGTTCGGCGTGTCGATGGCGCTCGAGCGGCATCCCGAAGCCACTGCGGCGTTCAAGGAGCTCGGCCACGAGATCGCCTGCCACGGCTGGCGCTGGATCCACTACCAGCAGATGGACGAGGCCCAGGAGCGCGAGCACATGGCGCGCGGCATGGCCATCATCGAGCGCCTCACCGGCGAGCGGCCGCTGGGCTGGTACACCGGCCGCGACAGCCCCAACACGCGGCGGCTGGTGGCCGACCACGGCGGCTTCGAATACGACAGCGACTACTACGGCGACGACCTGCCCTTCTGGCTGCAGGTGCGCAAGACCGACGGCTCGCTCGCGCCGCACCTGGTGGTGCCCTACACGCTCGACACCAACGACATGCGCTTCTCGAGTGCGCAAGGCTTCGCTACCGGCGACGATTTCTTCCACTACCTGCGCGATGCCTTCGACGTGCTCTACGCCGAAGGCGACGAGGCGCCGAAGATGATGAGCATCGGCATGCACTGCCGCCTGCTCGGCCGGCCGGGCCGCATGCGCTCGCTGCAGCGCTTTCTCGACCATGTGCAGTCGCACCAACGGGTGTGGATCTGCCGCCGCATCGACATCGCGCGGCACTGGAAGCAGGTACATCCCTTCGACGCCGCCACGGCCTTCGTGTGGGAGTGAACGCCATGGCCACGCTGCAAGACCTCAACCACGCCGACCGCGAGGGCTTCGTCGCGCGGCTGCAGGGCGTGTACGAGCATTCGCCGTGGATCGCGGAACGCGCCTGGCCGCGCCGGCCCTTCCACACGCTGGCCCAGCTCAAGCATGCGCTGGCCGACGTGGTGCGACAGGCCTCGCGCGACGAGCAGCTCGCGCTGGTGCGAGCCCACCCCGAGCTGGCCGGCAAGGCGATGGTGGCGCAATCGCTCACCGCGGAATCCACGCACGAGCAAAGCACGGCCGGCCTCACCCACTGCAGCCCCGAGGAGTTCGCGAAGCTGCAGCAGCTCAACGCCGACTACAACCGCCGCTTCGGCTGGCCCTTCATCCTCGCGGTGCGCGGGCCGCGCGGCACCGGCCTCACGCGGCAGCAGATCATCGCCACCTTCGAGCGGCGGCTGCAGGGCCACCCGGACTTCGAACTGGCCGAGTGTCTGCGCAACATCCACCGCATCGCCGAGCTCCGGCTGAACGACAAGTTCGGCGCCGTACCCACGCTGGGCAACCAGGTGTGGGACTGGGCCGAGGCGCTGGCCCGCCACAGCGACCCCGGCTTCGCCGAGCAGGGCCAGCTCACCGTCACCTACCTCACCGAGGCGCACCGCGCCTGCGCACGCGAGCTCTGCGCGTGGATGCACGAATGCGGCTTCGACGAGGTGAGCATCGACGCGGTGGGCAACGTGGTGGGCGTCTACCACGGCGCCGACCGCAGCGCGAAACGCCTGCTCACCGGCAGCCACTACGACACCGTGCGCAACGGCGGCAAGTACGACGGCCGCCTCGGCATCCTGGTGCCGATGGCCTGCGTACGCGCGCTGCACGCCGAAGGCCGGCGCCTGCCCTTCGGCATCGAGGTGGTGGGCTTCGCCGAAGAAGAGGGGCAGCGCTACAAGGCCACCTTCCTCGGCTCCAGCGCGCTCACCGGCAGCTTCGATCCCGCCTGGCTCGGCCAGGCCGATGCCGACGGCATCACGATGCGCGAGGCGATGCGCGAGGCCGGCTTGCCGATCGAGCGCATCGGCGAGCTGGCGCGCAACCCGCAGCACTACCTCGGTTTCGTGGAGGTGCACATCGAGCAGGGCCCGGTGCTCGACGAGCTCGACCTGCCGCTGGGCGTGGTCACCTCGATCAACGGCAGCGTGCGCTACCTCGGCGAAGTGGTCGGCATGGCCAGCCATGCCGGCACCACGCCGATGGACCGGCGGCGCGATGCCGCCGCCGCGGTGGCAGAGCTGGTGCTGTATGTGGAGCGGCGCGCAGCCAGCGTGCCCGACGTGGTGGGCACCGTGGGCCAGCTGCAGGTGCCGGCCGGCTCGATCAACGTGGTGCCCGGCCGCTGCCGCTTCAGCCTCGACCTGCGCGCCACCACCGACACGGCCCGCGATGCACTCGCGCGCGACGTGCTCGCCGAGCTGGCACGCATCTGCGAACGGCGCGGCCTGCAGCACACGATCGAGGAGACGATGCGCGCCTCGGCCGCGCCCTCGGCCCCCGAATGGCAACGCCGTTGGGAAAACGCGGTGAGCACGCTGGGCCTGCCGGTGCACCGCATGCCCAGCGGCGCCGGCCACGACGCGATGAAGCTGCACGAGCGCATGCCGCAGGCGATGCTCTTCGTGCGCGGCGGCAACGCGGGCATCAGCCACAACCCGCTCGAGACCATCACCGCCGACGACGCCGACCTGTGCGTCCAGGCTTTCCAGCAGCTGCTCGCGCAGTTGTCCCAAGAATGACGCCCTACGACCGACTCGACCAATGGATCGCCGACCACTTCGATGAAGAGGTGCGCTTCCTGCAGGACCTGGTGCGCGTGCCCACCGACACGCCGCCGGGCAACAACGCGCCGCATGCCGAGCACACCGCCGAGCTGCTCGCCGGCTTCGGCCTGCAGGCCGAGCGCCATGCGGTGCCGGCTGATGCCGTGCGCGACTACGGCCTGCAATCGATCACCAACCTGATCGTGCGGCGCCGTTTCGCCGAAGGCGGCCCGGTGATCGCGCTCAACGCGCATGGCGACGTGGTGCCGCCCGGCGAAGGCTGGACGCACGATCCCTATGGCGGCGAGGTGGCCGACGGCCGGCTCTACGGCCGCGCCTCGGCGGTGAGCAAGAGCGACTTCGCGACCTACACCTTCGCGCTGCGCGCGCTCGAATCGCTGGGCCTGCCGCTGAAGGGCGGCGTGGAGCTGCACTTCACCTACGACGAGGAATTCGGCGGCGAGCTCGGCCCCGGCTGGCTGCTGAAGCAGGGGTTGACGACACCCGATCTGCTGATCGCCGCCGGCTTCAGCTACCAGGTGGTCACCGCGCACAACGGCTGCCTGCAGATGGAAGTCACGGTGCACGGGAAGATGGCGCATGCCGCGATCCCGCACACCGGCATCGACGCGCTGCAGGGCGCGGTGCACATCCTCAACGCGCTGTATGCCTGCAACACCCACTACCGCAGCGTGAGCTCGCAGGTGCCGGGCATCCACCATCCCTACCTCAACGTCGGCCGCATCGAGGGCGGCACCAACACCAACGTCGTGCCGGGCAAGGTGGTGTTCAAGCTCGACCGCCGCATGATCCCCGAGGAGAACCCGGCCGAGGTCGAGGCCGAGGTGCGGCGCGTGATCGCCGAGGCCGCGGCAGAGTTCGAGGGCATCACGGTCGACATCCGGCGCCCGCTGCTGGCGCATCCGCTGAAGCCGCTGGCGGGCAACGCGCCGCTGGTGCAGGCGCTGCAGCGCCACGGCGAGGCGGTGTTCGGCGAGCCCATTCCCACCAGCGGCACGCCGCTGTACACCGACGTGCGGCTGTATTGCGAGCGCGGCATCCCGGCGGTGATCTACGGTGCCGGGCCGCGCACGGTGCTCGAATCGAACGCCAAGCGGGCCGACGAGCACATCGTGCTGGCCGATCTGCAGCGCGCCACGCGCGTGGTCGCACGCGCGCTGCTCGACCTGCTGCAATAGCGGCAGCCGCCGCTACATCAGCGCCACGCCCTTGATCTGCGCGTGCAACGCATCGCCGGGCTGCAGCGCCAGCAGGTCGCAGCTCCTGCGGGTGATGCGCGCCAGCAGGTGCTGCTGCTCCGCCCGCGGCCCCATGCGCAGCCGCAGCAGCGCGGTGTGGGCATCGGCATGCAGGCCCTCGAGCACGACCGGCAGCACGTTGACGATGCTCGTGGGCCCCGGCTCGCCGCGCGTGACGCTCACATCGCGCGCCAGCACCCGGGCCCGCACCGGCTCACCGATCGGCACCGGGCGCGCGCCCACCCACAGCATGCCGCCGTCGAACGCGATCTGCATCAGGCCATAGGCCTCGTCGTGCGCGGCAACGCGCGCCTCGATCACCACGCCGGCATCGTCGGCCTGCTGCAGCGGCAGCGCCGGGTCGGCCAGCAGTTCGGCCAACGGGCCGGCGGCGCGTACGCGGCCGGCTTCCATCAGCACGAGGTGATCGGCCAGCCGCGCCACCTCGTCCATCGCATGCGTGACGTACACGATGGGCAGCGCCAGCTCGCGGTGCAGCCGCTCGAGGTACGGCAGGATCTCGGCCTTGCGCGCAGCGTCCAGCGCGGCCAGCGGCTCGTCCATCAGCAGCAGCCGCGGCGCCGCCGCCAGCGCGCGGGCGATCGCCACGCGCTGGCGCTCGCCGCCCGAGAGCGCATCGGCGCGCCGGTCCATCAGCGGGCCGATGCCGAGCAGCTCGACCAGCGGCGCGATGTCGGCCTGCGGCGCAGCACCGCGGCGGCGCGCGTAGTCGACATTGCCGCGCACGCTGAGGTGCGGAAACAACGCCGCCTCCTGGATCACGTAGCCCAACGGCCGCCGATGCGTGGGCACGAAGAGCCGCCGCGCATCGTCCTGCCAGCGCTCGCCGTTGACCGACACGTGGCCCGCCGCGCGCTCCAGCCCCGCCAGCGCGCGCAGCACCGTGGTCTTGCCGCAGCCCGAGGGGCCGAACAGCGCGCTGACGCCCGAGGCCGGCAGCTGCAGCGCCACGTCGAGCGCGAAGCCCGGCCGGGCTAGGCGGAGGCGGGCGTCGATCATGCGGAAGCGCGCCGGGCTTCACGCCGCGGCCGGTTCACCACATGCAGCGCCACCAGCACGGCGAACGCAAACACCACCAGCCCGGCGGCCAGCCGGTGCGCATCCGCCAACTCGCCGGCCTCCACATGGTCGTAGAGCGCCACCGAGAGCACCCGCGTGGCGCCGGGGATGTTGCCGCCGATCATCAGCACCACGCCGAACTCGCCCAGCGTGTGCGCGAAGCCCAGCACCGCGGCGGTGACGACGCCCGGCCGCGCCAGCGGCAGCGCCACCGTGAGGAAGCGGTCGAACGGCCCGGCGCGCAGCGTGGCGGCCGCCTCCAGCGTGCGCTCGGGAATTGCCTCGAAGGCCTGCTGCAGCGGTTGCACGACGAAGGGCAACGAATAGATCACCGAGCCCACCACCAGCCCGCCGAAGGTGAACGGCAGCGGCCGCCCGCCCAGCGCCTGCACCAGCTGGCCCACCGGCCCCTGCGGCCCGAGCAGCAGCAGCAGGTAGAAGCCGATCACCGTGGGCGGCAGCACCAGCGGCATCGCCACCAGCGCCGCCCACACCGGCTTCAGCGCCGAGCGCGTGCGCGCCAGCCACCACGCGAGCGGCGTGCCGACGAGCAGCAGCACCACGGTGGTGGTGAGGGCCAGTTCGGCAGTCAGCCGCACCGCGGCCCAGTCGGCGCCGCTCATCGCGTCAATGCCGGTAGCCGTAGGCCGCGATCACGGCCCGGGCCGGCGCGCTCTTCAGGTAGTCGAGCAACGCCTTGGCAGCCGGGTCCTTCTCGCCGGCCTTCAGCAGCACCGCGTCCTGCCGGATCTCTGCATACAGCGAAGCCGGCACGCGCCACATCGAACCCTCAGCCGGCTTGCCCGGCGCCGCCACCTGCGACAGCGCGACGAAGCCGATCTCGGCATTGCCGGTGGCCACGAACTGGTAGGCCTGCGCGATGCTCTCGGCGGTGACCAGCTTCGGCGCCACCGCCTGCTCGAGCCCGCGCGCCTTCAGCACCTCGATCGCCGCCGCGCCATAGGGCGCGAGCCTGGGGTTGGCGATCGCGAGGTGCGCATAGCGGCCCGAGGCCAGCACGGCGCCCTGGTCGTCGACCACGCCGGGCTTCGCGCTCCACAGCACGAGCTGGCCGATCGCATAGGTGAACTGGCTGCCGGGCACCGCATGGCCTTCGGCGATCAGTTGCTTCGGCGTCTCGTCGTCGGCGGCCAGCAGCACCTCGAAGGGCGCGGCGCCGGTGGCAATCTGCGAGCGGAACTTGCCGGTCGCGCCGGCCGAGAGCTTCAGCGCATGGCCGGTGGCGGCCGTGAAGCCCTCGCCGATCTTCGCCATCGGGCCCGCGAAGTTGGCGGCCACGGCCACCACCACTTCGCCCGCCGAGGCGGCGGCGGCCATCACCAGCCCGGCCACCGCCACCAGCAGGCGCGCCCTCCCGAAGCGGGAACACGACATCGTCGCTCCTTGCGTGAACATCCGATGTATTTTGCCGTACATAACGAAACGGGTTTCCTCTCGCCCCCGAACAATCGGTTGCAGCCTGCTCGACCGCGCAGCTTTTCCGCGGATCGGCGAGGGTCGGGGCCGCTATCGTCAACGCCGCCCCGCCCCGACCTTCAGCAGTACCCATGAGCCTTCTCCGCACGCTCAGCATGGCCAAGCCGGCCTTTGCCACTCCAAGCTCCAGCGCCACCCCATTGCGCCAGCGATCGCAGGACGAGCGCTCCGTGGCCTCGAACCTCGGCCACTGGTTCGCGTCGTCACTCGACCTGCAGCGCGGCCTCGAGGTCACCGAGGTGGTCGACACGCTGCCGGCCGAGCTGTGGGACCAGCTCACCAGCACCCGGCGCTGACCCCTCTCCGCCTCCCGCCCCTTCCGGTGCAGAATCAGCCCCGGCCTTGGGGGACCACCGGAGGGGGACAACTTGAAGAAGATCGCGTCTGCCACGCTGGTTCGGCAGCATCCGCGCGAGCGGTTTTGCACGGTCGAGCTGATCGAGCTCGACCTGCCTGCACGCGCATCGGCCGATCCTGCGGCCCGCTATGTGGTCACCGTCCGGCAGGCCGAGCAGGAATCGTCGCTGACCGCGTCACCCTGCCCCCAGGCCGAAGCCGAGCGCCGGGCGCTCGATTTCCTGCGCCGCCGGCTGGCCGCCGGCGACAGGCTGGTCAGGCGCGAAGGCTTCGACGCGCTGGCCTCGGCCGAACCCGGGCCGCGCGTCGCCCCACCCTCGCCCGCCGCGGCCACCGAACCGGTGCCGCCGGCCATTGCCGCGCTCGTCGCCCGCTTCCAGCCCACCCGCTGGAAGCTCCAGTCGCCTGAACGGCGCGCCCGCAGCGCGTGGCGCGTGGCCGAATGCAGCGATGCGGCCGCTGCCGACAGCGCCGGCCAGCGCGCCTTGCGCGGGCTGGTGCCCCGCCTCGTGGAGCTGCTCGAAAGCGGCGACGACCTGCTCGACCTTTGCCTCGCTGCGGCCATCGGCCGCCTCGGCGACCCCGGCGCCACCGAGGCGATGCAGGTGCTGTCGCAGCGCGGCCGCAGCCCGGCCACCTGCCGCATCGCCCATCAGGCGTGGCTGATGCTGCTGCCACCCGAAGCGCGATCGGCCCACGTGGCCACGCTGCTGCCCGGCTGGCAGGCCGAGCTGGAGAGCCAGGCCAGCGGCGACGCGCTGATCAAACAGGTGGAGGCAGCCCTCGCCGGCCGCGGCCTCGACTGGCCGCAGCTGCTGCAGCCCTGGTACGACATCGCATTCGTGCAGCCCGTCCCGCGTGCCGTGCTGCTGCGCCTGCTGAAGGCGCTACCGCTGGAGGCCGAACGATTCCAGGCGGTGCGCTATGTCTACAAGGCGGCCGAGCTGCGGCGCGATGCCGAGCTGATCGGCCTGCTGCATGCGCGCTTCGAGAACACGCCGGGGCAGCTGGGCGCCAGCGGCGCGCGGGAGTACCGGCCGCCGCACACAGGCGGATGGCTGCAGCGTGCCACCGGCGGCGCCCGCGCTCCGGCGGCCGCCTTCACCCCGCGCACCCGCGACTACCTGCGCCTGCGCAACTGGCGCTCCTTGCGCCGGCTGGCCACCATCGGCCATTCGCATGCACCGGAGCTCGCGGTCGAGCTGCTGCTCGGCCTGGCCGACGACGAGGTGCCGCCGGCCCATGAAGAGAGCCACTGGGAATACATCGACCGCCGCTACACGCGCGTGCCGCGCTACCACGCGGCCGGCGCCGGCTGGATGCTGCTGCCGCGGCTGCTGCTGCCCGCGCTGCCCGGCCTGCACACCAGCGCCCGCGCCAAGCGCTGGTGGACGATGGCGCCGATCGACACCACGCAGCCGATGCCGCAGCGCACCGAAGGCCTGCGCCCCCTGTGGGATGCGCACCCGGAAGCGCTGCTGCGGCTGGCGATCGAGAGCCGCAGCGCACTGGTGCAATCGGTGGCCGCACGTGCGCTGCAGGACCATGCGGACTTCGTGCAGCAGCAGGAGGCCCCGGTGATCGAGGCGCTGCTGCGCAGCCCGCAGGTCTTCATCGCCGGCATCGGCTTCGAGGCCGCGCGGGCGCGGCTGCAGGCCTGCACCGATGCGGCCGGCCAGGTGCCGTGGCTGACGCTGATGGCGCTGAGCAGCCATGGCCCCGCGCGCGACTTCGCGCTGCTGCACATCGCAGGCGATCCGGCCACCTTCGCGCGCCATGCCGAGCTGGTGGTCGCGCTGCTGCTGTCGGCCGACGAGCGCACGCGGCGCCAGGGCCATGGCCTCGCGCTGCTGGCGCCGCCCGAGCCGCTGCTGGCCGAACTGCAGGGCGCGCTGCTCGCGGCCGATCCTGCCGCGCCGGGCTTGGCGGAGGGCGCTGCGCTGGTCGAACAGCTGCTGCAGGGCCCGCTGGCCGAGGCCGCCGGACAAGCGGCCTGGCAAGGCCTGGGCGCGCTGCTGCCGCTGCTCGACCACCCCGCCAATGCGGTCGTGCAGCTCGGCGTCACCTGGCTGCTGCTGCACCCGGCCGGCGTGGCCATGCTGCCGCCGGCCATGCTGACGCGCCTGCTCTCGGCCGACGATCCACAGCGCCGCGCCGCCGGTGCCCGCCTGCTGGCCGCGCTGCCCGACGAGGTGCTGCGCCGGCAGCTCGAGCTGCTGGTGGAGCTGGCGCTGCATCCGCATGCCGAGATCCGCGCCGCGATCGCACCGGCGCTGCTGCGCCTCGCGCAGGCCGACGCCGGGATCGGCAGCAATGTCGCCCAGCGCCTGCACGAGGTGCTGTTCCTCGGTGAGAGCGGCGAAGGCCTGCACGACGATGCGCTGCGCTGGCTCACGCACGATCTGGCGCCGCATGCACCGGCGCGCGACGCCGCCGGCACCTGGCGCGCGCTGCAGGCGCAAAGCCGTGGCGCGCAGCGCTACGGCGCCTGGGCGCTGGCCGCGCTGCAGCCCGCCGACTTCAGCCTGCGCCAGCAGGCGATGCTGTGCCGGCATGCCGACGTGAGCGTGCGCACCTGGGCGATGCGGGCGCTCGATGCCACGCTGCCGCCAGTGCCCACACCCGAACAGGCCGCCGACCTGCTGCCGCTGGCCGACACCGGCTTCGACGATGCGCGCGCCTATGCGCAGCAGCTGTTCGGCGAGCGTCTGCCCGACGACTCGCTGAACGTCGAGCTGCTGATCGCCTGGGTCGACCATCCGCAGCCCTGGGTGCAGGCGCTGGGCCGCGCACGGCTGGTGCGCCGCATGAGCGCGGCCGATGCCAGCCTGTGCCTCACGCGGCTGAGCCAGCACCCCAGCACGCAGGTGCAGCTGTTCGTCACGCAATGGCTGCTGGAGCTGCCCACCGACGACCCGGTGCAGCTCGCGCAGCGGCTGCGCGGGCTGATGCCCTACTTCCTCACCGTGCTGAGCCAGGTGCACCGCGGCCGCGTCGCCAAGTCGCGCGTCACCGAGTTCCTGCGCGCGCAGACCGGGGCTCCTGAAACCGCCGCGGTGGTCGCCGAGATCTTCGCGCGCCAGGTGGTCACCGCCAGCCTCACCGACAAGCCGCAGTACGTGGCCGGGCTGCGCGACATCGCCGCACGGCATCCGCAGATCGAGCTGCCCTTCCTGGCGTGGAAGACGCCCGAAGTACACGGGACCTGACATGCAATTCCGCTACAAGTACTACGGCAGCACCACGGTGGACGACTCGGCCTCGTCGCAGGCCTTCAGCTTCGCGCCCGACACGCTGCGCCCGCCCACGTATTTCGAAGGCCTGTTGCGGCGCGACTCGCATGCGCACCTGGTGTTCCGCGAGGCGCTGTCGGCGCTGCACTCGGTGGTGGTGAGCGACCTGCGCTACCGCGGCCGTGATCCTTCCGCCTACCGGCAGTGGCTGGAGGCCAATGAGAGCGGCCTGCTCGCGCAGTTCATGCAGCAGGCGCAGAAGCTGAAGGGCCAGGCCGACGCGATCACGCGTGAGCTGCAGCAGCTGCGCGAGCGCAAGAGCATCCTGCTCGAGCCCTTCTACAAGGCCCGGCGGCGCTACTTCGAGTGGCTGTACAAGCACCACATCGACGCCTGGATCGTGCTCGATCCGGTGATCACCGTGCATCCCGAGCGGCTGCTGTTCGAGGCCTTCAGCCAGGACGAGTCGAGCTACTGCGCGGTGAGCGTGAAGCACGACGTGTTCGACCGCACCGGCGAGATGGCCTGCGGCACCACCAACATCGACTACTCGGCCAGCCTGTACGAGGAGTTCCAGAAGATCCGCGACTACAAGGCCACCAGCTTCAAGGTCGATCCGGCGGGCTTCACCGTCGCCACCGGCAACGACCCGGCCTTCCACGAGGAGAAGATCGACCTGCCCGACAGCTGGGTGCGCGGCTTCCTGCAGGTGTCGAGCGCGATGACGCTGCCGGCCACCGTGCTCGAGCTGCATCCGATGGACGTGCACAACCTGTGCAGCGCGCTGCGCCAGCGCAAGGAGCGCGCGGGCCCGCGCTCGCTGCGCTTCGAGCTGCAGCCCGGCCAGCCGGCGCGCATGGTGCTGGAGCCATGGGACCTCGCCTTCACCGCGCGCCGCAGTGCGATCGTCGGCGCGCCGCTGGCCGAGCCGCGCACCGTGCGGCTGTGGGGCCGGCGCCGGCTGCTGACGCTGGAGCGCCTGATCGCGCTGGCCACGCGCGTGCGCGTGCACGTGCTGGGCTCGGGCATGCCGAGCTTCTGGGTGGTGGAGATGGGCGACATCACCGTGACGCTGGGTCTGTCGGGCTGGACCTCGAACGACTGGTCGGCCGCCGGCCGCTTCGACCTGCTGCAGACCCGCCACGAGGTGAACGACGGCGTCAAGCGCGCGGTGGCGGCCGAGCTGCAGCGCGCCTGGCTCGCCACGCCGGCCGAACTGGCCACGCGCACCGGCCTGCCGCGGCCCGACGTGGATGCCGCACTCACGCTGTGGGTGCAGGCGGGCCGCGCGGTGTTCGACCTGCCCACCGGCCGCTATGCCTGGCGCGAGCTGTCGCGCGAGCCGCTGCCGCTGGACACGCTGCGCTTCGCCAGCCCCGAGGAGGAGCAGGCGCTGGCACTTGTCTATGCAAGTGGCGTGCGGGTGGGCGGCATCGCGGAGGAAGGCAGCCGCACGGTGGTGACCGGCCGGGTGGAAGAGCGCGGCCGCGCCTACGAGCCGCGCCTGGTGCTCAATGCCGACCAGCAGTTGCAGGATGCCCAGTGCAGCTGCAACTTCTACAGCCAGAACAAGCTCCGGCGCGGCCCCTGCGCGCACATGCTGGCGCTGCGCCTGATGGCGCAGCCGCAGCTGGAGACACGACAACGCACGAGGGAGATCGCGTGAGGAGTCTTCCGGTTAAACTGAATCCGAGTGCAGCGCGCTGGCTCTTGCAACCCGGGCGGTGTTTCGCCGTCCATGCATTCCGCCGTTCTAAGCGCCACGGGTGCCGTCTTCACTGTGCCGGGCTGCCATCCGTCGCGCCATGCCGATATGACTCGTTTCGAGTGCATGGTCGCGACGGATGGCGCCCGGCGTCGAGTGGACAGCCCCCGTCCTTCAAGCCTTGCAGGCTCTTCGATGAGAAGCGCGCTGCACTCGCCCTCCTCCCCTCCCTCTGCGGAGGCGCGTCATGAGCGAACGGCAACCCACGCGGGCCGAGCTGCTCGCCCGCATCCAGGCTTCCAGCAAGGAGGCGGTCGTCCTGGCCGAGATGCAGCGCCTGGGCTTCTGGCCTGCCGGCGATGGCCAGCCCACGGTCGAAGCCGCGCTGATCCAGCGCGAGACCGAGTTGGTGAAGGCGCTCGACGAGCTGCAGGCCGAGCTGCGCATCAAGGGCGACCCGCAGGCTGCCTTGCAGGTCATGCGCCAGGAGCGCATGGCCAAGGCGCGCGAGAAGCGCGAAGCCACTGCCCGCGCGCGCGAGCAGCAGCGCTACGAGCGGGCGCTGCGCTGGCACGAGGCGCGCAAGACCGATGCGGGCCACCTCGGTGACGGCGTCTCGGGCGGCCTGCAGCCGGCGGCCGATGCCTCGGCCTTGCTGGCTCGCCTGCAAGCCCAGGGGTTGCCCGCGCTGGCCACGCCGCTCGCGCTCGCCGAGGCGATGGGCGTTTCGCTCGCGGAGCTGAAGTTCCTCTGCTTCCACCGCGAGGTGGCGCGCACCACGCACTACCGCCGCTTCCTGCTGCCCAAGAAGACCGGCGGCCAACGCACGATCTCGGCGCCGATGCCGCGGCTCAAGCGTGCGCAGTACTGGGTGCTCGACAACCTGCTGGCCAAGGTGCCCTGCCATCCGGCGGCGCATGGCTTCATGCCGGGCCGCAGCATCGTCAGCAATGCGGCGCCGCACTGCGGTCAGGCGGTGGTGATCAACCTCGACCTGAAGGACTTCTTCCCCAGCATCACCTTCCCGCGCATCAAGGGCGTGTTCCAGGGGCTGGGCTACACCGAGAGCACGGCCAGCGTGCTGGCGCTGCTGTGCAGCGAGAACCCGTGCGACGAGCTCGAGGTCGACGGCGAGCGCTTCTTCGTCGGCGGCAAGGGCCGCGACCGCGTGCTGCCGCAGGGCGCGCCGACGAGCCCGATGCTCACCAACATCCTCTGCCGCAAGCTCGACCGCCGGCTGCAGGGGCTGGCCACCCGGCTCGGCTTCGCCTACACCCGCTATGCCGACGACCTCAGCTTCTCGGCGCCGCCCGAAGCTGCGGCCGCCGTGGGCCGGCTGCTGCGGCAGGTGCACCACGTGCTGCGCGACGAAGGCTTCACGCCCCACCCCGACAAGCAGCGCGTGATGCGCGGCGGCGCGCGGCAGGAGGTCACCGGCATCGTCGTCAACGACAAGCCCTCGGTCTCGCGCGAAGAACGCCGCAGGCTGCGCGCCGCGCTGCACCGCGCGCAGAAGCAAGGGCTGGAAGCGGCCAGTTGGCAAGGACAGCCGGCCACGCGCGACACGCTGGTCGGCTATGCGCGCTTCGTGCAGATGGTGGATGCGAAACAAGGCGCGCCGCTGCTGGCCCGCGCGCTGGCGCTGCCGGGCGGCGCTGGCGCCGCGCGCTCCGCGTCGGCCGATGCCTTCCGCCGCCGGTCGGCCAGCGGACAGGCCCCCGCCCGTGCCCGTGGCCCGTGGTGGGAGCCCACGCCCGCACCGGCCCCGCAGTTGGAGCAGACCGCAGCCCAGATCAAGCAGGCCAGGCAGGATCGCCTCAACGCCGAACGCGCGGCGCGCAACACCGCTCAACGCGAGGCCGAAGCCCAGCAGCGCGCCGAAGCCTCGGCGGCCGCTCGGGGCGCGCGCAATCCCGTCGTTCCGGCGAACACCGCCGCCGGGCCGGCACCGGGCGCGCCGGCGCAGCGGCCGATCCAGTGGTGGCGCTTCGCGCTGCAGGTGCTCATCATGGTCCGCATCGCGGTGGGCCTGAAGAGCCCGCTGGTGTTCATGCTGGGCATGTTCTGGCTGGGCTATTCGCTGATGTCGCGCCGGCTCGGCTGGCCCCGCTTCCTGATCGCGATGTTCGCGATCGGCCTGCTCGGCGCCTTCCTCCGGATCTAACGCCTCCGCCCCTCGTTGCAACGCATGGTGACAGGGGCGGAACACCGGTGTTCAGGCATGGCGCCTGCATGCTACGCTCAACGGGTCTTCTCCTTCTCCTTCTCCGACAGAAAGAGGTCCACATGGCTTCATCCCACACCCCGAAGCTGCGCGAAGTCGCCCGCGCGGAAGACACCCCGGCCGAATCGGCCGCGCCGGTGGTTCGGGCCATCGACGTCGGTTTCGGTCTGGTCAAGCTCAGCGTGCCCTCGCCCGAGGGCGTGAGCTTCATCAGCTTCCCGTCGATGGCGATTCCCGCCGATGCCAGCGCGGTGCGCTCGCTCGGCACCCGGCGGCGCGACACCTACGACGTGCCGGTGGGCGGCGCCAGCTACGAAGTGGGCCGCGATGTCGGCCTGGCGCAGGCCGGCGGCAGCTTCGGCCGCGACGTGACCGACGAGTTCTACCGCGGCGCGATCTACGAGGCATTGACCAAGGGCGCGCTGCGCTACATGGCCGAGGCCGGCGACACCGTGATCGACGTGCTGGTGCTGGGCCTGCCGGTCAACCAGTACAACGACGCCAAGCGGCGCGACTACCTGCGCGCCACCTACGAGGGCGACATCGATGTCGGCGACGGCAAGAAGATCACCGTGCGCCGCGTGGCGGTGCAGGCCCAGCCGATGGGCGGCTATGCCGCGATCGACGACCACCTCGATGCGCTCAACGCCGTGATCAAGCGCACCGGCGGCGCGCTGCAGCCGCTGTCGTCGGGCGAGGAGCTCGACGAGCTCGCGGTGCTGATGGTCGACCCCGGCGAGCACACGCTCGACTGGCTGCTGATCCAGCAGGGCACGATCAACCCCAAGGCCAGCGGCGCTGCGTCCGATGCCGGCCGGCACCGCGTGGTGCGGGCGGTGGTCGACGCGCTGGCCGCCGACATCGGCCGGCCGCTGGGCCCGGCGGTGGTGCCGCGCGTGAACGAATCGCTGCGGCTGAAGCAGCCGGTCAAGCTGAGCGGCGTGGCGCACGACCTCGCGAAGTACGAGCCGGTGATCATGAGCGTGATCGAAGACTCGATCAACCGCCTGATCGACGGCCTGCGCGACGCCTACGAAATCATCGACCTGATCGTGCTGGTGGGCGGCCACCCCGACCGCTACCGCGACGTGCTGGCCCGGCGCTTCCCGGCGATTCCGGTGTTCATCATGCCGGAGGCGATGTCGGCCAACGTGCGCGGCTTCCAGATGATCGGCGAAGCGCTGGCGGAGGGCTGACGCCACTCCGAGGGCCGACGCACGGACCATGGCCATCCTGCGCCTCGATCTCGAGATCGACAGCGAGGTCTATCCCGAGCTCTACCAGCAGCTGGCCGCCATCACGCGGCCTGCTGCGCGCGACGAGCGCCTGCGGCAACTCGCCGCCAACGGCCTGGCCTGGGAAGCGGTGCGCCTGTATGGCACGGCGGTGATGCTGCCGCCGCCGGCCCCGCCCGAACGCAAGAAGCCGCCCCGCCCAGCGCCGCCGCCGGCCTCGCGCAAGACCGCCCCGCGCGCGCCGCCGCAGCCCTTGCCGACGGCCGACTTCGTCGACCTCGCGATCAGCGCCGTGCCGCCGGAAGCACCGCTCAACCTGGCGGCCGTGGCGGCCCAGTTGCCGGTGCTGGTCGACGTGGTCGAGACCGACCTGCCGGCGGAAGAAGACAAGCCCATGGCCGAGACCGAAACCGAGGCCGAGGCCCCTGCCCCACAGCGCTCGGGCGCACGCTCGCGCCTGCTGCGGATGAAGGAGCGCGGGCTGTTCAAGAACGGCTGAGCGCCAAGGGGCGATAGCATCGGTCTCCCCAGGGAGGAGACCAACGATGAAGAAGAAGCAGCAGCGGATCGAGAACCTGATCGCGTCCTTGAAGACGCAAGATCCCGCCACGCGCCGCGGCGCCAACGTCAGCCTGTGCGATCCCGGCGTCTCCGATGCCTTCGTGCCGGCGCTGCTGGCCGCGGCAGCCGATGCCGACGACTACATCCGCGAAAGCGCGATCCATGCGCTCGGCCACTACGACGTCACGGCGCATCCGCTGGCGCTGGATGCGATCCTGCACGCGCTGGCCCGCGATCCTGTGGAGGCAGTGCGGGCCGCGGCCGCCACGATGCTGGAGCGCCAGCCGGCCGAGTGCGTACCCATGCTGGTGGAGGCGCTGGCCGACCCCAGCCCCACCGTGCGCGAGCAGGCGACCTGGGCGTTGGGCGCCTTCCGCGGAAACCGGCAAGCCATCACGGCACTGAAAGACCGGCTTCAGCACGACCCCCATGCCGACGTGCGGTCGATGGCCGCCGCGGAGCTCGGCGAGATGAAGAACCCCGGCCTGCTGCCGGCGCTGCTGGCCGCAGCAGGCGACGAGTCGCCCGAGGTGCGGGCCTGCGTCATCCAGGCCCTGAGGGAATGTGCCGACTTCAAGAAGCCACCCGCGCTGCACGATGCGTTCATCGCCGGGCTGACCGACAGCTCCGCCCTCGTGAGAACACGGGCCGCCGAGGCGCTGAAGTACTGGTTGCCCAGCGCGGCCCCGGCGCTGATGCGTGCGCTGCGCGACCCGCATGCTCCGGTGCGGCGGGAAGCCGTGGACGCGCTGGGCACGTTGCGCCTGCCCGCCACGATCAAGACCATCGCCGAGCGCCTGTTCGACGACGAGGACGAGGAAACCCGCAGCCTGGCCGCCGGTGCGCTCGGCCACATGCGCCACGAGCGCGCCACGGCCCAGCTCGTCAAGGCCTTCGGCAACACCGCCGAAGCCCGGAGCGTGCGGTGGAACATCCTGTGGGCGCTGGGCGACAGCGACGACCCCCAGGCCGTGCCGGTGCTGTGCGCCGCGCTGAGCGATCCGGATGCCGAATTCCGCGAGCGCGCAGCCGATTCGCTGGGCCGGCTGTACTGGGAAGATGGCACCGACACCACGCTGCCGCTGCAAGCGCTGTGCAGCGCGCTGAACGATGCCGAGGCCAGCGTGAGGAAGAGCGCCTGCGAAGCGCTCGGCCGGCTGCGCGATGCGCGCGCCGCACCCTTCCTCGCCGAGGCGCTGCGCGACCCTGACGCAGACGTGCGCGCCGAGGCACGGGATGCCCTCGGCGAGCTCGAGGGCGAAGACTTGGTGCGGCAGCAGGACCCGGCCGCGGTGCCGCGCCTGATCGAAGCGCTCGCGGTCGACGATGCCTCGGCCCGCGCGAGCATCGTCGAAGCCCTGAGGGAGCAACCCGACAAGCGGGCGCTGAAGCCGCTGCTGGCGCTGCTCGACGACGAGGACGAGCAGGTACGCGCCGAGGCGGCGCTGGCCCTGGCCGCGATCCGCGACGACAAGGCCATCGGGCCGCTGAAGACGCGACTGCGCCGCGAGCCGCTGCCCTACGTGCGGCGGCGTCTCGTCTGGGCGCTGAGCTTCTTCACGCCGGAGAAGGTGATGCCGCTGCTCACGGCCAGCCTCGCCGACGAAGACCCCCATGTGCGCGAGCAGGCCGCGCAGGCGCTGGCCGAAGCCGAGGCCGACCTGGCGCACGACGATCCCGACGGCAGTCCGCGGTTCAGGCTGGTGGGCCTGGGGACGCTGCACTACGAGTAGCGCACGCTCAGGTCGGAAAAAGAGCGCCCGGGGCCGAGGCCCCTGCCCCACAGCGCCCGGGCGCGTACCCCCAAATCACCACCAGGTCTCCGCCTGCACACCGAAGCTGGTGCCGGCCTTGCGGTCGCCGTACACCTGCTGCAGGCGCTCGCCATTGACCCAGTTCTGGCCGAGCACCTGGCGCGCGGCCTCGTTCCAGACCGCATGCGTCGCGAACACGCGCAGCGTCGGGCGCGACCACGGGTCCTTGCCGGCCGAGATCGCGCCGGCCACTGTGAGCTTGGTCATCGTGCGGGCCGGGGCGCCGTCGGGCTTGACGTGGTCATGCCCCAGCTCCACCAGCGCACGGAACGGCCCGCCCAGGTGCGTGTCGGTGCGCGCGCCCAGCGCCATCCACCGGCTGTCGGCGCCGGCGCTGGAGGCCACGCGGTATTCGGCCAGCAGGTCGAAGCGGGTGCTCGCGCTGAGGCTGCCGCTCTGCTGCAGCACGGCGCGCGTGTTCTTCACGTTGCCGAGCTTGTCGTACTTGAGGCCGATCAGCGTGTCGCCGCCCAGCACGCCGGAGATCGTCTGGTAGGCGCCCACCGCGAGGCCGCTGCTCTGCGCCGGCGTGGCGGTGTCGGTCACCTGGTTGCGCGAGCGCGTCTGCGTCGAGGGCGTGACGTAGATCGACAGCGAACCGTTGGGCAGCGTCTTCAGGCCGGTGAGCCGCAGCGGAACGTAGAAGCGGTTGTCGTTGGCGGCACCGCGGCCGTTCATCATGAAGGCGACGCTGGCCTTGCCGATGCCCAGGTCCATGTCCTCGATGCCGGCACCGTCGCCGTCGTTGTTCTCGAGGAACTGGTCGTTGATGCCGGTCTGCAGCCGGTTGTAGAAGCGCCGGCCAGCCCACGCGGTGCCGTTGCCCAGCGCCGCCACCTTGCTGCCGTAGACATAGGCCTGGCCGAAGCGGGCGACGAGCTCATCGGTGCTGAACTCGGTCTGGCCCCAGGCGCGGTAGACGCTGGGCATCATCAGCACGTGCCATTGCGCGCCCTCGAACTCCGCGACCTTCGTGTCGAAGGTCGGCTCAATGACGTAGTCGCACTCGTTGCCCAGGCGCCATTTGGTGTCGGCGCCGGGCAGGCCGAAGCACACCTGCGTGCCGCCGCGCTCGTTGACACCGGTGCCGGCGCGCAGGTAGCCGTAGAAGTCGACGGTGGCCGCGCTGGCGGCACAGGCCGAGGCGCACAGCGCCGCAGCGATCGCGAATCGCGAAATCTTCAAGGGGATGTCTCCGTTTTTTCGGGGTGAGTCGATCCACCACGCAGCCCCGTATCGCTGCGTGTGGCGGATGAGGAAGAAGCCGGGGGCCGGGCCTTAAGGCAGCAGCTCGATGCGGCCCACGCTGAAATCGACCGCGTGGCGGGTGCCGGCGGTGAGCGTGGGATCGGACACCTCGATCGCGGTGACCGCCGGAGCGGTGGCCGCGATCGAGCGGCCGTTGGCGCCGCAATAGGCTTCGGGCGCCAGCGCAGCGAGCGGGATGGCGTGCTCGCGCAGTTCGGCCGACACCGGCAGCATCACGACCGGGTAGCAGCCGTTGTCGCGCGTGGCCTTGTCGGCGCCCATCACGCGCACGCGCAGCTGCTGCGCGGTGGCCGAGGCGAGCTGCAGGCGCAGCGTGCGCCGGGCCGAGAGGTCGACCGATCCGCCCTCGCCGCCGGCCGTGGCGGTGAAGCCGATGCCACCCCAGGTGCTGCCGAGCTGAGGCCAGACCACGCCCGTGACGCGAGCCACACCGTTGGCGGCAGAGAGCTTCTCCATCTTCGCGTCGCCGGGTTTCTCGGCATACGCGAAGGCCTCGTAGCGGCCGCCTTGCGCCGTCACGCCGCCGCGCTGGGGCAGCGCGAAGACCATCGCACCGGTGGTGTCCGGTGCGGCCACTGCCGCAGGTGCGGGCGCAGGCGCAGGCTGGGGCGCCGAGGCCGGGGCCGGCGGTGTGCTGCAGGCCTGCAGCAGCGCCAGCGCGGCAAGGGCCAGCGGCGCGGTCAAGGGTGCATGACGGTGCATGGAGCGTCTCCTCTCGGTTGGATGCCGGCAATGGCCGGTCTGGATCTGGTGGGCCGGGTCAGGGCGCACGCTGCAGCTGCAGCAGCGTCATCGAGCGCGCGGGCAGCGTGAGTCGCTGCGCAGCGGGCAGGCTGGCGGGCGATGCCTCGTCGTCGACGATCGCGGCGTCGAAGTAGCGCGCCTCGCGCACCTGCCAGCCCGCCGCGTCGACCTCGATGCCCAGCGGCCGGGCCTGCGTGTTCATCAGCACGAGCTGCAGTACGTCGCCGCTCTTCACGGCATGCGCCCACAGCCGCGGCTGGCTCGATTCGGCCTTCACGAACCGCCCCTGCAGCCCGCTCAACATGCCGAAGGCGTAGTAGCTCGGCCGGGCCACGCCGCCGTTGTCGAGCAGGCCGTGGAAGCCGGTGCCCTGGTAGGCGAAGTAGTGCGCCATCCGCACCCCCTTCTGCGCCATGCGCAACGAGGCCTCGGCTGCCCACAGGGCGCCGGTCTGGTCCGCGAGGAAGCGCGGGCGGTCGGTCTTCCACGAGAGCCCGTATTCGGTGACGCCGAACTCGATCTCGCGACGATGGCCCAATGGGTTGCGCCGCGGATCACGCCAGGCGCTGCGCAGGCGTTCGATCGACTCGTCGACCTGGGACACCGTGGCCAGCGCGGCCTCGTCGGTGCCGTCGCCCTCGGTGGGATAGATGTGCCAGGTGAGCAGGTCCACCACGTCGCCGCACAGCTCGATGAAGCGCTCGGCAAAGGCCATGGCCTTGGCGTGCGATCCCGAGACGGCCGGGCCCGCCACCCGGAGCGCCGGGTCGGCGGCCTTGACCGCCCGGGCCTGCGAACGAAAGACCTCGCAGTAGCGCTCCGGCGTCCAGCTGGGATCGCCGCGCACCGTGCTGTAGAGGTCGGGCTCGTTGCCGATCTCCCAATGCCCCACCTGGAGGCCGCGCTCGCGCGCCAGCTTCACCGCCTGGGCGGCATCCTCCGGCATGTTGGCCGGCTTGCGGTCGACGCGGCCACCGTAGACCCGCGTCTGGATCACCAGTTCCGGCGCGCCGGCCACCAGGCCCAGCAGGGCCTTGAAGGTGTCGAGCGTGGCGGCGTCCATGTCCTGCTCGTCGCCAATGTTGCCGCCGGGAAAGCGCAGCGATGCGGCCGGCACCTTGGCCAGCGGCTGCTGGAAGTCGGCCATCGCCATCCAGTTGCCGAAGTTGAAGCCGCGAGTGACCGCGAGGTTGACGGTCGGGCCTTCGACATCGGCGCGCACGCTCACCGTGGCCTGCGGCGCGGCATCGGTGGCGCTGGCCAGCCACGGCAGCAGCAGGGCGGCCGCAGCGAGCATGCCGTGCGCCAGCGCGCGGGTCGGCCTGCGCGTGCTCATGCCGCGACCCTGCCTTCCTGGATCAGCTGGCGGTACCAGTGGAAGCTCTGCTTCGGCGTGCGCTTGAAGGTCTCGAAATCCACATGCACGAGCCCGAAGCGCATGCCGTAGCCATAGGCCCATTCGAAGTTGTCCAGCAGCGACCAGGCCATGTAGCCGCGGATGTCGCAGCCCGAGCGCAGCGCGCGGTCCACCGCCAGCACATGGCGGCGGAAGTACTCGATGCGCATCTCGTCGCGCACCTCGCCCTGGCCGTCGGGGCCGGTGTTGTCGCAGGCGCCGTTCTCGGTGATGAACAGCGGCGGGTTGCCGTATTCGTCCTTCAGCCAGGTGAGCACCTTGTAGAAGCCGTCGGCGTAGACGTTCCAGCCGATGTCGGTCTTGCGGAAGCCCGGCACGTCGACCGATTCGAGCAGGCGCAGCCGGTGGATCTGGCCGGCCGCATCGTCCGCGGCCGGCGCCGCGCCGGCGGGCGCTGCACGGGTGTAGGCCCCGGTGTAGTAGTTGATGCCGAGCATGTCGGGACGCTGGCCGATCAGCGCCATGTCGCCCTCCTCCACCGGCGGGCGGATGCCGAGCTCGGCATAGCGCGCCAGCATCGCCTCGGGATAGCGCCCGTGGAACAGCGGATCGATGAACCAGCGGTTGAACCAGTCGAGCCCGCGCTCGCAGGCCGCCACGTCGTCGGGATGGCGCGAATAGGGTTCGTGCCACTCGACGTTGGGCGCCATGCCGATCTTGCCGGGCCGCTCGCTGCGCCTGAACTCCTTCACCGCCAGCCCGTGCGCCAGCAGCAGGTGGTGCGCCACCGTCATCGCGCGGGCCAGGTCCTGCTCGCCGGGCGCATGCAGGCCGAACGCATGCGACAGGATCGAGGCGCACCACGGCTCGTTGATCGTGAACCAGCAGGGCACGAGGTCGCCGAGTTCGGCGAACATCGCCCGCGCATAGTCGGCGAAGTCGAACGCGCAGCGCCGGTTCAGCCAGCCGCCCTCGTCGTGCAGCGCCTGCGGCAGGTCCCAGTGGTAGAGCGTGGCCATCGGCTCGATGCCGGCCTCGCGCAGCAGCTGCGCCAGCCGGCGGTAGTAGGCGACGCCTGCCGGGTTGAGCGGCCCGCGGCCGGACGGCATCACGCGCGACCACGAGATCGAGAAGCGATAGGCCTTGGCGCCCATCTCGCGCAGCAGCGCCACGTCCTCCTCGACCCGGCGATACGAATCGCAGGCGCGGTCGCCGTTGTCGCCGTTGGCCACGCGGCCAGGCGTCCTGCAGAAGGTATCCCAGATGCTGGGGGTGCGGCCGTCGGCGTCGGCGCCGCCCTCGATCTGGTAGGCCGAGGTGGCGGCCCCCCAGAGGAAGCCGTCGGGAAGATGGAGGTCGGTCGGTTGCATGGCAGGCACGATAGCCGACTCATGCAAGCGCTTGCAATATCCCATGCATGCAGATCTTGCTAAGTGTTTCAGGGATATCCAGCAGCACGCGTCCTCGATGGGCAAGCGCTATCATCCGGCGCGTCATTGAACAGCGGCGGACCATGGCCAACGCGAAGATCACCCTCGAAGAAGTGGCCCGCCTCGCCGGCGTCTCCACCAGCACCGTCTCGCGCTTCCTCAGTGGTTCGCACCATGTGGCCGAGGACAAGGCCGCGTTGATCCAGCAGAGCATCAAGCGCCTGAACTACCGCCCGAACCTGGTGGCGCGCGGCCTCGCCAAGGGCCGGACGATGACGGTGGGCGTGGTGACGCAGGAGATCGTCAGCACCTTCTTCAACGAGGCGATGCGCGGCGTGGAAGACGGCCTGATCGGCCACCAGTACGAGGCCATCTTCGCCAGTGCGCGCTGGGAGCCGGAGGACGAGATCCAGCGCCTGTCGGCGATGGAAGGCCGGCGGGTCGACGGCATGATCTTGATCCACACCGGCATCGACGAAGACACGCTCGAGCGCCACGCCGACACGGTGCCGATGGTGGTGGTGGGCACGCGCGTCGCGTCGCGGAAGATCCATGCGCTGGCCTTCGACCATTACGAAGGCGCGCGCCAGGCAATGCAGCACCTGGTCGAACTCGGCCACCGGCGTATCGCCTTCATCGCCGGCCCGGCGGGCCGCTTCGATGCCGACGACCGGCTGCGCGCCTACCAGGACGTGCTGCGCGAAGCCGGCGAGAGCTTCGATCCGCGTCTGGTGGCGCAGGGCAGCTTCGTCGAGCCGGGCGGGCTGGCCGCCATGAACATGCTGCTCGACCGCGGCCTGCCTTTCTCGGCCGTGTTCGCGGCCAACGACGACTCGGCCTACGGCGCGATGCTGGCGCTCTACCGCCGCGGGCTGCGGGTGCCGGACGACGTGTCGGTCGTCGGCTTCGACGACATCGGCCATTCGGCCTTCTCGCTGCCGCCGCTCACCACCGTGAAGCAGCCGCTGCGCGAGCTGGGCCGCGAGGCGGCCAACGCGATCGTCGCGCTGATCGAAGGGCGCCGGCCGCCGCGCGGCCCGATCGCCAGGCTGCAGCTGATGGTGCGCGAATCCACCCGCGCCCTGCCCGCCGACGCGGCCACCGAGCCCGCGCCGCCGGCACCCACCCGCAGGCGCAGCAGCAGCCGGGCCTGAAAGGCCCGGTAGCGCCGGCCGCCGCGCCGCGCCTGCCAAATCTTGCTTTTTCGCTGGGGGTTCGCACGCAGTGACACCGGCGCCTGCCAACTCCTACACTGCCGTGCAAGCGCTTGCATGATATTTTCACAAGCAGGCGACGTTCCAACCACGGAGACACCATGAACCTCTTTTCCCGCGCCGGCCTGGCGGCCGCCCTTGGCCTGTGTTCGCTCGCGCTGCATGCGCAGACCGTCCTGACCGTCGCCTCCTTCAAGGATCTCGACCGCTCGGTGCAGGCGGCGATTCCGCTGTTCAAGAAGGTGCACCCCGAGGTGGAAGTGAAGCTGGTGGCACTGGGCTACGGCGACCACCACAACGCGATGACCACCGCGCTGGCCACCGGCGCCAACCTGCCCGACGTGATGGGCCTGGAGATCGGCTTCGTCGCCA
This sequence comes from uncultured bacterium, assembly GCA_966212505.1. Lineage (GTDB taxonomy): Bacteria > Pseudomonadota > Gammaproteobacteria > Burkholderiales > Burkholderiaceae_C > CAMLIZ01. The sequence continues at coordinate 60,926 of CBIHRS010000007.1, forward strand.
AGTTCGCCGAAGGCGGCGGGCTCGAGGATCTGTCGAAGCCGCCCTACAACGCCAACGCGCTGAGCGACCGCTTCTTCAAGTTCTCGGTGGCCCAGGCCACCAGCCGCGGCGGCATCCGCGCCGCGATGCCGGCCGACATCGGCCCCGGCGCGCTGTTCTACCGCAAGGACCTGATGGACAAGGCCGGCATCACCGAGGCACAGCTGACCCAGTCGTGGGATTCGTTCATCGATGCCGGCAAGCTGCTCAAGGACAAGACCGGCGCCTACCTGATCCCGCATGCCGCCGCCATAAAGGACATCATCCTGCGCTCGGGCCTGCACGACGGCGAAGGCATCTACTTCGACGGCCAGGGCAAGGTGCTGGTGGAATCGGCGCGCTTCGTGCAGGCCTTCGAGACGGCCAAGCGCGCCCGCGCCGCCGGCATCGACGCCAAGATCGGCGCGTGGAGCAACGAGTGGTCCGAGGGCTTCAAGCGCGGCACCGTGGCCACCGAGATGATGGGCTCCTGGCTGGCCGGCCACCTGAAGAACTGGATCGCCCCTGACACCAAGGGCCTGTGGCGCTCGGCCAGCCTCCCCGGCGGCGTGAATGCCTCGTGGGGCGGCTCGTTCTATGCCATCCCGAAGGGCGCGAAGAACAAGGCGCTGGCCTGGGAGTTCGTCAAGTTCATGACCACCAGCAAGGAGGTGCAGCTGGCCGCGTTCCGCGAGCTCGATGCCTTCCCGGCGCTGGTGGAAGCCACCAACGACCCGTTCGTGAAGCAGCCGGTCGACTTCCTCGGCGGCCAGGTCGCACGCGAACAGTGGAAGGCCAGCGCGCAGAAGATCCCCGCGGTGGCCGTCGACAAGCTCGACCCGGTGGCCGCCGAGGTGGTGTCGGCCGAGTTCGACAAGGTGCTCGAGCAGGGCAAGGACGTGAAGCAGGCCCTGGCCGACGCACGCAAGGCCATCGAGCGCCGCGTGCGCCGCTGAACCGTCTCCGTCAGTCCCCTTGCCCCTCGCCATGTCCGCCCACGCCCTGCCCCTGCCCGCGGCCGTTCCCCGCCGGCGCCGATTGAAGCCCTGGCACTGGATGCCGTATGTCTTCGTCGCGCCCTTCTTCGTGCTGTTCATCGGCTTCGGCCTGTTCCCGCTGCTGTTCTCGGCGTATGCGTCGTTCTTCCGCTGGGACATCTCGGCGGGCCTGTCGGGCATGAAGTGGGAGGGCTGGGGCAACTACCTCTTCGTGCTGCAGCTCGACGACCTGCCCTGGCGCCGCTTCTTCAGCGGCGCCTTCTGGGCCGAGCTGTATGCGCGCGACTTCTGGCGCGCGCTGGGCAACACCTTCTGGCTCGGCTTCGCGGCCGGCCTGCCGCAGCACCTGGTGGCGATTCCGCTGGCCTACTTCATCCACATGCGGCTGCGCCGGGTGCGCAACCCGGTGATCGCGATGTACTTCCTGCCGTACATCACGAACACGGTGGCGATCACGCTGGTGTTCTCGTCGCTGTTCTCGCGCGACTTCGGCGTGATCAACCAGGTGCTCACCGGCCTGGGCCGCTGGGAGGCGCTGGGCGTGCATCCGCTGGGCTGGCTCTTCCCGTCGCAGAACATCGACTGGGGCCGGCCCGAGTACACGCGGCCGATCGTCGCCTTCATCGTCTGGTGGCGCTTCGTCGGCTGGAACACGGTGCTGTACCTGTCGGCGCTGCAGACGATTCCGCGCGACCTGTACGAGGCCGCCACCGTCGACGGCGCCGGCACGTGGCAGCAGTTCCGCTACATCACGCTGCCGCTGCTGCGGCCGATGATGCTGTTCGCGGTGACGCTCACGATCATCGGCAACCTGCAGCTGTTCGAAGAGCCCTTCGTGCTCACCGGCGGCACCGGCGGCGTGGGCCAGGTGGCCGAAACCGTGGCGATGCAGATGTACAAGGTGGGCCTCACCGACGGCGACTTCGGCACCGCCTCCGCGGTGGCCTGGCTGATGTTCATCGTGATCGCCGCGCTCACCTGGCTCAACAACAAGTACCTCGGCCGCAAGGACTGACCATGCGCACCGCTTCGCTTCCCTCCCGCGCGCTGCCGGTGGCCCTGGTGCTGCTGGGCGCGGCCATCATGCTCGCGCCGTTCTACTTCATGTTCGTGTTCGCGACGCACACCAACTCCGAGATCCTCTCGGTGCCGCCGCCGCTGTGGTTCGGCGGGTCGTTGATGGACAACCTGCACGACCTGGTGGCGCAGCGTCCGCACTTCTGGCGCAGCGTGGGCCTGTCGCTGTGGATCGCGGGCGCGGCCACCGTGCTGAACCTCTTCTTCTGCTCGCTGGGCGGCTACGGCTTCGCGATGTACGAATTCCGCGGGCGCGACCGGCTCTTCGCGGCGCTGATGGCGACCATGCTGCTGCCGGCCTTCGTCGGGATGATTCCCTACGTGCTGATGATGAAGTCGCTGGGCTGGCTCAACAGCACCCGGGCGCTGATCATCCCCGGCGCCTGCTCGGCCTTCGGCGTGTTCCTGATGCGGCAGTACATCGGCTCGGCGGTGCCGCGCGAGCTGGTGGAGGCGGCGCGCATGGACGGCTGCGGCGAGTTCGGCATCTACTGGCGCGTGGTCGTGCCGCTGATCGGCCCGGCCATGGGCACGCTGGGGCTGGTCACCTTCATCGGCGCCTACAACAACTTCGTCGGCGCGCTGCTGGTGATGAGCGACATGGACATGTTCACCGCGCCGCTGGTGCTGCGCTCGCTGCAGGGCACGGGGCAGACGCCGTGGGGCGCGATCAGCGCCGGCTCGGCCATCACCGTGCTGCCGCTGCTGGCGCTGTTCGCGCTCTATTCGCGCCGCCTGATCGAAGGCCTGACGGCCGGCGCCGTCAAGGGTTGACACCCCACACACACACAACACAGCGAGACACGACATGACCTCCATGAGACTCAGCGGCATCGAGAAGCAGTACGGTGCCGGCCCGCGCATCCTGCACGGCATCGACCTGGACATCGCCTCGGGCGAGTTCATGGTCTTCGTCGGCCCGTCGGGCTGCGGCAAGACCACGCTGCTGCGCTGCATCGCCGGGCTGGAGGAGATCAGCGCCGGCCGCATCCTGATCGGCGACGAAGAGGCGCAGGACCTGCCGCCGGTGCGCCGCGGCGTGGCGATGGTGTTCCAGAGCTATGCGCTCTACCCGCACATGACGGTGGCCGAGAACATGGGCTTCGCGCTCAAGTTCACCGACCTGTCGCGCGCGCAGCGCGACGCGGCCGTGGCCCGCGCGGCCGAGATCCTGCAGATCACGCCGCTGCTGCAGCGCAAGCCGCGCGAGCTCTCGGGCGGCCAGCGCCAGCGCGTGGCGATCGGCCGCGCGATCGTGCGGCACCCCAAGGTGTTCCTGTTCGACGAGCCGCTGTCCAACCTCGACGCGGCGCTGCGCGTGCAGATGCGCATGGAGCTGGCGCGCCTGCATCGCGAGCTGGGCAACACCATGGTCTACGTCACGCACGACCAGGTCGAGGCGATGACGCTGGGCACACGCATCGCGGTGTTCAACAGCGGGCGCATCGAGCAGGTGGGCCGGCCGATCGACCTCTACCGCCAGCCGGCGACGCAGTTCGTGGCCGGCTTTCTCGGCTCGCCGAAGATGAGCTTCCTGTCGGGCACCGCCACCGAGGAATCGGGCGGCCTCTGGCTGTCGATGGGCGACGCCGGCACGGTGCTGTTGCCGCGGCGCGCGCTGCACGGCGGCCCCCGCGAGGTGACGCTGGGCGTGCGGCCCGAGCACTTCAGCCTGGCCCGCGCCGATGGCGGCCTGCGCGCGATGGTCGACCAGGTGGAGCACCTGGGCGATTGCGACATCGCCTACGCACGGCTGGCCGGGCGCGAGGAGATCGCGACGGTGAAGCTGCCGGCCGGCCAGGCCAGCCCCACGCCGGGCGAGGTGGTATGGCTGCGGCCCGACGCGGACCATTGCCATGTGTTCGACCGCGATGGCCGGGTGGTCAACGCGCGCTAGCGAGGCCCGGCACGCGACAACCGATGGAGGAGGCATGCTGAGCCAGTCGAAGCCCGCAGCCCACGAACCGCGGCCGGTGCGCGGCCACCATGTTCACCGCATCGAGGCCGTGCTCGACCACATCGACGAGCACCTGGCCGACGACCTCCGGCTCGAGACGCTGGCCGGGGTCGCGGCGATCTCGCCCTTCCACTTCCACCGCCTCTTCCTGTCGTGGACCGGCGAGACGCTCAACACCTTCGTGCGGCGGCGCCGCCTCGAGTCGGCCGCCGGCCGGCTGCGCCATTGCCCCACCGAGAAGATCACCTACATCGCGCTGAACTGCGGCTTCGCATCGCCCGAGGCCTTTGCACGCGCCTTCCGCGACCATTTCGGCATGACGCCCACGCAATGGCGCAGCGGCGGCTGGGAGGGCTGGCGCACAGCGGCCAACGACCGCTGCAAGCCGCTGCCGGCACGCGTGGAGGTCAAGCGCGAGGGGCCGGTCGAGTACCTCTTCATGCGCGGCCGTGGCGACTACGCCACCGCCGCACGCGAGCTGTGGGAGCGCTTCCTGCCGGTGGTGCACAGCCTCGGCCTGAGCGGCCAGCCGCTGGCCTTCATCGGCCTCGACGATCCGGCGATCGCCGGCCAGGCCCATTGCCGCATGGACGCCTGCGTGGAGCTCCCGCCGGACTGGAAGGATCCGGGCGCGCGCCAGCCGCGCCACCGCTTCGGCGCCCGCTGGCTCGCGACGCTGCAATACGACGGCCCGGCACGCGACATCACGCAGGGCTGGCAGACGCTGCTCGCCGACTGGCTGCCCGACTCGCCCTTCACGATGGGCGAGGGCCACTTCTTCGAGCGCTACGACCCGCACGAAGGCACGCCGGGCAGCCCGCTCGTGCGCTGCGAGCTCTGCATGCCGGTGCAGCCGCGCCCGCTCTGACACCACCCCGCTCCTTCCGGAGGTTTCCATGCGCCGAATCCACGGCACGGCCCTGCTGTGCCTGCTTCCGCTCGCCCTGCTGGCGGCCGAACGGCCGCTGCTGTGGGCCGATTTCGAGCCGCCGCTGCGCAGCCACAGCGGCGCGGTCGTGCAGTCGATCGCCGTCTCGGAAAAACCGGGCGACGCGGCCGCCGACAGCCTGGAAGTGAGCGATGCCGCCGTGCAGGTGGCCGGGCGCCTCTCCAATGCCGGCGGCAGCCAGTGGGCCACGCTGGGCTTCGCGGTGGCGGCCGACGCCCGGGGTGGGCCGGTCGACCTCTCGGGTTACGGCAGCCTGCGCATCCGCTTGGCATCGGCCAAGCCGCGCGTGCTGCGCATCCGCCTCAAGGGCACCGACACCGCGACGCTGAACGCCGGGTGCTATCCGGTGATGATGCAGCGTGTGGGCCCGCAGGCCACCGATTACGTGATCCCGCTCGAGGCCTTCGAGCCGGAGCCGTATTGCGGCGCGCGCGGCGTGGCCGTGGAGCAGACGCTGCCCGCGGTCGCGCAGGTGGAGGTCACGGCCAACGAGGCGCCGGACGACGCGGTGCGCTTCTCGGTGGGCCGCATCGAGTTCCTGCCGCAGGCGCCGGTGCCGGCGCCCCAGCCCGCTGCACCCGCATCGGCACCTTCGCCCGAAGCGCGCCAGGCCACCGCCCGGCCGCGCGAGGTGCAGGCGCCGCGCAAGCGCCCTGCTGCACCCGAAGCGCCGCCGCCCCATCCCACGCGGCAGGTCGTCTGCGAGCGCAACAACCGCTACGGTTTGATGATGTGCTACTGACAGCCGCGGTGCCAGCGCGCACAAGCGCAAGATCGGTCAGGCGCCGAGCAAGCCGGCGCAGGCGGCGACACCGCTTGAAGCAGAGCATGGATGGGCCACACCACAACAGGAGACATCCATGCACACCCCTCCCCACCCGGCCTCCACGCGCGCCCTCGTTGCGCTCTTCGGCGCCGTCGCGATGCTGACCGCCTGCGGCGGCGGCGACGACCCGCCCAGCGCCAGCGCGCCGGCGTCCTCGCCCACGCCGGCCCCCTCCCCCGCGCCCACACCCGCGCCGTCCCCCGCGCCGTCCCCCGCGCCGACGCCGGCTCCGGCCGCCGACTTCGCCTTCGCCACGCCCAACAGCACCACCGACACCGCCGAGGCGGGCAAGCTCTCGACCTATGCCTTCGCCGAGAAGGGCAACGAGCAGACGCCGGCGGCACTGCAATTCGCCAGCGGTGCGGTGAGCTACGGCGCCACGCTCACGGCCGCGCAGGCCTTTGCCGGCGTCGCGGTACGTGCCTACGCACCGGGCAACACCGGCGCCGACCCCACCACGCCGCTCGACGCCACGGCCTACCACCAGTTGAAGATCCAGCTCAAGTCGAGCACCGACGCGCTGCTGCAGATCAAGCTGCAGCCTTCGCCGGTGGCCGCCGACGGCTGCACCGCGACCGCACAGGCGGTGGTCAGCGCAACGCTGAACGAACTCGTGATCGACCTCGACGACGCCAGCTTCCCGCTGCCCGACTACTGCGGCGGCAAGGGCAGCGCCGTGGCCGCGGTGAAGTCGGGCCTGTTCGCAGTCGACGTGATCAACCCCGCCACCACCGCCGGCGCGCACGACCTGGCGGTCGGCAGCGTGAAGCTGTCGAAGTGAGCCACAGAACGAGGAGACAAGCGATGAACAAGCATCTTTCGGCAGCCGCGCTCGCACTCGCCACAGCGCTGGCCGGCCCCGCGCAGGCCACCAACTTCTTCGAAGGCTTCGACGGCACCGGCGGCCCGGGCTCCGCCTGGGAGACCGCCAACTGGTTCAACGGCGACATCTTCGGCTGCACCTTCGCCTACAGCGAGGCCTGGCGCACCGGCTGGGGCGCGCTGCAGCTCAACGTGAACAGCTCCAACCCCGGCGCCGTCAAATGCGCCGAGGTCCGCACCTACCAGTCGTTCACCTACGGCAAGTTCGTCGTGCGCATGCAGCCCGGCACGATTGCCGGTGGCGACAGCTCGTTCTTCCTGTACACGGGCACCGCCGGCACCTCGAACCACTTCGAGATCGACATCGAGTTCATCAACAGCGGCCGCACGCTGCACACCAACGTGTGGACCGCGGGCCGGCAGAACTACCAGCAGTTCTCGATCGCGCAAGGCTGGCGCACCATCGGCTTCGAATGGCGGCCGACCTACGTGCGCTGGTTCCACGTCGACGAATCGACCGGGGCCGAGCGCGAGTTCCGCCGGGTGAACACCAGCATCTCGGCGCCGATGCGGCTGATGCTCAACCATTGGGTCGGCAACAACTCGGCCGGTGCGCTGAACTTCGTCGGCCGCTACAACGGAGGCGGCGGCCCGGCCTACTACGACTGGGTGAAGGTCAGCGACTGATCCTGGCGGGCCCGGCGCGGGCAAAAGTCCCGCCGGCCGGCTCAAGCGCGCCGCGCGGCCGCCGATATGGCCTGGATGGAATCGGCTGTCCGTTGGATGCGCTCGTGCCTGCCCGGCGCGCGGCGCTGGTTACCCGTGCTCTTGTTGTTGTTCGCAGGGCTGCTGCCCGCCGCGCACGCGGGCGGCAGCACCGTCCGGCTGCACTTCCACCGCGACAGCAACGACTACGCCGGCTGGGGCCTGCACGTGTGGGGCTCGGGCCTGCTGCTGCCGCATGCGGTCAGCTGGGACCGGCCGCTCGAGGCCGCGGGCATCGATGCGTTCGGCATCTATTTCGACGTGCCGGTCGAGGTGCAGACGCGCACCTTCGGCTTCATCCTGCACCGCGGCGACACCAAGAGCTCGCCGCGCGACCTGGCGGTGGACCTGAAGCCGGGCGAGTCGGAGTTCTGGCTGGTCGAGAACTCCGACACGGTGCATGCAGCGCCGCCCGACATCGCGCGGCCCTTCGAGCTCGGCCAGCAGGCCGAGCAGCAGCGCAAGTCCGAAGCCGGCCTGTGGGCCGCGGCCGCGGCTGGCGGCGCGGTGTTGCTGCTGCTGGTGTGGCGCGTCTCGGCCCGCAAGCTCGGCAGCACGCGCGAGCAGCTGGCCTCCAGCATGGCGCAGCTGCTGCAGGCGCAGAACGAGCTGCGCGCCCAGGGCGAGCGGCTGCAGGCCGGCATCGCCGACGAGCTGACCGGACTGCCGACCCGCAGCGCGCTGCACCAGGCACTGCAGCAGGCGCTGGCCCGCGCGGCGCGGCAATCCCACCCGCTCGCGGTGGTGTTCATCGACCTCGATGGCTTCAAGCAGGTGAACGACACCGCCGGCCACGATGCGGGCGACCAGGTGCTGCGCACGGTGGCGTCGCGGCTTCGCGGCGTGCTGCGCGGCAGCGATGTGGTGGGCCGAGTGGGCGGTGACGAGTTCGTGGCGGTGGTGGAGTCGTTCGACGGCGTGGCCGACGTGCTCAAGGTCGGCCGCAAGCTGGTGCGCGCCGCGGCCGAGCCGATCCCGGTGGGCGAGGCCGTCCACCAGGTGGGCGCGAGCGTGGGCATTGCGCTGTTCCCCGACGACGGCACCGATGCGGCCGTGCTGATGAAGGCGGCCGACGAGGCGATGTACGGCATCAAGCGCAACGGCAAGAACGGATGCGGCTTCGTCAACGCGGCGCGCCAGGCAGCGCTGCAGCGGCAGCTCGCGCAGGAGCAGCGCTTCTGCGAGGCGCTGGCCGGCGGCGGACTGGTGCTGCAGGTGAGCCCGCTGCACGACGTGTCGAGCGGCAGCGAAGCGGTGCACGACACCGCGGCCCGATGGCCGGCCGGTGCCGAGGGCCTGCAGGCCGACGAGGTGTTGTCGTCGCTGCCCGATGCGGCCATGCTGGCGCGCTACGACGCGTGGCTGCTGGCCGAAGGCTGCCGCGCAGCGCAACGGCTCAACGGGCCGGCCCCGGTGGGCGTGACGCTCGCCGGCGCCGGCAGCGGCACACCCGCCGGCCTCGACGACCTGCCGATGCTCGTCGAGCGCGCGCTGGCCGAACACGGCGTGCCGGCCGGGCGCCTGCTGCTGTGGCTGCCGGCGCGCGCACTCGCCGGTGCGCAACGCACGCTGGCGCCGCTGGCGCGGCTGCGCACGATGGGCGTGCGCATCGGCCTGACGGGCCTGGAGGCCTGCGAGATCGAGCTGCGCCGCTTCCTCGAGCTGCCGGTCGACCTGCTGCGGCTCGACAGCGCCGAGGCCGGCAAGACGCCGTTCGCGCAGGCGCTGGTGGCGCTGGGCCGCGCCCGCGGCTTCGCCGTCGTCAGCCCGCCAGCCGGGTCGCGTCCGCACTGAGCCGCGGCGGGGTCTCGAAGGTGTGGTGCGGCGCCGGCGACGGCACCTCCCACTCCAGGCCCTCGGCGCCTTCCCACGGCCGCTGCGCGGCCGGCTCGCCGCGATGGCGCAGGGCCGGCCACACGACGAACAGCACGAAGTACACCTGTGCCAGCCCGAACACCAGCGCCGCGATGCTGGCGACCTGGTTGAAGTCGGTGAACTGCATCGGATAGTCGGCATAGCGCCGCGGCATGCCCGCCAGGCCGAGGAAGTGCATCGGGAAGAACGCGACGTTGAAGCTGACCAGCGAGACCCAGAAGTGCACCTGCCCGTGCCGCTCGCGGTACATCACGCCGCTCCACTTGGGTGCCCAGTAGTAGAAGCCGGCGAACATCGCGAACAGCGAGCCGGCGACCAGCACGTAGTGGAAGTGGGCCACGACGTAATAGGTGTCCTGCAGCTGGATGTCGATCGGCGCCACGGCGAGGATCAGGCCGCTGAAGCCGCCGATCGTGAAGACCCAGATGAAGCCCACCGCGAAGAGCATCGGCGTTTCGAAGCTCATCGCGCCGCGCCACATCGTCGCGGTCCAGTTGAAGACCTTCACGCCGGTGGGCACCGAGATCAGCATCGTGGCGTACATGAAGAACAGCTGCCCCGTCACCGGCATGCCGGTGGCGAACATGTGGTGCGCCCACACGATGAACGACAGCACCGCGATCGCGGCCAGCGCATACACCATCGAGGTGTAGCCGAACAGCCGCTTGCGCGCAAAGGCCGGGATCACGTGGCTGATGATGCCGAAGGCCGGCAGGATCATGATGTAGACCTCGGGGTGGCCGAAGAACCAGAAGATGTGCTGGTACAGCACCGGGTCGCCGCCGCCGGCCGCATTGAAGAACGCGGTGCCGAAATGCCGGTCGGTCAGCGTCATCGTGATCGCGCCGGCGAGCACCGGCATCACCGCGATCAGCAGGTAGGCGGTGATCAGCCAGGCCCAGCAGAACAGCGGCATCTTCAGCATCGTCATGCCCGGCGCCCGCATGTTGAGGATGGTCACGATGATGTTGATCGACCCCATGATCGACGAGATGCCGAGCAGGTGGATCGCGAAGATGGCGTAGTCCATCGAGGGCTGCATCTCGTAGGTCAGCGGCGCATACATGGTCCAGCCCGAGCTGGGCGCGCCGCCCGGCATGAAGAAGCTGCCGATCATCACCAGCGCGGCCGGCACCGTGAGCCAGAAGCTGAAGTTGTTGAGCCGCGCGAAGGCCATGTCGCCGGCGCCGATCTGCAGCGGGATCATCCAGTTCGCGAAGCCCACGAAAGCCGGCATGATCGCGCCGAAGATCATCAGCAGCCCATGCATCGTGACGAGCTGGTTGTAGAACTCGGGGTTGAAGAATTGCAAACCGGGTTGGAACAATTCCAGCCTGATCAGCATCGCGAGCACGCCGCCCACCATGAAGTTGGCGAGGCTGAACAACAGGTACATCGTGCCGATGTCCTTGTGGTTGGTGGCGAGCAGCCAGCGTCGCCAGCCATGCGGCGCTTCGTGGTGATGCGGCTCGCCGGCATGCGGCAGCGGCATGCCCGGCCGGGCGATGGGCAGGCTCATCGGACGCTCCTTGGTGAATCCAGCGAGGGCGGCAATCCACAGGCCGCCGCGGCCCGGGATGAGCCCGGGGCAGCACCGCCCGAAATCCCGGTCCCGGCGGCCGAGACCGGCTGACATGCTTGGACGTCCCTTTCACCCTTCGTCAGAGAGGATCGACCCACATGTTCAAGACAGACACCAAACTTCTCTTCAGCTCAGCGCTGGTGGCGCTGCTGTGCAGTGCCGGCATCGCCATCGCGCAATCGTCGGGCGGCAGCTCGTCGGGCGGTGGCACCACCGGCAGCGGCACGTCCGGCAGCAGCACCGGCACGGGTGGCAGCAACATGGGCTCCACCGGCACCGGCACGAACAACAGCGGCAGTACCACGAGCGGCGTGAATGGCAGCAGCACCCGCCAGGGCACCAGCGGAACCAGCGGCACCACCAATGGTGCGACGGGTACCGCCGGCAGCTCGGGCAGCAGCGGCCTGAGCGGCACCAGTGGCACGAGTGGCACCGGTGGCACCAGCGGTGCGACAGGCACCCGCGGCACGACCGGCTATGGCAGCACGAGCGGCACCAACAGTTCCGGCACGTCCGGAAGCAACAACGCGGGCAGCACCGACACCACGTCGGGCACCGGCACCACGTCGGGCACCGGCACCTCCGGTGCCGACACCACCACCCGCGGCGCGCGGGCCGACCGCAACTGAGCCCGTTACGCCGGCCGGACCGTCAGCGGCCCGGCCGGCTTGTCGAGCGCGCGGCCCGATAGCAGCTCGTATTCGAGCGGATCGTGCGAGCAGCAGACATCGACGGCCGCGCCATGCTGGCGCTTGAGCTGGCGCAGCCGCTGCTGGTTCTGCAGCCGCGCGATCCTGTCCTTCTCCATCAGCGTCTGGTACAAGCTCAGCCCCGGCGTGCAGCGCGGCTGATCGAACACCATCTCGCGATGATAGAAGTAGGCATCGCCGGCCAGCAGCAGCCAGCGCCCGTTGGCCCGCACCGCCACACCTGCGTGGCCCAGCGTGTGGCCGGGCAGCGGCACCAGCAGCAACTCGGGCGGCAGCCCCCGCATCTGCTGCACGCGTTCGAAGCCGAACCAGGGCTCGCCCTGCCCGTCGCCATACACCTGCCAGCCGGCGCGCCCTGACCATTGCTGCGGCCGGTAGCGCTGGCGGTCCAGCCATGAAGCCTGCGCGGCCGCATCGTCGCGCTCGCGCCGCAGCATGTGCACGGTGGCACCGGGGAAATCATCGAGCCCGCCGGCATGGTCGAAATCCAGGTGCGTCAGCACGATGTGGCGCACGTCGGCCGGCCTGAAGCCGCGCCGCTCGATCTGGCGCACCGCCGTCATCTCCTCGCGGAAATCGGGGCTCAGCAGCGAGAGGAAGAACCAGCTCAGCCGGCCCTTCGGATCGCGCACGTCGTTCAGCCCGAAGCCGGTGTCGACGAGCACGAGGCCGGCGTCGGTTTCGAGCAGCAGGCAGTGGCAGCACAGCCGGCCGCGCTGCAGGATCGAGCCGGAGCGGCCGTCCATCAGCCGGCCACCGAGCGGGCACGACGAGATGCAGTTGAGGTGGTGCAGGCGCATGGGATCTCCCGTGTGGATCCCATGGCCTGCGGCAACCCCGGTGCCGGGGCGCCGGGTGGTCAGTCGCGTGCGCCGAGCGCCGTGGTGCGGCGCTGCGCGGCCGACGCAGCGTGTTCGTACGACGGCGTGCCGACGATGCTGGCGTGGCCCGTGAGCTGCGGCGTGCGCGGCCTGAACGACAGGTCGATGTCGTTGAAGCCGAGCACCGCGGCGTTGGTGCCGCGCTGGCCCCGCGTGGCGTCGGTCGACGGGCAGTAGCCGACGAAGACGTTGGCGTCGACCAGCTTGTCGCCCAGCGCACGGCTGCCGATGAACAGCGGAAACAGCTCATGCTTCGCGTCGTCGAAATAGCGCGAGAACGCGACGAAGGTGTTGTGTTCCACCGTCAGGCCCCAGGCCCGGCTGCTCGAGGCCGACTCCACGCCGAAGGTCAGCGAGGCGCCGTTGGACTGGTTGCCCGAGCGGTTCTTCACGAACACGTTGTTGCGCGCCACCAGCACGCCGCCATCGGGCACGTCGAGCAGGTAGGCCTCGGCCTGCGTGCCGGCGGCTGCGCGCTGGCCGCTGAGGTAGCTGCCCTCCACGACCGTGCGCTGCGCGCGCGACTTCAGCTCATGCCCGTAGAACGAATCGTGGCTCCACGAGCCGCGCACCGCGAACGTGAAATTGGGATCGGTCTTGCTGGCGTTGATGTAAGCGTTGTGCTCGGGGCCGCCGGAGCCGCCGTTGCTGTCGAGCTCCACGTTTTCAAGCAGCAGCGTGCCGGTGTTGTTGCCGGTGCCGAAGATGCCGTTGGCCGAATGCTGCTTGAAGCCGGAGATCCTCACGCGGCGCAGCGTGAGGTCCTTCGCGCCGTTGACGTACACCGCCGCCTTGCCGAGGTTGCCTCCATCGGCCGCATCGACGATGTCGAGGTTCTCGATCGTGATGCCGGTGGCCGGCGTCACCACCGTGCCGTTCGCATCGAAGCGCCCCTCGATGTACACCAGCGACTGGCCATAGGTGGCATTGGCCGCGCCGGTGGGCGGGTTGACGATGACCGGCCGCACGCCATTGACCGAGATGCCGCGGATCGTGATGTTCTCGGGCACGCTGAAGATGCCTTTCGAATAATCGGCATCGTTGGCCGCGTTGGGGCCGAGGTAGATCTGCATGTCGCGGCCGCGGTAGACGGCGGGGTAGACGTTGAACACGTCGCCGCTCTTCCACTGCAGGTAGGGCTGGCGCCGGAACGGGCCCACGCTGGTGTCGCCGCCGTCGGCGCTGTTGGGCTTGGAGTAGCCCTTGTCGCCGCCCAGCGAGGTGTAGGTGGCGATGACGACACCGTTGCGCACCTGCTCGATGCGCGGCGTGCCCGAGGTGGCCGGCGCGTCCTGCTTCTGGATGCTGGCCGGGTTCCAGACCCACTGGGCCGGGTAGTCGCCGCTGGTGCAGAAATCGTCGCTGTAGTTCGTGGCGGCCGAATAGCCGCCGTCGGCAGCAGAGCTGGCCGGAGCGCCGGGGGCGGGGGCCTGCTCGCTGCCGCTCCGGGTGTCACCGGACGGCTGACCGCCGCCGCAGGCGGCCAGCACGAGGGCCGGCACCAGCATCGAAATCTTCGTGAAACGCATCTTGGGAAGATCCTCCGTGTTTCTTGTGATCAAGTGCGAGGACGCGAAGTAGGCCGAGCCACGGTGGGTGCCGTCAACCCTTGAACCTTTCTGTTACGACGTGCGGAAGGCGCACGCGAAGGATTCCTCGGTTTTGGGCGTCGACATGCCGAGAACGCTGGAGCGCTCTCCGGAGAAGGCGCAGCGCACCTACGCCAAGACACTGCGCAGCGCCGAGAAGGAATACGGCAGCGGCGAGCGCGCCGGCCCCGCCGCCGCCTATGCCTCGCTGAAGCACCGCCACTACCCCAGCTTGCTCAGCGAGAAGGCCAGCAGGAAGCCGCTCACGGTGACCAGGCCCGTGTAGTCGTGCGCCGACTCGAAGGCCTCGGGAATCATCGTGTCCGACAACATCGCAAGGATGGCGCCGGCCGCAGTCGCATTGGTGATCGCGATCGCCTCCGGCGGCAGCCCGTCGAACAGCACGAAACCGATCCAGGCCGAGAAGCCGCACAACAGCGCGATGCCGCTCCAGAGCCCGAACACATAGGCCGCCGACCGCCCAGCGTTCTTCATGCCGGCCGAACTCGACAGTCCCTCAGGCAAGTTCGAGAGGAACACCGCGGCCACCGTCACCACGCTGACCTCGCTGCCGCCCAGCAGGCTCACGCCGATGGCGATGGATTCGGGCACACCGTCGAGCGCCGATCCGATCGCGATCGACAGGCCGCTGCCGCCCTGCTGCTGGTCGCCCGAACGCTTGCGGTGGCGCGCGCCGTGCCGTGCCAGCAGCGCATTGGCCGCCGAATACATCGCGGCGCCGCCGAGGAAGCCCAGGGCCGACGGCCACCAGCCGCCGCGGGCGAAAGCCTCCTCCATCAGCTCGAGCGACAGCGCCGAGATCAACACGCCGCTGCCGAAGGCCATCACCATCGCGACCCAGCGCCGCGAGATGCGCGTCCAATAGCCGGCTGCGGCGCCCATCACCAATGCCATGCCGCCGAGCAGCCCCCACAGCAAAGCCTGGACCGGTCCGCTCATTTCACGCCGTCCCACCATTCCTTGGCGCTTGCGATCGCGCCGCGGCCAGCAGGTCGGCCTCGACGGGCACCACGCGCTTGACGGTCAGCACGCGCCCATAGACCCTTCGCACGCCCCAAGGCATGCAGGCGTTCGAGGATCTGGTCGCTGACGGTGGTGCTCATCGCGGGCGCTCCTTGTGTGGGTGGAGAGCCGGTGAGCGGCAAAGCGCGTTCCGGCGCAGCACCACCGGTGCAGCGGCAGAAGGCACGCCGGTTGTGAAGGTGCCGCATCTGATGCATCGCAAACGCCTTGCAGGGCGGCTGTGGATCAATGGTCGCACCCCACCGAAAAGGAGTGCCCCATGAAATCCGATGCTGAACTCAAGCGCGACATCGAGGCCGAGCTGGCCTGGGATCCGATGGTCCGGTCCAACGAGATCGGCGTCGCGGTGAAGGATGGCGTGGTCACGCTCAGCGGCCACCTCGAGACCTACTCGGAAAAATGGGCGGTCGAGAAGGTGCTGCGCCGGGTGCCCGGCGTGAAGGCGATCGCGCTGGAGCTCGATGTGCGGCTCTCGCCGGCCCATCGCCGCAGCGACACCGACATCGCGCAGGCGGCCGAGCTCGCGCTCACCTGGCATTCGCTGGTGCCGCCGGAGGCCGTGCGCGTCACCGTGGACAACGGCTGGATCACGCTGCAGGGCGATGTCGAATGGGACTTCCAGCGCAAGAGCGCCGAGAAGGCGCTGCGCGACCTGCGCGGCGTGGTGGGCCTGAGCAACGAGATCACGATCCGGCGCAAGGCCACCGCTTCCGGCCTCGAGAAACGCATCGAGGAAGCGCTGACGCGCCAGGCCGTGCGTGCGGCGAAGCACATCGACATCAGCGTGGCCGACGGCACGGTGACGCTGCGCGGCACGGTGCATTCGTGGCAGGAGCGCGATGCGGCCCAGGGCGCGGCCTGGTCGGCCCCCGGCGTGCGCCGCGTGACCAACGAACTGAAGATCGGCTGACGGCCATGGACACGATCCGCTCCCTTCTCGTGCATGCCGATGGCGGCAGCCACGCGGCCGCCCGCATGACCCTCGCCCGCATGCTGGCCGCGCAGCATGAAGCACGGCTGCGCGTGCAGTTCTCGGTGCTGCCGGTGCCCAACGATCTGGCGGCCGAGCATTGCCACCGCGCGAAGGCGCTGTTCGAGCGCATGGTCGGTGCCGGCGGCTGGCCGATGGAATGGGCGCCGCCCACCGACGAGCAGCCCATCCCCGCGTTCAGCCGGCTCGCGCTCGAGGCCGACCTGCTGGTGCTGGGCCAGCGCGACAAACGCGATGTCGACGAGTCCAACGTGCCGATCGACTTCGTCGAATCGGTGCTCGAGGCCAGCGGCACGCCGGCCATCGTGGTGCCCTTCCGCAACAACGCCGCCTTCGAGCGCTTCGACACGGTGATGATCGCCTCGCAGCCCAGCCGCGAATCGGCGCGCGCCATCGCGGCCGCGCTGCCGATCCTGCAGCGCGCGACCGAAGTCCACCTCACCTGCTGGATCGACGATGCGGGCGAGGCGGCGCGCTGGCAGCAATCGGTGATCAACCACCTGCGCCTGCACGGCGTCGACGGCGTGCAGCGCCATCGCGCCGACGTGCCGTCGGACGTGGGCACCGCGATGCTCACGATGGCCGGCGGCGTGGGCGCCGACCTGCTGGTGATGGGCTGCTACAGCCACAGCCGCGGACGCGAGCTGGTGCTGGGCGGCGCTACGCGGACCGTGCTGCGCGAGATGCACCTGCCGGTGCTGATGGCGCACTGAGCGAAGCTGTGGCCCGGGCCTTGGCCTGGGCCTGCTTCAGCCGCCGCAGCATCAGCCCGAACTCGCACTCGAACGCATCGATGATCACCTGCGGGTCGGGCACCCGCTTCGCATCGGCCATCAGCGCCAGCGACACCTCGCCGCGATAGCTCAGGATGCTGGCGCCCATGCCGAGCTCGTCGCCCGGGTGCGGCACCCAGAACACCATCCGGTCGACCGGCACGCCGGCAAAGCTCAGCGGCTTGTCGGGCCCGATCACGTTGGTGAGCACCAGGCTGGCCTTGCTGCCGAACAGATGCTGGGCCGCATCCTGCAGCGGCTTCGGGCCGCGGCCGAACAGGTTGAACAGCCACTGCATGGCCGGCGCTTCGGCCGACCGCTTCAAGGCGTCCATGCGCGTCTTGGTGACCGACAGCCGCTTCAACGCCCCGTTCACCGCCACCGGCAGGTCGAGGATCACCAGCCCGAACTCGTTGCCCAGGTCCTGCGCCCGCGCCGCGGGCCGCAGGTTGACCGGCACCATGGCCCGCACCGTGGTCCTGCTCACCGGCACGCCGCGACCTTGCAGGTAGCGGCGCAGCGCGCCGGCCAGCGCGGCCACGAGCACGTCGTTGACCTTCGCGCCCCAGGGCGCTCCCACCGCCTTCACGTCCTCCACCTTCAGCGGCTTCGACCACGCCACGTGCTGCCGCATGCCGAACCCGCCCTTCAGCGGCGACTCGGGGTCGTCGCGCTTCAGCAGTTCACCCACCAGCATGCCGGCCCCCTGCATCACCACGAAGGCCTGGTCGACCCACGATGGCGAGGGCGCAGCGCAGACGGGCGCAGCGGCGGCCGCAACCCGGCTGGCCCGCCGCGGGCCCGGCGCCGCATCGAACAGCTGGCGCGCGACATTCATCATCGCCATGCCGTCGCCGATGCAATGGTGATAGCGCATCACCAGCGCCCCGCCCCTGCCCACGCCATCGACCACATGCGCCTGCCACAGCGGCAGCTCGCGCGGCAGCGGCATGCTCGCCAGGTCGTCGAGCAGGCGCTGCAGCGCCGCGGCATCGCCCGGTGCGGGCAGCGACACATGGTGCACATGCTGGTCGATGTCGAAGTCCGGCATGTCTTCCCAATGGGGCGTGGGCAGCGGCAGCCCGCACTCGACCACGCGGCGCCGGAACCGGTCGATCGTGGCAAGGCGCTGCGCCAGCACGGCGCGCGCCTTCGCGATGTCGAGCGGGCTGCGTGTCAGCAGCAGCGCGGTGACGACCGCGGCATTGGCCGGGCCATCCATGTGGTACCACGCCGCATCCACCGGGTTCATTGCATGGACTGCCATGGCCGCTCCTCGGAATCATGTGTCGGTCCATGCTAGGGCGCGCAAGCGTGCGGCCCTTGCGTTGACGCAACGCAAACGCATGCGGGACCGCGTTCCTAGACTGCCTTCATGAACCTCTCAGGAATCCGCGCCGCCGGGCTGATCGCCGCCGCAGCCCTGTTCGCCACTGCAGGCTCGCCCGCGGCCACCCGCGGCGTCGCGCCAAGCGGCTCGGCCTTTCTCGAAGGCGGCATCGGCCGCGCCGAGATCGAGGCGATGGAAGCCGAGCGCGGCAAATACAGCCTGTGGATCATCACCGCGGTGCGCGTCTCCGGCGCCTACCTCGCCGACGTGAAGCTGCGCATCACGGACGAGAGTGGCCGCGTGGTGCTGCAGCGGCAGTTGCAGGCGCCGTGGCTGCTCATCGACCTGCCGCTCGGCCGCTACGAGATCGAGGCCGTCTACGAAGGCCAGGTGCAGCGCCGCACCACCACCATCCACCCGGGCGACCACCACCAGGCGGTCTTCCACTTCGACGCCGAAGGCGACGTGCTGCCGGCTTCGGCACCCAGATAGCCGGCTATAGCCCGGCCTTCTTCTGCGCTTCCAGGGGCCGCCGCGCGCGCCATCTTCCACACAAAGGATCCGCCCGATGAAGAACCACCACGCCCAGTACATCCAGGACAACGTGTATTTCCGCTGCGGCCAGGCCGTGAGCAGGCTGTGCGAGGCCGGCCTGGCCGCGCGGCCTGAGCTGGCCAGCAGCGAGAACGAGATCCGCGAGTGGTGGCTGGTGTCGGCCGCACTGGCGGACAAGCTGCGGTCCGCAGGGCAGACGGTGCTGCAGTTCCACGAGCTGAACATGTGGGGCCGCGGCAGCACGCAGGTGCCGCTGAAGGACGACCTCGACCTGCGCGGCGCGCTGGCCCACGAGTAGCCCACCCCTGCAAACAGACGCCCCGGCATCGCCCTCACCGCGGCCATCACCGACGCGGCGCTTCCGTCAAGCGTGCGAACCCGCTCGTTTGCGATCGCGCAGATGAATCGCAGGCCCCCTCATCGAGGGGGGAGCCGCCGAGGAACGCCACTCCTAGATTGACCGTGCGGCGCAGCAATCGCTGTGCCGCATGGTTCCATTCAAGCAAGGAGTATCAAGTGAACAAGTTCATCAAACTCGGTGCCGTGGTGGCTGCGACCTTCGCGCTGAGCAGCGCCTATGCGGGCATCGCCCAGCTCAACGGCTCGCCGCTGGCGGGCGACGGATCCGTCGGGAACCCGTATGACTTCGGCACGCTCGGCGCATCGCCCAGCCTGCTGACCGTGACGACCTTCGGCACGCCCGGCGGCTTCTTCGAGGAATACGCCAACTTCATGGTGACCTCCGGTGGTCCGGTGGGCGGCGTAGGCAATACCTACACCCTCACCTTCGGCGGCAAGAACATCCTCGAGATCGACAACCTGACGATCGAGGTGTGGGACAGCACGCACCCGGGCGGCAGCACGCTGTTTGCTAGCTTCGCCGGCGACAACACGTCGCACAGCTTCACGCTGCCGACGGCCGGCCAATACCACCTCGACATCAGCGGCCAGTTCGGGCCGAACGCGAGCGCCGGCCAGTACTCGATCGCGCTGGCACCAGTGCCCGAGCCCGAGACCTATGCGCTGATGTTCGCGGGCCTGGGCGTGGTGGGCTACATCGCCCGTCGCCGCAAGGCCGCCTGACGGCATCGGCCTGAGCTGCGGCAACGGCGGCGGTGCCACGCCGCCGTTGCCGTTTTACGATGGCCGCATGCGCTCCCTCAGCTGCGGCATCCTCGTGTTCGAACCCGGCGGCGACCTGCTGCTGTGCCACCTCACCGGCACGCCCTGGTGGGACATTCCCAAGGGCCTGCGCGACGGTACCGAAACCGAGCAGCAAGCGGCGTTGCGCGAAGCGGAGGAAGAGTGCGGCCTACAACTGCAAGCCGGTGCCCTCATCGAGCTGGGCCGCTACCGCTACCGTCCGGCCAAGGATCTGCACCTCTTCGCCACGCTGCACGCGCGCACCGACATCGCGCAATTGCACTGCCGCAGCGTCTTCACCGATCGATGGGGCCGCCAGCGGCCCGAGGCCGACGCCTTCGCGTGGGTTCCGCTGGCCGAATTGCCGCTGCACTGCGCGCCCAGCCTCGCCGAAGTGCTCACGCGGCAGGTCGATCTGCCCGCGCTGCTGCAGCGGCTGAAGAACCGGCAACCCGGGTGAGGCAGCGGGCGGATCTTCGAGTGCCGCGCTTGCGGCACCGCAAACGCGCCGCCTGAGGGCCTCCTACATTGGATTGGCGATGCCCAGCGTCTGGGCAGCACCCTTCCAAAGGAGATGTCATGTCCACACCGAAAGCGGCCGCCGCGCACCGCAAGGCCCCTGCCAAGCCCGCCCCCACAGGCGACACCCGCGCCGAGATGGCCGAAGTGATGAAGAAGCTGCACGCCATCGAAGCCGAACTCGAGGCGGTGCTCGAGCGTTCGCTGTGCGACACGCTGCACGCCACCGGCGACCTCGCCAAGGACGTGAGGAGCACCGTGCAGGGCCTGTTGAGAAACGCGTTCGATGCCACGCGAGACGTGTCGCAGAACCTGTTGCGGGCCGGCCAGCTCACAGCCGAGAGCGGCCGCGCCACGGCGCACGATGCAGCGATCACGGTGCAGGACTTCGGCCGCATCGCCAACGAAGCGGTGCGGCAGGTGATGCGCGGCGCGGCCGAAGGCCTGGCCGAGATCCGCGCATCGCATGCGCGGCACACCGAGCACTGACCCCTCATCGGGAGCGTGCACCATGACCGAAGCCAACACCCATCTCGCCCTGGCGCCGCGCGGCGCCGGCCTGCTCTATGCCGTGCTGTGGTTCGGCGATGCGCGCAATGTCTACGGCTGGTACATCGGCGCGCGCGACGGGGTGCACGAGGCCAGCTACTTCATGCTGCCCGACTACTACGCCGGCCGCACCGACGTGTTGTACCGCTCGGTGGGCGATGAGCTGCACGGCCCCTGGGTGGAGGCGATCGGCCGCCGCGAGACCGGGCTGCCGCATCCGCCACCGGTGCCGCAGGCGCTGTGCCACGAGCTCTCGCGGCTGCAGGACGAGTTCGTGCGCCACTGGTTGTTCTTCGACGACGATCCCGATGGCGGCGAGCAGTCGCGTGCACTCGAGGCACGCGGCCTGCCGGTGCGGCACGCCAACGTCAAGGCTTCGCACCTCGGCAAGCTGCACACCGGCGCCGCGGTGTGGCGCTACGACATGCCGGGCGCCGACCGGAACGTGCTGGTGCACCTGTCGCGGCACTGGCCGCTCGACGAGCGGCTGTCGGACTGAACGCTCCGGCGTGCGGATTCAGGTCGCCGATTCGGGCGCATCGTCGTCGCCGCGGTCGATCTGCGCCATCGCCTGGCCCTGCTCGGCCACTTCCAGCGCCTCGCTCTGCTCGATCGGCTCTTCGAGGGGGCCGTCCACGTCGGCCAGCGCATCTTCCAGCGATTCGAACGGGCCGAACTCCTGGCGCCCTTCGACATCGACCCAGTGGTAGCCGTCGGGCCGCTCGCGGATGCGCAGCAGCCGCTCGTCTTCGGCGGTGTCGGTGGCCGGCGGCACGGCCAGCGGAGTGTGGATGCGCTTGTGCGCCTTCATCGCATGGGGCATGGCGTACTCCTGGACGGTGTTGGAACCTGAAACCACTGTAGGAACCCGATCGCCCCACGGATTGACGACCCGCAAAGGTTGCCACGATCCGCTGCCAACAATGCGGTCGCAAGGAGAGCCTGATGGATGAACTGACGCCCCCGCCCAAGCGCGTGCTCATCGGCCCGCAATCGCTCGAAGGCGACCTCCTGCTGCCCCCGCAGGCACGCGCACTGATCGTGTTCGCACATGGCAGCGGCAGCACGCGGCGCAGCCCGCGCAACCTCCAGGTGGCAGGCACGCTGCAGCAGCGGCAGCTCGGCACGCTGCTGTTCGACCTGCTGACGCCCGACGAGGCGCAGGACCGCGAGAAGGTGTTCGACATCGAGCTGCTCGGCCAGCGCATGACCGAGACGCTCGACTGGCTCGACCGCCGGCCTGCGCTGGCCTCGATGCCGATCGGCCTGTTCGGCGCCAGCACCGGCGCGGCGGCAGCGCTGATCGCGGCAGGAGACCGGCCCCGGCGTGTGGCGGCCGTGGTGTCACGCGGCGGCCGGCCCGACCTGGCCGGCCGAGCGCTCGGCCGCGTCGACGCGCCCACGCTGCTGATCGTCGGCGGCAATGACACCGAGGTGCTGGCGCTGAACCGCCGCGCGCGGCGCCAGCTCAACGATGCCAGCGAACTCGTCGTCGTGCCCGGTGCCACGCACCTGTTCGAGGAACCCGGTGCGCTGCAGAAAGTGGCGCAGCTGGCCGGCGACTGGTTCGTATCGCACCTGCCCTGAGCCCTGCAGCCCCGGCCGTTGATTCAGCGCAACGCCGGCGCCGGATCGCTTCCTACAGTCAATGCATCGGCTGAATGGAGAGAAGCGATGAGCAAGGTTCTGGTGGTGGTGTATTCGTACACGGGCACGGGCCGGCGGCTGGCGCAGCTGCTGTGCAGTGTGCAGGGCTGGTCACTCGGCGAGATCGTCGAGACGCGGCCGCGCAGCGGCGGTGCCGCGGGCAACTGGCGCTGCCTGTTCGACTCGTGGTTGCGCCGCCGTCCGGCGATCCGCTACATGGGGGCGCCGCCGCAGGAGTTCGACGCGGTGGTGCTGGTGTCGCCGATCTGGATCTACCGGCTGGCCGGCCCGATGCGCAGCTTCGTCACCCAGTACCGCGAGAGCCTGCCCGACGTGGCGGTGTGCTCGGTGATGGGCGGCCGCGGCGCGCCGAATGCCGTGGCCGAGATCGGCAGCATCCTCGGCCGCTCGCCGATGCTCAGCACCGCCTTCACCGCGCGCGAGGTGGACGACGGCAGTTGCGCCGCACGGCTGCAGGCCTTCGGCAATGCGGTGCAGGCGGCCGAAGAGTCGCAGCTCGTGATGCGCGCGGCCACCTGGTCGCCGCAGGCCGCCTGACCCCCTTACTGCATGACGAAAGAACCCACGATGAAATCCGCCCTGATCCTGATCGCCAACGCCACCGAGGCCCGCCTGTTCCGCCGCGACTCGGCCACCGACCCGCTGATCCCGCTCGAGACGCTGCAGCGGCCCGAAGGCCGCCTGCACGCGGGCGCGCTTGGCGACGACCACCTAGGCCATGGCGCCAGCGACAACCGCCCGGGCGGCACCAGCTTCGAGCCGCGCATCGACCCCAAGCGCAAGAAGCACCTGCAGTTCGCGCAGCAGCTCTCGGAGCGCGTCGACCAGGCGCTGGCCGGCGGCGACTACGGCCATGTGATGCTGTTCGCCTCCTGCCCCTTCCTCGGCGAACTGAAGGGCCAGCTCAGCCCGGCCGCGAAGAAGGCGCTGCGCGCCGCGATCGACATCGACCTCACCAGCTTCGGCCTGAGCGAGATCGAGCAGCGCATGGAGCGCGAGTTGCATCCGGCGCACGAGCGCTTCTGACGCCGCGCGGCGGCCCGCCGCGGCTCACGCAGCAGCGGCACCGAGCCTGAACACGCCCACCGCCCGCACCAGGTGCTGGGCATGCTCGGCCAGGCTCTCCGCGGCGGCGGCGCTCTGCTCGACGAGCGCCGCGTTCTGCTGCGTCACCTGATCCAGCTGGCTCACCGCCGCACCCACCTGGTGGATGCCGGTGGCCTGTTCATGGCTGGCCAGGCTGATGCCGTTGACCAGCTCGGTCACATGGCGCACCTGCAAGACCACCTCGCGCATCGTGCGGCCCGCGTCGTCGGCCAGGCGGCTGCCGTCGGCCATCTTCTCGACGCTGGCCGTCACCAGGCTCTTGATCTCGCGCGCAGCCTGGGCGCTGCGCTGGGCCAGCGCGCGCACTTCGGCCGCCACCACCGAGAAGCCCTTGCCCTGCTCGCCGGCCCGCGCCGCCTCCACCGAGGCGTTGAGCGCCAGGATGTTGGTCTGGAACGCGATGCCGTCGATCACGCCGACGATCTCCTCGATGCGGCGGCTCGACGCGTTGATGTCCTCCATCGTGCGCACCACGTCGCTCACGACACGGCCGCCGCGGTCGGCCACGCCGCTCGCCGCATCGACCAGCTGGGCCGCCGTGCGCGCCGCGTCGGCGTTGTTCTTCACGGTGCCGGTGAGCTGCTCCATCGAGGCCGCGGTCTGCTGCAGGCTGCTCGCCTGCTCCTCGGTGCGCTGGCTGAGGTCGGTGTTGCCCACCGCGATCTGGCTCGACGCGGTGGCGATCGACTCGGAGCTCTGCCGCACGCGCGACACGATGCCGTGCAGGCTGTCGTTCATGTGCTTCAGCGCACGCATCAGCTCGCCGGGTTCGTCGGTGTGGGTGGTGTCGATCTGCAGGTGCAGTCCGCCGCTGGCCACCGTCTGCGCCACGCCCACCGCTGCGCCGATCGGGCCGATGACCGAACGGGCCAGCGCCCAGGCCAACAGCGAGCCGACGACCAGCGCGGCCAGCCCGCTGGCGATCAGCGTGCTGCGGGTGGCCGACAGGTCATGCTCGATCGCGCCGCCGGCCGCATGCACCCTGCTGCTCTGCAGGGCTGCCAGTGCCTCCACATCGGCCTGCAGCGCATCGTTGAGCGGAACCGTCTCGCTGGTGAGCAGGCGCGTGGCCTCGTCACGCTGGCCGCTGCGCAGCAGCTCCTCCACCCGCGTGAACGATGCGACGAAGGCCGCGCGGGCCGGGCCGATGCGGGCCAGCAGCGCCTTCTCCTGCGGTGCGGCCACCAGCCGGTCGAGCGTGCGCAGCGCGCCGTCGATCGCCTTGCGGTTCTCGGCAATGCGCTCGCGTATCTGCTGGTACTTCGCCGCATCGGTGGCGAAGAAGAGCTCCATCGTGCGCCGGGCGTTCGCGCGCGTGAGCGCGTTGATCGTCGCCGCGGCCTCGGCCTTGGGCCAGTCTTCGCCGATCAGTTCGTTGTTCGCGCGGGCGATGCGCCCGGTGCCCGCCACGGCGAGCACGATCATCGCCGCCATCAGGCACAGCACGATGCCGAAGCCCACGCCCATCCTCGGCCCGAGCCTGAGGTTTCTCAAGATATACACGCCGGTCCCTCTCGGTTAGTTCGTGCCTTCTTCATCGGCGCCGGGTGGGCCGATTGAAGGCGCGGGGACCGCACCGTTTGAGAAATCGCAGAGCAGCGACACGGCACATTCCGTCACGCCACCCTGGCCGGCAGCCGTCCGGGCGCATGCGTCTGCTGCAGCAGCATCTGCACGTTGCCGAGCGCGCGCTCCGCGAATCCGCCTTCGCAGTAGCAGAGGTAGAACTCAAACATGCGTTGAAGCGCCTCTCCATAGCCGCGAGCGCTGAGCGCGCCGGCGGCCGCCGACAGGTTGCTGCGCCATTGGGACAGCGTCGTGGCGTAGTGCGGCCCGATGTCTTCCAGGTCGACCAGGCGCAGCGGCGCAGCGGAAGATGCCGACGCGGTGAGCACCGAGACCGATGGAATGCAGCAGCCCGGGAAGATGCGGCGCTTGATGAAATCGACCGAGTCGCGGGCGGCTTCATAGTGGCGATCGTCGATCGTGATCGACTGCAACAGCATCGTGCCTCCGGGCGCGAGCAGGCGGCCGCATTGCGCGAAGAAGGTGTCGAAGTAGTGGTGGCCCACCGCCTCGATCATCTCGATGGACACGAGCTTGTCGAAACGGCCGGTCAGGTCGCGGTAGTCCTGCAGCAGCAGCGTCACGCGGTCGCCGAGGCCGGCCGCCTCGATGCGCTGCCGGGCCAGCGCGTGCTGCTCGCGCGAGATCGTCGTCGTCGTCACGCGGCAGCCATAGCGGCTGGCCGCATGCAGCGCGAGTGCGCCCCAGCCGGTGCCGATCTCCAGCAGGTGGTCTCCAGGCTGCAGCTCGAGCTTGCGGCAGATGCGCTCCAGCTTTGCGAACTGCGCCTGCGCGAGCGGCACGCCCGGCCGGTCGTAGAACGCGCACGAATACATCATCGACGGATCGAGCATCAGTTCGAAGAAGTCGTTGCCGATGTCGTAGTGCGCCGCGATGTTGCGGCGGCTGCCGGCTCGCGTATTGCGAGCGGCGGCATGGAGCAATCGGCGGGCGAGGTCAGACAGGCGGGAGGCACCGCCCGAGTCCAGGCCGTCCAGCACATCGCGATTGGCCAGCAGGATGCGCATGGCAGCAGTGAGGTCGTCGGCCTGCCAGTCGCCGGCCATGTAAGACTCGCCCGCCCCCACCGAGCCTCCGAAGGCGATCTCGACATAGAAGCGCGGATGTCTGACCTCGATCGTCGCCTGCAGGGCGCATCGCGAGGTGAGCTGGCCGAAGTGCTGCGTGCGGGCGCCGTCGATCAGCGTGAGCCTGCCGTGCCGCAGGCGCTGAAGCTGTCCGAGCAACAGCCGCTCCCCCAGCAGCGCGGCACCGCGCGCGAAGAGGCCGGCCGCTTCGGGCCGGTCGAGGT
Organism: uncultured bacterium; assembly: GCA_966212505.1. Taxonomy (GTDB): domain Bacteria; phylum Pseudomonadota; class Gammaproteobacteria; order Burkholderiales; family Burkholderiaceae_C; genus CAMLIZ01. The sequence goes on from CBIHRS010000007.1 coordinate 87,532, forward strand.
TGGCAGGCAGGCGGTCAGCCAGGGTGGCGCTGTTTCTCATGCAGGCTTCCTGATGAAGAAGGGACAGGGGGAAATGGCCCGCGCTTCGCGGGATGGTCGAACACCGGCACCCGCTTGAGCCACAGCCTGAGCGCCTGCCAGTGGATGGCGACGATGACCTGCACGGTCATGAGCGGAAACCTGGCCAGCGTGAACGCCAGCCGGCCCGGGGTGATGGCGTGTCGCCGCAGCGTCATCGCAGCGTCGAAGACCGGCTCCGTAGCCTGCTCCTGCTGCAGGCGGACATGCACCTGCAGCCGGGCATCCGGCCTCGGAAAGTACCAGTGGTAGCGCAGCGCCATCGGGTGGAAGGGCGAGACGTGCAGCACCTTGTCGCTCAGGCCCCGCACCGGGCCTGCGTCATCCGGGCCCGGCACGACATAGCAATGCCGTTCGCCCCACGGCGTGTTGTTGACCTCGGCCACCACCGCCTCCAGGCGCTCGCCGTCGGGCGCGAAGCAGTAATAGAAGCTGACGGGATTGAAGACGTAGCCGCCATAGCGAAGATGCGTGAGCAGGCGGACCGGACCTGCCGGGCGACGGCCGGTGCGCTCCGCCACGAGCCGCCGCACGGACTCGTCCAGCGGCAAGGCCGGGTCTCCCAGGTGATCGCGGCGATCGAAGCGCGCCAGTGCCGGGCGCGTGCATGACCATAGCCATCGCCCGGCAAACACGCGATCGAGTTCTGCCAGGTCGAGGTAGACCATGAACAGCCGGTAGCGGAAGGCATGCGTGCGCGGCGCGCGCCGCCGATGGCTAAGCCACCCGGTGTAGATCGCGCTGTGCATGGTCGCCCGATGCCTGGCAGGCGTTGAAACGCTTCAGCGCCTCGATCGCGCTGACGACACCGTCTTCATGGAATCCATAGCGCCAGTACGCACCGCAGTAGTGGGTGCGGCGGACCCCGCTGATCTCGGCATGCCGCCCCTGCGCCGCGACGGACGGCAGCGTGAACAGCGGATGCTCGTAGTGCAGGCGCTTGAGGATCCTGCCCGGGTCGATCCGGTCCGTCGCATTCAGCGTGACGCAGAACGTGTGGCGCGACCGCAGGCCTTGCAGGATGTTCATGTTGTACGTCAGCGCAACCCGGTGCCGGCTCCGCGGATCGGCGTGATAGTTCCAGGCGGCCCAGGCGCGCTGCTGCTTCGGCAGCAGCGAGGTGTCGGTGTGCAGCACCGCCTCGTTGCTTTGGAATGGAAGCGCGGCCAGCACTTCGATCTCCTCGCGCGACGGATCGGCCAGCAGCCCGAGCGCCTGGTCGGCATGGCAGGCCAGGAACACATGGTCGAAGCGCTCGGGCTCGTGTCCCCGCGCCGTCACCAAGACACCGCCCGGCAGCCGGCGCACCGATTCCACCGGCGTGTTCAGACGCACGTGGTCGCGCCACGGCTGCACGAGCCGCTCGACATACCGGGCCGAGCCGCCCGCGATCACGCGCCACGTGGGTCGGTGGTTCACCGAGAGCATGCCGTGGTTGTGCAGGAAGCGCACGAAGAAGCGCGCCGGAAAGCGCAGCATGCGGTCGGCGTCGGTCGACCAGATCGCAGCACCCATCGGCACCAGGTAGTCGTCGATGAAGCGCTGGCCGTACCCCCCGGCCTCGAGGAAGTCGCCCAGCGGCTGCTCGCCGCCGGGCCGATCGAGCAGCCGGGGCGCCTCGCGGTTGAAGCGCAGGATCTCGCCGAGCATGCGCAGGAACGACGGCCGCAGCAGGTTCCGCCGCTGGGCGAACAGGCCGTCGAGCGACGTGCCGTTGTACTCGAGCCCGCTGGCATCGTTGCGCACCGAGAAGCTCATCGAGGTCGGCTGGTGGGCCACGCCGAGCTCGTCGAGCAGGCCGATGAAGTTGGGATAGGTCCAGTGGTTGAAGACGATGAACCCGGTGTCGATGTCATGCACTTCGCCATCGACTTCGATGCGGTGCGTGTGCGTGTGCCCGCCGATGTGGCCATCCGCCTCGAACACGGTGATCTGGTGGCCCGCGCGGTGCAGGAAGTGGGCGACGGTGTTGCCGGCGATGCCGGTGCCGACGATGGCAATCCTCATGCGGCGGCTCCTTCGCCCGAGGCCAGCCGCCGCTCGCGCACCTCGCGCGGCACCGGCCTGAGCCCGCTGATCAGGCCGGCCAGCGCGAGAAGCCGAAGAAGGTAGTAGGTGACATCGAGTTCCCACCAGAAGAAGCCCTGGCGCGCTGCGATCGGATAGTGGTGATGGTTGTTGTGCCAGCCTTCTCCGAAGGTCAGCAGCGCCAGCAGGAGGTTGTTGCGTGAAGCATCGCGCGTGCGGTAGCGGCGCGAGCCGAAGCGATGCGCGAGCGAGTTGATGCTGAAGGTGGCGTGGTACAGCGCAACCGTCGAGACGCAGAAGCCCCACACCACCATCTGCCACCCGCCCGCGGCATGGAGCGCGACACATAGCAGCAGCGGCACCAGACCGTCCCAGCGGTCGAGGAAACGCAACTCCGGGTAGCGCAGGAACCGGCCCACCAGCTCGGTGCGCACCGCGAAATTGCCCGACGCCATGAACCAGCCGAGATGGCTCCAGAGGAAGCCATGCTGCAGCGCGGAGTGGGCGTCCTCCGGCTCGTCGGCATGCACGTGATGGTGCCGATGGTGCGAAGCCCACCACAGCGGCCCGCGCTGCGCGGCCGACGCGCCGAGCACCGCGAAGACGAACTGCATCGCCCGCCCGGTGCGAAAGGTCTGGTGCGCGAAGTAGCGGTGATAGAACCCGGTGATCGCGAACATCCTCACCGCATACAGCGCCACCGCGACGAGCACGGCACGGCGGCTCACGCCGACCCATGGCACGAGCAGGCAGCCGGCATGGATGAGCAGGAACGGGATCTGCCGCACGAGATCGATGCGGCGCGGATCTTCGGTGGCCGCCATGGCGGCATGGCCGTCGAACCAGGGCGCGATCTGGGTGCGCAGCGTGCGCAGGGTGCTTCGCGTCATCAGCGCGGTCTCCAGGGAATGAAGGCGCTGGTGCGCCGCATGTAGTCTTCGTAGTCCGGACGGCGCGCGACGATGTCCTTCTCCAGCAGCGTCACGCCCGACACCTTCAACAGCAGCCAGGTCATCAGCAGCGGCGATATCACCGTCCAGGCGGCGCCAGCTGCGAGCGCCATCAGCCAGAAGCCCCACCACAGCAGGCATTCGCCGAAATAGTTGGGATGGCGCGAGTAGCGCCACAGGCCGGTGCGCATCACCTGCCCCCGATGGCGGGGCGCTGCCTTGAAACGGGCCAGCTGTGCATCCGCCACCGCCTCGAACAGCAGCCCCAGCACGACCAGCGAAACGCCGAGCGCGTCGAGCGTCGACCAGGGCGCGTCGCTCGTCGCGGCGGCGGACACGGGCGCCGCCACGATCCATGCGAGCACCGCCTGCAGCATGAACACGAGGTACAGGCTTTTCCACCCGAACCCGGGTTCGTTGCGCGCTCGAATGGCCTGGTAGCGCCGGTCTTCGGGCTGGCCGCGGTGGCGCCACCAGATGTGGAGGCTCAAGCGCAGCGCCCATCCGGCGGCCAGCGCCAGCACGGCCGCGGAGCGCACACCGGGCGCATGCGATGCCGCCACCACCGCTGGTGCCAGCACGAGAAAGCCCCAGGCGATGTCGACGATGCTGGCATCGCGCAGGCGCAGGCTGAGCGCCCAGACCCCCACCGCGATCGCAGCGGACGCGGCAAGTCCTGCGAACACTTCCATCACCTCCGCTGGAAGAGGTAGTGCGACACCCACCATTCACGTCCGCGGTCGTATCCGAAGAGCTCGGCGCATGAAAGGAAGAACAGGCGCCAGCGCATCCACCACAACCCGGCGTGGGCCTCGCCATAGGTCGACACCAGCAGCGGCCAGACTTTGGAGCGGCGCGCCTCCATGTTGTCCAGCCAGGCCTGGGCCGTGCGCGAGTAATGCGAGCCGTCCCAGCGCCAGCGGCGTTTCAGCACCAGGTCGTCCTGGAAGCGCAGCGCAAGGTCGTCGCTGGGCATCATGCCGCCCGAGAAGAAGTGGCGGGACATCCAGTCGCTCTCGTCGCGCTCCTCGAAGGCATAGGGCGTGCTGCGATGCACGAAGACATGCATGAAGAACTGCCCCTCGCGCTCCAGCCAGCCGGCAATGCGGCTGAACATGACCGGCCAATTGCGCAGATGCTCGAACATCTCCACCGAGACGATCCGGTCGAAGCGTTGCCCCGGGCGGAAGTCGGCGATGTTGCAGGTGACGACGGCCACGTTGTCCAGGCCGAGCCTCTTGGCCTCCGCCTCGATGTAGCAGCGCTGCGAATGCGAGTTGGAGACGGAAGTGATGCGGCTGCGCGGGTAGGCCACTGCCATCCACAGTGTCAGCGAACCCCAGCCGCAGCCGAGCTCGAGGATGCGCTGGCCGTCGCGAAGGCCGGCGCGCTCGCAGGTCGCAGCGAGCGCTGCCTCCTCCGCTTCCTCCAGCGTCCGTACCGACTGAGGCCACCAGGCCGAGCTGTACTTGCGCCGCGGGCCCAGCACTGCGGCGAAGAACTCCGCCGGCAACTCGTAGTGCTGTTCGTTGGCCTTCTCAGGCAGCAAGGCGATCGGCGCCTCGCGCATGTGGGCAGCGAACGCCTCCGTCGCCCTCGACGCCTCCTCCGGATCCGATGCACCGATGGTGGCCCGCCGGGCATCCAGCAGGCGGCGGATGCCGGATCGCACCAGCACTTCAGGCACCACCCCACGCTCGGTGGCGGCAATCGCCAGTTCGGACAGAGCCACGGTCGTCTTCCTTTGCCGGCGCGTACCGTGCGCCGTTGGGAGCTTCTACGTGGGCCATGCGCGAATGGATCACATGCAGCCTGCCGGCACTCGTGATCCAATGCGGCCGGCGCTGCGTACGACAAGGCAGGACACCAGATCCTGGCTGGCTGATGCATCGGGGCGTTGCTGATTCGAGCGACGAGCTTTGGGAGGCGCTGTGCGGAAAGTACTGTGGATGGCATTGATCTGGCTGCTCTTCATGGAGGCGGTGATGCTGATCACCGCCTTTCCGACTTTCCGGTATTCGCAGACTCGGGGTACGGTGCAAGAGCTGCGGGTCGCATTGCTGCCTCCGCTGTACCGTGACGGGGTCTCCCTCAGGGGAAGTGGCGGCGGATCCACGAGTTGGCAGATCGTCATTTCCTATTCCTACGAGGTCAACGGTCAGCGCTACGTCGGGAACCGGATCTGGTGGAATGACAATCGAACTCTGACGGAGTCGATCGGTCGATTCCTGGTGAATGAGATTCGACAGAAGAGCATCAATGGCCTGCCGGTGTTCTACGACCAGGACGATCCAAAACATTCAGTTGTTTATCGTGGAATAGGCGCAGACGGGACGATCGTTCTGATAGCCAGCTTTGTTTTGCTGATGACAGTCGTGCTCCTGCCGAAGAAGAACTCTCGCTAGCATCCGTACTCAAAGCCATGAGGCACGCCTGTTTTTGCTGGGACGTGCGCCGCTGGAAGCTTCTACGTGTGCCATGGCGAATGGATCGCATGCGGCCTGTCGGCACTCGTGATCCAATGCGGCCGGTCCTGCGTACAACAGGGCATGACACCAAGTCCCGATGCCATCGAACGAAGAACTGGAATGCTGGCTGGATGCCGTCGCACAGCGCGCCGATCGTCAGGCCTTCGCCCGGCTGTTCGAGCACTACGCGCCTCGCGTCAAGGGGTTCATGCTGCGCGCGGGATGCGCCCCCGAGCTTGCCGAGGACATCGCGCAGGAGACATTGGTCGCCGTCTGGCGCAAAGCCTCGCAGTTCAGGCGAGACCAGGCTGGTGTTTCGACATGGATCTTCACGATCGCGCGCAACCTGCGCATCGACATGCATCGGCGGCGGATGACGCAGCCGGAGGCCGCAGAAGTCGACCTGGCCGACATCCAGGACGACATGCCCGCGACGGAGCCGCGCCCCGAGGAGCAGTTGTGGTCGGGCCAGCTCGCGCATCGCGTACGCGATGCCATGGCGCAACTGCCCGAGGAGCAGGCCGTGGTTGTCCGGATGTCGTTCTTCGAGGAGCACCCGCATGCCGAGATCGCACGCGCCTTGGGCTGGCCCTTGGGCACGGTCAAATCACGGATACGGCTGGCCGTCGGCCAGCTGCGCCGGTTGCTAGGTGATTTCGAATGACGATCCGACATCATCCCCCCGACGATCTGATGCTGGGCCTGGCTGCCGGCCGGATCAGGCCTGCGATGGCATTGCCGCTGCAGGTGCACGCCGATGGCTGCCAGGTGTGCCGTGAGCGCCTGGCCCAGCTCGAGGCCGTGGGCGGCATGCTGATCGACGACAGCGAAACGGCCGCGCTGGCGCCGGGCAGCCTCGCGCGGTTGCTGGCCCGCATCGGGCGGGAAACGCCGGCCACGGCGGCCCGCGCGCCTGCCCCGCGTGCATCAGTCTCCATGCCGGCGGGAGCGCTCCTGCCGGCCGCTCTGCAGAAATGCGAGATCACGCCCTGGCGATGGATGGCGCCCGGCATGCGCTGGGCGAAGGCCACGCTCCCCGAGGACCGCGAAGCGCCGCTGTTCCTTCTGCGCATTGCCCCTGGCATGAGCCTGGCGCGGCACACGCACGGACAGATCGAGTTCACCCAGGTGCTGTGCGGCGCGTTCGACGATGGGCGCGCCGTGTTCGGCCCCGGAGATTTCGATGTCGCGGACGGTGATGTGCACCATCAGCCGAAGGTGCTGCCGGGCAGCGAATGCGTGTGCCTCGCCTATGTGGAGAACGGCCTGCGCTATGACGGCAAGCTGGCGGGGTTGATAGGCCGCTGGATCGGGCTGTGAACCTCAGCGGCGTCGCACGCCGAAACGCCATGCGAACGCGGAAGCGAGGGCGGACGCCGTGCTTCCCCATGCGAGATCGATGACGGTCAGGTGCCAGCGCCACGCGGCGAGCGTCGCCTGGTTCGTGAGGTCGTAGGTGGCATAGGCGACGAAGCCGAAGCAGGCGCCCTGGATCGCAGCCTCGCCGATGCTGCGCGAGCGCAGGGTCGCAAACCAGGTCAGGCCCGCAAGATATGAGGCGTAGAACGCGGCGGCGGCCACCGGGTCGAAGTCGTGCCGCATCAGCTCGCCCAGCACCGGGCGGTAAAGCCGTGAACCCGTCGTGACGAGCCATGTCGCGTCGAGCGCCAGAAACACGAGCGCGGCGAGCACAAAGGTGGCCGGCCATCTGGAGCCGGAAAGGAAACGCATCATGGCAACCGGACCTGCAAGGGATGGCCGTCAGCGACGGCGGGCTTTCGTCTCTACGCAGCGTCGGCCGTTCCGGATCACCGTCTCAGAGCGCCCACTGGTTCCTGCCGCCGTGTTTCGCCCGGTACAGGGCGGCATCGGCGCATCGCAGCAGCGCGTCGCCGTCCATCGTGGCGGACTCCTCGGCGCCGAAGGTCGCGATGCCGATGCTCGTCGTGATGCCCAGCCTCAGGTCGTCGGAAGCGATCTCGGTGCTTCTGACGGCAGACAGGATCTTCTCGGCCAGCGCCTTCGCCTGCTCGGCGCATGCCAGCCCCTCCGCCACCACCACGAACTCGTCTCCGCCGAGGCGGACGACCAGATCCGACGCCCGCACGGTGCGCCGCAGCGCCTGGGCAAACCCGACGAGCACCGCATCCCCGGTGGCATGGCCATGCCGATCGTTGATCTGCTTGAAGCGATCGACATCCATGTACAGGACCGTGATGCCGGTGCGCCGGTCCGCACAGCGCAGCAGCGCCGCCGGCAACTCCTCGTTCAGAACGACCCGGTTGCACAGGCCGGTCAGATGATCGGATCTGGCGAGGTTGCTCAGTCGCGCCTGCACCTCCTTGAGCTGGGTGATGTCGACGCTCAGCGCGAACACGCCGCGCACCGCCTTGCCCTCGTCCACGTCCGGCACATAGACAGTCTTGGCGATCAGCTGCTTGCCATCGACGGCCATCTCGCACTCGAACTCCACACGCTCGCCCTGCAAGGCGCGCCCGAGCGGCTCCCGGCGCGATTCGTACTCGGCATGACCGATCGCGTCCCGCAGATGGACCTGCAGGCCGTCGCCATAAGGCAGCGTCGCGAGACGGCGATATGCGGCATTGGCGAATGTCACCCGCTCGGCGGCGTCGATGTAGGCGATCGGACAAGGCAGGTTGTCGGTGATCGTGCGCACCTTGCGTTCGCTTTGCGCCAACGCATTGCGCGCCTCCAGCAGCGCCTGGCGCTGCTGGTGCATGGCCGTGATGTCGCGCGTGGTCAAGGCCAACCGGTCGCCGACGGGAACGATCTGGTGATGCAGCCAGCGGCCGCGCAGGGTCGCGAGGTCGGCCGCGAACTCCGCCTCGTGCGGGCGTCGGGTTTCCACCACCCGCATGTACAGCCCGAAGAACTGGGGGTCCGTTTCATGCAGAAGAAGGTCCGATCGGCACTTCCCGATGACCTCGTCCTTGCCGAGGTTCAGCATGGCAGCGCCACGGGCATTGCAATGGTCGAAGCGGAAATCGACCACCTCCCCTGCCGCATTCCGCACAGGAGTGAGAAGGTAGAAGGCGTCGAGACTGGCATCGGACGCAGCATCGAACTGCGCGGCACTCAAACGTGCGGACCGCCTTGCCCTGAACCAGGCAAGCGCAACGAATACGACTGCTGCAAGCGCGAACAGAAGCGCGATCAGCAACGCAAGATCCATATCATCCCGTCCCTTGCTTGTCCGAGATCAAAGGAAGATTTCGACCTGCGCGTCTCAAAGCTGAAAGGCTGGCCAAATCGACGCGTGCTTTCTTGCACACTTTCATGGCCCGGGACACAGCCCGGCGAGTGGGTGCCTTTGGACGTGATGAGCGGGCATGCGCGAATGACTCTCAGGCTCTCAGCCCGCGTGAAGCCCGTCTTCGACTTCGAAGGGCCGCCAGTCCCCGCGGTGATGGCGCTCCACAGGCTCGCCTCCCGCGGCGATGCGCAGCAGATGCAGCCAGCCGTGATCCACCAGCTTCCGCAGGTGGTCGTGGCGGGTGAGCACCGCATCGATCATTGCGCGCGGCGCCTCGATGAACACGCTGAGCCGCAGGGGCTGATGGCGCAAGCCTTGTCCGTCGTGCACCGACTGCCAGGGCAGACCGATGCGCAGATCGCCGCCGTTGCCTTCGAACACGCCGATGTGGCCGCCGACCACGTTGTGGAGCACCTTGCTGCCGCTGCCCATGCGATCGGGATCGACGCTGGAGGCGTAGTACTGGAAGTTGATCCAATGCGTGACGACCATCGGCCCGGTCATGATCGACTCCAGCACCTGGCCAGTCGGATCGTCCAGCCATTGATAGTCATGCAGGAAACACCGGCCATCGAGATCCAGGCCTCGGGTGCGGGCGCGCGGCGCGACCACGAAGGCCGCGTTGCCTGCCAGCCCCCACTCGGGGCGCACTTCCGACCAGTCGTTGGCACGGCGCCGCAGCGCAAGGGCCAACGACTGTGGATCGTGTGCATGTGCGGCCAGGCCCAGCGATTCGGCCCGCTCGGCTCTTACGCGAGCACCGGCCTGGTCCAGCCAGCGCTGCAGCCTGTCGAGCGCGGAGACAAGGGGCACGGGGACGCCCGACCGGTCGAAGCAGCGCACATCATCGGTCACGGTGTCGTGCAGCGCCGGCACGAAATGGGTGTCGGCAGGAATCACGATGCCGATCGCTGCCAGCCTGCGCCGCACCTGTGCGTCGTTCAGCAAACCCGCCAGCACTCGCACGTTGACCTCGCCGCCCTGCCCACCGCAGGCTCCGCAGGCCAGGCCCGCGGCATGCGGGTTGTTGGTGCCATGGCTGCCATGGCCCACCAGAAGCACGATCGGTGCGAAGTCGCGCAGCAGCCCCATCACACGCAGCACCTGGTAGGCCAGATCCGCGGCCTTCTCCGGCTGCTCGCCGACGAGCCGCAAGCGTGGCTGCAGGCGGGCCTGCGCCGGCAGTCCTGCCCGCTCCCAGGGCACGGCGGGCTTGGACGACGGGATGCCGGCCTTCAGCAGCTTCCCCAACGCAGCCACACCGCAGGCCTCGACAAAACCGAAGGCAGAGGCCGGTGACTGGCGCCACATGTCCCACCCCTGGGCATTGGCGAGCGCCACGCGGCGGTCGCGCGCCCAGGCCTCGGCCAGCGTGCGTCCGGCCTCGGGGGCATCTGCCGCTTCCTCTTCGACCTGCAGGCGCGGCGCAAGCAGCCCGGGCAGCTGGGGCCGCATCGCGCCGGTGCCCAGGGGGTTGTATGCGATCGGCAGCCCGAAGAAGCCGGCGACGCCCAGCGTCTGGACTTCGGGCGCGACCGACTCCAGCGCGCGGCGCAGGCGCTCAGAGCGCACGTCGATGCAGAACGCCGCCTGCACCTCCGGGCGGGCGGCCGGCGATGGCACGGCAGCGCGCCGCAATGTGTCGGCCAGCGGCGCCTGGTAGGCATGCTCCATCGCCCGTTGCAACAGCCAGTCGGTCCGCTGCCGGGTGACGAGCTGATCGACACGTGCATTGCATTCGGACCACTGCCGACGCCAACCGGCATCGGCCAGGCACTGCCCCTGGTCGACGTGGAGCGCGCCCTCCCAGGCCAGCCGCGCAGCGAGCAAATGCACGCCATGGTCGTCGTCCCGCTGCGCGAGGCCGGCCTCCCAGCGCAGCCAGGCGCACCAGGAAGCCCAGCCCTGCACGCTCAACAGCAGCGCAGTCAGGTAGTCGGTTCGCGCCGCGTCCGGCACCTCCAGCGCATCGAGCACGCTTCCGATCGCTTCGACAGGCGATGCCGGCAGGCGATCGACCCAATCGCCCACGCGGCGGCGTCCCACCCGCCATGGGATGCTGGCGTCTGCCGCCAGTTGCCGTCGCCAGCTGCCGAAGAGGCCCTGGCGGGTATCGAGCGGCCAGCTCGACTGGTGGCGGTCGAAATACGCCGCGGCGTGCTGGCTGACCTGGTGGGTTACGAGTTCGTCCCAACCGGTCGTTCCGATGGGCACGAACCGCCGTGTTGCCAGGGTCGTGAGCAGCGGCAGCGGCTCGGGCGGTGGTTCTTCGGCATGAAGCGCTTCGGTCATCTGCGCCAACAGCGTCTGCTCGCCGGTGGTCGCGCACAACGAAGCCTCGCTTCTGGCCACCTCGCGAAGGTGGCACTCACGCAGGCGTCCGTCGGCCCACTGCTGCCGGAACCAGGCACGCGGCATCAGCGCGCGGATGCCGGAAAGGGTGGCGAGCGCAGCTGCGGCACGGGGCAACGATTCATCCACCCAGCCCCACCACGGGTTGACTGCGATCTGCCGGTCGAGCGGCCAGGTAGGCGCGATGCGGAGGCAGGCTGTACGCACATGGTCGATCGGTGGGCTCGAAACGGCATTCATTGCGAGACCTCCCGAGCCACCAGGCGATGCGTCGGCCGATGATCGGACATGAGCTTCCGACGTGGCGGCCACAGCGCCAGCAGAACACGGGTCATCCAGGCATCGAGGAACAGGCCCGCATAGAACAGGCGGTGCAGTCCGGCAAAACGTGCATCGCGTCCTCCGAGCCACAACAGCATCTGCAGCGCGCCGAACACCGCCCAGACACCCGCGACGACCGGCACCAGCACCGGGGACGACAGCAGCGACGGTGCATCAGACACCACATGGGCGCCGACCGCATGGTGCAGAACCACCAGCCACACGGCCAGTGCCGCGAAGCGCGGCACGCGCCGCAGCGGCGGCACCCCCCCGATCCACAGCAGCGGCAGCAAGCCCGCGCCGACGATCCAGGTCCACAACCCGACGCGGCCGGGAACGCGGAAGACTTCTTCGGTGAGCCAGGCGAGCGCGGCGAGGGAACCAGACGTTGCGAGCGCAGCGAGCAGCACAGTCCGCCCTCCCGGGGCGCTGACGGCCGGCGCGAGCCGGGCAACGTATGTGCGGCGCACGGTCTCTCCCGACGAGAGGAACGCATGGGCCTTGTACAGGGAGTGGGCGATGAGATGCACGAAGGCGGCAGCCCACCAGCCCATTCCGCACTCCAGCAGCATGAAGCCCATCTGCGCGCAGGTCGACCACGCCAGCGCCACCTTCACGCTCACACGCGTGCTCGCCACCAGGGCCGCCAGCGTGGCGGTGGCGGTGCCGAACACGACGAGCACGGCGCAGGCCGCCGGTGATCGTTCGACCAGCGGTGCCAGGCCCAGCAGGACGAAGCCGCCGAGGTTCACCACGCCGGCATGCAGCAGCGCCGAGACCGGTGTCGGCGCCTCCATCACCTGGATCAGCCAGCCATGGAAAGGCAGCTGGGCGCTCTTGATCACCACGCAAAGCGCGAGGCAGACCAGCGCGACATCCGCGGCGAGGGGCAGAACGGGTTGGGTGCTCGCCGCACGCCTGATCTCGGCAACGTCCAGGCTGCCGAAGCAGGTCCACAGCAGGGTCACGGACGTCAGCAGCAGCGCATCCGCGACACGCTCGAAGACCAGCTTCTTGTGCGCTGCGAGCAAGGCGGCGGGCCGCTGATCGTAGAACGACAACAGGGAGTTCAGCGGCAGGCTGAGGTAGAACCAGGCCAGCGCCAGCACCAGCAGGTTTTCGGTCACGACGACCAGCGAAATGGCCGTCAACGCATCCATCAGCGACCTGAAGTAACGCGGCACGCCGGGCTCCCCGGCCAGGTAGCGCGTCGAGAAGCGGACGATGACCCACGCAATGAGCGAGACCAGCAGGAGCATGCCCGAGGCCACCAGCGGCTGCGAGAGCAGGCCTGCCGCCAGCGCGGCCAGGAGCGCTGCCAGCACGGCCAACGTAGCGGTCCGCTGCGCATGCGCGGCGAGCACATCGGGCGGAACGCCGCGGGACCGGAGGGTGCCGATGAGATAGGCGGCCACGACCGCGTAGGGGGCGGCGGGGGCCATTGCGAGGAGAAGTGCTTGCATGTCGGCGAGCCGTCGTGTCGTTGCCCGCCACTCTGCAGCGGCAGATGCGATCTGTAAAATTCATTGTTCTTTCTGGTTCGTTTCAAAAAACAGAACGACAGATGCGCCTCAACTTCCATCACCTGCACTACTTCTGGGCTGTGGCAAAGGAGGGCCACCTGACACGCGCAGCCCAGCGGCTGCATGTGTCGCAGTCCGCCCTGTCGACGCAGATCAGGCAGCTCGAAGACCAGCTCGGGCAGGCGCTCTTCGAACGGCAGGGGCGCGCGCTGAAGCTGACCGAAGCAGGCCAGCTGGTGCTGGGGTATGCGGAGCAGATCTTCTCGCTGGGCACCGAGCTGACGGCCGTGCTCCACCAGGGCCTGCGGCCACAGCGGCAGGTGCTGCGCATCGGTGCCGTGTCCACCCTGTCGCGCAATTTCCAGGAGAATTTCCTGCGTCCCCTGCTGCCCCGTGACGACGTGGAGCTGGTGCTGCAATCGGGCACCCTCTCCGAACTTCTCACGCGGCTGCGCGTCCACAGCCTGGATCTGGTGCTGTCCAACCGGCGGGTCCAGCCCGCGGCCGACGAGCCATGGCGCTGTCGCCGCATCGCACGACAGCCCGTGAGCCTCGTAGGCCCGCGGCGGCCGCGGCGCAAGGCCTTCCGATTTCCCGAGGATCTGGCAGACATGCCCCTGGTGCTGCCCAGCCGGGACAACGACATTCGCGGCGGCTTCGACCTGCTGTGCGAACAGCTCGGCATCCGATACCGGATCCGCGCCGAGGTCGACGACATGGCGATGCTGCGTCTGCTGGCGCGGGACTCAGGCAGCGTCGCCCTGTTGCCCACCGTGGTGGTGCAGGACGAACTGCGCACCCGGCGGCTGACCGAATACGTGGTCGTGCCTCATCTGCACGAAGACTTCTACGCCATCACGGTACAGCGGCACTTCATGCCGCCCTTGCTGAAGGAACTCCTCGCCCGGCCCGAAAACGAGGTGCTGGGCCAGCCGGAAGAGCACGAAGGAGGCAGCCGGGGACATCCCCGCGGGTGAACGGCGAGCTTCGGTTCGTAGCGCGGCGCGCTACTCGTGCCGCAGCGCCTCGATCGGATCGAGCCGCGCGGCACGGCGCGCCGGAAAGTAGCCGAACACCACGCCGATCGCGGCCGAGAAGCCGAACGACAGCAGGTTGATCGCCGGGTCGAACAGCAGCGGCACCTGCATCAGGCCCGCCAGCGCGGTCGAAGCGCCGGCCGCGAGCACGATGCCCACCAGCCCGCCGATCGCGGCCAGCACCACCGCCTCGATCAGGAACTGCATCAGCACCTCACGCTCGAGCGCGCCGATGGCCAGGCGCACGCCGATCTCGCGGGTGCGCTCGGTCACGCTGACCAGCATGATGTTCATGATGCCGATGCCGCCCACCAGCAGGCTCACCGCGGCCACCGCGCCGAGCAGCATGGTCATCACCCGGGTGGTGCCCGAGAGCGTTTCGGCGATCTGCCGCGTGTCGAGCACGTTGAAGTTGTTGTCGTCGTGCTCGCTGAGCTTGCGGCGCTCGCGCAGCAGCTGCTCGATGCCCTGCTTCAGCCGCTCGGTGTCGGCGTCGTCCTTCATCGAGACCAGCAGCGTGCTCACGTTCTGGTTGCCGGTGAGGCGGCGCTGCACGGTGTGCAGCGGAAGCACCACCACGTCGTCCTGGTCCTGGCCCATCGCGGCCTGGCCCTTGGAGGCCAGCAAGCCGATCACCTGGCAGGAGAACTGCTTGAGCCGCAGTTGCGCGCCCACCGGATCCTCGCCGCCGAACAGCTCGCGCCGCACGGTGGCGCCGATCACGCACACCGAGGCGCCGATGCGTTCCTCGGCCTCGGTGAACACGCGGCCTTCGGCCAGGCGCCAGTTGTTGGTCGAGAAATAGGCGCTGGTGGTGCCGGTGACGACGGTGGCCCAGTTGCGCGCGCCATGCACTGCCGTGACGCCGCTGCCCACCGAAGGCGCCACCGCGCGGATGCCGCCGATCTGCTGCGCGATGGCCTGCGCATCGGCTTCCTTGAAGGGCGGCGCGCCGGCCGCATCGCGCACCGGCCCCATGCGCTGGCCGGGCCGGATCATCAGCAGGTTGCTGCCCAGGCTGGAGATCTGGTCGGAGACGGCGCGCGTGGCGCCGTTGCCCAGCGTCACCATCGTGATCACCGCACCCACGCCGATCACGATGCCCAGCACCGTGAGGAACGAGCGCATCAGGTTGCGCCGGATCTCGCGCAGCGCCAGCAGCAGCGTGTTCCACCACATCAGGCGGCCTCGCTCTGCGGTGCCGGCAGGGCCGGGTTCTGCGTGTCGCTGTCGAGCCGGCCGTCGACGAAGCGCACCACGCGCCGTGCATAGGCGGCCATGTCGGGCTCGTGCGTGACCATCACCACCGTGATGCCGCGCTCCACGTTGAGCGCCTTCAGCAGCGCCATGATCTCGCGGCTGCGCTGCGTGTCGAGGTTGCCGGTGGGTTCGTCGGCCAGCAACACCGTGGGCCGCGTGACCAGCGCGCGGGCGATGGCCACCCGCTGCTGCTGCCCGCCCGACAGTTCGGCCGGCGTGTGGTGCTCCCAGCCCTGCAGGCCCACCGAGGCCAGCGCCTCGCGTGCGGCGGCATGGCGCTCGGCCGCGCCCTGCCCGCGGTACAGCAGCGGCAGCTCCACGTTCTCCTGCGCGCTGGTGCGCGGCAGCAGGTTGAAGCCCTGGAACACGAAGCCCAGGTGCTGCCGGCGCAGCAGCGCGCGCTGGTCGCGCGTGAGGCGCTGCACCGGCACGCCGCGGAACAGGTATTCGCCGCTGCTCGGCGTGTCGAGGCAGCCGAGGATGTTCATCGCGGTCGACTTGCCGGAGCCGCTGGGGCCCATGATCGCGATGAAGTCGCCGGCGGCGATGTCGAGGTCGACATCGCGCAGCGCCTGCACCTGCGCCTGCCCCTGGCCGTAGAGCTTGCCCACGCCGCGCAGGCGGATCAGCGGCGGTTCGCCGTCGCTCATCGGCCGCCGCTCCCGCCCTGCTCGACGATCACCGCCATGCCGGGCTGCAGCGCCTCGCTCGTCACTTCGGTCATGCGGCCGTCGCTCGCCCCGGGCTTCACCGGCACCGCCACCGGCTGCCCCTCGCGCAGCACCCACACCTGCCGCACGGCGGCAGTGCGCGTGCCGGCACGGCGCGGCGCCTGCTGCGGCGGCCTGGGCAGCAGGCGCGAGACCACGCTGCTGCCGCTGGCCGGCGCCGCACCGGCCGCAGCACCGGGCGTGAAGCGCAGCGCGGCATTGGGCACCAGCAGCACGTCGTTGCGCTCGTTGGCCGCGATCACCGCGGTGGCGGTCATGCCGGGGCGCAGGCTCAGGTCGTCGTTGGCCACGCTCAGCTCGGCCACATAGGTCACCACGTTGTCCTTGGTGGTGGAGCCATAGCTCACGCGGGTGATCGTGGCCGGATAGCTGCGGTTGGGATAGGCGCTGACGGTGAAGCCGGCCTTCTGCCCGTCGTGCACCAGCCCCACGTCGGCCTCGTCGACGTTGACCTCCAGCTTCATGCGCGCCAGGTCTTCGGCCAGCGTGAACAGCGTCACCGCCTGCAGCGAGGCCGCCACCGCATTGCCCGGCTCCACCGCGCGCGACAGCACCACGCCCTGCACCGGCGATCGGATCGAGGCCTTGCGCAGGTTGGTCTCGTCGACGCTCAGGCTGGCCCGCGCGTCGGCCACGCCGGCGCGGGAGCTGGCCGCATCGGCCTCGGCGCGCGCCAGCGCCGCCTGGGCCTGCGCCAGCTCGGCGCGCGAAGGCACCTGGCCGCCGCTCAGGCGCGCCACTTCCTGCAGCCGCGCCAGGTTGCCGCGCGCCTCGTCGACGGTGGCATTCGCCTGCACCACCCTGGCCTGGGCCACCGCGAGGCCGGCGCGCGAGCGTGCCACCTGGTCGCGCAGCTTCTCGGCATCGAGCTCCACGAGCAGCTGGCCCTTCTTCACGCGGTCGTTCACGTCGACCAGCACGCGCGACACGGTGCCCGACAGCTCGCTGCCCACGTCGACCTTGTTGGTGGGCTGCAGCGTGCCATTGGCGGTGACGGTCACGACCAGCCGGCCACGGGCCACCGGCTCGGTGACGTAGCGCGGCTGCGCGCCTGCCTCGCGGCTGGACTGCCACTGCAGCAGCCCGGCGATCGCAAGCACCACCACCGCCAGCGCGGCCCACGGCGCGGGCCGCCGCCACCAGCGGCGCACCGCCTGCGGCCCGAGCAGCGATTCCAGGGAGGCAGCGGGGGTGCTCAACGGTCTTTCTCCTTGGCAGCTTCGGCCGGCGTCCAGCCGCCGCCCAGCGCCTTGTACAAACGGACATGGTCGGCCACCAGCTCGGCCTCGGCCGCGGCGGTGCTGTCCTGCACCGACAGCAGCGTGCGCTGCGTCTCGAGCACGACCTGGAAATCGATCAGGCCGGCCGCATAGCGGTCTTGCGCCAGCAAGGCGGCCTGGCGGGCGGCGTCGGCCGCGGCATGCAGCGCATCGACCCGCGCACGCGCGCCGGCCAGCGCGGCCAGCGCGTCTTCGGCGTCCTGCAGCGCGGCGAGCACGCGGGCGCGATAGCCGGCCTGCGCCGCTTCGAACGCGGCCTGCTGCGCGGCGAGCTGCGCGATGCGCTGGCCGCCATCGAACAGCGGCTGGCTTGCACCGAACACCAGCGAACGCAGCGCGGGGCCGCTGCCGAGCGAGCCCAGCGTCAGCGCGGTCCAGCTCAGCGAGGCGCGCAGCTCGGCGCTCGGCAGGCGGGCCGCATCGGCCTGCGCCACGCGCAGGGCCGCGGCCAGCATCTGCTGCTGCGCGGCCATGACGTCGGCACGCTGCTGCAGCGCCTGCGCGGGCACTGCCACGGCGAGGTCACGGGGGGGCACGGGCAGTGCACGATCGGCCGCCAGCAGCGGCTGCAGTGCGGCAGGCGGCTGGCCCGTCAGCACCGCCAGCGCATGCTCGGCCTGCTGCGCGCCGGCATGCAGCACCGGCTGCTGCGCGCGCGTCTGCGCCACCGCGCTGCGCGACTGCGCCACCTCCAGCGACGAACCGAGGCCCGCCTGCTCGCGCCATTGCGCGATGCGCAGCGTCTGCTCCTGGGCCGCAAGGCTCTCGGCCGCGATCGACTCGCGCCGGCGCGCGGCGCGCAGCTGCAGGTAGCTCAGCGCCACCTCGGCTTCCACCGCCACGCGCGTGGCGGCCAGCGTGCCGAGGCTGGCCTGCGCATCGGCCTCGCTCGCGGCCACACCATGGGCGATGGCGCCCGACACGTCGAGGCTCCAGCTGCCATTGAGCTCGGCGGCGTAGCTGTCGCCCGAGGCCACGCCGGCGCCCTCCTTGCGCTGCACGGTGGCACCGAGCGTCAGCGAGGGCCCGGCTGCGGCTGCCGTGGCATCGCGCAGTGCGCGTGCCCGCTGCAGGTTGGCGCGCGCACTGCGCACATCGGTGTTGTTCTGCCGCGCCAGCGCCACCAGCCGTGCGAGCGGCGGATCACCGAAACGCTCCCACCACCGCACCAGCGTTGCCGAGCCGCCATCGGCCTCGGTCGACCAGCCTGCGGGCAGGTCGTCGGCCGCCGCCACCGCCGGCGCGGGCACCCGCGTGGCGCAGGCGCCCAGCATCGAGACGAACAACAGCGAACACAGCCATCGAAACCGCATGCCTCGATGGTCGAGCCCGCGGGTCCGCCGGCCCTTGAGCCGCCTCAAGAGCGGAGCCAATGTCTGGCGCCGACTACCGGAATACCGGTAACGCGATCTGGCGGATGCGGGGATTTGCGGGCGGCGGCGCGCTGCCTACAGTCACCGCCAACGCGACCCACCCGCACCACCATGAGCGACTTCCGATCGAGGACGGCCGACATCCACCATTCGCTCGCGCTGCTCGAAGCCCATGTGCCGATGCAGCGGCGCCTGATGCACGACGACGGGTGGCTGTACCGCGCCGGCCAGCCCTTCGACCAGCTGCATGTGCTGAACTCCGGGCTCTTCAAGTCGGTGCAGCGCACCGAAGATGGCCGCGAGAAGGTGGGCGGGCTGCATTTCAGGGGCGACTGGTTGGGCATCAGCGGCCTGGCCACCGGCCTCTACGAATGCGATGCGGTCGCGCTCGACGTGAGCGAGGTCTGGTCCTTCCGATATGCCGACCTGATGGCCGCCGGCGCGCATGAGCCCGAGCTGCTGAAGCTGCTGCACCGCTCGGTGAGCTGGCAGCTGGCGGGGCAGCATGAGTGGATCACCTCGCTGTGCACGCTCAACGCCGATGCGCGCGTCGCGCGCTTCCTGCTGTACTGGCTCGAATCGCTGGCGGCACGCTCGCTGCGCACCGATGAACTGCGGCTGCGGCTGTCGCGTGCCGACATCGGCACCTTCCTCGGCATGACGCTCGAGAGCGTGAGCCGCGCGCTGACGCGGCTACATCGGCAGCAGGTGATCGACTTTCCCGAGCGCAGCCGACGGCAGTTGCGGATCTGCGACCCCGCCGCGCTGGAGCGCTTCATCGCGAGCCATCTGGACCATGCCGGCGAGGCCTGCAACGAGCCGGTGGCGTTGGGAGCTGCCGCGGCCTGACGCGGCCGTTGATGACGATCAAGCCCGCACGGCTTCGCTGCGGGCACGCTGGCGGTACGGCATGAGCCGTGGAGCACACGCATGTACCGCAAGATCCTGGTGCCGGTGGACGGCAGCCCCACATCCAACGCAGCACTGGCCGAGTTGAAGCGCATCGCGCCGCCGGGCGCCGAGGTGCGCCTGCTGCACGTGCTGGACCCGCTCGACTACGCCACCGGCTTCGAGCCGCCGATCGTCTACCAGCGCGAGGTAGTGCCGCTGATGCACCGCGCGGCCGACAAGCTGCTCGCCGAGGCCCGCGCCGAACTCGATGGCAGCGGGCTGGCGGTGAGCAGCGCGATCGCCGAGCGCACCGCCTCCAGCGTCGCCGAGGAAGTGATCGAGACCGCCCGCCAATGGCCGGCCGACCTGATCGTGATCGGCACCCACGGCCGGCGCGGCGTCGCCCGCCTGCTAATGGGCAGCGATGCGGCCGAGGTCGCGCGTTCGTCGCCGGTGCCCGTGCTGCTGGTGCGGGCCCTGGCGACATGAGCGCCAGTCCGCCGCAGATGCCCGTATGGCGACGCCATGGCGTGGCGTTGGCGTTGTTCGCAGCAGCGCTGGTGCTGCTTGCGCTGGGCGCGCGCGTGCTGCTGGCCGAGCGCCGCCAGGATGACGGGCTGCTGCAGGTCAACGGCCGCATCGAGGGCGAGCGCATCAGCATCGCGCCCAAGCTGGCCGGCCGCGTGGCTGAGCTGCTGGTGCACGAAGGCGATGCAGTCAAGGCAGGCCAGGTGCTGGTCCGGCTCGACGACCAGGCCGTGCGCGCCAGGCTGGCGCAGGCCCAGGCCGCGCACGCAACGCTGCAGGCCCAGCTGGCCGCGCAGGACAGCGCGCTCGCGGTGCTGCGCGGCGAAACCGGCGTGGCCCGCCAGGCGGCGCGGCTGCGCATCGCGGCCGCCGAGGCCGAGCTGCACCGGGCCGATGCGGCCCGGCAGCAGGACGAGCGCGACCAGGCGCGTGCGCGCGATCTGTCGGCCCAGGGCTTCGTCGGCCCGCAGGCGCTGGAGCGGGCCACGCTGGCGCTGCGGCTCTCGGGCGAGCAGCGCGATGCCGCCCACGCGATGCTGGAGCAGGCGCGCCAGGCCCTGCGCGATGCTGAGCTCGGGCCGCTGCGCGTGCATGCGCGCGAGGCCGAGCAGGCCGCCACGCGCGCGCAGTTGCAGCAGGCCGCCGCCGCGGTGGCCGAGGCCCAGGCCGCGCTCGACGACCTGACGCTGCGCGCCCCGGCGGCCGGCACCGTCACCTCGCGCTCGGTGCACCTCGGCGAGGTGGTCAACGCCGGCACGCCGCTGCTCGAGCTGACCGACCTCGGCCAGCTCTACCTGAAGGGCTACGTGCCCGAAACGCAGATCGGCCGCGTGCGCCGCGGCATGGCGGCGCAGATCCATGTCGATGCCTATCCCGGCCGGCCGTTCGCGGCCACGCTGCGCTATGTGTCGGCCCGCGCCGAGTTCACCCCCAAGGAGGTGCAGACGGTCGACGAGCGCGTGAAGCTGGTCTACGAAGTGCGGCTGTATGCCGACCAGAACCCCGACGGCCGGCTCAATCCTGGCCAGCCCGCCGATGGCCTGATCCGCTGGCGCGAAGGCAGCGCATGGCGAACGCCGAAGCACTGAGCGCGCCCGTGGCGCAGGCGGTGCGGCTGTGCAAGCGCTATGGCCGGCGCGAAGCGCTGCGCGAGGTCTCCATTGCGGTGGCGCCCGGCGAGCTGTATGGATTGATCGGCCCCGATGGCGGCGGCAAGAGCAGCCTGATGAAGGCCCTGGCCGGCGTGCTGAGCTGCGAAGGCGGCAGCGTGCAGGTGCTGGGCCGCCGCATCGCCTCCGAGCGCGAGGCCGAGGCGGTGAAGGACCGCATCGGCTTCATGCCGCAGGGCCTGGGCCTCAACCTCTATCCCAACCTCTCGGTCGAGGAGAACATCGACTTCTTCGCCGACCTGCGCGCGGTGCCGCGCGCCGACCTGCAGGCCCGCAAGGCCCGGCTGCTGGCGATGACGCGGCTCGACGCCTTCAGGCAGCGGCCGATGGCCGAGCTCTCGGGCGGCATGAAGCAGAAGCTCGGGCTGGTGTGCACGCTGATCCACGCACCCCAGCTGATCATCCTCGACGAGCCCACCACCGGCATCGATCCGCTGTCGCGCCGCGATTTCTGGCGCCTGCTGCCCGAGCTGATGCACGAGCAGCGCATGAGCGCGATCGTCTCCACCGCCTACCTCGACGAGGCGAGCCGCTTCGACCGCGTGGGCCTGCTGTACGACGGCCTGCTGCTGGCCGAAGGCGAGCCCGATGCCTTGCCCGACCTCGAAGAGCTGTTCGTCGCCAAGGTGCGCGCGCTGCAGCCGCAGGCCGAGGCGCCGCTGCGCCCGCCTGATGGCGAGGGCAGCGGCCCGGCCTCGCGCAACGGCAATGGCCCGGCGATCGAAGCCGCGCAGCTCACGCGCGACTTCGGCCGCTTCCGCGCGGCCGATGCGGTGAGCTTCCGGGTGGCGCCCGGCGAGATCTTCGGCCTGCTGGGCGCCAACGGCGCGGGCAAGACCACCGTGATCAAGATGCTCACCGGCATCCTGCCGCCGAGCGGCGGCATCGGGCAGGTGGCGGGCGCCGACATGCGCCATGCCTCGCGCCAGATCCGCCGGCGCATCGGCTACATGTCGCAGGCCTTCTCGCTGTATGCCGACCTCAGCGTGCGCGAGAACCTGATGCTGTATGCCGGCATCTACGGCCTGCCGCACCGGCTCGCGCAGCAACGCACCGGCTGGGCGGCCGAACTGGGCGGCCTGCAAGCGCACCTCGAACAGCCGGCCTCCAGCCTGCCGATGGGCCTGCGCCAGCGCCTGGCGCTGGGCTGCGCGCTGCTGCACCGGCCGCAGGTGCTGTTCCTCGACGAGCCGACCTCCGGCGTCGACCCGCTGGGCCGGCAGCGCTTCTGGCGCATCCTCGAATGGCTGGCGCGCGACGAGCGCGTGTCCATCCTGATCACCACGCACCACATGCCCGAGGCCGAGCGCTGCGACCACCTCGTGCTGATGTACGACGGCCGCGTGGTGGCCGATGCCTCGCCGGCCGAGATGAAGCGCGCGCTGCGCGACGAGGCCGGCTCGCTGGTGGAGCTGCGCTGCCCGCAGCCGCTGCGCGCGCTGCAGCTGCTGCAGGCCGCCGGCCATGCCGATGCGATGCTGCACGGCCGCGGCGTGCGCCTGCTGGTGCCGAATGCCGACGATGCGGCGCGGCGCCTGCCGGCCCTGCTCGCGGCGCAGGACATCGCGCCGGCCCACGTGCTGCCGCGCGAGATCGGCATGGAAGACGTGTTCCTGCACCGCGTCGGCCGGTTGCAGGCGCACGCCCCGGCATGAACGCCGCCCGCATCGCCGCACTGGCGCGCAAGGAATGGCGCGAGATGGTGCGCGACCGCATCTACCTGATGCTGGCCATCGTGCTGCCGGCCGTGCTGATGCTCGTGTTCGGCCACGGCATGAGCCAGGAGGTGGAGCACATCGGGCTGGCGGTGCTGGACGAAGACCACAGCGCGATGAGCCGCGACTACATCGACCACTTCACCCGCACCCATCACTTCCGCTTCCTGGGCATGCTGGGCTCCGAGCGCGAGATCGACACGCTGCTGGCCTCCAGCCGGGCACGCGTGATCGTGCGCATACCGCCGGGCTTCGCGCGCGACCTGCAGCGCGGCGCCTCGGTGGCGGTGCAGTTCGCGATCGACGGCACCTTCACCGGCCCGGCCCGCACGCTGCGCGGCTATGTGGAGGCGATCAACGCCGCCGCGTCGGCCGAGATCCGCGTGGGCGCGCTGATGCGGCTGAGCGGCCGGCCGGCCGACCGCGTGCTGCCCGCCATCCAGCCGGTGAAGCTGCAGGTGCGCTACCTCTACAACGAAGAGGTGCGCAGCGTCTGGACCATCGCGCCGTCGCTGCTGATGCTGATCCTGCTGATGGTGCCGCCGCTGCTGATGGCGGTGAGCGTGGTGCGCGAGAAGGAAACCGGCGCGATCTACAACGTGCGCTGCTCCACCCTCACCCGCGCCGAGTTCATGCTCGGCAAGCTGCTGCCCAACCTGGCTGTGTCGCTGCTCAACGCGCTGGCGCTGTGGGCCATGGCCGCCTTCTACTTCGGCGTGCCGTTCAAGGGCAGCGGCTGGGTGCTGGCCGCCGGCAGCGCGCTCTATGTGCTGGGCACCTGCGCACTCGGCCTGCTGATCTCGCTGCTGGTGCGCAGCCAGCAGGCGGCGATCATCATCGCGACGATGACGGCCTCGATCGTCGCGACGCAGTTCTCGGGCCTGTTCGCGCCGGTGGATTCGATGCAGGGCGTCAACCGCTGGCTGGCGCGCGCGCTGCCCGCCAGCCACTACCGCGACATCGTGATCGGCAGCTTCCTCAAGCGCAGCGGCTTCGAGCTGCTGACCTGGGATTTCGCCGCGCTCGCGCTATTTGCAGTCGCCGTGCTGCTGGCCTGCCACGCGCTCTTCCGCAAACGGACCGCATCATGAATGCCGTGTGGTGGCGCCAGGTGCACGTGATGATGGTCAAGGAGCTGAAGCAGCTGCTGAAGGACCGTGCGCTGTTCGCCTACACGGTGTTCATCTTCACGCTCGACATCATGCTGGCCGCCGGCGCCACCTCGATCGACCTGCGCCAGGCGCCGCTGGCGGTGTATGCCCCGGAACAGGCCGCCGCCAGCCGCGACCTTGTCGGCCGCTTCCGCGCGCCGCACTTCGAGCTGCGCGCCACGCTGGCCGATCCGCGCGATGCCGCCGCGGTGCTCGACCGCGGCGAGGCCCGCGCGGTGCTGGCCCTGCCCGAGGCCTTCGAGGCCGACCTCGCGCTCGGGCGCCAGGCCGAGGTGCAGATGCTGGTCGACACCGCCCAGGCCAACCAGGGCTTCCTGGCCGCGAGCTATGGCGAGCGCATCACCGCCGGCTTCGGCACCGAATGGGCTGAGCGGGCGCAATGGCGCCTCGGTGTCGACCCGCAGCGGCTGCCCGAGGTGCGCGCCGAGGCCCGCTACTGGCACAACGATGCGCTCGACGAGAAATGGTTCCACACCGTCTCCGAGCTGCTGACGATGATCACCATCGCCGCCATCATCTTGCCGGCGGCCGCGCTGGTGCGCGAGAAGGAGCGCGGCACCATCGAGCAGTTGCTGGTCGCGCCGCTGGAGCCGCTGCAGGTGGTGCTGAGCAAGGTGCTCGCGATGGTGCTGGTGATGCTGGCCGGCACCGCGGTGTCGGTACTGGCCGTGATGCACGGGCTCTACGGCGTGCCGGTGCGCGGCAGCCTGCCGTTGTTCTTGGCGGTGGTCGCGCTGTTCGCGGTGGCCTGCTCGGGGGTGGGCATCGTGGCGTCGGGCTTTGCACGCAACTCCGGGCAGATGGGCCTGATCGTGCTGCTGGTGGTGGTGCCCATGGTCATGCTCTCGGGCACCTGGAACATGACCGAGAGCATGCCGGGCTGGCTGCAGGTGCTGGTGGAGTTTTCGCCGCTGCACCACTTCATCGTGCTGGCCTACGGCCTGCTCATCCGTGACGCAGGCTTCCAGGTGCTGTGGCCGCCGCTGCTGAAGATGAGCGCGCTCGGCGCAGCGATGTTCGCAATCGGCGTGCTGCGCTTCAAGCGGCAGTTCAGATGAGGCGATCATGTGCTGCAGCAGGCTATCCGACCGACAGGGAGCGTCCACCATGCATGTGCCCGACCTGATCCGAACCGCAGCGGCAGCTGCCCTGGTGTTCACGACTTCAATGAGCCAAGCGGTGCCACTGTGCCGCTGGGTCGACGAGCAGGGGCGGACCCATATCTCCGATGTGGTTCCGCCGGCTTACAAGAAGTCGGCCACCTGCACCGATTCGGCGCAATACGATCTGTCGCCGCAACAGCGCCGCGAAGCCGAGCAGCGTTCGGCGGCACAGCGGGCGCGCAAGGCGCCGGAGGCCGGCCCCCCTTCCGCGCCGCCCGCTTCCGCCCCGCCTGCCGCCGACAGCGCGGCCTCGCAGCCCGCCGGCAAGCGCCCGGCCGAAACGGTGACCGACCAGACGGATTGCGACACCTGGTGGCGGCTGTTCGACGAAAGCGCCGAATGCTTCGGCCCCTACCGCACCATGCGCGGCGGCCTCAAGCCCGAGGCCTTCGACCACTGCAACGTGATACCCAGCCCCGAAACGAAGTGCGGGCCGAGGGTCTTCTGAGCGGCGGCACGACGCTGCCGGATTGACCGAACGCAAAACCCTGCCCGCGCCGCGGAAGAACAATCTTCCGCATGCCCCTCAAGAATCTGTCGCTGAACCGGCAGGTGCTGGTCGGCTTCGGTCTGGCGGTGGCGGTTCTGCTCGTGATCTGCCTCGCCTCGTGGCAGACCACCGGGCGCTTCATGCGCACCTCGCGCGAGGCGATGCGCCATGCCGCGGTGGTGGCCACGCTGGAGCAGGCGCTGTCGCGCATGTACGAGGTGGAGGCCGCGCAGCGCGGTTTCATCGTCTCGGGTGCGCCGGCCTTCATGGCCGAGCGCAATGCCGCGCTGCAGGACAGCCGCGCCGCCATCGACACCCTGCGCCAGGACCCCGACCCGGCCCTTCATGCCAAGGGCGACGAGATCCTGCGCCTGCTCGATGCACGCACCGCCGTGCTCGACCAGGTGCTTGCCGCGCACGGGCGCGATCCGGGCGAGGCCCGCGCGCTGCTGAACGGCGGGGCCGGCAGCGCGGAGATGGGGGCGCTGAGCCGCGCCGTGGCTGCGCTGGCCAACGAGCAGCGGACGCAGCTGCAGCACCAGGTCCAGGCTGCCCGCCTCGATGCGGCCTGGGTCTATGGCGCCTTCGCATTCGCCGTGCTGGGCGTGCTGGTGGTGCTGGGCGCCATCCTGCGGGTGATCCTCCAGGGCATTGCCGAGCGGCAGCGCGCCCATGCGGCGCTCGCCGAAAGCCAGGCCCGGCTCAACGCGGTGGTCGACACCGCGCTCGATGCCATCGTCGTGATCGACGAGCGCGGCATCGTCGAGCGCTTCAACCGCAGCGCCGAGCGCATGTTCGGCTACCAGGCCGCCGAGGTGGTGGGCCGCAACGTCTCGCTGCTGATGCCCTCGCCCGATCGCGAGATGCACGACGCCCACATGGAGCGCTACCGCCGCACCGGCGAGCGCCACATCATCGGCATCGGCCGCGAGGTGACCGCGCAGCGCAAGGACGGCAGCCGCTTTCCGGTGGACCTGGCGGTGGGCGAGACCCAGGTCGACGGCCATCGCCTCTTCACCGGCCTGATCCGCGACATCTCCGAGCGCAAGGCCGCCGAGGCGCTGCAGGCCGAGCTGATGGCCGACCTGAAGGCCGCCAACGAGGAGCTGAGCAACTTCGCCTACGTGGCCTCGCACGACCTGAAGGCGCCGCTGCGCGGCATCGGATCGCTGGCGCACTGGCTCTCGACCGACTACGCCGACAAGTTCGACGACGAAGGCCGCGCCCACATGGCGCTGCTGCTGTCGCGCGTGAAGCGCATGGACCGGCTGATCGACGGCATCCTGCAGTACTCGCGCGTCGGCAGGGTGAAGGAGACGCCGGCACAGGTCGACCTCGGTGCGCTGGTGCTCGAGACGGTGGACCTGCTGGCCCCGCCGCCGCAGGTGCAGGTCACGGTCGGGCCGCTGCCCACCGTGAACATCGAGCGCACGCGGGCGCAGCAGGTGTTCCAGAACCTGCTGTCCAACGCGATCCGCTACATCGACAAGCCCGAAGGCCGCATCCGCGTCGACTGCAGCGCCGATGGCGACGCCTGGCACTTCCGCGTGCAGGACAACGGCCCCGGCATCGACCGCAAGCACTGGGACCGCGTGTTCCAGCTGTTCCAGTCGCTGAGCAAGCGCGACGACACCGAGAGCACCGGCATCGGCCTGTCGCTGGTGAAGAAGATCGTCGAGATGTACGGCGGCCGCGTCTGGCTCGAATCCGAGCCCGGCCAGGGATCGGTCTTTCACTTCACGCTACCTAGGGAGCAACCATGCACCTGACCAGCAACCCCATCCTCCTCGTGGAGGACGACGAGATCGACGCGATGACCGTGCGCCGCGCGCTGAAGGAGATCCGCGTCGCCAACCCGCTGCTGCAGGCCGACCACGGCGAAGCCGCGCTCGACCATCTGGCCGACCCCGAGGGCCGGCGGCCCTGCCTGATCCTGCTCGACCTGAACATGCCGATCATGAACGGCATCGAGTTCCTGCAGGTGATCAAGGCGCATCCCGAGTGGCGCCGCATCCCGGTGGTGGTGCTGACCACCTCGCAGGAGGAGCAGGACAAGATCGCCAGCTTCGACCTCAGCGTGGCCGGCTACATGACCAAGCCGGTCGACTACCAGAAGTTCGTCGAGGCCATGCGCACGATCGATGCCTACTGGACGCTGAGCGAGGCGGCTCCGGCCTGATGCAGGGCGGGTGATGCCGACGACCCGCATCCTCGTCGTCGACGACGACCAGGTCGACCGCATGGCGTGCAAGCGCGCGCTCGCGCGGGCCGAGGGCCTGGGCCACCTGGAGTTCGTCGAGGCCAGTACGGCCGAAGACGCACTCGCGCTCGCCCGCACCCATGCGCTCGACTGCGCGCTGCTCGACTACCGGCTGCCCGACATGGACGGCATCGAGCTGATGGACCAGCTGAACGCGCCGCACGGCGACCTGCCGCTGGCGGTGGTGATGCTCACCGGGGCCGACGACGTATCGGTGGCGGTGGAGGCGATGCGCCGCGGCGCCAGCGACTACCTGGTGAAGGACGTCGACGGCCGCTACCAGGCGCTGATCCCGCCGGTGGTGCAGCGGGTCATCCGCGAGCGCGACCTGCGCAACGAGCGCGCGCGCGCCAAGCAGACGCTGCACGCCATCATCAGCTCGGCCAGCGATGCGATCATCAGCATCGACGGTGCGGGCCGCATCGCGTTGTTCAACCCGAGCGCGGAGCAGATCTTCGGCTGCGATGCGCTGCAGGCGATCGGCACGCCGGTGCAGGTCTTCTTCCAGCCCACCGGCGGACGCGTCAGCGGCCGGCGCGCCAACGGCCAGCCGGTGGAGCTCGACGTGTCGCTGTCGCGCGCCACCGTGCGCGGCCACACCGTGCTCACCGCGATCGCCCGCGACGTGACACAGCGGGCCCAGGCCGAGCAGGCGCTGGCGCTGTACCGCCAGGAGCTGACCGAGCTGACGCGCAAGCTGATGGAGCAGGAGAAGCTCACCTCGCGCCGCATCGCCCAGTCGCTGCACGACCGCCTGGGGCAGACGCTGGCCGCGCTGCGGCTCTCGTTCGATGCGCTCGAGGCCGCCGCGCAGCATGAGCGCCCGGCCACGCAGCAGCGGCAGGCCGAACGCCTGGGCAGGCTGATCGACCAGGCGGTGGCCGAAGTGCGGCAGACGCTGACCGCCCTGCGCCCACCGCTGCTCGAGGAGCAAGGCCTGCTGGCAGCCTTCGACAACGAGCTGCGCGAGCGCGCGGGCGATCGCGAAGACGTGCGGCTGCGCATGGAAACCGACGAAGTCGATGAAGGCATGCGCTGGCCGCCGGACGTGGAATACGCGGCCTTCATGATCGGCCGCGAAGCGCTGGCCAACGCGCTGCAGCATGCCGATGCGGCGCTGGTGCGGCTGCGCGTCTCGGGCGACGGGCAGCGGCTGCAGCTGCAGGTGATCGACGATGGCCGCGGCATCGAGCCCGGCGTGCGCCACGGCAGGCCCGGCCACCTCGGCATGGTCGGCATGCGCGAGCGCGCGCTGGCCATCGGCGGCAGCTGCACCGTTTCGCGTGGCGACGAAGGCGGCACGGTGGTCCACCTCGAATGGGAGGCACAGCGATGAGCACGCCGGCCAGCCTCTACCTCGTCGACGACCACGTGATCCTGCGCGAAGGCCTGCGCGCGGTGCTGGAGGCCGCAGGCCACCGGGTGCTCGGTGAAACGGCGGACCTCACGCAGGCGCTGTCCGACCTGGCGCGCCTGCGGCCCGACGTGCTGCTGCTCGACCTCAACCTCGGCGAGCGCAACGGCCTGGAACTGCTGGCCGAGCTGCAGCGCCGCGCGCTGCCGGTGCGCGCGGTGGTGCTCACGATGTCGCAGCAGCCGCGCAACGTGGCCGAAGCGATGCGGCTGGGCGCCGTGGGCTATGTGCTGAAAGGCTCGCCCGCGGGCGAGCTGATGCGCGCGATCGACGCGGCGCTGCAGGGCCGCCGCCATCTCTGCGCCGAAGTGGCCGATCTCGCATTGCAGGCCCTCACCGACAACGGCAACCCGGCCAACGGCTTCGACACGCTGTCGCCGCGCGAGCGCCAGATCGTCGCGCTGGTAGTCAAGGGCCACTCGAGCACCGCGATCGGCCAGGCGCTGCACCTGTCGCCGAAAACGGTGGACACCTACCGCAGCCGGCTGATGGCCAAGCTGGGCGCGAGCGACGTGCCGACGCTGGTGCGGCTGGCGATCAAGAGCGGACTGATCGATCTCGACGAAGCCTGAGCAGGCCCTACCCCTTCGGATACCCCACCGTCTGCGACAGCAGCACCTGCTCGTGCATCGGCAGGCCGAGCGCGCGCGCCAGCGCTTCGCGGTCGATCCAGGCACGCAGCACCGTGCCCAGGCCATAGGCGGCGCACAGCAAGTACACGTTCTGCGCGATCGCGCCGGCGGCCACGTGCGCAAAGGCGTCGCGCTGGGCCACCGGCACCATGGTCATGCGGCTGTGGTCGGCCACGTACACCAGGTCGAGCGGCGCGTCGTCGACGAAGTCCTGGTAGCCGGTGACGCGGCGCAGGTCCATCGCCGCGGCGAGCTTCAGCTGGTGCGGCTTCGGCAGGTAGACGTAGGCGCCTTCGGGCAGCGCCACGTAGAGCTTGATCTCGCGCGCATTCAGCGCCGAGGGCGCGGTGCGACCGCCGCCATCGCGGTTGACGCCATCGGCCGCCCACAGCAGGTTCGACAGCAGCTGCCGCGGCAGCGCATCGGCGCGGAAGTCGCGCGTCGAGCAGCGCTGCGAGAGCGCCTGCATCAGCGAGAACTCGAGCTGCCGCTGCGGCGGCGGCAATTCGATGATGGCGGCCGCGTCGCCCATCGGCGGCTCGGGCCGCAGCGCGCCCATCGCGCCCAGCACCAGCTTGGTCAAGGTGTTCATCGGCGGCCCTCCATGCAGGCCACCACCTCCTCGTCGGAGGTCTGGCCGAAGTGGCGGTAGTACTGCCCCACCGCGCCGAAATACTCGGGCTGCGACAGGCACACGATGTCGTCGACCTCGCCGGCGAAGCGCGCGATCTCGGCCGGCGGCGCCACCGGCACCGCGAGCACGATGCGCGCTGGCCGCCGGTAGCGCAGCGATTCGAGCGCGGCCCGCATCGTGGTGCCGGTGGCGATGCCGTCGTCGACCACCACCGCCGTCCGCCCCTCGAGCGGCTGCGGCGCGCGGCCATGGAGATACAGGGCCCGGCGCCGCTCGATCTCCTTCAGCTGCCCGGGCACCTGGCGCCACACGTAGTCCACGTCGCAGCCGCTTTGCGCCAGCGTCAGCGGATCGAACGCCACCGCCGGCTCCGCGCCATCGGCCACCGCGGCCACCGCCAGCTCGGGCTGCTGTGGCGCCCCGATCTTGCGCACCAGCACCAGGTCGAGCGGCGCCTTCAGCGCGCGCGCCACCTCGGCGGCCACCGGCACGCCGCCGCGCGGCAGCGCCAGCACCACCGGGTCGCGCAGCGGCATGCGCGCCAGCACCTCGGCCAGGCGGCGGCCGGCGTCCACGCGGTCATCGAACAGCATCGTCATCGCAGGCCTCCGGCACATCGACGTGCCCTCACACGATGGGCCAACGTGCGCCCACGCGGCCTGCGCTACCTCAAGCCGCAGCACCACAGGCAGGCGAAGAATTTCCTCGCACCGCAACAGGAGGCACGCCATGACCGCCAAACTGCTTCTCTTCCGCGAAGACGCGCGCGACAAGATCCGCCGCGGCGTCGATGCCCTGGCCGATGCGGTCAAGGTCACGCTCGGCCCGCGCGGCCGCACCGTGATCCTCGACCGCGAATACGGGCCGCCGCAGATCGTCAACTC
This sequence comes from uncultured bacterium, assembly GCA_966212505.1. Classification (GTDB taxonomy): domain Bacteria; phylum Pseudomonadota; class Gammaproteobacteria; order Burkholderiales; family Burkholderiaceae_C; genus CAMLIZ01. The sequence goes on from CBIHRS010000007.1 coordinate 119,159, forward strand.
CGGCGTGGTGGTGGCCAAGGCCATCGAGCTCGAAGACCGCTTCGAGAACATGGGGGCGCAGCTGCTGCGCGAGGTGGCGGCGCGCACCAGCGAGATGGCCGGCGACGGCACCACCACCGCCACGGTGCTGGCGCACGGCATGATCGAAGAGGGCCTGAAATACTTGGCCGCCGGCATGAACCCGATGGACCTGAAGCGCGGCATCGACCAGGCGATCGAGACCGTGGTGGCCGAGCTGAAGAGCATCGCCCAGCCCTGCGCCGGCTCGCAGGAGATCGCGCACGTGGCGGCCATCTCGGCGAACAACGACCGCTCGATCGGCGACCTCGTCGCGCGGGCGATGGACAAGGTGGGGCGCGAAGGCGCGGTATCGATCGAGGATGGCTCGGGCATGACCAGCCAGCTCGAGGTCGTCGAGGGCCTGCAGTTCGACCGCGGTTTCCTGTCGGCCTACTTCATCAACAACCCGGAGCGCCAGGCCGCGGTGCTCGACGAGGCGGCCGTGCTGCTGTGCGACCACAAGCTGTCGTCGGTGCAGGACCTGGTTCCGGTGCTGGAGGCCACCGCCAAGAACGGCCTGCCGCTGCTGGTGATCGCCGAAGACATCGACAACGAGGTGCTGGCCACGCTGGTGATCAACAGCGTGCGCGGCGTGGTGAAGACCTGCGCCGTGAAGGCGCCGGGTTTCGGCGACCGGCGCAAGGCGATGCTGCAGGACATCGCGCTGGTCACCGGCGGCCAGGTGGTGTCGGAGGAACTGGGCCTCACGCTGGCCAAGACCGAGCTGCAGCACCTGGGCCGCGCACGCCGCATCGACGTCGACAAGGACAGCACCACCATCATCGGCGGCACCGGCGATGCCAAGGCCATCGCCGAGCGCGTCGCCGCGCTGAAGAAGGAGCGCGACACGCTCACCAGCGACTACGAGCGCAAGCAGCTCGACGAGCGCATCGCCAAGCTCTCGGGCGGCGTGGCGGTGATCAAGGTCGGCGCCGCCACCGAGACGGAGCTCAAGGAGCGCAAGCTGCGCGTGGAGGATGCGCTGCACGCCACCCGCGCCGCGGTGGAGGAAGGCATCGTGCCGGGCGGCGGCGTGGCGCTGCTGCGTGCGCGCAAGGCGCTGGCCGACATCCGGCTGGCCAACCTCGACCAGGACTCAGGCCTGAAGATCGTGGCCCGCGCGCTCGAAGAGCCGCTGCGGCGCATCGTCGCCAATGCGGCCGACGAGCCGTCGATCGTGCTGCACCGGGTCGACGAGTCGGGCGAGCGCAGCTTCGGCTACAACGCCGCCACGCGCGAATACGGCAACCTGTTCGAGATGGGCGTGATCGATCCGGCCAAGGTCACGCGGCTGGCGCTGCAGAACGCCGGCTCGATCGCCAGCCTCGTGCTGACCACCGACTGCATGATCGCGATCGCGCCGAAGAAGGAAGCCGCGGCCGCGATGACCGCCGCCGAACAGCCCGAGTTCTAGCGGAACAGCGGCACGCGCTCGAAGCTCAGGCCGGCACCGAGCGCGAAGCCCGTGTCTTCGAAGCGCGCGGCGCTCTCGACACGCCGGCGCGCCGGGGCGCGGGTTTCGTCGAGCTCGTAGAGCGCGGCCTCCGGCAGCGCGATGCCATCGAAGCCGCGGGCGATGCGCAGCCACTCCCGGCTGCCGAGCAGCGCCTCGGCCGCAGAGAGCAGCACCCGGTCTTCCCACTGCAGCCGCTGCAGCAGATGCGCCTGGTAGCGCTCGATCCGCGGCGGCAGCGAATCAATGGCAACGGGCTCGTTCCGCGCCACCGCCGCCAGCAGGACATGCACCTGCTGCGCGAGCGATGTCGCCTCGCGCAGCAGGTCGTCGATCTCGGGGCCGTCGTGAACGACCTGGAGCGAGCGATGCTCCACCACGCGCCGCAGGATCTCGCTCTTGGGCCGATGGCAGACCTCGTCGAACAGCTGGCTGAACTCGATCAGCTCGCGCAGCCTGTCGAGCGCCGGCCCCTGCTGCCGCCATTCGCCCGCGCGCAGCACCGAGGTCATGCGCGACAGGATCTGGCGCAACACCGAGTGTTCTGCGCGGAAGACCGTGCGGGCACGCTGTACTGCATTCATGCGCAACTCCGATGATGTGCGTTGGCGATCGGGAAGCCGAGCGTAAGGCGCTGGTTCGGCAGGTGCTTGCGATTTCGCAATCGGTGCTTCGGCATGCCGCCGCCAAGCTCACCCCACAAGGCGGATCAAGAACTCCCTACAGCCGCAAGCGCCCTGGATTCCTACAGTGAATGCATCCCCCAAATTGCAGGAATCCACCATGAGCCGCCTTGATGTCGACCGCGTCCTCACCACCACGCGCCACTACCTGAGCGACGACCTGCAGCCACAGCGCGGCGCGCCGGCCGCGGCCGACACCGATGCCGCCGCCGCGATCGCCCGATCCCTCAAGCTGCTGCAGGACCGCCTGCCGATCCTGCGCCGCATCGTGCACGAGGGCGACCCGATCTACCGTGCCGGCGAGGACTTCGGCAGCCTGCACATCATCCATTCCGGCTTCTTCAAGGCGGTGAACCTGTCGTCCGACGGCCGCGAGCAGGTGGTCGGCCTGCACTTCAAGGGCGACTGGCTCGGCTTCGACGGCATCGCCGGCGGGCGCTACACCTGCGATGCGGTGGCGCTCGACACCGGCGAGGTCTGGTCGGTGCGCTACGACGCGCTGCTGGCGGCCTGCGCCGAAGACCCCGGCGTGCTGGCGCTGCTGCACCAGGCGATGAGCCGCGAGATCGGGCGCGACCGCGATTCGCTGATGTCGCTGTGCACGCTGTCGGCCGATGCCCGCGTGGCCAATTTCCTGCGCAACTGGGCCGGCGCGCTGGCCCAGCGCGGCCTGCGCACCGACCAGATCACGCTGCGCATGACGCGCGCCGAGATCGGCAACTACCTGGGCATGACGCTCGAGAGCGTGAGCCGCGCGCTGTCGCGCCTGGCCCGCACCGGCTTCATCTGCTTCGCCGGCAAGGCACGGCGCGAGATCCAGATCCCCGACGTGGAGGCGCTGCACGGCTTCATCCAGGAATCGCTGGGCCTCTCGGCCGCCAGCGTCCAGTGAGCACGCCATGCACGCAGGCGGCTATGCCGCCGGCAAGCGCAGCGTGACCAGCGTGCCTTCGCCCGGGGCGCTGCGCAGCGAGAGTTCACCACCGCATTCGCGCGCGAACTGAACCACACGCGAGAGGCCGAGGCCGCCGCCACGCGGCCTGTTCTTGGTCGTGAAGCCCGGCCTCACGGCCTGGTCGCGCACTGCGGCAGCCATGCCCGCGCCGGTGTCCGACACCGAGATCTCGACCCCGCCCGCGGCGGCCGACGCGCGCAGGCGGAGCGTGCCGCCATCGGGCATCGCATCGCGCGCATTGGTGACCAGCTCCAGCAGCATCAGCAGCAGCTCGGCCCGCTCGGCGCTGCAGGGTGGGCAGCACGGGTCGCACTCCACGTCGACCGCGATGCGGCGATCCAGCGTCTTGCGCAACTGGTCGGCGAGCTGGTCGATCAGTGCAGACACATCCGTCGCGGCGGCTGTCTCGCTCATCGGAGCACCTCCATCGTCGCCCGCTGGTCCAGCAGGTCTTCGGCTGACATCACAATGCCGCCTCCGGCGAGCGGCGCCTCGTCGATGAGCCGGCGTGCCATCGCGTGGATGGCAGCGGCGTTGCAGTCATAGGCCTGCAGGCATTCTTCGGCTGTGACGACCGTCGCATCCCAGGTCAGGTAGCAGCGCAGGGTCCGCTCGCCGCGGCGGGCGAAGAACAGCACGCTGCGCGCATCCTCGATGAAGCTGCGGCTTTCGCCGAAGCTGATGGGGGGCGATGGGTCCACCGGCATGACTCCTGATGGCATGGAATCTATCGCCGTGCGCTCTGCGCCGAAATCCCCGGCGCTCTGACACTTCACTACCGGAAAGCCGGTAGTCGCGCACCCGTTCAGGGCGAGACGATGCCCTCGCGCACCGCGTAGCGGGTGAGCTCGGCCACCGTGCGCATGCCGAGCTTGCGCATGATGTTGCGGCGATGCACCTCGACGGTGGCCACCGAGATGTGCAGCTGCTCGGCAATGGCGGCCGAGCGCTGGCCTTCGGCGATCAGCCGCAGCACCTCGCGCTCGCGCCGGCCCAGGCGTGCCGCCTCCTGCTCGCCTTCGCCCTGGCGCACCTCGGAGACCAGCGCACTGGCCACCGTCGGGCAGAAATAGCTCTGCCCTTCGGCCACGGCTCGGATCGCGCGCAACAGCTCGGTGCCGGCGGCCGACTTGGTCACGTAGGCCGAGGCGCCCGAGCGCAGCATCTCGGTGACGAAGCGCTTGTCGCTGTAGGCCGACAAGGCCACCACCCTGGGTGGATCGTCCTGCTTCTGCAGCCGCGCGCAGACCTCCATGCCGTTGAGGTCGGGGAGCCCGATGTCGAGCACCACCACGTCCGGCCGCGTGCGCGCCGCTGCCTCGAGCGCGGAGAGTCCGTCGCCCGCCTCCGCGACCACCTCCACGTCATCGACGCGCGACAAGGTGTCGCGCAGCGCCTCGCGCACCAATCGATGGTCTTCGGCGAGCAGCACGCGAATCGTCATGGTGTGTTCCCCACATCCGGCGCCGGCCGCTCGGCCAGCGGAACCCGCAACTCGACCGTCGTGCCGTCGCCGGGCACGCTGTGCACCTGCGCGGTGCCGCCGATGAACGACAGCCGTTCGCGCACGCTGGCGAGGCCAAGGCCGCGGCCGGCGCGCGCGGCCACCGCCTTCTCGTCGAATCCGACGCCGGCATCCGACACGCGCACCACGAACTCGTCGCCGCTGGCGCGCATCTCGACGAGCGCCAGGTCGGTGCGGGCATGCCTGGCCACATTGATCAGCAACTCGCGGACTGCGCGGTAGAGGATGGAGCGGGCCTCCTGCGACAAGCCGGCGGTCATGCCATCGTCGTCGATCGACACCCGCAGCCCATGGCTGCGCTCGATCTCCTCGGCCAGCCACTCCAGCGCGGCGCCCAGCCCCAGCTCGTACAGCACGGCCGGTGCCAGCTGCGCAGCCAGCGAGCGCGTCGCGCTGTCGGCCCGCTCGATCAGCGACAGCACGCCGCCGATCCGCGCCAGCACATCGGCCGCCGGGGCATCGCGCAAGGCTGCGAGCCGGATGGCCGCGGCCGACAGGGTCTGGGCCAGATCGTCGTGCAGGTCGCGCGCGATCTGCCGCCGCTCGCGGATCTCGGCGGCTTCGAGCTCCGCCGCGAGCCTGCGCAGCTGTGCCGTGCGCTGCGCGACGCGCCGCTCCAGCTCCTCGGTCATGCGCCTGCGCTCGGTGTTGTCGCGGGCGAATGCAATCCAGCGCCCGTCCGACAGCATCTTCGCGTTCCATTCGACCGGCAGCGTGCTGCCATCCTTGCGGCGCATCCACCATTCTTCGGCCTGCAGCCCCCCTTCGCGCCGGCGCGCAGCGAAGCCCTGCAGGCGGGCCACCTCGTGCGGCGCGACGAGGTCGGCCACGGTCTTGCCGAGGATCTCGTCGCGCTCGTACCCCAGCAGCTCGCAGGCGGCCTGGTTCACGTCGGTGTAGCGGCCTTCGGCATCGGCAATGAACACGCCTTCGCTGGCCTGCGCGAACAGCGCCCGCAACTGCTCCTCGCTGCGCCGCAAGGCCTCGCCGGCGGCGCGGCTGCGCGCCAGCGCGAACGTGCGCGCGCGCAATTCCTCGGCGGAGAACGGCTTGGTCAAGTAGTCCTGCGCGCCATTGCGCAGCAGCGTGGCGCGCAACCCGTCGTCGGCCTTCGCGCTGAGGACCACGATGGGGGTGAGATCCAGCGCCGGGTGCGCGCGGATCGCCCGCACGAGCTCGTCACCGCCCATGCCCGGCATCATCACATCGGTGATGATCACGTCGGGCTGCAGGGCCAGTGCCATGCGCAGGCCCTCGCGGCCATCGAAGGCCGCCGCCACGCGCTGCGCGCCCTGCAGCGTTTCGCAGATGAAGCGGTTCATCTCGGCGTTGTCTTCCACCACCAGCACCAGCGGCTGTCCCGAGGCGGCGGGTTCGGCTTCACGGGGCATGGGCGCGCGGGGCTCGGGCCGCAATTCGTCGATCAGCTCGGCGCGCTCGGGCTGCAGGAGGCCGATGCCGGCCTCGTCGGCCACCGGCTCGCCCTGCGGCGCGTCCAGCGGCAGGTTCACGACGAACAGCGCGCCGCCTTCCGGCGCATCCTGCACCTCGACATGCCCGCGGTGCAGGGCCACGAATTCATGGACGATCGCCAGGCCCAGACCGGTGCCCCCATGCTCGCGCCGTGTGCCGCCTTCGAGCTGGCGGAAGCGCTCGAACACCGCCTGGCGCAAGGCCCGCGGAATGCCTGGCCCGCTGTCGGCCACTTCGATCGTCAGCATCCGCCCCTGGCCTTCGCGCAACGACACGCGCACGCTGCCGCCCGACGGTGAGAACTTGAAGGCATTCGACAGCAGGTTGAGCATCACGCGGCCGAGCTTGTCGGCGTCGACTTCCGCGATCTGCGCCTCGGGCAGGTCGAGCGTGAACGCCATGCGCCGCTCGTGCGCAAGCACCTCGAACAGCCCGGCCGAAAAGCGCAGCAGCGCCGCCACGTCGGCGCGCGCATAGTGCATCACCATCTGCCCGGCATCGAGCTTGGCGACGTCGAGCAGGTCGTTCACATGCCGCAGCAGCACGCGGGCATTGCGCTCGATCGCCTCGAGGTCGCGCCGCTGCACCGCTGCGAGGTCAGGCGAGGCCAGCAGCCTCTGCGCCGGCCCGATGATCAGCGTCAGCGGCGTGCGCAGCTCGTGGCTCACCGATGCGAAGAACTGCGTCTTCAGCCGGTCGAGCTCGAGCGTCTTCTCGTACAGCCGCGACGCCTCCGCATTGGCCAGGCGCAGCTCCTCGTTGACCTGCTGCAGCTCGCGTGCGCGCAGGAAGATCTCGGCTTCCATCTGCTCGGCGCGGCCGCGCAACTCGGCGCCGGCCTGCTTCAGCCGAACGAACTCGGTGACATCCTCGACCCGGTGGATCAGGTAGGTCACCTGCCCCTGGCCGTCGAGCACCGGCGAGTTCAGCGGGCTCCACCAGCGTTCTTCGAAGCTGCCGCCCTCGGCCTCGGGCCGCCGCACGTCGTACTTCTGCACGGCCATCGCATCGGGCATGCGGGTGTCGATCGCGCGCGCCAGCGATGCACTGAGGTTGCGCACGCCGCTGGCCTCGGGGTCGTCGGGGTTGTCGGGGAATACCTCGAACAGGCCGCGGCCGACGATGGCTTCGCGGCGGGTCATCGTGGCCTGGGCATAGGCATCGCTGACCGCGACGATGGTGTAGCGCGGCGCATCGGGCCGCAGCACGAGGTAGAGGCCGGGCGCCGCTTCGAACAGCGCCCGGAAATCGGGCACGGCGCCCGGTTCGACGACAGGTCCGACCTCCATGACCTCGCCTCCTGCATGGGCGGCAATGCGCCCACGGTGCCTGGGAGGCGTAACCGCAAGGCCGCGTCAGTCTGCGCGGCGGCGGCGCGCCATGAAGCCCATGGCACCGAGCCCGGCCATCATAAGCGCGTAGGTCTCAGGTTCGGGCACCGCGGTGACGGTCTCCGACACCAGCGCGCCGATCTTGTTGCCGTCGAGGTCCACATAGCGGGCCTTGATGGTCGGCGCCACGACCCAGTTGCTGCCGTCGACGTTGAAGGTGAAGCTGAAGTCGGCCGTGCCGGCGCCATTGGGCGTCACCGGCAACGGGCTGTGGCCGCTGGCGCAGATGAAGCCGCTGCCGCTACCGCTGCAGCCGCCGGCATTGATGCCGCTGTCGAGCCCGGTCAGCGCCCAGCCGGCGGGCGCCACGTCGAGCGATGCGCTGTTGACGCTGCTCGACACCTTGAGCGCCATGTTCTCGAGGAACGAGCCGCCGCCGGTGTAGCCGTCGATGTCGACGCCCAGCGTCCACTGCAGGCCGGAGGCATCCGACGACAGCGTGTAGGTGGCGCCATCCACGGTGACGGGGGTGTAGGCCGCGGCCTGAGCCTGCCCGATGGCGCCCGCGGCCGTCAGCGTTGCAGCGAGGAGGGAGGCGGTAGAGATCTTCATGCTGATTGCTCCGTTTGTTGATGCGGGCCCGGATCACATCCGTCATGGCCCGAGGAGCAGATTGCCGGCATCGGCAGCACTGGCATTGCGGGTTCGCAAATGGGGAAACCACACTCTCACCTCCCCACCCCAAACGCGGGGGTCCCTCGGATTTGCGTTCGCGCAAGGGCATGGCGGCGAATGCCGGCACGCTGTGAACCACATCCTGCAAGCGCATCGCCATGACACCACCCCGCGTTGCCGCCGGCGGTCCTGATGGCCCGCGGCCCTTCCGCATCCTGTCGCTCTCCGGCGGCGGCTTCCTCGGCCTGTACACCGCGGTAGTGCTACAGGGCCTGGAAGAGCGCGCCGGCGTGCCGCTGGGCCGGCGCTTCGAGCTGATCGGCGGTACCTCGATCGGCGGCATACTCGCGCTCGCGCTGGCCTTCGAGCTGCCGATGTCGCGCATGGTCGACCTCTTCGTCGAGCACGGGCCGGCGGTGTTCTCCGACAGGGCGCTGCCGAGCAGGACGGTGGGCAAGCTGCTCGACCTGACGCGCTCGGTGCTCGGCCCCAAGTATTCGGGCGACGCGCTGCGCGATGCGCTGCATGCCGAGCTGGGCGATCGCACGCTGGCCGATGCGCTCCATCCCTGCGTGATCCCGGCGGTGGACGTGCAGACCTGCTGCACCAAGGTGTTCAAGACGCCGCACGCCGCCGCCTCCCGCGGCGACGGCGCGCTGCGGGCGGTGGATGTGGCCATGGCGGCGAGCGCGGCGCCGGCCTACTTTCCTTCGGTGTGGATCGCCGACCGGCTGTATGCCGATGGCGGCCTCTTCGCGGTGGCGCCCGACCAGGTGGCCCTGCACGAAGCCGAGCACTTCATGGGCATCGCGTCGCGCCGCGTGAGCATGCTCTCGCTCGGCACGGCCACCGCACGCTACCGGCCGGCCGAGGGGGTGCGCAGCGATGCCGGGGCCGTCGGCTGGCTGTCCGATGGACGGTTGATCCTGACGCTGATCTCGGCCCAGCAGCAGCATGTGCAGGCCATGCTGGAAGACCGGCTCGGCGAACGCTACCTGCGCCTCGATGCCGAATGGCCGCCCGAGGCGGGGCTGGGCATCGACGTGGCGAACGCCAGCGCGGTCAAGACCCTGCGCTCGCTGGCCGGCCGCACGCTGCGCGAACTCGACGATGAGGCGCTTCGCCCGTTCCTCGAGCCCGCCTGACGCGGCGCTCAGCGCATCAGGCGCGGCCCTTGGCGACGCGTCGTAGCGTCACCGCATCGAGGCGGAACACGCCCACCGAATCGGACACCGCGTTCGAATGCTCCTGCAGCGAGACGGCCGACGACGCGATCTGCTGAACCAGCGCGGCGTTCTGCTGCGTGGCCGCGTCGAGCTGCGTCACCGCCTCGTTGACCGCCGAGATGCCGAGCAGCTGCTCGCGCGCGGCGGTCGACATCTCGCCGATCAGGCGGCTGACCTGCTGCACCCGGCCGACCGCATCTTCCATGCGATCGCGCGCGGCCTGCGTCAGCTCGTTGCCGGTCTCGACCTTCTGCGCCGAATCGGCCACCAGCTGCTTGATCTCGCGCGCGGCGCTCGAGGTGCGCTGGGCCAGCGAGCGCACCTCGCCGGCCACCACCGCGAAGCCGCGGCCCTGCTCGCCGGCGCGCGCGGCTTCCACCGCCGCATTGAGCGCGAGGATGTTGGTCTGGAACGCGATGCCGTCGATCACCTGGATGATCTCGCCGATGCGGCGCGACGACTCGCTGATCGACTGCATCGTCTCGGTCACCTGGTTCACCGCCTCGCTGCTGCCCTGCGTGACCTGGTTGGCCGCCATCGCCATCTCGGCCGCCTGCTGCGCCGAATCGGCGCTCTGCTTCACCGTGCCGGTGATCTGCTCCATCGACGAGGCGGCCTGCTGCAGGCTGCTGGCCTGCGCCTCGGTGCGCGACGACAGGTCGCGGTTGCCCGAGACGATCTCGCCGGTGGCCTCGCGCATGCGCTCGACCTCGGCCCGCGCATCGCCGACGATGGTCTGCAGGTTGACGTTGAGCTGGTTCATCGCCTGGCAGACGCGGCCGAACAGATCGCCGTGCCCGCAGTCGTCGATGCGCTGCGACAGGTCGCCGGCGGCCATGCGGTTGGCCACGCGCACCAGTTGCGCCAGCGGCCCGATCAGTTGCCGCCGCAGCACGATGCCCACGCCCAACCCGCCCACTGCCGCCACGGCGCCGGCCGCCAGCCAGCCGCCGGCTGAAGGCGCCCAGGCCGCGGCGCCCGCCGCGGCACTGAAGCCGATGCCGGCCACGGCCAGCGCGGCCAGCGCCACGCGGCGCTCCTGGTTCAGATGCAACTGCGCCCGCAGGCGCCCGCGCCAATCGGTGCGAACCACCCGACCCTGGTGCAGACGGTGCACCAGCCGGCCATGTTCGGCCTCGGCGCGCATCGTCGCGTAGAGGGCCTCGGCCGCCTCGACCTGGCTGCGCTTGGGCTCGGTGCGCACCGACATGTAGCCGATCGGCTTGTCGCCATCGAGCAGCGGCGTCACGTTGGCTTGCACCCAGTAGTAGCTGCCGTCCTTGCGCCGGTTCTTCACCGGGGCCGACCACGGCAGCCCCTGCTGGATGGTCTCCCACATGTCGCGGAAGGCCTCTTCCGGCATGTCCGGGTGCCGGATCATGTTGTGCGGCTGGCCGAGCAGTTCTTCCCGGCTGTAGCCGCTGAGCAGCACGAAGGCCGGGTTGCAATGGAGGATCCTCCCCTTGAGATCGGTCGTGCTGACGACCGTATGCCCAGAAGGGAACGGGAACTCGACGGGGGTGATGGGCAGATTGCGACGCATATCCTGTCAGCGTAGGCACAAGCGGCGGCGGCGATGCGAGGAACAGCGGCGGGAAACCCCTTCATCTCGTCCGCCGCCTGCACCGCGTTTGATGCGCCGCATGACCTGCGCGTGACATCTGCACTGCAATGGCTGCACACCATCTTCAAGGAGTGTTGTCATGACCAAGCTTCTGGACCAGACCCGCAGCCAGGGCACGTTGTCGCCCTTTGGCAAGAAAGGCGACGACGTCTACACCGTGGCCGTGCCGCCGGGCGAGGTGTTCGATTCCTGCGTGCTCACCCTCCTGGGCAAGCGGCTGAATGCGGGCGCCTCGATCAGCACGCAGCCCAAGCCGGGGCAGACCGGCGTGGCGCAGGTCGTCGTGCACTGGTGGTACGACGGCGGCGGCGAGATCGACTACCGCATCGAGGCTTTGAGCCGCAAGGCCGAGGCGCCGGCCGGCGTGTCGGTGCGGGTGCCGGGCTTCCTTCCGAGCACGCATGGTTTCCAGTTCTCGAACAGCGCGTTCGGCCCGCGGCCCGACGTGGTGCTGAACACGCCCTTCGGCGTGCTCGAGCTGGGCAAGGCCTCGATGGGCCTTTGCGGCGGCATGGCCTATGCGGCGCGCGACTACTTCGAGGCCCGGCACGACGTGCCGCCCGGCAGCACGCCGCCCGATGCCGGCCCCTTGTTCGACTTCATCGTGCACCGCCTGTTCGACAGCTTCGACCTGCCCGGCGGCGTGGCCAAGTACCTGGAGCTGATGCACCCTGCTCTGCCCGACCACGAGACCGACATGAGCAGGCTCGGCCTCGCGCCGCACGGCCGCTCATGGCGCATGGTGGTGGAGGAGTGGCCGCAGATCAAGAAGGAGCTCGACAGCGGCCACCTCTCGCCGATCGCGCTGGTGTGCGTGAAGTCGCTCGACTTCACGCAGCTAGGCAACAACCACCAGGTGCTGGCCTATGGCTACGACCTGAAGGGCACCGACCTGTCGCTGTGCATCTACGACCCCAACCGCCCGCTCGAAGACGACATCCGGCTCTCGATCAGCCTCGACCATCCCGAGGCCAGCAAGCAGATCACGTATGCGCCGATGAACGTGGTGTGCTTCTTCCACACCCGCTATGGCTATGTGTGCCCGCCGGGATTCGAAGGCGGCGTGAAGGTGAAGGCCGCGCTGCGCGCCGCCGCCAACGGGCGCCTGGTGTGCGCCGACAACGCCGGCGCCTCGCCGCTGATCGCCAACCGCGACAAGGCCGGCCCGTGGGAGACCTTCGAGGTCCGCATCGTCGGCAGCAACCGCATCGCGCTGAAGTCGCAGGCCAACGGCAAGTACGTGTGCGCCGAGAACGCCGGCGCCAAGCCGCTGATCGCCAACCGCAGCGTGGTGGGCCCGTGGGAGACCTTCGAGCTGCAATACCTGCCGGGCAACCATGTGGCGCTGCGCGCGGTGGCCAACATGCGGCTGGTGTGCGCCGAGCAGGCGGGCAGCCAGCCGCTCGTGGCCAACCGCGACAAGGTCGGCCCCTGGGAGACTTTCGAGTTCGTGCCGCTGTAGCGGGCGATCAGGCCGCAGCGCCGGGCCAGGGCATGCCCGGCGTGCCGGCCGGCAGGAACACTGGCCGCGCCGGCGCCGCGGCCTGGGGCTTGCGCTCGGCGGCTTCGCGCGCGATGCCGGCACGCAGTGCATGGGCCAGGCCGCCGAGTTCGGCCGCCACCGCATCGAGCAGGTCGTCGCTCGAGACGAAGCCGGCCACCTGGCCTTCCTGCTCGGTCACCACCAGGCGGCGCACGCCCGCCTGCTGCATCAGCGCCACCGCGTCGCCGATGCCGGCGCGCGACGGCACCGCCACCAGCTTGCCGCTGGTCACCTGGCCCACGCGCGTGGCCGCCGGGTCCAGCCCCTGCGCCACTGCCTCGATCGCGATGTCGCGGTCGGTCACGAGACCGAGGGCGCCGCAGCCTTCGGGCGTGTCGGCGGTGACCAGCAGCGCACCCACATGGCGGCTGCGCATCAGCGCGGCGGCCTCGCGCAGCGATGCGCCCTGGTCGATGGTGACGATCTCTCGCTTGCAGATGTCGGCGATGCTCATCGGTGGCTCCATCATCCAGTGAAGTTGATGCGGCCATTGCAGCGCGCGAGGCTGCCCCTGAGCTTGACGAGAGACAAACAAAAAGCCCCGATCAACACATGTCGATCGGGGCTTTGCATCTGGTAGGCGCGATTGGACTCGAACCAACGACCCCCACCATGTCAAGGTGGTGCTCTAACCAGCTGAGCTACGCGCCTAGGAAAGCTGCGCAGTATAGCAGATATTTTTCAGCCTGCTACTTGCGGCGCGCCTGCCGCACGCCGTTGACGCGGCTCACATGCACCAGCACCTGCGCCAGCCGCGCGGCATCGCTCACCTCCACGGTGAAGGTCATCCATGCGGTGCCGCCACGCGTGTCCTTCACCGATTGGGTGTGCACGCCGGTGACGTTCATCTTCTCCTTCGCGAACACTTCGGAGATGTCGCGCAGCAGGCCCTGCCGGTCGCCCGCTTCCACCAGCACGTCGACCGGATACACCGCCTGCTTGCCCGAGGGCGGCTCGCCCCAGGCCACGGGAATCACACGCTCGGGCGTCTGCGCGGCCATGTGGCGGAAGTTGACGCAATCGGTGCGGTGCACCGCCACGCCCTTGCCGCGCGTGACGAAGCCGCTGATCGCATCGGGCGGCGCGGGCCGGCAGCAGCGCGCGAGGTTGGTCAAGAGCGACTCCACGCCCACCACCAGCACGCCGCCGCGCGCGCCGCCCTCTTCGGCACGGGCACGCTTGATGACCACCTCGTCGGGCGTGGGCGGCGGCTCGGCGGGGCGCAGCAATTGCTCGATGTTGCGCAGCGAGTATTCGTCCTTGCCGACCACCTCGAACAAGGCATCGGCATTGCGGAAGCCGAGTTGCGAGGCCAGGTCGTCGAGCTTGAGCGCGGTGCGGCCTTCGCGCTGCAGCAGCTTCTCGACCAGCTCGCGGCCGCGCGCCACCGTCTCGGCCTGGGCCAGCGCGTTGAACCACGCCCGCACCTTCGACTTGGCGCGCGAGCTGCGCAGGTAGCCGAGCTCGGGGTTGAGCCAGTCGAGCGACGGGCCACCCTCCTTCACGGTGCTCACTTCGACCGTCTGCCCGCTCTGCAGCGGCGTGTTCAACGGCACCATCGCGCCGTCGACCCGCGCGCCGCGGCAGCGATGGCCGAGGTCGGTGTGCACCGTGTAGGCAAAGTCGACCGGCGTGGCGCCTGCGGGCAGTTCGATGATCGCGGCCTGCGGCGTGAAGACGTAGATGCGGTCGTCGAAGGCCGGCTCGCCTTCGGTTGCCGCCCCGCCCTGCTGCTCGACGAAATCGCGCTCCCACGCGAGCAACTGGCGCAGCACCGCCTTGCGCGCCTGCGCCACCTGTTCTTCAAATTCGCCGGCCGCGCTCACGCCGCCATAGCCGCGCGTGCCGGCCTCCTTGTAGGCCCAGTGCGCCGCCACGCCGTGCTCGGCATGCTCGTGCATCGCCCGCGTGCGGATCTGCACCTCGACCGGCCGGCCCTCATCGTCAAGCACCACGGTGTGCAGCGACTGGTAGCCGTTGGGCTTGGGGCGGGCGATGTAGTCGTCGTACTCGCCGCTCACCACGCGGTAGCGCTCGTGCACGCGGCTCAAGGCGGCATAGCACTGCGGCACATCGTCGACGATCACGCGCAACGCACGCACGTCGAACACATGATCGAAGTCGAGGCTCTTGCCCTGCATCTTCTTCCAGATGCTGTAGATGTGCTTGGGCCGGCCCTGCACCTGCGCGTGGATGCCCACGGCCGCGAGTTCATCGGTAACCTGGCAGCGGATGGTCTCGACGCTCTGCTCGCGCTCGGTGCGCTTCTCGTCGAGCAGCTTCGCGATGTGGCGATAGGCCTCGGGGTTGAGAAAGCGGAACGACAGGTCTTCCAGCTCCCACTTGATCTGCCAGATGCCGAGCCGGTTGGCCAGCGGTGCGAACACCTGCTGCGACTCCTGCGCCAGCGCCACCGGGCAGGGCCGCTTCGAGGCCGCGTAGTAGCGCAGCGTCTGCAGCCGCGAGGCTAGCCGCAGCAGCACCACGCGCAGGTCGCGCGAAAACGCCAGCAGCATCTTGCGCACGCGCTCGGTCTGCTCGGCGCGATGTTCGACGTCGACCTTGGCCTCGCGCGCGGCACGCTGGATCTGCACCAGCTTGCGCGTGTGAGTGACCAGGCTCGCATACGACTCGCCGAAGGCCTTGGTCACCACCTCTTCGGGCCGCTGCAGGAAATCACCTGCATAGACAAGATAGGCCGCGGCACGCATCGACGGCGCGGCGCCCACGCCATGCAGGATCGCGGCCACGCCGTCGGCATGGGCCAGCGCATCCTCGCCGGTGTCCATCGGTTGGCCCGCGAGCAGCGGCTCGGCGAAGGCACGGGCCCGTTGCAGCGCGAGTTGTCCCGGATCCTCTGCCGTTGTGCCGGGTGCCGGCGACACCTCGGACAAGGCCACGATCGGGGCCGGTGCGTCCGGCCGTTCCAGCAAGCCGGTCTTCATGCCGACAACAGGAAGTTGCGCACCACCGCCACCTGATCGGGTTGCACCAGCGTGGGCGCATGGCCCACGCCCTCGAACTCCTGCAGCTGCGCCTGCGGGCCGCGCTGTGTCATCGCCAGCGCCGTCTGGCGCGACAGCAGGTCGGATTGCGCGCCGCGCAGCAACAGCGTCTCGCTGCGCAGGCTGTCGTAGGCCTGCCAGGCCGCGGCCTCGCCGGCCGCCGCCACCTCGGGCGTCACCGCGCGGAACGGCACTGCGATGCCGGGGTCGTAGTGCGGCTTGAAGCCGCTGCCGTCGGCCTTGAGCTGCGGCCGCGTCAGCGCCAGCCATTGCTCGCGGGTGTGAGGCCCGAAGCTCTGCGAGATGCTCCACAGGTAGTCGGCCGCCTCTTCCACCGTGTTCCAGTGCATCGGCAGGCCCAGGTACTGGCCGATGCGGGCGATGGCCTCGTACTGGATCACCGGCCCCACGTCGTTGAGCACCAGGCGGCGCACCGGCGCGCCCGGCAGCGAAGCCAGGCCCATGCCGATCAGCCCGCCCATCGAGGTGCCCACCCAGTCGATCTGCGTGGCATTGAGGCGCGCGAGCAGCGTCACCACGTCGGCCAGGTAGGTGGGCAGCACGTAGCCTGCCGGATCGGAAAGCCAGTCGGACTGCCCGCGGCCCACCATGTCGGGGCACACCACCCGGTAGTGGTCGACCATGGCCTGGGCCAGCGTGTCGAAATCGCGGCCCTGGCGCGCCAGGCCATGGGCGCACAGCAGCACACGCGGGTTCGCGGGGTCGCCCCACTCCCAGTAGGCCATGCGGTGCAGGCCGCGGACATCGAGGCATTGCACGTGATTGAGCCTGGGTTCAGTCATGTTTCAGCTTCCGATTTCATAATGGATCGTAGCAATCCACTCGGGAGTTCGTAGCATGCTCAAAGGAAAAACCGCTCTTGTCACCGGCTCCACCAGCGGCATCGGCCTGGGTATCGCGCTGAGCTTGGCGCGTCAAGGCGCCAACATCGTGCTCAACGGTTTCGGCGACCATGCCGGCCCCCGCGCCCAGGTCGAGGCACTTGGCGTGCGCGCCGGCTACCACGGCGCCGACATGAGCAAGCCGGCCGAGATCGAGGACATGATCCGCACCACCGAGCGCGACTTCGGCGGCCTCGACATCCTGGTCAACAACGCCGGCATCCAGCATGTGGCGCCGGTCGAGGACTTTCCGCCCGAGAAGTGGGACGCGATCATCGCGATCAACCTCACCTCGGCCTTCCACACCACCCGCCTCGCGCTGCCCGGGATGAAGTCGCGCAACTGGGGCCGCGTGATCAACGTCGCGTCGACCCACGGCCTCGTGGCCTCGGCGCAGAAGTCGGCCTACGTCGCCTCCAAGCATGGCATCGTCGGCTTCACCAAGGCGGTGGCGCTCGAAACCGCGACCACCGGCGTCACCGTCAACGCCATCTGCCCGGGCTGGGTGCTGACCCCGCTGGTGCAGAAGCAGATCGACGACCGCGCCACGCGCGAAGGCATCGGCGCCGACGTGGCAAAGAAGGAGCTGCTGGGCGAGAAGCAACCGTCGCTGCAGTTCACCACCACCGAACAGTTGGGCGAGCTGGCCGTGTTCCTCTGCTCACCCGCCGCCGACAACGTGCGCGGCGTAGCCTGGAACGTCGACGGCGGCTGGGCCGCACAGTAATTCCAGCACCCGGCCGCCGGGTACGGCGGCCACCCTCCGAGAGGGTCCGAATCGAGCTTGGGGCGGCCCGGCGCTCGATTCGGTCGCCTTATTTCATTTCATCTGCACCGAGCCGCTCACCGTGGCGGTGACGGTGGCCTTGCCGGGCTCGACCGGCAGGGCCTCGTCCTTGGCGAACGACGCCTGAGCGCGCATCAGCGGCATCCCGCCCATCGGCGGCGGCTCGTTGGTGCCGACGTTGACCTCGCGGATCGTGTAGCTGCCGTAGCCGAACTGCCGCACCATGTCGCCCGCCTTGGCGCGGTAGCGGGCAATCGCCTGCGCAGTGACCTCGCCTTCCACCTTCTCGCGCGCCTCGCGCGACAGGCCGTAGCCCACGCGGCTGATCGTCACGGTGGTCAGGCGTCCGGTGAGCGCGGCGATGGTGGCCATGTCGCGGCCCTCGACCACGATCTCGGCCGAGCCCTGCCACCCGATCATGCGGCCCTTGTCGCCATAGCGCGGGTAGAGCGAGAAGTTGGCGGTCTGCACCTCGACCTGCCCGGGCTTGGCGCTCTTGCGCGCCTCGGTGAGCGCGGCATCGATCGCCTGCTTCAGCGCGCCCTGCACGCTGGCGGCATCGGTGCCTTCGCGGGTGGCCGAGAGCGTGACGCTCAGCAGGTCCTTCGCGACCTCGACCGAGGCATTGGCCGAGAGGTTGAGCACGCCCTCCACGGGCGTTGCGGGCGGCGTCTGAGCACCGGCGGAAGCGCCCAGCAGGGCGAGCGCCAAGGCGGCACGGCGAGGGCTTTGTTTCACGTCTTTCCTTCCTGAGTTGTGGTCGAGAGGCGGTTTTGCGGGCCTCGTGGGCCCGGGGATGTGAAGCCTGCCGCAGAGGCGCTGGCTTCGAGCGTGCCCGCCGCCTTGGTGAGCGGCAAGATTTGTAACAGAGGGTCAGGGCCGGGAAAACCCGTCCAAAACCTGCGCACAATGCCGCTGTTACAAATTCGGAGGCTCGTATGAATGCTCCCACCAACGCCCGAGCGGACCGCATTGTCGTCGTCGACGACGACGCCCGCATCCGCGACCTGCTGCGCCGCTACCTGACGCAGGAAGGCTTCGAGGTGCTGTTGGCCGAAGATGCCAAGGCCCTGAATCGGGTGCTGACCCGCGAGACGGTCGACCTCATCGTGCTGGACCTGATGCTGCCGGGCGAAGACGGCCTGTCGATCTGCCGCCGCCTGCGCGCCGCCAACGACGTCACCCCCATCATCATGCTGACCGCCAAGGTCGAGGACGTCGACCGCATCGTCGGCCTCGAGGTCGGCGCCGACGACTACCTGCCCAAGCCGTTCAACCCGCGCGAGCTGCTGGCGCGCATCCACGCCGTGCTGCGCCGCCGCCCCGCGATGGAAGCCCCGGGCGCCCCGGCCAAGGAGCCGCAGGTCGTGACCTTCGGGCCCTTCGAGTTCGACCTGTCGCTGCGCCGCCTCACGAAGGACGGCGAGCAGATGGCCCTCACCACCGGCGAGTTCTCGATGCTGAAGGCCCTGGTGCGCCATCCGCGCCAGCCGCTGTCGCGCGACAAGCTCGCCCAGCTGGCCCGCGGCCGCGAGTTCGAGCCCTTCGACCGCAGCCTCGACGTGCAGATCTCGCGCCTGCGCAAGATGATCGAGCCCGATCCGGCGCAGCCGCGCTACATCCAGACGGTGTGGGGCGTGGGCTACGTGTTTGTCCCGGACGGTGCAGCCTGAAATTCAGGTGAAAGCTGGGGCATGATCGCGGCCCATCATGTCCCGTAAAGCTCCCGGCCTCAGTCTTTTCTGGCGTACCTTCATCCTCCTGGGCATCCTGCTCTTCGGCGGGATCTTCGCCTGGGTGCAGACGCTGCGCGCCCTCGAGTTCGAACCGCGTGCGGTGCAGTCGGCGCAGCAGCTCGCCAGCCTGGTGAACCTGTCGCGCGCGGCGCTGCGTTATGCCGACGGCATCAACCGGGTCACCGTCGTCAAGACGATGAGCGACCAGGAGTCGGTCAAGGTGCTGCCGCGCGAGCCGGGCGACAAATGGGAGCCCTTCGAGACCGACCGCTTCGCCAAGCGCATCGGCGCCGAGCTGCGCTCGCGGCTGGGCCCCGACACGCTGGTGGCCACCCAGGTCAACGGGCAGACGGGGCTGTGGATCGGCTTCACGATCGAGAAAGACCCCTACTGGCTGCTGGCCGAGCCCACGCGGGTGTACCCCACCGCGCGCGGCTCCACCTGGTTCATCTGGGTCGGCATCGCGCTGATCGCCACCGTGGTCGGCTCGATCCTGATCGCGCGGCTGATCAACCGGCCGCTGCGCGAGCTGAGCTTCGCCGCCAGCCGCATCCGCGAGGGTGAGTTCGATTCGCGGCTCGACGAGAACACGCTGACCAGCGAGATCCGCGAGGTCAACATGGGCTTCAACCGCATGGCGCGCGAGCTGGCCAAGGTGGAGGAAGACCGCGCGGTGATGCTCGCCGGCATCTCGCACGACCTGCGCACGCCGCTGGCGCGCCTGCGGCTCGAGGCCGAGATGAGCGTCAACGACGAAGAGGCGCGCCGCAACATGGCGATGGACATCGACCAGCTCGACGCCATCATCGACAAGTTCATGGACTACGCACGCCCCGGCGAGGTCAAGCTGGTGCCGGTGCACCTGGCCGCGCTGATCGACCGCGAGGCCGCCGGCTTCCGCGATCCGTCGCAGATCCGCATCGTCTCGCGCGTGGCGATCGACATCAAGGTGATGGCCGACGACACCGAGCTGGGCCGCGTGTTCGCCAACCTGTTCGAGAACGCGCGCCGCTACGGCCGCACCTCCGACACCGGCATCGCGGTGGTCAACGTCAGCTATGCACGCACCGGCCCGTGGGTGATCGTCAGCGTGCGCGACCACGGCCCTGGCGTGCCGCCCGAGAAGCTGGCCGAGCTGACCACGCCCTTCTACCGTGGCGACGCCGCCCGCACCGCCGCCACCGGCGCCGGCCTGGGCTTGGCGATCGTCGAGAAGGCGCTGCAGCGCATGGGCGGCAGCTTCGAGCTGGCCAATGCGCCGGACGGCGGCCTGATCGCCCACGTGCGGCTTAAGCGCGCACCCTGAGCACGCCCGGCGGTGGCGGAAAACCGCCGCCGCCTCGGCCGCCGTTCCGGGTTTCCGCCGCGGGCGAGGCGGCCGATGGAAGGCGCCGGCGACGGATCTCCCTCTGAAAAACCTTCGGTGACCGCGGCTGCACCAGCACGGCGCGCGATGGCATGCGATCTGCAGTGCGATGGATGCCCCCGGGCATTCCATTCCACGAAGGAGACAACATGCTAGAGATCACCAGCCCCGCGGCGCCAGCCGGCGCCGGGGCCACCGCAACGCCCGCCGCCGACCGGATCCAGCTCGCCCGGCTCAAGGCCATCCTGGTCGGATCGATCGGTAACCTGGTCGAGTGGTACGACTTCTACTGCTACGCCGCCTTCTCGCTGTACTTCTCGGCCTCGTTCTTCCCCTCGCAGGATCCCACCGCGCAGATGATGTCGACCGCCGGCATCTTCGCGCTCGGCTTCTTCGTGCGGCCGATCGGCGGCATCCTGTTCGGCTACATGGGCGACCGGCTCGGCCGCCGCAAGGCATTGATGGCCTCGGTGCTGCTGATGTGCCTGGGCTCGCTGATGATCGCCTGCGCGCCCACCTTCGCGGTGGCCGGCGCCGCGGCGCCCGCGCTGCTGCTGCTGGCGCGCCTGCTGCAGGGCCTGAGCCTGGGCGGTGAATACGGCTCGAGCGCCACCTACCTGTCCGAGATGGCCACCTCGCGCCACCGCGGCTTCTACTCCAGCTTCCAGTACGTCACGCTGATCGGCGGGCAGTTGCTCGCGCTGGTCGTGCTGCTGGTGCTGCAGAACTTCGTGCTCAGCCCGGCCGAGCTCAAGGCCTGGGGCTGGCGCGTGCCCTTCTTCATCGGCGCGGCGCTGGCGCTGGTGGCGCTGCTGATGCGCAAGGACCTGCCGGAGACCGAGTCATTCAACAAGGCGCGCGCCCGCCGCTCGCCGATGGGTGGTCTGAAGCTGCTGGCCCAGTACCCGAAGGAAGTGATGGTCGTCATCGGGTTGACCATGGGCGGCACGCTGGCCTTCTACGTGTATACCACCTACATGCAGAAGTTCCTGAAGCTCTCCGTGGGCCTCACCGATGCGCAGACCACCGCCGTGTCGGCCGCTTCGCTGCTGTTCGCGATGCTGCTGCAGCCGATCTACGGCGCGCTGTCCGACCGTGTGGGCCGCCGCCCGCTGCTGCTGACCTTCGCGGTGCTGGGCACGCTGTTCACCGTGCCGCTGCTGGGCGCCATCCGCCATGCGCAGGGTCCGTGGGAGGCCTTCGGCCTGATCGCCTGCGCGTGGCTCATCGTCTCGGGCTACACGTCGATCAATGCGGTGGTCAAGGCCGAGCTGTTCCCCGCCGCGATCCGCGCCACCGGCGTGGGCGTTCCCTATGCGGTGGCGGTGTCGCTGTTCGGCGGCACGGCCGAGTACGTGGCGCTGTGGTTCAAGCAGGCCGGCATGGAAAGCGGCTTCTACTGGTACGCCACCGCGGTGATCGCCTGCACGCTGCTGGTCTACCTGGGCATGCGCGACACGCGCAAGCATTCGCAGATCGATGCCGACGATCGCTAGCGTCTCCGCGGCGCGAGGGGTTGCGTGACCCCCGCCCGCACCACGCGAACCACCCTGCAGGCGCTGGCGCTCGTCGCGCTCGGCGCACTGCTGGTGCTGGGCACCTACCGGCTGGCCTACCGGGCCGGCTGGAACGAGCTGCACCAGAGCACGCAGCGGCGCCTGCAGTTCCTCTCGGCCGATCTCGCATCGGCCCTCGACAAGTACAACATCCTGCCGCTCGCGCTGACGAGCCACCCCGACCTGCTCGCGCTGCTGCGGCACCCCGGCGATGCCACGCTGCGCGACAGCGTCAACCGGCAGCTCGAACGCCTGGCGCGCGAGAGCCACGTGGCGGCGCTCTACCTCGTCGATGCCGGCGCCACCACAGTGGCCGCGAGCAACTGGAACACGCCGCGCTCCTTCATCGGCCAGAACTACGCCTTCAGGCCCTACTTCCGCGATGCGATGAGCGGCGGCGTCGGCCGCTTCTACGCCATCGGCGCCACCACCGGGGAGCCCGGCTACTTCCTGGCCCACCGCATGCGCGACGACGCGACCGCTGCCGGCCAGCCGCTGGGCGTGGTCGCAGTGAAGATCTCGCTCGACGACATCGAGGCCAACTGGGCTCGCAGCGGCGAGCTGCTGATGCTGGCCGATGCGCATGGTGTCGTGTTCCTCGCCAGCCGGCCCGAATGGAAGTTCCGCACGCTGGAGCCGCTGGCGCCGGCCACGCGCGAGAGCATCCGCGCCACCCAGCAGTACGGCGACAGCGCGCTGGAGCCGCTGGCGTTCGAAGGCGAACGGCCCGCAGGCGACATCAGCGCGGCAGCGCGCCTGGCGGTGCAGGAGGCCGGTGGCACCCGCTGGCTTCGGGTCGCCGGGCAGCGCCGCGCGCTCGGCCACATGGACTGGACGCTGCTGTCGTTCTCCGAGACCGACGAGCTCGAGCACCTGGCGCGCGGCTATGCCGCCGCCGCCGGCTTCGCCTATGGCTTCGCGCTGGTCGGCTGGCTCTATGCACGCCTACGCAAGCGCCGCGACCAGGAACGCCGCGCCGCCCGCCGCGAGCTCGAGCGCGCCAATGCCGAGCTCGAATCGCGCATCACCGAACGCACCGCCGTGCTCGTGCAGGCCAACGAAGAGCTCGAAGCCAAGATCGCCGAGCTCGACCGCACGCAGTCGGCGCTGCGCGCCACGCAGGACGAGCTGGTGCAGGCCGGCAAGCTCACCGTGCTCGGCCAGATGGCCGCGAGCATCACGCACGAGATCAACCAGCCGCTCGCCGCACTGCGCGCGCTCAACGACAACGCGCGCATCCTGCTCGGCCGCGGCGACATGGCGGCCGTGCAGGGCAACCTCACGATGGTCGACGGGCTGACGCAGCGCATCGCGTCCATCATCGGCGAGCTCAAGGGCTTCGCCCGCAAGGACGACCTGCGCCAGAGGCCGGTGGCGGTGGCCCCGGTGATCGAGGCCGCGATCGCGCTGGTGTCGGCCGATGCGCGCCGCGCCGGCGTGCAGATCGAGGCGGCGGGCGTGCCCGCAGGCCTGGCCGTGCACGGGCAGGCGGTGCGCATCGAGCAGGTGCTGGTCAACCTGCTGCGCAATGCGCTCGATGCCGATCGCGAGAGCGGCGGACGCACCATCGACATCGCGCTCGCCGCCGATGAAGAGTGGGTGCGCATCGGCGTGGCCGATGCCGGCCCCGGCATCGCGCCCGAAGCGATGGCGCGGCTGTTCGAGCCCTTCTTCACGACCAAGCCCACCGGTCAGGGCCTGGGGCTGGGGCTCTCGATCTCGGCCTCGATCGCCAATGCACTGGGCGGCGGGCTCGAGGCCACCAACCGACCCGAAGGCGGGGCATTGTTCACGCTGCGGCTGCGCCGCGCCACACTGGCCGATCATCCGCAGGCCACCGCTTCGCGCACCATCGGCTGAAGAAGAATCCATCCCCATCCATGAGCAGCTCCTCCGCCCCCCTCGCCCTGCTGGTCGAAGACGACCTCGGCGTGCAGATCGCCGCCGCGCAGACGCTGCAGATCGGCGGCTTCGAGGTGCGCTGCTGCGACAACGCCGAAGACGCGCTGGCGCAGCTGAAGCCCGACTTCCCCGGCATCGTGATCTCCGACGTGCGCCTGCCCGGCCGTGACGGCCTGGCGCTGCTGCGCGAGGCGCACCGCATGGACCCGGAGCTGCCGGTCACGCTGGTCACCGGCCATGGCGACGTGGCGATGGCGGTGGAAGCCATGCGCGAAGGCGCGTGGGACTTCATCGAGAAACCCTTCGCCTCCGAGCGGCTGATCGAGGCCGCGCGGCGCGCCCATGCGCAGCGCCAGCTGGTGCTGGAGAACCGGCGCCTGAAGGCGGTGCTCGATGGCGGCAGCGCCGGCCGCATGGTCGGGCAGTCGGCCGCGATGGAGCGCGTGCGCACGCTGGTCAGCACGCTGGGGCCGGCGGGCGTCGACGTGCTGATCGACGGCGAAACCGGCACCGGCAAGGAGGTGGTGGCACGGGCACTGCACGAGGCCAGCGGCGCGAGCGGCGCCTTCGTGGCGATCAACTGCGGCGCGCTGCCCGAGACGGTGTTCGAATCCGAGATCTTCGGCGCCGAGCCAGGCGCCTACACCGGCGCGAGCAAGCGCCGCATCGGCAAGCTCGAGTTCGCCCGCGACGGCACGGTGTTCCTCGACGAGATCGAGTCGATGCCGATGGCGCTGCAGGTCAAGATGCTGCGCGTGCTGCAGGAGCGCGCGGTCGAGCGGCTGGGCGGCAACACCTCCATCCCGCTGCAGTGCCGCGTGGTGGCCGCCACCAAGGTCGACCTGAAGCAGCTGGCCGCGCAGGGCCGCTTCCGCGACGACCTGTACTACCGCCTCAACGTGGCCACCATCGCGCTGCCGCCGCTGCGCGAGCGCCGCGAAGACATCCCGCTGCTGCTGACGCACTTCACCGAGCTGGCCGCGCTGAGCTTCCGCAAGCCGGTGCCGCGCTGGACGGCGGCGCAGATGGCGCAGTGGCAGCTGCGCGAGTGGCCGGGCAATGTGCGCGAGCTGCGCAATTTCGCCGACCGCTGGGTGCTGGGCCTCGAGGGCCTCGAAGCCGGTGCGTCGTCGGCGATGCCGGCCGGACTCACCGAACAGGTCGATGCCTTCGAGCGGTCATTGATCGAGACGGCGCTGCGCGAGGCGCAAGGCAGCATCGCGCGCGCCGCCGAATTGCTGGCCGTGCCGCGCAAGACGCTGTACGACAAGCTCAAGCGCCTCGGGCTGGACGCCGACGCCTTCCGCGCCTGAAGAGGCTCAGCCGGCCGCGCGCTCGATACGCCCGAGCAGGCACACCGCCCGCGCCTCGATCGCCTTGCCCTCGCCCACCGGGCCCATCTTCTCGGCCGTCTTGGCCTTCACGTTGACGCGGTCGACCTCCACGTTCAGCGCCTGCGCGATGCGCTCGCGCATCGCCGGGATGTGCGGCGCCATCTTGGGTGCCTGCGCGACGATGGTGCTGTCGACGTTGACGATGTCGTAGCCGGCGGCCCGCACGCGGCGTGCAGCCTCGGCCAACAGCGTGTGCGAATCGGCGCCCTTGAACTGCGGGTCGGTGTCGGGGAAATGCCGGCCGATGTCGCCCAGCGCCGCGCCGCCGAACAGCGCATCGGTGATCGCATGCAGCAGCGCATCGGCATCCGAGTGGCCGAGCAGGCCGTGGGTGTGCGGAATCGTCACGCCGCCGAGGACGAGCGGGCGTCCGGTGACCAGGGCATGGGTGTCCCAGCCTTCGCCGATGCGCATGAAGGGCAGTGTCATGGTGATGAGCCTCAGAAGCGCCAGCGGATGGATGCGCCGGCGAAGATCAGGAACAGCAGAGACAGCAGGGGCGCCGCAATGGCGAACCACCGCATCGCACGATGAAGCAAGGCGAGCTTGAGGTCCGGCGCCGCGGGCCTGGGCAGCCGCCAGAGGATGGCGACGAAGGCCATCCACGGCAGCACCAGCCACGGCAGGTTGGCCGCGCCCAGCGAGATGTCGCCTTCGTAGGCGATGCGTGAGCGCAGGACGATGAGCTGGGCCACGATGGCGACGAAGATCGCACCCGCCGCTGCAAAGCCGGCCAGCACGGCGGTGGCATGGAGCCTATGCGTCTGCATCGTCGACCTCAGGGCCGGCCCACCTGCATCAGGCGCTCGGCCAGTGCGAAGTCTTCGGGCCAGGTGACCTTGATGTTCTGGTAGTCGCCCGGCACCAGCTTCGGCGCATGGCCCAGCGCCTCGATCGCGCTGGCCTCGTCGGTGATCGTGGTGTCGGTGCCAGCATGGGCCAATGCGGGCATCAGCAGGCCGAGGCGGAACATCTGCGGCGTCTGCGCGGCCCACATGCCGGCGCGCGGCACGGTGGCGGCCACGCGGCCATCGGCTTCACGCTTGAGCGTGTCGGCCAGCGGCAGTGCGAGCAGGCCGCCCACTTCGTCGTCATCACAGGCCTCGATCAGGCGCTCGACCCAGGCCGGCTGCAGCAGGCAGCGCGCCGCATCGTGCACCAGCACCCAGTCGTGCGGCTGCACACCGTGCACCTGCTGCAGTTCGGCCAGGCCGTTGGCCACCGTCTCGGCACGGGTGGCGCCGCCGCAGCGCGCGATCCACTCGGCAGGATGCCCGGGGCAGTGGCGTTCGAAGGCATCGTCTTCGGGCGACAGCACGACCAGCGTGCCCTCGATGCGCGGCACGGCCTTGAGTGCCGCCAGCGTGTGGGCGACCACCGCCCGGCCCGCGACCTCGCGGTATTGCTTCGGACCACCGGCCCCGGCGCGGGAACCGACGCCCGCACAGGGCACGAGGGCGAAGCAGCGGGGCGTGGATCCGATCAACATGGCGGCGGATTGTCGCGCACGTGGGCTTTCGGCCCTCCCTACAATCGATCGCATCCGCCCCCCGTCAGCCGACGTGGGGCGATTCGCATTGTTGTCGCCGATCCCTCATGCAGCTTCCTTCGATCGCTCCCGGCAAACGCTTCACCCTTCCCCGCCCGATCGGCTCGGCCGATGCGCTGCTGCTGGCCCGCCATGCGCAGGCGCTGGCGGCGAAGCAGACGCTGCTGGCGATCGTCACTGCCGAACCGGCCGATGCGCAGCGGCTGGAAGACGAACTGCCCTTCTTCGCGCCCGGCCTGCGGGTGGCCGTGTTCCCCGACTGGGAGACGCTGCCCTACGACACCTTCTCGCCGCACCAGGACCTGATCTCCGAGCGGCTGGCCACCTTGTGGCGCATCCAGCAGCGCGAGGTCGACGTGGTGCTGCTGCCGGCCACCACCGCGCTCACGCGGCTGGCGCCGCCGAGCTTCATGGCGGGCTACACCTTCCACTTCAAGCAGAAGCAGCGGCTCGACGAGGCCAGGCTGAAGGCGCAGCTCACGCTGGCCGGCTACAGCCATGTGAGCCAGGTGGTGTCGCCCGGCGAATACGCGGTGCGCGGCGGGCTGATCGACCTGTTCCCGATGGGCTCGGCCGTGCCCTACCGGGTGGACCTGTTCGGCGACGAGGTCGACTCGATCCGCACCTTCGACCCCGACTCGCAGCGCAGCCTGTACCCGGTGCCCGAAGTGCGCCTGCTGCCCGGCCGCGAGTTCCCGATGGACGAAGCCTCGCGCAACGCCTTCCGCCAGCGCTGGCGCGAAAAGCTCGAGGGCGACCCGACCAAGGCGCGGCTCTACAAGGACATCGCCAGCGGCATCGCCACCTCGGGCATCGAGTACTACCTGCCGCTGTTCTTCGACGCCACCGCGACGATCTTCGAATACTTCGGCGAGGGCTCGGCGCTGGTGCTGCATGGCGAGGTGGACGAGGCGCTGAAGCGCTACTGGACCGACACCCGCGAGCGCCACCGCTTCCTGCAGCACGACCCCGAGCGGCCGATCCTGCCGCCGGAGGAGCTGTTCCTCAGGCCGGAAGACTTCTTCACGCTCGCCGGCGCGCACGCCACGCTCTCGCTGCGCGGCAACGACCCGGTCGAGTGGGCGCGGCCGCTGCCCGACATCAGCGTCGACCGCGGCGCCACCGAGCCGCTGTCGCGGCTGCAATCGCACCTCGAGAACACGCCGCACCGCGTGCTGCTGGTGGCCGAGAGCGAAGGCCGGCGCGAGAGCCTGCTGGAGCTGCTGCGCGACCACAGGATCGACCCGCCGAGCGTGGCCACGCTGGCCGAGTTCGAGGCCAGCGACGAGAAGGTCGCCATCACCGCGGCGCCTCTCGCGGCAGGCTTCTTCTGGCATGAGCCGGGCGGTGGCCGGGCCATCCAGTTCATCACCGAGACCGAGCTCTTCTCCACCGCGCCCAGCAGCCGGCGGCGCAAGAAGCAGGAGCAGGTCAGCAACGTCGATGCGCTGATCAAGGACCTGTCGGAGCTGAAGGTCGGCGACCCGGTGGTGCACGCCAACCACGGCATCGGCCGCTACAAGGGCCTGGAGAACATCGACCTCGGCGAAGGCCCCAGCGAGTTCCTCATCCTCGAATACGCCGACAACGCCACGCTGAAGGTGCCGGTGGCGCAGCTGCACCTGATCAGCCGCTACACCGGCGTGAGCCCCGACGAGGCGCCGCTGCACAAGCTGGGCTCGGGCCAGTGGGAGAAGGCCAAGCGCAAGGCGGCCGAGCAGGTGCGCGACACTGCGGCCGAACTGCTCAACCTGTATGCCCGGCGCGCCGCGCGCGAGGGCTTCGCCTTCCGCTTCCAGCCGCACGACTACGAGGCCTTCGCCGCCAGCTTCGGTTTCGAGGAAACGCCCGACCAGCGCGCGGCCATCCACGCGGTGATCCAGGACATGGTCAGCCCGAAGCCGATGGACCGGCTGGTGTGCGGCGATGTGGGCTTCGGCAAGACCGAGGTCGCGCTGCGCGCGGCCTTCGTCGCGGTCACCGGCGGCAAGCAGGTGGCCCTGTTGGCACCCACCACGCTGCTGGCCGAGCAGCACTACCAGAACATCAGCGACCGCTTCGGCAAGTGGCCGGTCAAGGTGGTGGAGCTGTCGCGCTTCCGCTCCACCAAGGAGATCAACGCCGCGCTCGAGGGCATCGAGAACGGCACGGTCGACATCGTCGTCGGCACGCACAAGCTGCTGAGCCAGAGCGTCAAGTTCAAGCGCCTGGGCCTGCTGATCATCGACGAGGAGCACCGCTTCGGCGTGCGCCACAAGGAGGCGATCAAGGCGATGCGCGCCGAGGTCGACGTGCTCACGCTCACCGCCACGCCGATCCCGCGTACGCTGGGCATGGCGCTCGAAGGCCTGCGCGACCTCTCGGTCATCGCCACCGCGCCGCAGCGGCGCCTCGCGATCAAGACCTTTGTGCGCAACGAGTCCACCGGCACGATCCGCGAGGCGGTGCTGCGCGAGCTCAAGCGCGGCGGGCAGGTGTACTTCCTGCACAACGAGGTCGAGACCATCGAGAACCGGCGCAACAAGCTGCAGGAGCTGCTGCCCGAGGCGCGCATCGCGGTGGCCCACGGCCAGATGCCCGAGCGCCAGCTCGAGGCAGTGATGCGCGATTTCGTGGCGCAGCGCTACAACCTGCTGCTGTGCTCCACCATCATCGAGACCGGCATCGACGTGCCCTCGGCCAACACCATCGTGATCAGCCGCGCCGACAAGTTCGGCCTGGCGCAGCTGCACCAGCTGCGCGGCCGCGTGGGCCGCTCGCACCACCAGGCCTATGCCTACCTGCTGGTGCCCGATGTGCAGGGCCTCACCAAGCAGGCGGCGCAGCGGCTGGAGGCGATCCAGAACATGGAGGAGCTGGGCTCCGGCTTCTACCTGGCGATGCACGACCTCGAGATCCGCGGCGCCGGCGAGGTGCTGGGCGAGAACCAGAGCGGCAACATGCAGGAGGTGGGCTTCCAGCTCTACAACGACATGCTGAGCGAGGCCGTGCGCTCGCTGAAGGCCGGCCGCGAGCCCGACCTGCTGTCGCCTTTGAGCGCCACCACCGAGATCAACCTGCACGCCCCGGCGCTGCTGCCCGACGCCTACTGCGGCGACGTGCACACCCGGCTCAACCTCTACAAGCGCCTGGCCACCGCCGACAAGATCGACCAGCTCGACACCATGCTCGAGGAGGTGACCGACCGCTTCGGCAAGCTGCCCGCGCAGGGCCAGACGCTGTTCGACACGCACCGGCTGCGCGTGATGGCCAAGCCCTACGGCGTGATCAAGGTCGATGCCAATCCGCAGCTGATCAACATCACCTTCAAGCCCAACCCGCCGGTCGACCCGATGGCGATCATCACGCTGGTGCAGAAGAACAAGCACATCAAGCTGGCCGGCAACGACAAGCTGCGCATCGACCGCGCGCTGCCCGACCCGAAGGACCGGGCGCAGATGGTGCGCGACATCCTGCGCTCGCTGGGCACGCCGGTGGCGGCGCCGGCCTGACGGCCCGCTCAGAGAAAGCCAAGCTCGATGCCCCGCAGCACCGCGCGCACGCGGTCGCGGACACCGAGCTTGGAGAGGACGCTCGACACGTGGTTCTTGATCGTGCCTTCGCTGGCAGTCAGCAGGTCGGCGATCTCGCGGTTGCTGAACCCGCCGGCCATCAGGCGCCAGATCTCCATTTCGCGCCGGGTCAGCCTGTCGGGCAGATCATGCGACGGAAAGCCGCCTGAGCGCTCCTGAAGCTTGGCGAACACACGTGCCGTGATCGCCGGCCGCCACAGGCTTTCGCCACCGGCCACGCTGCGGATGCCCTGGGCCAGTTGCTCGAGCGAGATGTCCTTCAGCAGAAAGCCCTTCGCGCCGAAGCGTATGCCGTCGATCAGCGCGTCATCGTCATCGAAGGTCGTCAGCAGGATCGTGGGCGGCAGGCGCGCCGCATCGCCCAGCATCCGCAGCAGATGGATGCCGGTGGCGCCACGCAGCCGCACGTCCAGCAGCAGCACGTCGGGCGGGTCTGCCAGGATCGCCGACCGGGCATCGTCCGCATCCGCCGCCTCCTGCACGATGCGGATGTCTTCGGTGAGCGCGAGCAGGCCGCGGATGCCGGTGCGCACGAGCTCCTGGTCGTCGACCAGCATCACGCGGATCATGAAGGCGAGGCCTTCAGCGGCAGCCAGATGCTGACCGCGAATCCGCCTTCGGGCCGGTTGCTCGCCCAGAGCGTGCCGCCGTGCTGCTCGACGCGCTCCCTCATGCCCTGCAAGCCGCTGCCATTGCGGCGCGGCGGCTCGCCGGCGCCTCGACCATCGTCCTGGATCGCCAGGCGCAGGCCGTTGCCTTCCGTGGCGAGCGTCACTGTCACGAGGCCCGCCGCCGCATGGCGAACGGCATTGGTGATGGCCTCCTGCACACTGCGGAACAAGACCTGTGCGACCGCCGGCTGCTCGATCTGCACCGACGCCTCGAACCGCAAGTCGATGCGAGGCGCCGGGATCCCCGCACACAACGTCTGGAGCGCGCCGCGCAGGTCGATCGTGCGCTCCTGCCGGGCCGCGGCGACCGTCGACCGGATCTCGCTCAGCAGGCTCTGCGCCAGATCCTTTGAGACCTGGACCGCGGCGCTCGCGGTGTCTCCGGCCTGCCGCGTCGCGAGCTCCAGATGCAGCTTCAGCGCGGTGAGGTGATGTCCGACCGCATCGTGCAGGTCACGCGCGATGCGGACCCGCTCCGAACCACGCACCGTCTCGGCGAGCAATTGCTGCGTGGCCACCAGTTCGGCATGGGCCGCCGACAGCTCGATGCGCCCCCGGCGCTCTTCAGCCGCGATGTAGCCGATGCAGAACGCGAGCACCTGCCACATGATCGAGCTGCCGAACTGGAACAGCTCCCACTGGTGCGGCAGCATGGTCGAGCAGACCGGCCGGAAGCTTTCGCGATCGAGCATGTAGGGCAGCCGGGTTGCCGCCAGGCCCAGCAGGCCGGCCACCAACGCCCCCAGGCCCGCCCGCGCAGGCAGCGCAAAGCCCAGCTCGATGGCGACGATGGGCAACCATGAAGGATCGATCGTGAACGCGATCGAGAACTGCAGGGCCAGGT
The DNA here is from genome assembly GCA_966212505.1 of uncultured bacterium. Lineage (GTDB taxonomy): Bacteria > Pseudomonadota > Gammaproteobacteria > Burkholderiales > Burkholderiaceae_C > CAMLIZ01. The sequence goes on from CBIHRS010000007.1 coordinate 150,991, forward strand.
GGATGCCGATCTGCAGGCCCGACAGCCTGAGTCGCGGCCGGGTCAGCAGCCAGAGGGACAGGCCGAAAGGCACGGCCAGCCCGATGTATCCCGCAAGGAAAGCCTTGCGCGCGATGCCCGGGCCGTCCCAGAACTTCGGGGCGAGCCACTTGCCCACTTGCCATGCCGCAGCGGCCAGGGGCGTGTCGATGAAGGCGACGATCTGATCGTTCCGCTCGGCCCAGAAGTGCACGACGCCGAGCATGGCCATGACGGTGAATGAACACAGCACGGCAAGCCGGAACAGCTGGTGGGTCGGGTATCGCATGTCGCCTCCGCAGCAGGGCATACCAGGTGGCGCCCGCCGTCGTTCTTTTGACACGGCGGATCTTCGGCGCAACCCGCGGCCACGCGATTTCATCCGTTACGCATGCAGCCCCCTGCCGGAAGTCACGCATCACACCCCTGCCGACCGGCAGATGCGGCCGCGCATCCCGCTGCGAAGAATGCGCTCGCCGGGCTGCGCCCCCTCGGGCACTGCAGCCCCGCTGAACCAAAACCATCCTGTTGAGGAGCGACCTTCCAATGACACTCTCGATGCGAACCCTTCTTCGCATGACGGCCTGTGCCTCCATGCTCGCAACCGCCGGCGCCCAGGCGGTGGACTGGGGCGGATACTTCCGCGTGGGGCCGGGCGCGACGACGACGAAGGGCGCCTCGCGGGCGTGCTATTCCCTCGGCGTCGCGGGCCTGAAATGGCGCCTCGGGAACGAGTGCGACTTCTACGGGGAGTTCGCGCTCAGCCAGAACTTCAAGTCCGGCGGCGTGGACTACAAGGCCACGCTGATGACCGACATGTACGAAGCCACCACCGACGGCAACACCGGCAAGCTCGGCATCAACCAGATGTACGTGGAGGCCACCGGCTACGACGTGGCGCCTCAGACCACGTTCTGGACCGGCAAGCGCTACCACGGCCGCCAGGACGTGTACGTGGTCGACACGCACTTCACCAACCTCTCCGGCGTGGGCGCCGGGCTGGACACGCCGCTGGGCCGCGCGCGCCTGGGGCTGTCGTACTTCAAGACCGACAAGAACGCCACCGACTCGGGCAACCGCATCAACGTCGACGTGCACGACATCCCTGCCAACCCTGGCGGCAAGCTGCGCTTCGTCGGCACCTTCGTCGATGCCCGCTTCTCCGCAGGCCCGTCGACGACGGCCGGCAAGAACGGGCTCGGGCTGATCGCCATGCACATGCAGGACAACTTCCTCGGCTGGGGCGGCAGCAACACGCTGTGGCTGCAGTACGCGCAAGGCTCGGCAGGGCTCGACGGCAACTTCGGCACACTGACCGACGACTCGCGGGCCAAGCGCTGGCGCGTGGTGGAGAGCTTCATCTGGCAGACCGGTGGCTTCAGCGGCCAGGCCATGGCGCTGTGGGAGCAGGACAAGACACCGGACGCCACGACCGGCGCCCTCGCCAGGCAGACCGACCTCTCGGTGGGTGCACGCGCGGTGTATGCCTTCACGCGCAACTTCAAGCTGGTGGCCGAGGCAGGGCATTCGCAGATCCGGCCAGACGGGCAGGACACGAAGAAGCTCACCAAACTGTCGATCGCCCCGACGCTGACGACAGGCCCGGGGTTCTGGGATCGCCCCGAGATCCGCCTGTACGTGACCCAGGCCAGGTGGAACCATGCTGCCGGCGGCTCCGGAGCTGTCGATGCGGTCACGGGCCAGGCCGCGTTCGCAGGCAAGACCTCGGGCACGAGCTTCGGCGTGCAGGTGGCCACGGCCTTCTGACAACGCCCCGCAGCACCTTCTCCTCGGAGGGGGGAGCCCACCGCGGGGGTGGAGGCTCCACTCTCCTTTTCGAGCCTCCAATTGGAGGCTCTTTTTTATCCTCAGGCGGACTGCAGCCAGGTGTCGACCTCGCGCTGCAGCTGTTCGTGCAGCGCGGCCGCATCGCCCGGCGGCGGGCGGTCGCAGCCCTGCTCCAGCCGCTCGGCGAGCGAGGCGATGGCCTCCGAGCGCACGTAGCGTGCGCTGCCCTTCAGGTTGTGCGCGAGGCGGCCGGCATCGTCCCAGTCTTCACAGGCGATCGCCTGGCCCAGCGCCTTCAGCATCTTCGGCGCCTCGGCACGGAAGGTGTCGTGCAGGCGCTGCTGCAGCGAGGCGGGCACTGGCGGGGGCTCGGCAGCCGGCATCGGCGCAGCGGGTGCAATCGGCGCAGCCACCGCGTCCAGCCCCAGCAGCGCATCGAGCGCGGCCGCCGACACCGCGGGGGCCGGCTGCGTCGGCAACACCGGCGCCAGGTTGCGGCCGCGCGCCCGCAGCTCGCGCACCGCGCGGTGCAGTGCCTCGGCGAGCTGGCGCTCGTCGACCGGTTTGGCCAGGAAATCGTCCATGCCCGCCGCCAGGCATTGCTCGCGGTCATGGGCCGTGGCGTTGGCGGTGAGCGCGATGATCCAGATCTTCGGGTCCAGCACCCAGGCATCGCCGAGCCCGCCGCTGCGGATCGCGCGCGCGGCCTCGAGGCCATCCATCACCGGCATCCGGCCATCCATCAGCACGAGGTCGAAGCGCTCGGCGGCGCAGCCCTGCACCGCCTGGCGCCCGTTCTCGACGAACACCACCTCGTGGCCCATCGCCTCGACGAAGGCGCGCACGATCATCTGGTTGGTGTGGCCGTCTTCGGCGCAGAGGATTTTCAGCCGGCAATCGAAGGGGCCGGCATCAGCCTCCTCGGCCGCCCGCACCGGCTCGCCCACCTGCACCGGCAGCCAGAACGAGAAGCAGGTGCCCTCGCCCGGGGTGCTGCGCAGGCTGATCTCGCCGCCCAGGCCGTCGACCAGCGACTTCGAGATGGTCAGGCCCAGGCCGGTGCCGCCGTATTTGCGGGTGGTGCGCACGTCGGCCTGCTCGAAGCTGCGGAACAGGCGCTGCTGGGCCTCTTCGGGGATGCCGATGCCAGTGTCCTGCACGTCGACCTGCAGGCGCAGCGCGCCGCTGCCGTCGTCTGCCGGATGGCTGGCCAGCCGCACCTCGACGAAGCCGCGCTCGGTGAATTTCAGCGCATTGCCGATCAGGTTGAACAGGATCTGCCGCAGCCGCACCGGGTCGCTGCGCAGCCAGCGCGGCACGCCGGGGTCGACCTTGCACAGCAGCGACAGGCCTTTTTCCTGCGCCCGCAGGTCGAGCAGCGCATTGAGCGCCTGCACCATCTCGAGCACGTCGAAATCGACCTGCTCGAAGCTCATCTTGCCGGCCTCGATCTTCGAGTAGTCGAGGATGTCGTTGATGATCGCCAGCAGCGACTCGGCATTGCTCAGCGCGAGCTTCACCTGGGCCTGCGGCTGCGGCGGCATCTCGTTGCGCAGGCTCAGCTGCAGCATGCCGATCACGCCCGACAGCGGCGTGCGCAGCTCATGGCTCATGGTCGCGAGGAAGAGCGACTTGACCCGCGTGGCCTCCTCGGCCCGCTCCTTGGCCTGGCGCAGCGCCTCTTCCTGCTGCTTGTGGGCGCGCGCATCGCGCACGAAGGCGGTGGCGTTCCACTGGCGGCCGTTGCGGTAGGGCGTGAGCGCCACCTCCACCGGCACCGGCTGGCCGGTGGCGTCGGTGGCCTGCAGCTCCATCACCCGGCCCGAGAACAACTCGTCGCCGGCCTCGCACAGCGCCGCGATGCCGCCTTCGCCTGCCTCGGCCAGGCGGGCGATCGGCAGCAGCTCATGCACCGGCCGGCCCAGCGCCTGCTCGCTGGCCACGCCGAAGATGCGCTCGGCCGCCGGGTTCCAGTAGGTGAGCCGGCCCTGTTCGTCGAAGCTGATCACCGCATCGGTGGCGGCCTGCAGCATCAGTTCCACCCGCTCCTGCTGCATGCGGAAGGCCAGCGCCGTGGCCAGCGCGTTCTGCTGCTGCACCACCACGTTGACCAGCAGCGTGAGCGCCGACACGCTGAGCAGGAAGAGGAACAGCGAGGCGATGTGCGTCACCACGTCGGTGACCGGCGCGGTGTGGGCGGTGAGCTGCAGGCTGATGGTCGCCAGACCGGTGGCCAGGATCGTGGTGTGCACGAACAGCGGCGGGAACTTCAGCGCCGCCCACACCAGCAGCGGCAGCGCCAGGTAGCCCACCACGTGCACCGGCACCGGCACGCGCCGCGTGACCCACCACGCCGCCAGCGTGCACAGCGCGCTCACCAGCACGAAGCCGAGCTGCGCGCGCGTGAGCCTGAGCGGCTTCAGGCGCGGCAGGCGCCAGCCGGGCTCCTGCAGCCACGGGCCGATGCGGCCGAACCACGACAGCAGCGCCGGCACGCAGATCAGGCAGCCGAACACGTCGCCGGTGGCCGACTGCACCCAGTACGACAGCGGCCCGTAGCTCAGGCACCGCGGCCGCTGCGCGATCTCGCAGTAGCCGGCGGTGATCAATGCGCCATTGGCCGCGGCATACAGGCCCGACAGCAGCAGCATCAGCAGCACCGAGCGCACGGTCGACAGGCCGGCATCGAAGCGCAGCAGTCCCGCCACGCGGCAGCAGACCCAGGCCGCGCCGAGCATCGACAACGGCTCGATCGGCGCCCAGTAGTAGCGCTGCGCGCTGTGGAAGTCGACCTCGATGAAGTCGTAGACCACGAAGAGCGCCACTCCGATCAGGCTGCGCGGGCCGAAACGCAGCGCCGCCGCACAGGCCACGGCGGCCGGCGGCCACACCGGCGTGAGGTAGGTGCTGCCGGCAAAGACGAAACCGAGCTTGGCGGCGAGCCAGAACAGCCCGGTCACCAGCAGCACCGTCCGCAACGAGGGTCGCCTTTGTTCTTCCATCCGGATGCGCCGAGTGTGGCAGCACGACCGTGCGTACAGACGGAGGGCTTGCACCAATGCACGGCCTTCCTGCCACGATTCAGCGGCACATTCGCACAGGCCGGGCGCGCTTTGTGCTCGCCTTGACGCCACCGCCCCAGCCGATCCAGAGTGCCGCCATGCCCTACCAGCACACGATCGCCGCCCACACCTGGCAGTTCCGCGACCTGAAGGACCTGATGGCCAAGGCCACGCCGCCGCGCTCGGGCGACCAGCTGGCCGGCATCGCGGCGCAGAGCGCGGTGGAGCGCATGGCCGCCAGGATGTGCCTGGCCGAGCTGCCGCTGCGGCGTTTTCTCGAGGAGCCGCTGGTCCCTTACGAGACGGACGAGGTCACCCGGCTGATCATCGACCGGCACGATGCCGCCGCCTTCGCTGAGGTGTCGCACCTCACCGTGGGCGCCTTCCGCGACTGGCTGCTGTCGGACGAAGCCGACGAGGCCGCGCTGGCGAGCATCCGCCCCGGCCTCACGCCCGAGATGGCGGCGGCCGTGAGCAAGCTGATGCGCCACCAGGACCTGATCCTGGTCGCGAAGAAATGCCGCGTGGTCACGCGCTTTCGCGACACCATCGGCCTGCCCGGCCACCTGGCGGTGCGGCTGCAGCCCAATCACCCGACCGACAGCCCGCGCGGCATTGCGGCTTCGATGCTCGATGGCCTGCTCTACGGCGCCGGCGATGCGGTGATCGGCGTCAACCCGGTGGGCGACAGCATGCCGGCGCTGGTGGCGCTGCTGCACCGGATGGACGAGGTGGTGCAGCGCTTCGAGATCCCGACGCAATGCTGCGTGCTCACCCACGTGACCAACACGCTGCAGGCCATCGAGCTCGGTGCGCCGGTGGACCTGGTGTTCCAGTCGATCGCCGGCACCGAGGCCGCCAACGCCGGCTTCGGCATCTCGCTGTCGCTGCTGCGCGAGGCACGCGACGCGGCGCTGTCGCTGAAGCGCGGCACGCTGGGCGACAACGTGATGTATTTCGAGACCGGCCAGGGCAGCGCGCTCTCGGCCGATGCGCACCACGGCGTCGATCAGCAGACCTGCGAGGCGCGGGCCTATGCGGTGGCACGCGAGTTCGCGCCGCTGCTGACCAACACGGTCGTCGGCTTCATCGGCCCCGAATACCTCTACGACGGCAAGCAGATCATCCGCGCCGGACTGGAGGACCACTTCTGCGGCAAGCTGCTGGGCGTGCCGCTGGGCTGCGACGTCTGCTACACCAACCATGCCGAAGCCGACTCCGACGACATGGACACGCTGATGACGCTGCTGGCTACCGCCGGCGTGAGCTACCTGATGGGCGTGCCCGGCGCCGACGACGTGATGCTCAACTACCAGAGCACCTCCTTCCACGATGCCTTGTACCTGCGCCGCCTGCTGGGCCTGAAGCGCGCGCCCGAGTTCGAGGCCTGGCTGCGGAAGATGCAGATCACCGATGGCGCAGGCGACCTGTGCGCGATCGGCGATGACCATCCGGTGCTGCGGCAGATGGCCGCGTTGGGGATCGCGGCATGAGCGGCACGAGCGACGTCGTCCGTCGTGATCCGTGGCAGGCGCTGCGGCAGCACACCCCGGCGCGCATCGCGCTCGGCCGCAGCGGCGTGAGCCTGCCGACCGACGAGGTGCTGCGCTTCGGCCTGGCCCATGCCCAGGCGCGCGATGCGGTGCAGTTGCCGCTGGATGCCGAGGAGCTCACGGGCCGTTTCATAGCAGAAGGCTTTCAGACCTTGAGGGCCGAGAGCGCTGCCGGTGACCGGGCGACGTACCTGCTGCGCCCCGACCTGGGCCGGCGCCTGAGCGAACGCAGCATCGCAGCGTTGCAGGCCTCGGCGGGCGCGCCCTGCGACCTGCTGCTGGTGGTCGGCGACGGCCTGTCGTCGCTGGCCGCCAGCCGGCATGCGCTGCCGCTCGCGCAACGGATCCGCGATGAGGCGCCCGCAGGCTGGCGCCTGGGCCCGGTGGTCATCGCCACACAGGCCCGCGTCGCGCTGGCCGACGACATAGGCGAGGCGCTGCAGGCCAGCCTGGTCGCGATGCTGATCGGCGAACGCCCCGGCCTCAGCTCGCCCGACAGCCTGGGTATCTACCTCACCTGGCAGCCGCGCCGCGGCCGCACCGATGCACAGCGCAACTGCATCTCCAACATCCGGCCCGAGGGGCTGGGCTACGAGGCTGCGGCCCGCAAGCTGTGGTGGCTGTGCGTCGAGGCACGGCGACTGGGCTGCACCGGCGTCGGGCTGAAGGATCACAGCGAGGCGCGGGAGGCAGGCCCGTAAAATCGCGTGTCCCTTCCCCGCACTCCCCATGAGCATCTCCCCCGCACCGGGCCTGGTGGTCCAAGGCTTCACGCCGCCTCTGAACCTGTCTGACTTCCGGCTGATCGCCTTCGACATGGACTCCACGCTGATCAACATCGAGTGCGTGGACGAGATCGCCGATGCCGCGGGCCGCAAGGCCGAGGTGGCCGCAATCACCGAGGCCGCGATGCGCGGCGAGATCGCCGACTACAAGGAGAGCCTGCGCCGCCGCGTCGCGCTGCTCAAGGGCGTGCCCGTCAGCGCGATGGCGCAGGTGTACGAACAGCGCCTGCAGCTCAACCCCGGCGCCGAAACGCTGGTCAAGGCCGCACAGGCCGCGGGCCTGAAGACGCTGCTGGTCTCGGGCGGCTTCACCTTCTTCACCGACCGCATCCGCGATCGCCTGAAGCTCGACTTCACCCGCAGCAACGTGCTCGAGGTGGCCGATGGCGCGCTCACCGGCCGCATGGTCGACCAGCCCTGGGGCGACATCTGCGACGGCGAGGAGAAGAAACGCATGCTGCTGCAGACCTGCGCGCAGCTCGGCCTCGAGCCGCGGCAGGCCATCGCCGTGGGCGACGGCGCCAACGACCTGCCGATGATGGGCGTGGCCGGCCTGTCGGTGGCCTACCACGCCAAGCCCAAAGTGCGCGAACAGGCGATGGTGCAGATCAACGATGGCGGCCTCGACCGCCTGCTCGAGGTCGTCCGGCCGTAGTCTTCAGGCGCCGGGCATCGAGAGCCGCTTCACGCCGTTGACGAAGCGGCTCAGCGTGTCGGACAGCGCCCCCGGCGCGAGGCGCACGTCGATCAGCTGGAAGCGGCCCCGCGTGGCTTCGGCCTGGCGCAGCGCCTGTACCAGCCCGGCCCGGGTGGTCACCCGGTGGCCGTCGCCGCCCATGCCGGCGGCCATGCCGGCGAAGTCCCACTGCCCCAGTTCGTTGAAGCCCGATTGCGGCTGGAACGCACGCAGCATCTCCCAGGCGCCGTTGTTGAAGACCACCACGATCGGGTCGCTGCCATGCCGGCGCGCATTGCCCAGCTCCCAGCCGGTCATCTGGAAGGCACCATCGCCCACCAGCACGATCGGCCGCTCGCCGGTGGCCGCCTGCAGGCCCAGTGCTGCCGGCACGCCATAGCCCATCGTGGCGTAGTAGCCGGGCGCCAGCAGCGCGGTGGGCGACAGGTCGAGCCCGGTGAACAGGCAGTCGCCGATGTCGCTGACGATCGGCCGCGGGCCCTCGCGCTGCAGCAGGTCGTTGAGCGCGCAGGCGATGTCGCGCGGTGCCACCGGCGCCTCGTCTTCCGGGCAGCCGTGCACCGGCGGCGCAGGAGGCGGCACCGCCGGCCGCGTGCCGCGACCCACAGGCACGCGCTCGAGCAACGCATCGACCAGCGCCGCCAGCGGGATGTCGGGATACACGTGGTGCCCCAGCATCACCCTGCCGTCGATCGCCTGCACGGTGTGGCGCAGGTCGATGCGCTGGCGCGACACCGCGAAGTTGGTGTCGGACACGATCACGCCGAGCAGCAGCAGGCCGTCGGACCCTTCGACCGTCTCGGTCACGCGCGGCTCGCCCGCCACGCCGAGGTAGGTGCCGATCAGCGGCGCATCGGCGCCGGCGAGCAGGCCGCGGCCCATGAAGCTGGTCACGGTGGGCAGGTTGAGCCGGCGCGCGAGCTCGGCCACCGGCTTCTCCAGCCCGTAGCGCCGCACCTCCACGCCCACCATCAGCACCGGCCGCTTCGCGCCCTGCAGGCGCGCCAGCACTTCATAGGCGCAGGCCGCGACCGCTTCGGCATCGGGCGGGCATTCGGCCAGCGGTTTCACCGCTGCGCAGGGCACGGCCGTCATGTCGCGCGGGATCTCGATGTACACCGGCCGCGAGCTGCGCCGCGCCGCCGCGAGCACGCGCGCGATCTGCGCCGGCGCCCGCGCCGCATCGTCGAGCCGCACCTGGTCGACGGTGATCTCGCCATAGATGCGCCACTGCGAATCGAGCGTCTTCACCTGGTGGTGCAGCAGCAGCCCGCTGGCCGCCTCGTGCGCCGCCGGCGCACCGGAGATCACCACCAGCGGCACCCGCTCCGCATAGGCTCCCGCCACGGCATTGACCATGTTCAGCGCCCCGGCGCCATAGGTCACCGCCGCCACGCCCAGCCCGCCGCGGTGGCGCGCCGCGGCATCGGCCGCGAAGCCCACGCCGGGCTCGTGCGAGAGCGTGTACAGCGGCAGGATGCCGCTGCGCTCCACCTCCGCGAAGAACGGCAACGCGAAGTCGCCGGGAATGCCGAAGATCTCTCCGGCGCCATGCTCGCGCAACGCGGCGAGCAGCACTTGGGACAGGTTCACGATGAGTGCGGGCGCAAGCGCCCTGAATTTGAAAGTGCGGCCATCGTGAACCGCTGCTCGCCGGCCCGCCTTGATCATGGGCAAGCACCGGCGATGCGAGCTGGCGGAGCGTCGCTGCTTAGAATCCCCCTCTCACTAGCCGCGGCCCCCAGCTGCATTGGAGTAACGCATGACGATGCTGGCGCGCAACGTGCGCGAGCACCTGGATCTGTTCTCGCGACTGGATCCGCTCGGTCCCCTGGTCGAAGACGCCGGTCAACGCATCGCCGATGCGCTGGCCCGCGGCGGCAAGCTGATGCTGTGCGGCAATGGCGGTTCCGCTGCCGACTGCCAGCACATCGCCGCCGAGCTCACCGGCCGCTTCATCAACGATCGCCGCCCGCTGGCCGCGATCGCGCTCACCACCGACACCTCCGCCCTCACCTGCATCGGCAACGACTACGCGTTCGACGACGTGTTCGTGCGCCCGCTGCGTGGCCTGGGCCGCGAGGGCGACTGCCTGATCGCGATCTCCACCTCGGGCAACTCGGGCAACGTGCTGCGCGCGGTGGAAGCCGCTCGCGAGATGGGCATCGCCGTGATCGGCCTGCTCGGCCGCGACGGCGGCAAGATCGCGCCGCTGTGCGACCTGGCGATCATCGTGCCGAGCCAGATCACCGCCCGCATCCAGGAGGCCCACATCCTGATCGGCCACACGCTGTGCAACGTGATCGAGGAACGCCTTGGCATCGCGTGACGGCATCCCCGGCGAGCAGGCCCTGGGCGGCCGCCGCGTGCTCGTGGTCGGCGATGCGATGCTCGACCGCTACTGGTTCGGCGCGGTGGAGCGCATCTCGCCCGAGGCGCCGGTGCCGGTGGTGCGCGTCGAGCGCCACGACGAGCGCCTGGGCGGTGCCGCCAACGTCGCGCTCAACGTCCGCACGCTGGGCGCGCAGGCCACGCTGATGACCGTGACCGGCGCCGACGAAGCCGGCCGCCGCCTGCAGGCCCTGGCCAGCGAGAAGGGCATCACGCCGCTGATCTCCGAAGACGCGCAGCTGCACACCATCGTCAAGCTGCGCGTGATCGGCCGGGCGCAGCAGCTGATCCGCATCGACTTCGAGAGCACCCCGCAGACCGAGGTGCTGGCCCGCCTGCTCGACGACTACGAGCGCGAGCTGCCGCAGCACGACGCGGTGCTGCTGTCGGACTACGGCAAGGGCGGCCTGCAGCACATCAAGCGCATGATCGAGCTGGCCCGCGCGGCCGGCAAGCCGGTGCTGGTCGACCCCAAGGGCGACGACTACGGCCGCTATGCCGGCGCCACCGCGATCACGCCCAACCGCGCCGAGCTGGCCGAGGTGGTCGGCCGCTGGAGCGACGAAGACACGCTGGTGCGCAAGGCCGAAGGCCTGCGGCAGGAGCTGGGCCTGAAGGCGCTGATCGTCACCCGCTCGGAAGAAGGCATGTCGGTGTTCGACGATGCCGGCCACTACCGGCTGCCCGCCCAGGCGCGCGAGGTGTTCGACGTCACCGGCGCGGGCGACACCGTGATCGCCACGCTGGCCGCGCTCACCGCCTGCGGCATGGACCTTCGCCGCGCGGCCGAATGGGCCAACCGCGCCGGCGGCATCGTCGTGGGCCGCTTCGGCACCGCGCACGTCACGTACAAGGAGCTGTTCGAATGAGAGTGGTGGTGACCGGCGCGGCCGGCTTCATCGGCGCAAACCTGGTGCACGGCCTCAATGCGCTGGGCATCGACGACGTGATCGCGGTCGACGACCTGCAGGACGGCCCCAAGTTCGTCAACCTCACCGGCACCACGCTGTCCGACTACTTCGACCGCAGCGAGTTCTACGACCGCTTCGAGCGCGGCGAACTCGGCAAGGTCGACGCGGTGCTCCACGAGGGCGCCTGCTCCGACACGATGCAGCACGACGGCCGCCTGATGATGGACCTGAACTACCGCTGCTCCAAGCGCCTGCTCGATGCCTGCATCGCACAGGGCACGCGGCTGCTGTATGCCTCGTCGGCCGCCACCTATGGCGCCAGCGAGACCTTCCGCGAGGAGCCGGCCTGGGAGCGGCCGCTCAACGTCTACGGCTACTCCAAGCTGCTGTTCGACCAGGTGGTGCGCCGGCACCTGGCCACCTCACCGGTGCAGATCGCCGGCTTCCGCTACTTCAACGTGTACGGCCCGCGCGAGCAGCACAAGGGCCGCATGGCCTCGGTGGCCTTCCACCAGTACCACCAGCTCAGGCGCGAGGGCACGGTCAAGCTGTTCGGCGAATACGGCGGCTACGGCCCGGGCGAGCAGAAGCGCGACTTCGTCTATGTCGACGACGTGGTGGCGGTGAATCTGTGGTTCCTGCAGAACCCGCAGGCACGCGGCCTCTTCAACCTCGGCAGCGGCCGCAGCCAGCCGTTCAACGACGTGGCGCATGCCGTCGTGAATGCGGCACGTGCTGCGAAGGGCGAAGCGCCGCTGCCGATGGCCGACCTGGTGAAGGCCGGGCTCGTGACCTACGTGCCCTTCCCCGATGCGCTGGTCGGCAAGTACCAATGCTTCACCGAGGCCGATCTCACGCGGCTGCGCGCGATCGGGTGCGATCACGCGTTCAGCGATGTGGCCACGGGCGTGTCGCGCTACATGCAGTGGCTCGACCAGCAGCCCAAGGCCTGATCGGCTACGAGCGGATCCGCTTGACCAATGATGTCGTCGAGTAGCCGTCGATGAACGGAATCGCCAGCGAGCGGCCGCCCCAGGAACGCACGACGCGGGTTTCTTCCAGCGTCTCCATGTCGTAGTCGCCGCCCTTCACGTAGACGTCGGGCTTGAGGCGCTGGATCAGCTCCACCGGCGTGCGCCCCTCGAAGACCACCACGAGCGACACCGAGGCCAGCCCCGCGAGCACGATGCCGCGGTCGAGCTCCCGGTTCAGCGGCCGGTCCGGCCCCTTGCCCAGCTGGCGGGCCGACGCATCGCTGTTGAGGCCCACGACCAGCGAGGCGCCCAGCTCGCGCGCCGCTTCCAGGTAGGTGACGTGGCCGCGGTGCAGGATGTCGAACACCCCGTTGGTGAAGACCACCGGCTTCGGCAGCCGCGCCACCGCTTCGAGTGCATCGTCTTCGTGGACGACCTTGTCGCTCGCTCGCATGTCCATCTCCTCAGCTTGACAGCTGTTGCCACGCCTTGTCCAGGCGCTTGACGCTCACCGGCTGCGGCGTGCGCAGCTCCTGCGCGAAGAAGCTCACGCGCAGCTCTTCCAGCAGCCAGCGGTATTCGTCGAGCCGCGCATCGCTGGCGCCCTTGAGCTCGCCCAGCCGGCGGAGGTAGCGCTGCTCCAGCGGCCGCAGCTCGGCCAGCTTCTGCGCATCGCGCGCCGGGTCGGCCCGCAGCTTGTCGAGCCGCAGCACGATGGCCTTGAGGTAGCGCGGATAGTGCTGCAGCTGGGTGTAGCCCGCGGCCCAGACGAAGCGCTTGGGCATCAGCCGCTGCAGCTGCGCCTGGATGTCGTCGGCCACGTCCTTGGGCGGCTTGGCGTCCTTGAGCTTGCGCTGCGCCGCCGCGTATTCCACGAGGATGCCGCCGGCCAGCCGCGCCACCTCCTGGGCGATCAGGTTGAGCCGGCTGCGGCCTTCGTCGATGCGGGCCTTGAAGCTGCGCTCGTCCGACGGCAGCGGCTCCAGTAGGAAGGCGCGGTCCAACGCCACGTCGATGATCTGGTCGCGCAGCTCTTCCTGCGTGCCCAGCGGCATGTAGGCCACCGCCATCTTCTGCAGGTCGGGGATGTTCTTCTCCAGGTACTTCAGCGGCTCCTTGATCTGCAGCGCGATCAGGCGGCGCAGGCCGGCGCGGTGCTTGGTCGCCGCCACATCGGGTTCGTCGAACACCTCGATCTCGACATGCGTGCCCTTGTCGATCAGCGCCGGGAAGCCGATCAAGGTCTGGCCGCCCTTCTTCACTTCCATCAGCTCGGGCAGCTCGCCGAAGGTCCATGCGGTGTAGCGCGCGGCCTCGGCCGGCGGCGCTGCCAGCGGAGCGGGCGCCGCGCTTCGCGAAGCGGGCTTCGGTGCTTCGGGTGCCGGCGCGGGCGCAGCGGCCGGCACCGCGCCCTTCAACGCCGCCAGCGCCTGGAAGGCCGAGCGCGCCTGCCCGCCCAGCTCCGCCTTCAGCGTCGCGAGGTTGCGGCCCATGCCCAGCTGCCGGCCGTGCTCGTCGACGATGCGAAAGTTCATGAACAGGTGCGGCGACAGCGTCTCGAGCTTGAAGTCGTTGCGCTGCACCGCGAGCTGCGTACGCTCACGCACCGACTTCAGCAGCGCATCGAGCAGGCCGCCCTGCGCAAAGGGCGTGAGCTCGACGAACTCGGCCACGTAGTCGGGCAGCGGCACCAGCCGGGCGCGCGGCTTCTGGTGCAGGCTCTTCACCAGCGCCATCACCTTGTCCTTCAGCATGCCGGGCACCAGCCATTCGCAGCGCTCGTCGCTCACCTGGTTGAGCGCATAGATCGGCACAGTCACCGTGACACCATCCTTGGGGTCACCCGGGTCGTGAAGATAGGTCGCTGTGCAGTCGACACCGCCCAGGCGGATGGTCTTGGGAAAGGCCGCGGTCGTGATGCCCGCGGCCTCGTGCCGCATCAGCTCTTCCTTCGTGAGGAACAGCAGCTTCGGCTGCCGCTTGCTCTCCTCCCGATACCAGCGCTCGAAGCTGAAACCCGAATACACGTCCTTGGGCAACTGCTGGTCGTAGAAGGCGAAGATCAGTTCGTCGTCGACCAGCACGTCCTGCCGGCGCGACTTGTGCTCCAGCTCCTGCACCTGCTTCACGAGCTTCTGGTTGTGCACCAGGAACGGCAGCTTGGTGTCCCACTCGCCGGCCACCAGCGCCTCGCGGATGAAGATCTCGCGCGCCGCCGGTGCGTCGACCTTGCCGAAGTTCACCCGCCGGTTGCTGTAGACCACGATGCCGTAGAGCGTCGCGCGCTCCAGCGCGATCACCTCAGCGGCCTTCTTCTCCCAGTGCGGCTCCAGCAGCTGTGTCTTCAGCAGGTGGCCGGCGATCCAGGGGATCCACTGCGGCTCGATGTTGGCGAGGCCGCGGCCGAAGAGCCGCGTGGTCTCGACCAGCTCGGCCGCGACGATCCAGCGGCCCGGCTTCTTGCTCAGGTGCGCGCCCGGATGGCGCCAGAACTTGATGCCGCGCGCGCCGAGGTACCAGTCGTCCTCATCGCTCTTCAGGCCCACGTTGCCCAGCAGGCCGGCGAGCATCGCGAGGTGCACCTGCTCGTAGGTGGCCGGTGAGGTATTCATGCGCCAGCCATGCTCGGCCACCACGGTGTGCAGCTGCGAGTAGATGTCGCGCCACTCGCGCACCCGGCGCGGCGAGACGAAGTTGTCGCGCAGCAGCTGCTCGTGCTTGCGGTTCGACAGCTTGTGCTCGCCCTGCCCGCCGCGGCTTTCCTCCAGCCACTTCCACAGCTTGAGGTAGCCCATGAACTCCGACTTCTCGTCGTCGAATTTCTTGTGCTTCTCGTCGGCGGCCTGCTGCTGCTCGAGCGGGCGGTCGCGCACGTCCTGCCCGCTCAAGGCACTGGCGATGATCAGCACCTCGGCCAGCGACTGGCGCTCGCGCGCCTCGAGGATCATGCGGCCCACGCGCGGGTCGAGCGGCAGCTTCGCGAGCTCCTGGCCGATGGGCGTAAGTTCGTTGCGGTCGTCCACCGCATTCAGCTCGCCCAGCAGCGCATAGCCATCGGCGATGGCCTTGCGCGGCGGCGGCTCGAGGAAGGGAAACTCCTCCACCACCCCGAGGTGCAGCGACTTCATCCGCAGGATCACGCCCGCCAGCGACGAGCGCAGGATCTCGGGATCGGTGAAGCGCGGCCGGCCGGCGTAGTCCTTCTCGTCGTAGAGCCGGATGCAGATGCCGTTGCTCACCCGGCCGCAGCGGCCGGCGCGCTGGTTGGCCGCCGCCTGGCTCACCGGCTCGATCTGCAGTTGCTCGACCTTGTTGCGGTAGCTGTAGCGCTTGACCCGCGCCAGGCCCGAGTCGATCACATAGCGGATGCCGGGCACGGTGAGCGAGGTCTCGGCCACGTTGGTGGCCAGCACGATGCGGCGCGCGCTGTGCGGCTCGAACACGCGGTCTTGCTCGGCCTGCGAGAGCCGCGCGAACAGCGGCAGGATCTCGACGCCCGGCGGATGGTGCTTGCGCAGGTGGTCGGCCGCCTCGCGGATCTCGCGCTCGCCGGGCAGGAACACCAGCACGTCGCCCGGCCCCTCGCGCCACAGCTCGTCGACCGCATCGGCGATCGCGTCGTTCAGGTCGTATTCGGCGGGCCGTCCGCCGGGCCGCCCCAAGGACGGCGCGCCCCCTTGGGGGGCCGGCGACGAAGTCGTCTTGGGGGCTTCATTCCATTCAAACGGCCGCCAGCGCTGCTCGACCGGATAGGTGCGGCCCGAGACCATGATCACCGGCGCCGGACCCTTGGCCGACGCGAAGTGCTGCGCGAAGCGGTCGGCGTCGATCGTGGCCGAGGTGACGATCACCTTCAGGTCGGGCCTGCGCGCCAGCACCTCACGCAGATAGCCGAGCAGGAAATCGATGTTCAGCGAGCGCTCGTGCGCCTCGTCGATGATCAGCGTGTCGTAGGCCTTGAGCAGCGGATCGGTCTGCGTCTCGGCCAGCAGGATGCCGTCGGTCATCAGCTTGACCGAGGCGCCGGGCTGCAGCCGGTCCTGGAAGCGGACCTTGTAGCCCACCACCTCGCCCAGCGGCGAATTGAGCTCCTGGGCGATGCGCTTGGCCACCGACGACGCGGCGATGCGCCGCGGCTGCGTGTGGCCGATCAGCCCCTTGCCGCCGGCGCCCAGCCCCCGGCCGAGCGCGAGCGCGATCTTCGGCAGCTGGGTGGTCTTGCCCGAGCCGGTTTCGCCGCAGACGATGATGACCTGGTGCTGCTGCAGCGCCTGTGCAATCTCGTCGCGCTTGCCCGAGACCGGCAGGGCATCGGGAAACGTGATGGGTGGCACGGCGTTCGCCGGCCTCGGGGGGCGGGAAATGGAAGCCTGATTTTTCACGAGGCGCGGATTATCGGCGAGCGCCTTGTCCGTTCTGCCCGCGGGAAGATACCCTTTTGGCACAATCCCTGACCCTTTCCCCTTCCCTGATTGCCGGCCGTTTGCCATGAGCCTCGTGTTCCCCCATACCTTCGTGCCATGGTTCCGGTCGGTGGCGCCGCATATCCATACCCACCGCGGCAAGACCTTCGTGGTCGGCATCGCGGGCGAGCTCATCCATGCCGGCAGGCTGCACACCTTCGCGCAGGACCTCGCGCTGATCCTCGCGATGGGCATTCGGGTGGTGCTGGTGCACGGCTTCCGCCCGCAGCTCGAAGAGCAGTTGCGAGCCAAGGGCGCGGCTTCGAAATTCAGCCATGGCATGCGGGTGACCGACCCGCTCGCCCTTGATTGCGCTCAAGAGGCCGCCGGCCAGCTGCGCTACGAGATCGAGGCCGCCTTTTCTCAAGGCCTGCCCAACACGCCGATGGCCGGCAGCCAGGTGCGCGTGATCTCCGGCAACTTCGTCACCGCCCGCCCAGTGGGCATCGTCGACGGGGTCGACTTCATGCACACCGGCTTGGTGCGCAAGATCGACGCGGTGGCGATCCGCCAAGTGGTGGACACCGGTGCGCTGGTGTTGTTGTCACCGTTCGGTTTTTCGCCCACCGGCGAGGCCTTCAACCTCAGCATGGAAGACGTGGCCACCAGCGCCGCCGTCGAGCTGCAGGCCGACAAGCTGCTGTTCGTGACCGAGGTGCGCGGCATTCCGCAGGATCCGCATGCGGGCGATCCGCGCGACGACAGCGTCGAAATCGATGCGGAGCTCACGCTGGCCGACGCCGAGAAACTGCTGCAGGCCCTGCCCAACCCCAGCCAGCCCACCGATACCGCCTTTTATCTGCAGCATGCGGTCAAGGCCTGCGAGGAAGGGGTGGAACGCGTCCACATACTCTCGCTGGCAGTCGACGGCGGCATCCTGATGGAAGTGTTCACGCATGACGGCGTGGGCACGATGATCGTCGACGAGAAACTCGAAAGCCTGCGCGAGGCCACCGCCGACGATATTGGCGGCGTGCTGCAATTGATCGAACCGTTCGAGCGCGACGGAACCCTGGTCAAACGCGACCGTACGGAAATCGAGCGAGACATCGACCACTACACGGTGATCGAGCACGACGGCGTGATCTTCGGCTGCGCCGCGCTGTATCCATATCCCGAGGCCAAGACCGGCGAAATGGCGGCGCTGACGGTATCCAACAGCGTGCAGGGCCAGGGCGACGGAGAACGGATTCTCAAGCGCATCGAGCAGCGCGCCAAGGCGATGGGCCTGTCGAGCATCTTCGTGCTCACCACCCGCACGATGCACTGGTTCATCAAGCGAGGTTTCCAGCCGGTCGATCCGGACTGGCTGCCGGAAGCCCGCAAACGCAAATACAACTGGGATCGCCGATCCCAGGTACTGGTCAAGAAACTCAGCTGAGCGGAAGCAAGGAGAACGAATATGGCACGCATGGTGCAATGCATTTACCTGAAGAAGGAAGCAGAAGGGCTGGACTTCGCGCCCTATCCCGGCGAACTCGGCAAGCGCATCTACGACAACGTCAGCAAGGAGGCGTTCGAGCTCTGGAAGCGCCACCAGACCATGCTGGTGAATGAAAACCGCCTCAACCTGGCCGACGCGCGGGCTCGGCAATATCTGGCGCGCCAGATGGAGCGTTTCTTCTTCGGCGAAGGCGCCGACCAGCCGCAGGGATATGTCCCGCCCAGCGGCAACTGATATCCGGGGAATCGCGTATCGGGAAATCGCGGCCCGCGTCAAATGGATAAGGCGGCGGAGTGATATATTCGCTCCGCCGCTTTATTTTTCTAGGAGACGATTCGTGGCCACCTTGCAAGAATTGCTCGCACAAAAAGCCGCCCTCGAGAAGCAGATCGCCGAAACCCAGCGCCAGGAACGTACCGAGGCCATTGCCAAAGTCAAATCGCTGATGGCCGAATACGGCCTCACCGCCGCAGATATCGCCGGCGCCAAGGCCGCCCCCGCCCCGCGGGCATCGGCTGGGAAAAAAGTCGCCCCCAAGTACCGCAATCCCGCCACCGGCGATACCTGGACCGGCCGCGGCCTGCAACCCAACTGGTTGAAAGAGGCCCTGTCGTCCGGCAAGAAACTCGCTGATTTCGCGATCTGATCGCGAGCTGATCGCCACAAGCGCCTCATATCCCTGAACGGGCCGCCACCAGCGGCCCGTTTTGCCATGACAGCACCCGTCGCCACCGCGCCGCTGCCCCTGTCCACCAACGCCGACCCGCGCTGGCAGTGGATCGCGCGCAGTGCGATCGTCGCGATCGCCTATCACCTGGGGGGCCGGCTCGGGCTGCTGTTTCCGCATGAAGGCTCGCTGGTCACGCTGCTGTGGCCGGCCGCCGGCATCGCGCTCGCTGCGCTGCTACGCTGGGGGCTGACGATGGCGCCCGCGGTCGCGCTCGGCGCGGTGAGCGTGAACCTGCTCTGCGGGGAGCCGCTCGCCATCGCACTCGCGATGGCCATCGGCAACACGCTGGGGCCGCTGCTGGCCAGCGTGCTGCTGTCGCGCCACGGCTTCCGGGCGCGCCTCGAGCGCCGCCGCGACCTCTGGCTGCTGCTCGGTGCCGGAGCGGTCGCCGGGCCGCTGGTCGCCGCCCTCAACGGCAGCAGCTGGCTGGCCGTGAGCCGCCATGCAATGACGTGGAGCGTCTGGCCGATCACCGCGCTGACGTGGTGGCTCGGCGATGCCATGGGAGTCTTGGTGGCCGGCGTGCCGCTGATCGCGCTGGGCCGCCACACGCTCCAGCCTGCCCTTGCACCGCACCGGGCCGCAGGCACCCTCGCACTCTGCGCCGCCGTGCTGCTGAGCGCCTGGGGCGCCTTCACCGTGCAGTCAGCGCAGGCCCTGGTCCTCACACCCCTGGCCTTCCTGCCCCATGTGCTACTGTGCTGGCTTGTCATGCGCGCCGGCGTCGGGATCGCATCCGTCACCGTGCTGCTGCTCACGACAGGCGCCGCAGCGGCCACGGCGCACCACCTCGGGCCGTTCCATACCGGCGACGGAGGCCAGGGCCTCGCGCTGCTGTGGGGCTACATCAGCACCCTGTCGGCCGCCACCCTCACCGCCACCGCGCTGACCGGCGAGCTTTCGCTCACCGAAGAACGTTGGCAGCTCGCGCTCGCCGGCTCCGCCATCGGCGTCGCCGAATGGGACCTGCGCGGCACCCAAGGCTTCACCTCGCAGCGCTGGCGCGACCTGCTCGGCGACGCCGGCGGCCGCATGACGCGCACCGCCGAGGGCTGGCTGGCCCGCGTCCACGAAGAAGACCGCGAACGCGCCCGCCATGCGCTCCAGTTGCTTCGGCAGGCCTCGCAGCCCGCCTTCCGCGAGGAGTTGCGGCTGCAGACGTCCGATGGCTGGAAGTGGTTCGAGAGCCACGTGCTCGTGGCCGAGCGCAATGCCGGCGGCGAGCCGCTGCGGCTGATCGCCTCGGTGGCCGACGTGAGCGAGCGGCGTGGCGCCGAAGAACGCCAGCGCCTGTCGGCCAGCCTGTTCCTGCACCTGCACGAAGGTCTGCTGATCACCGATGCCGAACTGCGCGTGCTCGACGTCAACCCGACCTACACGCAGATCACCGGGCTGCCGCGTGACGAGGTGCTCGGCCGCGTGCCCATGCTGCTGCAACCGGCCGACGATGGCGCCGCCCGCCAGCAGCAGGCTGCCATGTGGGCCAGCCTGCGTGCCACCGGCAGCTGGCGCGGCGAGGTCGTGCAGCGCCGGCGCAATGGCGACCCCTGCGCGCTGCATCTCACGATCTCCACGGTACAAGGCTCCGATGGCCGCGTGCGCAACCACGTGCTGGTGATCTCCGACATCACCGACCAGCGGCTGCAGCGCGAGCGGTTGGAGCGGCAGGCCCATTTCGACGAGCTCACGCGCCTGCCCAACCGCGCCCGGCTGTCGAAGCTGCTGGCCGATGCCATGGCCGCCAGCGACCGCGAGGGCAAGCTGCTGGCCGTGTGCTATCTCGACCTCGACCACTTCAAGCCGGTGAACGACCGGTTCGGCCATGCAGCCGGCGACCGCCTGCTGGTGGAACTGGCCGGCCGGCTGCGCGGCGCATTGCGCAGCAACAGTGCCTGGTCCGATGCCGCCGCCCGGCTCGGCGGCGACGAGTTCGTGCTGCTGCTGCGCGCCGGCACACTCGAGGAAGCCCGGCTCGCGGTGGAGCGCGTGCTGCGTGTGGTGTGCGAGCCGTATGTGCTGAGCCCGGCCACCGAAGGCGTGCAGGTCACCGCCAGCGTCGGCGCCACCGTGTACCCGCTCGACCGCAGCGATGCCGACACCCTGCTGCGCCATGCCGACCATGCGATGTACAGCGCCAAGCAGTCGGGCCGCAACGGCTACCTGTTCTTCGACCCCGAACACAGCCGGCGCACCGAAGAGCGCGTGCTGGCGATCGGCCGCGTGCAAGAGGCGCTCGACCGGCACGAGCTGGTGCTGCACTACCAGCCCAAGGTCGACATGCGGCGCGGCGTGGTGCTCGGCTTCGAGGCGCTGCTGCGCTGGAACCATCCGGAACAGGGCCTGCTGCCGCCGGCGCAGTTCCTGCCACTGATCGAGCACACCGGCCTGTCGGCGCGCATCGGCGACTGGGTGCTGGAGCAGGCGCTGGAGCAGCTCGTGCACTGGCAGCGCATGGGGCTCGACCTCTCGGTCAGCGTCAACGTCTCGGCCCGGCACCTGCAGGAAGCGGACTTCGCGCAGCGCCTCACCGAGCTGCTCGCCCGCCACCCCCCGACGGTCGGCGCCCGGCTCGAACTCGAGGTGCTGGAAACCGCAGCCCTGGCCGACGTGGCCTACACCTCGGCACTGATGGAGCGCTGCCGTGGGCTGGGCGTGCGCTTCTCGCTCGACGACTTCGGCACCGGCTACTCGACGCTCACCTACCTGAAGCAATTGCCGGTCGACGTGCTGAAGATCGACCGCTCCTTCGTGCAGGCGATGCTCGACGACGACCAGGACCTGGCGATCGTCCAGGGCGTGATCGGGCTGGCGCGCACCTTCGGCCGCACCGTGGTTGCCGAAGGCGTGGAAGTGCCGGCACAGGCGCGCACGCTGATCGAGCTGGGCTGCGACATCGGCCAGGGCCTGGGCATCGCCGCGGCGATGCCGGCACATGAGGTGTTCCGCTGGGTGCGCGACTACCGCGGCCCGTTCGCGCTGGCCCCGGCCCGCCTGCCGCAGCCGGCCGCCTGAAGCAGAGTCAGTCGAGATCGAACTGCAGGTCCACCACGCCCGACTGCGCGTGACGCAACGGCTGGAATTTCCACTTTGTCACCGCGTCGGTCGCCGCCGTGTTGAGGCTGACGTGAGAGGTCTTCAGCACCTCGGCGTGATCGACCGCGCCATCGGGTCGGACATCGAAGCGCACCCGCACCGAGCCCTTGTGCAGCCGGCGCATCGTCCCGGCCGGGAACTCCGGGTCGACCTGCCGCAGCAGCACCAGCGGCTCGTCCTCCTCGGGCTCGATCACCTCGCGTGCCTGGGCTGAAGCAGGCGGCGGCGTGATGGCCGCGACCTTGGCATCGGAAGCACCACCGGCTGCAGCGGATGCCGCTGCGACAGCGGGCTCGGCCGCCTGCGCAGGCGCAGCGGCAGTGACGGATTCGGCAGCCGGGGCCGGTACGGGCGCCGGCTTCGACCTGTCGGCGGGCTCGGCCTTCGCGGTGCGGGGTATCGGCTTCACAGGTGCAGGCGCTGCAACGGCAGCCGCCGGCTTGGCCTCTTCCTTCGCCTTTCGCGGCTTGTCGGCCTGGATCAGGATCCAGCGATACACGCTGTCGGCGTCGCGCTGGACGCGTTCGCTGGGCGCCGGGCTGCTGGCGGCGCCCTGGGCCTGAGCGTGGGCGTGCTGCACGGCCGCCGCCGTGATCAGCACCACCAATCCGCCGATCACGGCACGAGGAAGGCGCCCATGGCGCGAGGACTGCATGACTGGAATCCCTCCGAGGGGCGTATCGGGGCTCATGGCCCGTCTGGCCCAGCGCGCCGGCGTGTTGCCGGCTGTTGCAGGCCGGCAGTGTAGTGACCGACCCGCACGTCAACATGGAGTGAAACCCCAAGACCGGCGCCTGCAACGCGTGCACAAGTCCTCGGATCTCCGCCCCGCCTGTTTCGGGCAAGCGCCGTAGCAGGATGCATGCCGGGCCGCTTCGATAGACTCCGCCGGTGATTCCCAACGGCTTCATCCAGGATCTGCTCAGCCGCGTCGACGTGGTCGACGTGGTCGGCCGCCATGTCGAGCTGAAAAAGGCCGGCATCAACCACAAGGGCCTGTGCCCCTTCCACGGCGAGAAGACGCCCAGCTTCATCGTCAGCCCCTCGCGCCAGACCTACCACTGCTTCGGCTGCGGCGCCCACGGCGATGCGCTGCGCTTCCTGATGGAGCATGCGGGCATGGGCTTCATCGATGCGGTGCACGACCTTGCACAGCAGGTCGGCATGGCGGTGCCCGAAGACGACACCAGCCCGGAAGAGCGTGCACGCGCCGCCGAAAACAAGGCGAAGCAGGCGACGCTCGCCGAGGTGCTGGCCCGCGCCGCGGAACACTACCGCAAGCAGCTCAAGAACAACCCACGGGCCATCGGTTACCTCAAGGGCCGCGGCCTCACCGGCCAGATCGCCGCCCGCTTCGGCATGGGCTACGCGCCGGAGGGCTGGCGCGGGCTGGCCAGCGTGTTCCCGAAGTACGACGACCCGCTGCTGGTCGAATCGGGCCTGGTCATCGTGCAGGGCGAAGATGAAGCCGAGCAGAAGCGCTACGACCGCTTCCGCGATCGCATCATGTTCCCGATCCGCTCCGTGCAGGGCGAGATCATCGGCTTCGGTGGCCGCGTGCTCGACAAGGGCGAGCCCAAGTACCTCAACTCGCCGGAGACGCCGGTCTTCATCAAGGGCCGCGAACTCTATGGCCTGTACGAGGCGCGTCAGGCGCTGCGCGAGAAGGGCTACGTGCTCGTGGTCGAGGGCTACATGGACGTGGTGGCGCTGGCGCAGCTCGGCTTTCCCAACGCGGTGGCCACGCTCGGCACGGCCTGCACCGCCGACCATGTGCACAAGCTGTTCCGCTTCACCGAGTCGGTGGTCTTCAGCTTCGACGGCGATGCCGCCGGCCGCCGCGCCGCCGGCCGCGCGCTGGAAGCTGCGCTGCAGCACGCCACTGACACCCGCACCATCCGCTTCCTGTTCCTGCCGCCCGAGCACGACCCCGATTCCTATGTGCGCGAGTTCGGCCCCGAGGCGTTCGAACGCTGCGTCGCCGAGGCGGTGCCGCTGTCGCGCCAGTTGATCGAGACCGCACAGGAAGGCTGCGACCTCGGCTCGCCCGAAGGCCGGGCCCGCTTCCTCGCCCAGGCACGGCCGCTCTGGCAGGCGCTGCCCGAGGGCAACTTCCGGCGCCAGATGCTGGGCGAGTTGGCGCAGCTGTCCGGGCTGGGCACCGAAGAGCTGCAGGGGCAGTGGCGCTCCGCCGAGGGCTCTGGCGGACGCCGGGGAGCGGCAAGCCGCAGCGAGGCTGACATCAACGCTGATATCGAAGCCCACGGCTATGAGGGCGGCGACGATTTCGGTATGCCGGAGCAGCGGCGCAGTGAGCGCTTCCGCGGGGGCGGCCGGTTCCGCGGCAACGGCTACAAGGGCGACCGGTTCAACAAGGGAGACCGCTTCCGCGGCGACCGCCCTCCGGGCGGCCAGCGCAAGCTGATCGCCGGCACGCCCACCCTGCTTGATCGCGCGCTGTGGCTGCTGCTGGCGCGCTGCGAGCTGTGGAACGAGCTCTCCCCCGCCTCGCACGACCTGCTGGCCGACCAGCCTGCCCCCTATGGCCCGGCCTTCGCCTGGCTCGAACGGCACCTGAACGACCGGGGCCCCGAAAGCCATGCGACGCTCGTCGCCGAAATGGCCGGCGAGGATTTCGGCCCGCAGGGCCAGGCGCTGGTGCAGCGGCTGGCACAGCTGCACGAACCCGAGGCCGAGGTCGACCTCGCCAAGGATCTGGCGATCGTGCTCGACCGCCTGCAATTGCGAGCGCTGGAGGACGAGCAGCGCCTGCTGGCGGAATCGGGCGATCTTTCCGAAGCGGCAATAGCCCGGGCGCGGGAACTCCACTACCAGTGCGCCGATCTGAAGAAAAAGCTCACGAACGGCCCGACGGCTTGACACACGACGCAGATTGACCTTGTTTTTCTGACGGCAAGCGCTACATCGACGGTATAATGACCGGCTTGTTGCAGCGGCAAGAGTGACAGCAGCGCAAAGCGTAGGATTTACAGGGCCCCGGCCACCCGCGACACGGGTTTCATATCAGGCCACCGCACCCTCCCCTACCCGGCTGCATTTCTCGAACGTCCACGCGATCTTGCCTGCCCGACGCCTGTCGATGTGCCGTCCCCGGAGGCCGCACACCGGTTTGCCCATGCGCAGCCGGTGGTCGGACACCAGGGATGCCGCCGCGCATCCGGCCATTCCGGGCATTTTTGAAGCTTTTTCCCTTCCGAGGACAACCCCGAGGACTCTCGCATGACCGCAAAGAAGCCCGCCGCCGCCCCTGCCACCAAGACGACTGCCGCCAAGGGCAAGACCGCCGCTGTCGAGGAAAAGAAGAAACCCGCAGCGAAGGGCGCAGCCGCCAAGGATGACACCAAGGGCAAGCGGGGCCGCAAGCCGAAGGACGAGAAGAAGGAAGAACTCGAAGAGGACTTCTCCGACGTCGAGGCTGAGCTGGAAGGCGAAGGCGAGGCCGAAGTCGAAGCCGCCGAGGGTGGCGACGAAGGCGGCAGCGAGGTCAAGGAAAAGGTCAAGCCGCTGCGCATGAAGGTGTCGCGCGCCAAGGAGCGCGCGCTGATGCGCGAGTTCGGCCTCGACGAGACCGCGC
>CBIHRS010000008.1:0-174016 GCA_966212505.1 uncultured bacterium
TGAAGGAAATCGAGGTCACCAGCTTCGTCAGCCCCAAGTGGGTGCCGCAGATGGCGGACAACACCGAGGTGATGGCCGGCATCGAGCGCCGGGCGGGCGTGCGCTACAGCGTGCTGGTGCCCAACATGAAAGGGCTGGAGGCGGCGCTGCCGTCGCGACCCGACGAGGTGGTGGTATTTGGCGCGGCCAGCGAGGCCTTCAGCCTGCGAAATATCAACTGCAGCATCGCCGAGAGCATCGAGCGCTTCCGCCCGGTGGTGGCTGCGGCGCGCGAAGCCGGGCTCAAGGTGCGCGGCGCGATCTCGTGCGCGCTGGGCTGCCCCTACCAGGGCGAGGTGTCGCCCGACGAGGTGGAGCGCGTGGTGGTGTTGATGAAGGACATCGGCGTCGACCACTGCGGCATCGCCGACACCATCGGCGTCGGCACGCCCACGCGCGTGCAGGCGGTGATGGAGCGGGCGCTGAAGCATTACCCGGTGGTCGAGGTCAGCGGCCATTTCCACGACACCTACGGCCAGGCGCTGGCCAACATCTACGCCAGCCTCGAGCTCGGCATCCACACCTTCGATGCCAGCATCGCAGGCCTGGGCGGCTGCCCCTATGCCAAGGGCGCGACCGGCAACGTCGCCACCGAGGACGTGGTGTTCCTGCTTAACGGGCTGGGCATCGAAACCGGCATCGACCTCGATGCACTGGTCGATGCCGGCGCCTTCATCTCCGAGGTGCTGGGCCGGCCGCCTGTGTCGCGCGCCGGCAGGGCGCTGCTGGCCAAGCGGGCCGCCTGAGCCTCCTCCCGATTTTTCGCTCCCATCGCTCTCCATGCCTCACCTGACCCTCGAATACTCCCGCAACCTCGCGTCTGCCCTCGACGTGGACGCCGTGCTCGCCCACGTGAACGGCGCGCTGGCTGCCTCCGGCCATTTCCAGGAGGCCGACATCAAGAGCCGCGCGATCGGCTTCGAGCAGGTGGCCATCGGCACCAGCAGCGCGCCGCGCGGCTTCGTGCATGCCAAGCTCGCGATCCTGGCCGGCCGCAGCCCCGAGGTGAAGCGGGCGCTGTCGAACAGCGTGCTCACGGCGCTGCGCGAGCGCATCACGGTGCCTGTGGGTCTGCAATTGCAGCTGTGCGTAGAGATGCTGGAGATCGACGGCCCGTCGTATGCCAAGGACACCATCGATGGCTGAGATCGAGTTCCCGGAAGGATTCCGCCGCGTCAGCGCCGTGCTGCGCGACCTCGGCCATCCGCACGTGCCGCGCTGGCTCGAGGTGGCTGCGCGCACCTCGCAGGAGGCGGCCGATGCGCTGGGCATCGAGCTCGGCCAGATCGCCAAGAGCGTGATCTTCCGCCGCAAGAGCGACGACAGCGCGGTGCTGGTCGTGACCTCGGGCGACAAGCGGGTCGACGAGAAGAAGGTCGCGGCCATCGCCGGGCCGCTGGGCCGGGCCGATGCCGAATTCGTCAAGGCCCGCACCGGCTTCTCGATCGGCGGCGTGTCGCCGGTGGCGCATGCCACGCCGTCGTTCACGCTGATCGACCGCGAGCTGTTCCGCTTCGGCGAGATCTGGGCCGCGGCCGGCCACCCCAACGGCGTGTTCCGCCTTTCGCCCGACGAGCTGCAGCGGCTCACCGCGGCGCCGGTGGCCGATGTGGTGGTGGCATGACCGATCCCGTTGGCGTGCCATCCCCTTGTATCAACGTCTGCCGCATGAACCCGCGCAGCGGCCTGTGCGAAGGCTGCCTGCGCACGATCGACGAGATCGCCGCCTGGTCGACGCTCAGCGACGACGGCAAGCGTGCGGTGTGGGATGAGCTGGACCAGCGGCGCGAGTCGCTGCCCCCCGAGGAGAGGAACCCGCGATGAAGGCGATCGACTTCTACTTCGACCCGATCTCGCCCTATGCCTACCTGGCGTTCGAGCGGCTGCCGCAGGTGCTCGAGGGTTGCACGTATGCAGTGAACTACCGGCCGGTGCTGTTCGCCGGGCTGCTGAACCACTGGGGCCAGAAGGGACCGGCCGAGATCGCGCCGAAGCGCGCATGGACGATGCGTCAGGTGGCGTGGCTGGCGCACCGGCATGGCATCGCGATGCAGCGGCCCGCGGTGCATCCCTTCAACCCGCTGGCACTGCTGCGGCTGCTGGTGGCGAGCGCGCCCGAAGGCGGCACGCCCAACCGGCATGCGGTGGAGCAGGTGTTCCGCCATGTGTGGGCCAGCGGGGCCGATGCCAACGATCCCGAGCGGCTGCAGGCGCTGCACGAGCTGCTGCAGCCGCGGCAGGATCCGCAGGCCGAGGCCGTGAAGCAGGCCCTGCGCGCCGGCACCGAGGCGGCCGTGGCGCGCGGCGTGTTCGGCGTGCCGACGATCGCGGTCGACGAGCGGCTGTTCTGGGGCGTGGACGCCCTCGAGATGGTGGCCGCCTGCCTGCAAGGCGATCCCTGGTTCGACCCCGAACCCTGGGAGGCGCTGGCCGCGCCCACGCCGGGCGTGCAGCGGCGCGTCCGATAGCGGCGCAACGCCCGCCCGCGCGACTCCAGACAAACCCGAGGATGTGCGGGCCGTCACTGCGGCATTCCACATCGAGAAAAGAAGTCACCGGGTTTGCCCCGAGTTTGTCAGCTTGTGTTGGCTGGCTGTCAGAGAAAGGTCAGAGCCCCCGCCGATAGTTGCCGCCAAGCGTCGCCGGCCGGCGATGCTGCATTCATCAGGAGACATGCAATGGCAACTGCAGTCGCAAAAGCCAACGCGCCGATGACCAGCGAGGAGAAGAAGGTCATCTTCGCGTCCTCGCTCGGCACGGTGTTCGAGTGGTACGACTTCTACCTCTACGGCTCGCTGGCACCGATCATCGCCAAGCAGTTCTTCTCGGGCCTCGACCCCACGTCGGCCTTCATCTTCGCGCTGCTCGCGTTCGCCGCCGGCTTCATCGTGCGCCCGTTCGGCGCGCTGGTGTTCGGCCGCCTGGGCGACATGATCGGCCGCAAGTACACCTTCCTGGTGACCATCCTGATCATGGGCCTGTCGACCTTCATCGTCGGCATGCTGCCCAGCTACGCGTCGATCGGCGTCGCCGCACCGGTGATCCTGATCGCGCTGCGGCTGCTGCAGGGCCTGGCCCTCGGCGGTGAATACGGCGGTGCCGCCACCTACGTGGCCGAGCATGCGCCGCACGGCAAGCGCGGCGCGTTCACCTCGTGGATCCAGACCACCGCGACGCTGGGCCTGTTCCTGTCGCTGCTGGTGATCCTGGGCACGCGTACCGCGCTCACCGAGCCGGTGTTCGCCGACTGGGGCTGGCGCATCCCGTTCCTGGTGTCGATCTTCCTGCTCGCGGTGTCGGTGTGGATCCGCCTGAGCATGAACGAGTCGCCCGCCTTCAAGAAGATGAAGGAAGAGGGCAAGACCTCGAAGGCTCCGCTGTCCGAATCCTTCGGTCAGTGGCGCAACCTGAAGATCGTGATCCTGGCGCTGATCGGCCTCACCGCCGGCCAGGCCGTGGTCTGGTACACCGGCCAGTTCTACGCGCTGTTCTTCCTGACCGCGCAGCTGAAGGTCGATCCCGCCACCGCCAACATCCTGATCGCGCTGTCGCTGCTGATCGGCACGCCGTTCTTCATCATCTTCGGCACGCTGTCCGACAAGATCGGCCGCAAGCCGATCATCATGGCCGGCTGCCTGATCGCGGCGCTCACCTACTTCCCGCTGTTCCGTGCACTGACCGAGGCCGCCAACCCCGACCTCGCCGCCGCGCAGGCCAAGAACCGCGTGGTGGTCACCGCCGATCCCAACGAGTGCTCGTTCCAGTTCAACCCGACCGGCACCGCCAAGTTCACCAGCTCGTGCGACATCGCCAAGCAGGTGCTGGCTGCGGGCTCGGTGAGCTACGACAACGAGGCGGGCACCGGCCCGGCCAAGATCGCGATCGGCGACAAGGTGATCGAGTCGTACAGCTCCAAGGGCCTGCCGGCCGACGAGGCCAAGAAGAAGGACGGTGAGTTCAAGAAGGCCGTGGGCGATGCGCTCAAGGCCGCCGGCTACCCGGCCAAGGCCGACCCGGCCAAGATGGACAAGGTGAAGATCGTCGCGATCCTGACGCTGCTGGTCATCTACGTGACCATGGTCTACGGCCCGATCGCCGCGATGCTGGTGGAGATGTTCCCCACGCGCATCCGCTACACCTCGATGAGCCTGCCGTACCACATCGGCAACGGCTGGTTCGGCGGCCTGCTGCCGACCACCGCCTTCGCGATCGTGGCGCAGACGGGCAACATGTACAACGGCCTGTGGTACCCGATCGTCATCGCGGCCGCCACCTTCGTGATCGGCATGCTGTTCGTCCGCGAGACCAAGGACGTCGACATCTACGCCAACGACTGACGCACCACCAGGAACCGGAACCGCATCATGTGGAAGATCTTTCTCGCCTTCGCCATCTTCGCGGCGCTCGCGGTGTTCATGCTGAGCCGCGGCGGTGCCACCGTCGACATGGGGGGCGAGAAACACGGCGTCGAGGCGCCGGAACCGGCCGCGTCGGCGGCCTCCGCTGCCCACTGACGCGGTTCCCTCTGCGTTCGTTCCAGGCCCGCCTCCGGCGGGCTTTTTCGCTTTCGTGTCCCGCACATGACGGTGTGGCGCCGTTCTGACGCTGCGGGGTAACCGTTACTTCTGGCACGCCTGAAGCGGAGAGTCGAACAGTTTGATGCAGCGACACCGGTTCGGCAGCAACGCTTACATGTGGTGAACGTGCGCGGCCCGTGGCGAGCGGAACCCCGCACCTAGCATCGGGGCGCTCCATGTGCCACCTGCGCACGGGGCTCCGAGGCATTCGCCGTCACCACGGCGGTCTTATACGAAGTCAACGAAAGGACCAAGATGAAGCTGAAAACCACTCTGGCTGCCCTGCTCGCGGCGCTGTCGCTGCCTGTGCTGGCGGCCAACGACGACTGGGGCGTGCACGATGCGCTCGAGGTCACCGCTCAGCATTCGGCCACCGGCGCGATCGCCGACTACTTCTCGTTCACCCTGGGCACGACGACCACGCTGTCGGCGACCGCCGTGGCCAACAACAATCCGCCGGCCAACGTGCTGCACCTGACCGATGGCTTGGTGTCGCTCTACCGTGACGTGACCGGCCCCGACCAGCTGATCGGCTCGTTCAACTTCAACGGCACCACCGGCGACATCGGCCATACCTTTGCCGATCTGGTCTCCGGCAGCTACTACTACCTGGTGAGCGGCAGCGCCACCGGCCACGCCGGCGCGGTGTACTCGCTGACCTCGGCCATCGCGGCCGTGCCGGAGCCCGAGACCTATGCACTGCTGCTCGGCGGCCTCGCTGCCATCGGCATGGTGGCGCGTCGCCGCAGCGCCAACCGCGGCTGATCGGTCCACGTCCTGTTCTGCGAGCCGGCGGGGCCTCGAGCCCTGCCGGCTCTTTCTTTTTCAGAAGCGCAGGCGCAGCGACAGCCGCAGCGTGCGCGGCTCCATCGGGTGCAGCAGCCGGCCGTCGATGCCGTTGCCGCCGTTGCAGCCCGCGCCATTCGCCGGCGTGCAGGCGGCGCCCCAGTATTCGATGTCGTTGGCGCGGCGGTCGAAGAGGTTCAGCACCTCGAGGCTGGCCTCGAAGCCGGCCGCGATGCGGCGGCCCAGCTTGAGGCTGGCCGTCCAGGCGCTGGCCGAGCGCTGCGTGCCGCTTTCTTCCAGCGCATAGGCGCCGATGTAGCGCCAGCGCAGGCCGCCGAACCACGGGCCCTGACGGTCGTAGGCCAGGCCCATCGAGGCCGACAGCGGGATCGCGTTGGGCACGCGGGTGCCGCCGTTCGAGGCGTCGTCGAAGCGCGCGCGCGTCCACGCCACGTCGGCATCGACGATCACGCCCGGGGCCGGCTCGCCATACACCGACCACTCGACGCCCACACGGTGCGATGAGCCCTTGGGCTCGGTCACACCCGCGTCGCCGATGAACACCAGCTCGGAGTCCAGCGCCATGCGCCACAGCGACAGGCTGGTGTTCCAGCCCTTGAACGGCGCGGCGCGCAGGCCGAGCTCGGCGCCCTGGGCGCGGGCCTGCAGGCGCACCGGATCCACCGGGCTGCCGTCGCGCGGGTTCTGCGTGGCGGTGGCGCCGCGCGCATCGTTGCTGTGCAAGCCGCGGCCCCAATTGGCATAGAACTCGGTGCTGCCGAAGGGGCCGATCACCAGGGCCAGCTTCGGGCTGAGCAGGTGCCCGCGGGCGCTGCCGCCATTGGCCCCGTTGAACTCGCCACCGCGTGGCATGACGCGCGCCTGCACGCCATCCCAGCGCAGCCCGAGCAGGCTGCGCAGCCAGGGTGTCCAGGCGATGCGCGCTTGCCCATACAAGCCGAGTGCGCTCTCGCGCACCGCATCCTCGCGGACGGTGCCGGTGCGCACGCGGGCCACCGTGTCGTACAGGCCCAGCGTGCCGATGCGGTCCTGCCGCCATTGCAGGCCCAGCGTCAGGTCGGTGTCGTGCCAGGCCGGGCCCAGGTAGCGCGTGCCGGCGAGCTCGCCGCCCCACACAGTGCGCCGGTCGGCCTGCTCGTGCTGGTCGCCCTGCGGGCCACTGATGAGGCCTGAGGGGTTGGAGAACAGGTTCAGGCCGTAGCTCACCACGTAGGCGCTGCCGCGCAAGGTGCCGGCCTCGCTGCTGCGCGCCCATTCGGCCGAAAGGCTGTGGCGGTGCGTGATGCCGCCGTCGGTGGGGCTCAGCGTGCCGTAGCGTCCGATCTCGTCGCGCTCGATCGCGCGCTCGGGCACATGCTCGGTGGCCGTCCATTCGGCGCGGTAGGCCAGCAGGCTGAGCGCGAGGCCGTTGTCGCGCGTGCCCGACGAGAGGCGCAGCACCGCGTTGAGCTTGCGCACACGCTCCGGTTCGTCCCATGGGCCGTCGTTGGTGAGCACCTCCACGGCGCCCAGCAGCGTGTGATCGCCGAACTCACTGCTGCCGGCACCAAGCAGGCGGCGATGATCGTGCGCGCCGAGGGTGGCTTCGACAAATGGCGCGGGCAGGCTGCGCTGGTAGTCGATGCGCGCCGAGCCGGTGGTCGCGAAGTCGCCGTCTTCGGCGGCATACATGCCCTTGCGGTAGCGCAGGCCCGACACCAGCTCCGGGATCAGGAAGTTCAGGTCCATGTAGCCCTGGCCGTGCGCATGCGAAGCCATGTTGACCGGCATGCCCATCAGCTGGGTCGAGAAATCGCTGCCGTGGTCGAGGTTGAAGCCGCGCAGGAAATACTGGTTGGCCTTGCCGTCGCCCGAATGCTGGGTGACGGTGAGGCCTGGCACGGCCTCCATCACCTCGGCCGGGCGCAGCAGCGGGCGGTTGGCGAGCTGGCGTGCGGTGACCGCGCCTTCGCCGGCGGAATCGGCAGCGCCGACCAGGCCCTGGATGCCGCTGCCGGTGATGACGACGGTCTGGTCCATCGTGGGGACGCCGCCGGCGAAAGCGGCGCAGGGCAGGGCAGCGAGCGTGGCCAGCGGCCAGCAGGAGATCGATCGTTTCACGGAGGTTGTATAGGCAAGTTCAGAAGACGGCCAGGACCAGCGCAGCCGACGTGGCGGCAGACCAGACGGCGCGCCCCGACCACGCCAGCGCCTGCCGCAGGTCGGCCGGCTGGGGCGAGCGGCCTCGGGCATGGAGCTCATAGGCCTGCGGCTTGCGCAGGCGCACGCCCAGCAGCAGGGCCATCGTGCCCATCGGCCAGCCGCCGTTGGGCGAGGGCGTGAGGCGGGCCTCGCGGCGCATCGCGGCTGCGCCAGGCCAGCGCAGCGCGGCCGCGCACAGCAGCAGCGTGGTCAGGCGGGCGGGCAGCCACGAGAGCGCATCGTCGGCGCGCGCGGCCCACTTGCCGGCCCATTCGTAGCGGCCGCGATAGCCCCACATCGCATCGGCGGTGTTGGCAAAGCGGTAGAGCGCGGCCGCACCCAGCCCGCCGAGCGCGAACCAGAACAACGGCGCGACCACCGAGTCGTTGAGGTTCTCGGCCAGCGTCTCGATCGCGCTCTCGCGCACCTGCCGCGCATCCAGCATGCTGACGTCGCGGCTGACCAGGCGC
Source organism: uncultured bacterium (assembly GCA_966212505.1). Lineage (GTDB taxonomy): Bacteria > Pseudomonadota > Gammaproteobacteria > Burkholderiales > Burkholderiaceae_C > CAMLIZ01. The sequence goes on from CBIHRS010000008.1 coordinate 8,075, forward strand.
TTCAGCCGCGCGCGGCCGGCCTCGAGCGAGGTGCCCAGGGCCTGCTCCACCGCGTCGACCTCGTCGCGCAGCATGCGCCAGGCCAGCAATGGCTTCAGCAGCAGGCCGAGCGCCAGGCCGGCAAGCAGCGGATGCAGCGGCGACAGCAGATGCGCCATCGCGATGCCGAGGGCCGCGGCGAGGCCTGCGCCGATGCTCCAGGCCAGCGCGCCGCCGATGAAGGCCGCGGCAGGCCGCAGCGCCGCCAGCCGCGGCCCGAGCACACCGAGATAGCGGCCCATCGCCGCCACCGGATGCAGGCGCAGCGGCGGCTCGCCGAAGCGCCCGTCCACCAGCAGCGCGGTGCCGACCGCGATCAGGCCGGTTGCGGACATGCACTCGGCTCCCAGCGATCGGTGGACACATGGGCCTGCAACGGCCGGCCCTGGCGCCAGCTTGCCTGCTCGAGCATCGGTGCGGCGTAGAACGCGGGCACCGGCCCCAGGCACAGCAGCGCGATCGGCTGCGCGCCTTCGGGCGCCTGCAGCAGCGCGCCCAGTGCGGTCGGATCGAACAGCGAGACCCAGCCCAGCCCCAGGTTCTCGGCGCGGGCCGCGAGCCAGAGGTTCTGCACCGCGCAGGCGGCCGAGCACAGCGCCATCTCGCGCGGCATCGTGCGGCGGCCGAACAGGGTACCGTCGTCGGGTGCGAGCACCACCGCGATCAGCTCGGCGCAGTCGCGGATGCCATCGACCTTGAGGCGCAGGAACTCCCGGCCGCGTTCGCCGATCGCCTCGGCCGTCTTCAGCCGCTCGCCGTCGACCTGCTGAGCGATCGCTTCGCGCAGCGAGGCATCGGCGATGCGGATGAAGCGCCACGGCTGCATCAGTCCGACCGATGGCGCCTGGTGCGCGGCCTGCAGCAGGCGCTGCAGCGTGGCCGCGTCGATGCGTGCACCCGGCCTGAAGTGCCGCATGTCGCGCCGCGCGGCGATCAGCCGGTAGAGGCTGTCGCGCTCCGCGTCGCTGAACGGCGCCACATCACTCTGCATCGCCACCCGGCCCGCGGTGGAACACCAGCGGCTCCACGGGCTGGCCACCGACGAGGTGCTCCTCGATGATGCGGTCCATGTTGGCCGGTGTGACGTCGTAGTACCACACGCCATCGGGCTGCACGCAGAGGATGGGGCCGCCCTTGCAGGCCGCGAAGCAGCTCACCCGGCTGCGCTTGACGCGTAACGCGCCCTCGTTCAGGCCGGCGGCCTTGAACTTGTCGCCCAGGCTGTCGAACAGCGCCTGCGACTGGCCGTCCTGCGTGCAGCGCGGGCCGGTGCAGACAAGCAGGTGCCGGCGGTAGTCACCAATCTTCGGCTTCTCGCTCATGCCTCGCCCTCCGCTTCGGTGGCTTCTTCTGTCGGCTGCGCCGGCTCGGCCAGCACCGCGCGGATGTAGTCGGCCGGCAGGCCGAAGCGCATCGCGAGCGTGGCCACGTCGTCGGTGCTGGCCTGCAGCTCGTCGAGCCAGCCGAGCAGGCCGGTCGAGAGCGAGCGGCCGGGCTTCTCGCCCTCGTGCGCGTCGTGGCTCTCGAGGTCGTACTTGTTGGCATAGCCGCGCGGCGTGACCATGCGGCCTTCGCGCACGAAGGTGTGGCTGTTGCCGATCAGCACCGTGGAGAGCATGCCGATCTCGGCCTCGGCCATGTGCGCCAGCGTGGTGAACTCGATGCGCTGCTTCTTGCGGTAGGCCGACTTGACGATGGCCACCGGCGTCTGCGCGTCGCGGTGCCGCAGGAAGAGCCGCTGAGCCTCGACGATCTGCCGCGTGCGGCGGCCGCTCTTCGGGTTGTAGAGCGCGACCACGAAGTCGGCTGCCGCGGCGGCATCGAGCCGGCGCGCGATCACCGGCCACGGCGTCAGCAGGTCCGACAGCGAGATCGCGCAGAAGTCGTGCGTCAGCGGTGCGCCCACCAGGGCCGCGCAGCTGTTGAGCGCCGAGGCACCGGGCACGATCTCGACCTCGATGCCGCTGTCGGGCGTCCACCCGGCCTGGAACAGCACCTCGTAGGTGGGGCCGGCCATGCCGTACACGCCCGCGTCGCCCGACGAGATCAACGCCACTTTGCGGCCGGCGCGGGCGCGCTCCAGCGCCTCGATCGCGCGGTCGAGCTCCTCGGTCATCGACTTGCGGATGATCTCCTTGCCGTCGAGCAGCTCGGCCACGAGCTTGATGTAGGTGACGTAGCCGATCACGGTGTCGGCCTCGGCGATCGCCTCGCGGGCGCGCTGGGTCATGTGGGCATGGCTGCCGGGGCCGATGCCCACGAGCATGATCTTGCCGGTCATGGGGTGTCCTTCCGGATTCTTGCGATGGAGACGGTGGCGTGCCTGCCGTCGGGGCCGCGGAGGCGGTGCTTCTCGACGAGGAGGTCCCGCGCGGTGGTGCCTGCGGCGAGCAGGGCGGCGGCTTCGCTGACGGAGGGGGTGCCCATGTAGCGGTGGACTGTCGCTGACGGGTTGGGCACTTCGACCTTCGATAGCTCTTCGGCACCGAAGAGCTTCAGCGGGAGCTGGTGCTTCTCTGCGAGGGCATTGAAGGCGGGCTCGTCGGCCTTGGCGGTGATGGTCGCGAGGATCGCGATGTCCTCTTGGGTGTGGCCTGCTTGCTGCAGCGCTTGTTGCAGGGCTTGCTCTACCGTGCTCAGGGGTGTGTTGCGGTCGCAGCCGAGGCCCACTGCCAGTGTTGTCGGTTCTTGCGCCTTCGGCGCTGGCGAGGCTTCTGGCCTGGGGAAGCGCAGGCTCACGACACAGCCCCCTCGGCCGGAGGCCGATAAACAACCAGCCTCTCATGCAGTTGAGCCCACAGCGCCTCAGGCACCTCCGCATGAGTGATCCACAACACCGCCGCAAAGCGCGCCACCTCCACTTCAGCAAAGCTGTCGAAGCAATGGATGTTCGACGGCAATGGCGTGGGCCGTGTCCACCAGCGCCGGCTGCCCGCCTCCTGCACCACCGCGACCGGCTCGCCGTTGACCACGTGCGCCGACACCCGCGTGATGTTGAGCTTGGGCGCCTCGACCTTCCAGCCCAGCTCGCGCCCGAGGATGTCGACCGGGATCGTCTTGCCCACGTCCGATGCGGTGGTGAGCACCGGCGTGGCACCGATCAGCGCCGCGATCTGCTCGGCCCAGGCGTTGGCGCCGCCCACGTGGCCCGAGAGCACGGGGATCACGAACTGGCCCGCGTCGTCGACCACGATCACGCCCGGGTCCTCGTCCTTGCTCTTCAGCAGCGGCGCGATCAGCCGCACCACCGCACCGAGCGACACGAAGAACACGATCTGGTCGTAGCGCTCGAACAGCGCCGGCATCTCGTCGCGCAGCGCGCCGGTGTAGGCGCGCACGGTGTTCGTGCAGGCGCTGAAAGCCGCAGCGAACTTGTCGGCGGTGCACACATCGGCTTGCGGCAGCGCGGCGGCCAACTGAGCAGCCTGCTGCGCACCATGCTTGGTGATGGCGACCAGCACCACGCGCACGGGGGGATTCGTGTTGTCACTCATTGGGAGATGAACTCTTCTTCAGGCAACCGCGCACCCGCTCGCCGCGGATGCGCCCGGGGTTCTTGACGATCAGCAGCGAGAGGTAGCTGACCTTCTGGCCGCGCAGCGAGGGCAGGTCGGCCACCACGCGCTCGTCGGGCGCGCCGCAGCGCTCGATGAAGCGGCTTTGCTCGAGCAGGCCGCGGGCCTGCAGCCAGTCGACCAGCTCGTCGATCAGCGGCTTGACCTTCAGCAGCACCAGCGTGTCGAAATCGGCCAGCAGCCGGTCGAGCGCGCTCACGCCGTAGGCCGCGGGCACGATGGCCACGGTGTCGTCCTGCTCGGCCAGCGGCTGCTGCAGCGTGGCGCAGGCGGCGGTGAAGGCGTTGACGCCGGGAATGGCCTCGATTTCGATGCGTCCGTCGATCGCCCGCACGGTGCGCGCGAGATGGCCGAACGTGGCGTAGGTGCTGGCATCGCCCTCCACGAGGAACAGCACGTCTCGCCCTGCCTGCAGGTCGGGCAGCACCGCATCGGCCGCGCGCAGCCAGTGGCGGGTGAGCTTCTCCTCGTCGTGCGTCATCGGGAACAGCAGCGGCTGGTGCCGCAGCGGCAGCGCCAGGCCGGCGCGCAGCGCGATGTCCAGCGCATAGCTCTCGGTCCTGGTGCTGCGGATCGGATAGGTCCACACCGCATCGCCGCGCTGCAGCTCGCTCCACGCGCGGCGCGTGATCAGGCCCGGATCGCCGGGGCCGAGCGAGACGCCGATCAGCTTGCCGGTGGCGGCCGTCATGTGGCGGCTCCCGCCTGCGCGCAGACGATCCACACCGGGTTCTCGGCCGCCATGCGGTGCATGTGCAGGATCGGCTTGCTGCGCGAAGCCTGCAGCTGCAACACGTCCCACGGCGCGCCGGCGGCCTTCAGCGCCTCGACCGCGGTGCCGAGGTTCTCGATCGTCACGAAGTTCATCACCAGCCAGCCGCCGGCCTTCAGCCGCGAGAGGCACAGGGTGACCAGCTCGGCCAGCTCGCCGCCCGAGCCGCCGATGAACACCGCATCGGGATCGGCCCAGGACTCCAGCCCGGCCGGCGCCTTGCCGTGCACCAGCGTGTGGTTGCTCACCCCGAAGGCCGCGCGGTTGCGGCCAGCGATGGCCGAATCGTCCTCGTTCTTCTCGATCGCATAGACATGGCCTTGGGGGCACAGACGCGCGGCCTCCAGCCCCACCGATCCGGAGCCGGCGCCGATGTCCCACACGATGCTGTCGGCGCGCAGCTGCATGCGCGCCAGCGACACCGCCCGCACCTCGCACTTGGTGATCAGCCCCTTCTCGGGATGGCGCTGCTCGTAGGCCGCATCGGGCAGGCCCAGGCGCACCGGCTCGGCGCGCGCGGCGCTGCGCCACAGCAACACCACGTTGGGATCGGCGAAGCGCTGCACCGCCGCCTCGGCGATCGTCAGGCCGCTGACGATGCGCTCCTGCGGCTGGCACAGCCGCTCGGCCACCGCGAGCTGGAACTCGTCGGCCAGGCCCTCGGCCACCAGCATGCGGGCGATGCGGTCGGGCGTGTTGTCGGGGCTGGTCAGCACCGCGAGCCGGTCGTGCTGCCGGATCTGCTGCATCAGCGCGTAGAGGCCGTGCTTCATGTCGGCCCCCACCCGCCATTCGCCGGCGTCGCGGCTGTGGACGGAGGCGATGCGCAGGTCCTGCCAGGCCAGGCCGATGCGCGCGCACGCGAGCTGGATGGTCGACAGGTGCGGCAGCACCTCGATCGCCTCGATGCACAGGTGCGAGGCGAGGTAGGCCGCGATGCCGTGGCAAAGCGGGTCGCCGGTGGCGAGCACCACGCAGCGCTGGCCTTCGGCCTGCGCCTCGCGGATCCATTCGGGCACCTGCGCCAGCACGCCGGTGAGGTCGCGGCGCACGGCCTGCGGAGCGATCTGCGCCTCCAGCAGCTGCAGCGTGCGCGTGCCGCCGATCACGAGGTGGGCCTCTCGCAGGTGCTGCAACGCGGCGGGGCCGAGGCTCTTCGCGCCATCGTCGAGCACGCCGATCACGCGGCAGCGCTCGCCCCGGAAACGCGATTGGTCTTCGTTCATGGAGCCTCTCCGATCTTCTTGCCGTCGAAATCGCACACCAGCACCGTCAGCTCGAACTTGGCCGGATAGCGACCGGTCACGGTGCGCCACACCCGCAGCGCCAGCGCGCGGTGGAACTCGGCGATCAGGCCCAGCGCCTCCATGCGCTCGGCCGCGAAGCGCGCGGTCTCGGCGGCGCGGATCTCGTCGCACACTGCAGCCGGTGCGCCGATCTCGGCCGCCAGGTCGGCCAGCAGGCCGGTGTCGACCTCGGCGCGGCCGGCGTGGGTGATGGTCTCGCCCTGGGCGATCTTGGTCAGCTTGCCCACCATGCCGCCGATCACCACATGCTGCAGCTTGTGCTTCACTGCTGCATCCAGCGCATAGCGCAGGAAGTCGCCCATCTGCACGAAGCAGGCGGGTGGCAGGTGAGGCAGCTCTTCCATCGTGAACTTCTCGGTGCGGCCGCCGGTGGTCAGCACCACGGTGCCGCTGCCCTGCGTGGCCGCCACCTGCACGCCCTGCACCACGCTGGCGCGGTAGGCTGCGGTGGAATAGGGCCGCACGATGCCGGTGGTGCCGAGGATGGAGATGCCGCCGAGGATGCCCAGCCGCGCGTTGAGCGTCTTGCGGGCCATCTCCACGCCCTGCGGTACCGAGATCGTGATCTCCAGCCCGGCCTCGTCGAGCAGCTCGGCGGCGGCGAGGCGCACGTTCTCCTCGATGTTGCGGCGGGGCACCGGGTTGATCGCCGGCCCGCCGACCTCCAGCCCCAGGCCGGGCATCGTGACCGTGCCCACGCCGAAGCCGCCGGCTATCATCACTTGTCTAGGCAGGTCGCGCCGCAGCTTGACGTCGGCGGTGAGATGGGCGCCGTCGGTGCAGTCGGGGTCGTCGCCGGCGAACTTGACGACCATCGCATGCGCGGTCTCGCCGTCGCAGCGGCCGTCGTTGACGGTGAAGCGCACGGTCTGGCCATTGGGCAGCAGGCAGTCGACCGCGTCGGGCACCGCGCCCTGCACGAGGCCGAGCGTGGCGGCACGCGCGGCGGCGGCCGAGCAGGCGCCGGTGGTGAAGCCGGTGCGCGTGCCGCGCTTGACGGTCTTCTCCATCATGGCCGTTAGGGCCTGTTGACGCTATTGGAGGGCCCACGCTCGGGGAACAGGGGGCGCAGGCCTAGGCGCCGGCGAGGCGGTGTGCTCATTGCACACAACGAGCCGGCAACAACGGCGTGCGCCCCCTGATCCCCGAGCCCGGAGGGTGATCCCATGAAACGGGCGCCCTCCGCGTTGCAAATGCTCGCCGGGGGAGCCGCCCCGGCTGTGCTTTGCGCCTTGATGGCGCCCGTTTCATGGGTCACGTGGGTCCTCCAATAGCGTCAACAGGCCCTACCCCAGCTGCTGCCGTGCCTCAGCCAGCGCCAGCAGCGCATGCAGCGCGGCCACCACCAGCGTGGAGCCGCCCTTGCGGCCGCGGATCACGATCCATGGCACCTCGTCGAGGCCGGCCATCAGGTCCTTGGATTCGGCCGCCGAGACGAAGCCCACCGGCATGCCGACCACCAGCGCGGGGCGGGCGCCTTCCTCGCGGATCAGCCGCACCACCTCGATCAGCGCGGTGGGCGCGTTGCCGATGCCGACGATCGCGCCGTTGAGCAGGGCCTGCCGGTGCGCCTTGCGCATCGCCTGCACGGCGCGGGTGGTGTCCTGTTCTTTCGCGGCTGCGATCACGTCGGCATCGCTGATGAACTGGTGCGTGCGCATGCCGAAGTGCGCGAGGCGCGGGGCCGAGAGTCCGACGCAGATCATCTCGACGTCGGCCACCACCGGTGCGCCGCCGCGCAGCATGGCCTGCACGCCGGCCTCCACCGCATCGGGATGGAAGTCGGTCAGCCCGTTGAAATCGAAGTCGGCGTTCGCATGGATCATGCGGCGCACGACCGGCCACTGTTCGGGCATGTAGCGATGATTGTGCGCCTCGCGGTCGATGATCGCGAAGGAATCGTGCTCGATCGCGCGGCCGGCCGCGGTGAGCTGCTCGGTGACGACGTTGGTGTGCGTCATGCCACGGCGTGCTCGTGGGGATGCTCGTGATGCGCATGGTCGTGGTGCGAATGCCCATGCCCATGTTCCTGCGCGATCTCGCGGAACTTGCAGCCGTCGCAGGGCATCGCGGCCTGCGGCACCTCGTCGAGCAGGTCCTGCACGCGCTGCTCCAGCAGCTCGAAGATCTCGGGCTCGAAGCCGAAGTAGGTGCCGAGCGCGAAGCGCACCTGCGGGTACTGCACGCGCAGGTGCGCCACCTGCCGCACGATGCGCTCCATCAGCGTACCGGTGAAGAGGTAGTAGGCCAGCACCACCACCTGCGTCATGCCCAGCTGCACCTGCCGCTGCACCACGCGCTCCAGCCGCGGCCAGGTGATGCCGGTGAAGGCCAGGTCGACCAGCTCATGGTCGGTTTCCTCGGCCAGCCAGCGCGCCATCTTGGCCATCTCGCCGTTGGCCTGGCGGTCGGACGATCCGCGGCCCAGCACCACCACGCCGGTGGTGGTGGGGTCGGGCATGTCGAGCTCGTGCATCGCGCCCTTGAGCCGGCGCTTCAGGATCTCGAGGATCGGGTCGCAGGCGGTGAGGTGCGGCGCATAGTCGAAGCGCACGCCGGGGAAGAGCTCGCGCGCCTCGGCGATGTGCTCGGGGATCTCCATCTTCACGTGGCCGGCCGCGTTGAGGATCAGCGGCACCACGATCACATGGCGGGCATTGCGCGCGGCACGGGCCAGGCCTTCTTCGAGCATCACCTCGGCGAACTCGATGAAACAGACCTCGATGCGCCAGTGCGGCCGGCGCTGGCGCCATTGCGCGGCAAAGGCCTCGATCTCTGCGTTGCCGGAGGCCTCGCGCGAGCCGTGGCCCACCAGCAGGACGATGGTGGAAGGAGTCATGGTGCGGTGGGGGTGATGTCGACAGCGGCAGCGGTGCTCGCGCGACGGAAACGGTGGGTGAAGCTCGCGTCGTAGAGCTTCGACTTGGCGAGCTCGGGCCAATGGCGCGCGCCCAGCGTGGGGCTGGCGATGATCATGGCCTGGCTCACCACCTTCTCTTCGCGGCAGCGCTCCTTGATGGTGGCCAGCGTGCCGCGGATGATCTTCTCCTCGCCGGGCCAGCTGGCCTTGTGCACCACCAGCATCGGCGCGTCGTCATGCCAGCCGGCGGCGGCCAGCGCGGCCGTCACCTTGTGCAGCAGCGTGATCGACAGGAAGATGCACAGCGTGCAGCCATGGTGCGCCAGCGCTTCGAGCTGCTCACCCTCGGGCATCGGCGTGCGGCCCTCGATGCGGGTGAAGACCACGGTCTGCGTCACTTCGGGCAAGGTGAGGCTCTCGACCGCCGCGGCCGCCGAGGCCAGCGCCGACGACACGCCGGGCACCACGCGCAGCGGCACGCCGGCCGCATCCAGCGGCTGCACCACCTCGATCAGCGTGCCATAGAGCGACGGGTCGCCGGTCTGCAGCCGCACCACGGTGTCGTGCCGCGCGGCCTGCTCGATCAGCCAGCCGGCGATCTGCTCCAGCGTCATGTCCTTGGAGTCGGCGATCGCGCAGCCCGGCGGCGCCCAGCGCGTGGCAGCCTCGTTGACCAGCGAGCCGGCGAACAGGATCGCGCCGGCGCGCGCGATCAGGTCGCGGCCCTTCACGGTCAGCAGCTCGGGATCGCCCGGGCCGGCGCCGACGAACCAGACGGTGCCGGTCACGCGAAGCACAGCGCGCCGGCGCGCGTGTGGCGCCAGCGGCGCACCAGCGCCAGCACGCCCAGCGTGACTACCGGCTCCAGCGCTACCACCGCAAGGTACGACGACGCGAAGGTCGCCCAGGCCATGAAGGGCGTGGCCACCTCGCCGATCGAGAGCCAGAAGCCCACCATCAGCGTGACGCCGGCGTAGTAGGCCGCGTCGAGCTTGAGCACCTGCGCGACCGTGAGCGACTGCAGCTTCCGGCCGAGCGTGTGGTGCACCAGCATCAGCGGCACCGCGAGCGACAGCGTGTTGACCGACAGGTGCACCAGGTCCTGCGGCTCGAACATCAGCCCCTGCGCCAGCAGGCCGAGCCCGAAGCCGAACAGCGTGGGCAGGAAGCCGAAGGCCAGGTAGATCGGCATCGCGCCCACGAAGTGCAGCTCCGACGGGCCGACCTTCATGTGGAAGGCCTGCATGAACAGCGAGAAGAACGAGGCCGCGAGCAGCGTGCGCAACAGCTGCGACGGCTGCTTGAGCAGTGCCGGCAGGTGGGCGCCGAGCACGGCCACGGCCGAGACCGAGGCGAAGGCCACCTTGGCCTGCGAGAGGACGCCGGGTTCGATGTGCATGTGAGGATCTCCGGTGGGGTGATGACAGCGGGTGAAACGAGACAGGGCTCAGGGCGTGAACAGCTGCGCGACGGCCCATGGGTTGGACGGGAAATACAGGTGCAGGAACGACGCGTGCAGCCGCCCGCGGCGGAACACCGCCTCGGGCTTGCCGTGGTGGCGCTGTGCGCGCGTCTCGGCCAGCGGCTGCAGCGGCGACTCGATGCGCGCGTGATGGAAGGTGTGCCCGCGCAGCGTGCCTTCTGGCAGCTCCACCGCATGCAGGCCCAGGTTGACCAGGCGCTTCTCCATCACGCCGCGGCCGGGGATCAGGCCGAGCATCGGCGCGCCGTGGCCCTGCGCATCGCTCAGCGAGTCGAGCAGCGCCAGCATGCCGCCGCACTCGGCGACGATGGGCTTGCCCTCGGCATGATGCGCACGCACCGAGAGGCGCATCGCCTCGTTGGCGGCCAGGGCGCCCAGGTGCAGCTCAGGGTAGCCGCCGGGCAGGTAGAGCGCATCGGCCTCGGGCACCGGCTCGTTGGCCAGCGGCGAGAAGAACAGCAGCTCGGCGCCGAGCGCGCGCAGCGTCTCGAGGTTGGCGTGGTAGAGGAACGAGAAGGCCGGATCGCGGGCGATGGCGATGCGCACGCCGCGCAGCGCCGCGGGCAGCGGCTCCGGCTCGACAGCCTGGAACACCACGGCGGGCGGCAGCGCGGGCGCCGTCTGGCCGATGGCGTCGGCCGCGCGCTCGATGCGCTGCTCGAGGTCGGCGATCTCGCCGGCCTGCACCAGGCCGAGGTGGCGCGAGGGCATGCCGTAGGCCTCGTCGCGCGGCAGCGCGCCGAACCAGGCCATGCCCGAAGGCAGGCTCTCGCGCAGCATCTGCGCATGGCCTTCGCTGCCCACGCGGTTGGCCAGCACGCCGGCAAACGGCAGCCCGGGGCGATAGGTGGCCAGGCCATGCGCCAGCGCACCGAAGGTCTGCGCCATTGCCGAGCCGTCGATCACCGCCATCACCGGCAGGCCGAAGGTGGTGGCGAGGTCGGCGCTCGACGGCGTGCCGTCGTGCAGGCCCATCACGCCTTCGACCAGGATGAGGTCGGCTTCGCATGCCGCCGTGTGCAGCAGCGCGCGGCAGTGCGCCTCGCCGCCCATCCACAGGTCGAGCTGGTGGACCGGTCCGCCGCAGGCGTGCTCCAGCACCATCGGGTCGAGGAAGTCGGGGCCGGTCTTGAACACGCGCACGCGCCGGCCCTGTCGCCGGTGCCAGCGCGCGAGGGCCGCGGTGGCCGTGGTCTTGCCCTGGCCGGAGGCCGGCGCGGCAATGAGCAAGGCAGGACAGCGCACGCCCTCTGCAGGCAGCGATGAAGCAGGCACGATGAAAACCAACGATCAGCTGAAGCGGCCTGCTTCCCCGCAGGCACCTCGGGCACGGCCACGCGAACGTGGCCACTCGTTGGCCGGTATCCGGGCTGGCGGAGCATCCCGTGAAGTCCTTCCCAGAAGCCGGGCTTCCAGTGGAGCGAGGTCACGAGTGAAGCCGTGAGGGCTTCGTCCGCTTACCGTTGCGGGGGCAGCTCAGGTGAGGGCAGGGTTCCGTGGGATCGGCCCCTCCTGATTCCCGTTTAACTGCACCGGCGCAATGCCGGCGCGAGCACCAACGGCGCGGATGATAGTGGCCTTGGTGCGATCAGTCCATGCGCCAGCGCAGCAACTCACCATGGCGTGGGGGTGATGGCCATTGATGGGCCTGCGGCAACGCGGCATCGGCGCGCACCCAAGGCAGCGCCTGCATCCAGCCGGCATGCGCGACAATCAGCAGCGGCTGTTCTTCGCTTGCGGCCTGCGCGATGAAGCTGCGCTGGCGCTCGATCAGCTGCTGCAGCGATTCGGCGCCGCCGACGCGATGCCTCGCGAAATCGGCCTCCCATGCGTCCACGTCTTCAGGTGCGATCTGCGTCCACGGCAGGCCGTCCCAGCGGCCGAAGTCCAGCTCGCCCAGCCGCATGTCGACATGGTGATGCCAGCCCCAGCGCCGCAGCCAGCGGCCCACGGCATGGCAACGTTCCAGGTGCGAGGTCCATACGATGAACGGCAGGCCCTCGCGGCGTGCGGCATGGCGAATGCGGTGCGCCAGCCGCTTCGCGCGGCGCCGGTCCACCGCTAGGTCGGTGCGGCCGATGCAGCGGCCGGCCGCGCCTTGCGCGCGCGGATGCCGCCATAGCCAGAGGTCGATACGGCTCATGCCACGGCCAGCCATGCGAGGTAGATGGCGAGTTCACTGAACTGCTGCGTCGCCCCCAGCGTGTCGCCGGTGTAGCCGCCCAGTCGCCGCATGAACCAGCGGCGGCACACGAGCGCGGCAAGCATGCAGGCCACGGCAGACGCCAGCAGCGGCGGTGCAGGCGTGACACCCAGCAGCGCGACACCGATGGCCGCCGGCCACGCCAGCGCCGCCACCATGCCCGCCCGCGACACCTGCTGCGCCATCGGCTTGGCCTTGGCATGCTCCGCATCGCCCGCATAGGGCAGGCTGCCCAGCAGCATCACCGCCGCACTGCGCGAGGCCGCATGCGCGAACAGCAGCGCGGGCACGGCTGCCTGCAGCACGCCACGGCTGCCCAGCCCGTGCAGCGCCGCGGCCTTGAGCCCGAGCACCATCACGAGGCCGAGCGCGCCGTAGCTGCCCAGCCGCGAGTCCTTCATGATCGCCAGCGCCCGCTCGCGCGACACCGCGCCGCCCAGACCGTCGCAGGTGTCGGCGAGGCCGTCTTCATGGAAGCCGCCGGTGAGCCACAGGCTCGCGGCCATCGAGAGCCCTACTGCAACGGACAAGGGCCACCATAGCGATGCGCCCCACAACACCAAGGCCGACACACCACCGACGATCAACCCCACCGCCGGGAAGTGCCGCGCGCTCGCATGCAGCCAGGCCGGCTCGTAGCCCACCCAGCGCGGCACCGGCACGCGGGTGAGGAACTGCAGCGCGACCAGCAGCAGCCGCAGCTCGTGCACCAGCGCGCTCATGCGAGCGGACCGTACAGCACGTCGGACCGCAATACGTACTTCGTGCCCTCGGTCACCTCCGTGCCCTCATGCCAGGTGTCGTGGATGAACAGCAGCGCCGAACCGGCGCGTGGGCTGACGCGGAACGTGCGGAAGTCGGTGTCGCCGCCGGCGAAGCCGTCGTTGAGATAGAGCAGAAAGGTCAGCCGGCTCGTGAGCCCGTTCTCTGTCCAGGGGCCGTCCTTGTGCATCTTGAAGCGCTGGCCCGGCGTGTACTTGTAGAAGCGCAGGTCCTTGGGCAGGCCGCGCGCGGCCTCACCGTCGAGCTCGGGCAGGCCGATGGCCTGCAGCCGGCGCCACAACACGCCCACCCACTCGGGCGACTCGACCATCGTGCGCTCGTTGTTGCGGATCAGCGGCATCGAGCGCTGGCCTTGCAGCGTGCGCACGCCGGCGGCGCCGAAGCCGTGCTGTTCGGCCAGCGCGATCAGGGCCTGGCACTCCTCGATCGTCGCGAAGGCGTCGATCGAGAAGGCGCGGTCCGAATGGGTGATCAACTGCATCGGCTCAGGGCTCGCGGTAGAGCTTGAAGAACTTGAACATCCTGGGCCACTCCTGCCGCGGCTTGAAGACGATGGCGACCTCGCGGTGGTCGAGTGCCGATTCGGTGAGCACCACGTGGTCCGGCACCGTCTTCGCGTTCTCGAACTCCTTGGCGTTGACCTTGCACACCGCCTTGAAGAACGGCCCGGCCAGCCATTCCTTGACCTCCTCGGTCTCCTGGAACTCGAGGTAGCCGGCCAGCGATGCATGGGCCACGGCCACCATCGCAAAGCCGAGCGGAACATCGTCGCGGACGAGGATGTACATCTTCATCGGGCGAGGTCAATCAAGGTAGGTCCAGGTGTCGGCCCCGTCGAAGCGGCGCACGCGCACGCCGGCGATCACCTCGGGATCGAAGTTGCGCGCGTTCACGCCCATCTTGGCGCCGGGCTTGGGGTCCAGCGGCTCCCAGTGCGTGGCGCAGCCGCAGTGGCTGCAGCGCACCGTGCGCAGCGTCTTGTCGCCCCAGACGTATCCATGGGTGTGCTCGGGATGACCGGTGACGCGCACCTGGTCGACCTCGTAGTAGGCCCACAGCCCGCCGATGCGGCGGCAGATCGAGCAGTTGCAGTTGGTGAGCGCCTGCGGCGGCGAGGGCACCTCGACGCGGACGGCGCCGCAATGGCAGGTGGCGGTGAGCATGCGGAACGGCTCCTGGTAGTCAGCGAATGGACTTCGATTGTGTCGACACCAGACGCAACCCAAGAAGTTTTCGTGCACCACCTCCACCCATGCCGCAAGGCTGCGAGCGGGCTGCGCTGCGGGGGCGCATCAGACGACGCCGAGGAGCGCAGGAGGCATGGCCGCGCGCGATAGCGCGCTTCAAGCACTGACTCGTGGGGACTGTCTGAGCGGAGCGGGCTTGCCCGCGCAGCGAGTTTCCCCACGGGGCCATGCCTCTGAGCACCACAGGGAAGCCTCGCCAAAGGCGAGGCCGAGTCTGCAGCGCCCCCGCGGCAGCCCGCTCGCAGCCTTGCCCGCTCCACACGCTCAACTCACCCCCGATCCGACACCCCCGCCGATTCGAAGCTCGCCATCTCGCTGAGGATGCGCGCTGCAGACTCCACCAGCGGCCACGCCAGCAGCGCCCCCGAGCCTTCGCCCAGCCGCAGGCCGAGCTCGAGCAGCGGCTCGGCCCCCAACGCCTGCAGCATCAGCGCATGCCCCGCTTCAGCACCGCGATGCGCGAACACGCAGTAGTCCACCACGGCCGGCGCCAGCCGCTGCGCCACCAGCAGCGCCGCGCCGCAGATGAACCCATCGACCACGATCACCCGTCGCTCATGCGCGGCCTGCAGCATCGCGCCCGCCATCATCGCGATCTCGAAGCCGCCCATCGCGGCCAGCACGTCGAGCGGTTCGTTCGCGGCCGCGTGGCGCTGCAGCACCTCGGCCAGCACGGCCGTCTTGCGCTCCAGCGCCGCGTCGTCCAGCCCGGTGCCGCGGCCGGTGCACTGCTCGATCGGCAGCCCCGCCAGGCGCGAGAGCAGCAGTGCCGCGCTGGACGTGTTGCCGATGCCCATCTCGCCGAACAGCACCGCATTGCCCGGCCGCTCATGCATCACCGCGCGGCCGGCGGCGATGGCACCCAGGCATTGCTCGATCGTCATCGCCGGGCCCTGGCTCGCATCCTGCGTGCCGTGCGCGAGCTTGCGCTGCAGCAGGCCGGGGCGCGGCGCGAAGTCCTTGGCCACGCCGGCATCGACCATCGTCAGCGCGATGCCGTGCTGGCGCGTCAGCACGCTCACCGCGGCGCCGCCGGCGAGCATGTTCTCGACCATCTGCCAGGTCACGTCCTGCGGATAGGCCGAGACGCCCCGCTGCGCGAGGCCATGGTCGGCGGCGAACACCAGCATCTGCGGGGCGTCGATGCGCGGCGTCTCGGTGCGCAGGATCAGCCCCAGCTGCAGCGCCAGCGCCTCGATGCGGCCGAGCGAGCCGGTGGGCTTGGTCTTGCGGTCGATGCAGTGCTGCAGGCGCTGGCGCAGCGGCGCGATGTCGATGGTGTCGATCGCGGGCAGCAGCTCGCGCAGATGGGCGGGCGTGGCGGGGGGCGTGGTTTTCATCATCGGATCAGTCCCATCAGGGTGCCGGGCGCAAAGCGCTCGTCGAGGCGCTGCGCGAGGCGGTCGAACACCGTGTCGAAGGTCGGTGCGCGCGCGCCGAACAGCGCGCGCAGCACGGCCGGGTTCTCGAACAGGCCGTGCAGGTACACGGCCAGCAGGTTGTCGCGCTGCCAGCCCAGGCCGTGGGGCAGCGCTTCGGCGCAATCATCGGCCTCGGTGTGGCCTGCGTGGATCTCGTAGCCGCTCACCTCCAGCTGCGACAGCGCAGCCCACGGGCCTTGCAGCGTGTGGAAGCGCGACTGCGTGTGGCGCAGCGTCTTGCGTTCGGCAAAGCGCGTGTGCAGCGGCAGCAGGCCCAGGCCGGGCGTGCTGCCCGCGCCAGCGCCCTCGATGCCCAGCGGATCGCTGACCTCGCGGCCCAGCATCTGCAGCCCGCCGCAGATGGCGAGCAGCAGGCGGCCCGAAGCGGCATGCGCATGGATCGCGGCATCGAGCCCGGTGTCGCGCAGCCACTGCAGGTCGGCCCGCGTGTGCTTGCTGCCTGGCAAGATCAGCCAGTCGGCCTTGCGCAGCGCGGCGGCATTGCGCACCCACAGCAGCTGCACGCCGGGCAGGCGGCGCAGCGGCTCGAACTCGTCGAGGTTGCTGATGTGCGGCGTGGCCAGCACGGCGATCTTCAGCGCCTGTGGATCTACGGTATGCGGCTGCGTGTCGTACACGCCGTCTTCGTCGGGCAGGCCGTGCGCGCGGTCCATCGGCAGCACGGCCAGCGTGGGCACGCCCGTCATCTGCTGCAGCTGCTCAGGCGCGGGCGCCAGCAGCGATTCGTCGCCGCGGAACTTGTTGAGCACGAAGCCGCGCAGCTGCGTGCGCACCTGCGGATGCATCAGCGCATGGGTGCCGTAGAGGTGCGCGAAGGCGCCGCCGCGATCGATGTCGCAGACCAGCAGGCAGGCCGCCTGCGCGGCGATCGCGGTGCGGGTGTTGACGAAGTCGCTCGCCGCCAGGTTGATCTCGGCCGGCGAGCCGGCGCCCTCGATCACCACCACGTCGTGCGATTCGCGCAGCTCGTGCAGCGCCTGTTCCGCATGCGGCCACAGCAGCGCGCTGCGCTCGTGCCACGGCACCGCGGCGAGGTCGCGCCGCACCTGGCCGCGCACGACCACCTGGCTGCGCGTGTCGGCCTCGGGTTTCAGCAGCACCGGGTTCATGCGCACGTCGGGCCGGGTCTTGGCGGCCAGGGCCTGGAAGTACTGCGCGCTGCCGATCTCGCCGACCTCGCCCTCGGGCGTGGCGACGACGCGCGCGTTGTTGCTCATGTTCTGCGCCTTGAACGGCGCCACCTTCAGCCCCGCATTGGCATACCAGCGGCACAGCGCGGTGGCGAGAAAGCTCTTGCCGGCGCCGCTGGTGGTGCCCAGCACCATCACGCAGGGGGCGAGGCTCATCGATGTTCTCCGTGCAGCGCATCCCAGGTGTCGAGCAGGCGCTGCTGCGCGGCCAGCGGCAGCGCCGCGATGCGCACCCAGCCCGGCAGGCCGAACGAGGCCGCATCGCGCAGCTTCAGGCCCACCGCCCGCCAGGCCGCATGCCAGCGCGGTGCCTCGTCGGCCGGTGCCGGCGGGCGCGCGATCACGAAGGGCACCACGCTGCCGTTCACCGTCCAGCCACGCGATTGCAGCTCGGCGGCCAGGCTGTCGCGCAGATCGCGGTGGCGGCCGCGTTGCTGGGCCAGCAGTTGCTGTGTCTGCGGCCGCACAAACGCTTCGATCATCGCGACACCATCGGCCCCCATCACCCACGCGGGCGCGAAGCGGCGCAGCGCCTCGGTGGCGTCAGTGCGATGGGCTGGGGCGAGCGCATAGGCGCCGCGCACGCCGGTGAGGCCGCAGGCCTTGTTCGGCGACCAGATCTGCCAGGCTTCGGTGGCGCTCGGGGGCAGCGCTGCGCCATCGAAGCGCAGCGGCGCATAGGCCAGGTCCAGCGCCACCTCGGCGCCGCGCGAGCGCGCCTGCACGATCCAGCTCGACAGCGTCGGCGCATCGAAGGCCGACCCGGTGGGGTTGTGCGGCGTGCACAGCCACAGCAGGTCGCCATGGGCCACGTCGGGCGGCTCGATCGCACGCGGGTCGTGGGGCCGGCATTCGATGCCGAGCGCGCGGGCTGCCGCGCCGTATTCGGCATAGCCGGGCGCAGGCAGCCACACGCGCTGCGCGCCGCCGGCTTCGCGCAGCGCATGCGTGAAGCGCCAGATCCACTCGCCGGCGCTGCCGGCCGGGATCACCTGTGACGGCGACACGCCATGCAGCCCGGCCACGCGCTCGCGCAGCGCACGGTAACCCGGCTCGGGGTAGGCATGGCGCGGTGCGGCCGCCACCGCC
The DNA here is from genome assembly GCA_966212505.1 of uncultured bacterium. Classification (GTDB taxonomy): domain Bacteria; phylum Pseudomonadota; class Gammaproteobacteria; order Burkholderiales; family Burkholderiaceae_C; genus CAMLIZ01. Next base: position 26,065 of record CBIHRS010000008.1, read on the forward strand.
TCGGCCACCGGCGCCAGCGGTCCGAGCGGGTTGCTGTTGGTCGAGAAATCCCACTGCACCGGCGGTCCGTCGTCGGGGCCGCCGTGCAGGCTGGGCGGAATGGCGGGCCAGCGCAGCATCTCAGCCGGTGCCCATCTCAGTCTTCAATGCCGCGCTGCGCGGGAACACCCGCCTGGAAGTGATGCTTCACCGCGCGCATCTCCGTCACCGTGTCGGCCAGCGCGACCAGCTCTTCCGGCGCGTTGCGGCCGGTCAGCACCACGTGCACTTCGCGCGGGCGGCTGCGCAGCGCCTGCAGCACATCGTCGAGCGCTATCCAACCATAGCGCAGCGGATACATGATCTCGTCGAGCACAACGAGGAAGTGCTCTCCGGCCGCGATGGTGGCCGCCGCGCGCTGCCAGCCGTCGCGCGCGAGCTGCGCCGAGTGCTCGAGGTCGCGGCTCTTCCAGCTGAAGCCGTCGCCCAGCCCTTCGATCGGAATCCCGAGCTGCTCGAACATCCGGTGCTCGCCGAAGCGCGCGCTCGGCACCTTCATGAACTGGTAGATCTTCACCGCCTTGGCGCGGCCATGGGCGCGCAGCGCGAGGCCGAAGGCCGCGGTGCTCTTGCCCTTGCCGTCGCCGGTGTGCACCAGCACGAGGCCGCGGCGTTCGCCATCGGGCTTCTCGTAGCGGGCTTCGGTGGGTGGGGTCTCGATCTGCATGGTTCTTCACTCCCTGGGCAATTGGGGCACGGCCACCCACTGGCCCTGCGGGCCGATGCGCTCGATGCGCACCGCGCCCTGGAACACGTCGCTGATCGCCTGCCGCACGTGGGGTTCGCTGCAGGGGCCGTCGGCGCGGATGCGGCCCGCGGCCATCACGACCACGCGGTCGGCCTGCAGCGCGAGCGACAGGTCGTGCAGCACGCTGACCACGCACAGGCCGTCGTCGCGCGCCAGCCGCTGCAGCAATCGCACCAGGGCGACCTGGTGCGGCGGGTCGAGGTGGGTGGTGGGTTCGTCGAGCAGCAGCACCGGCGCGCGCACCGCGAGCGCGCGCGCCAGCAGCACGCGCTGGCGTTCGCCGCCCGAGAGCGTGTCCATGCGGCGCTCGCTCCAGGCGGCGCATTCGGTCTGCGCCATGGCCTGCTGCACGATGGCTTCATCGTCGGCGCCCGGCGAGCCGAGCAGGCCCAGGTGCGGCAGCCGGCCGAGGTGCACCACGTCGCGCACGCTGAGCTCGCCGGCGCTCTCGCCCTGCTGCGACATCCATGCCAGGCGCTGCCCGCGCTCGCGTGGGCGCCAGCGTGGCAGCGCCTGCTCCATCAGCCGCACCTCGCCCGCGGCGCAGGGCAGCAGCCCGGCCAGCACGCGCAGCAGCGTCGACTTGCCGGCGCCGTTGGGGCCGACGATCGCGGTCCATTGATCCGACGGCAGGTCGAGCGACACGCCGTGCAGCACTTCGGCGCCGCCCAGCACCGCACCAATGTCCATGGCCTGCAGCAGCGAGGCGCCATGCCGCGTCATCGCACGCCCCTGCGATGCAGCAGCCACATCAGGTAGCTGCCGCCCAGCACCGCGGTGAGCACGCCCACCGGCAGCTCCTCGGGCGCGATCACGCTGCGTGCGAGCACGTCGCTGGCCAGCAGCAGCACGCCGCCGGTCACCGCGCTGGCCATCAGCGTGTAGCGGTGCGGCGCCTGCACGCGGCTGCGCACCAGGTGCGGCGACACCAGCCCGACGAAGGCCACCAGCCCGGCCTGCGCCACCGCGGTGCCGGTGGCGAGCGCGAGCACCACGACCATCAGCATGCGCACCTGCGGTAGCGGCAGGCCCAGGCTGCGCGCGCTGTCTTCGCCCAATGCCAGCGCATCGAGCGCGCGCGCGAAGCGCCATGCGGGCGGCAGCGTGAGCAGCGCGCCCACCGCCAGCGCGGCGCAGCTGGTCCAGCCGAGGAAGCCGGTGGTGCCGAGCATGAAGACCTGCTTGCCGCGCAGCGCCTCGGGCGCGGCCATGGTCACGAGGTCGGCCATCGCACCGAGCACGAAGCCGACCACCACGCCGGCCAGCAGCAGCCCGGTGGTGCTGCGCTGCGCGCCGCGCGCGAGCAGCAGCGTGAGGCTCACGCCGCCCAGCGCGCCGACGAAAGCCGCGCCGACCAGGCCCATGCGCAGCAGCGTGTCGGCGCCGAGCAACTGGAACGTGCGTCCGCCCGCATGGCCCGCGGCCAGCACGATCACCACCGCCAGGCCGGCACCCGACGACGAGCCGAGCAGGTAGGGCTCGGCCAGCGGATTGCGGAACAGGCCCTGCGCGATGGCGCCCGACAGGCCGAGCAGCAGGCCGGTGAGCCAGGCCCCCAGCGTGCGTGGCGCGCGGATGTCCCACACCACTTGGCGCAGCGCCGGGTCGGTGAGCGCGCCGAACGACCAGCCCTCGCTGCCGACCGCGAGCCCGCAGACGGCGAGGGCCAGCGACGCGAGGGTCAACGTCAGCAGCAGGCGGCGGCGTGCAGCGGCCATCTCAGGGTTTCTGCGCCAACTTCGCGACGCAGCCTGCGAGCAACTGCGCCGCTTCGCCCAAACGCGGCCCGGGGCGTATCAGCACCTCGAACTGCGGCATCGCGAAGCCGCAGGTGCGGCCGGTCTTCAGTGCCTTCAGGCCCTGCCAGCCGGGGCGGGCGGGCATCTCCTTCACCGTGGCTTCGGTGCCGATCAGGATGTCGGGCTGCGCGCGCACGACGAACTCGGGGTTCAGTTTCGGAAACGGCCCCAGCTCCTTGGGCACGACATTGCCCAGGCCCAGCGCGGCCAGCGTCTCGCCGACGAACGACGACGGACCGGCGGCATAGGGCGAGGCATCGACCTCCACATACACGCGCTGCCCGCGCATGGAAGCCGGCACCCGGGCCGCGGCCTCGCGCGTCTGCTGCTCGATGCGACGCCACAGGGCCTCGTCGCCGTCCTTGCCGATCAGCTGCGCGATGGCACCGATCACGCGGCGCATGTCGGCATGGCTCTTGGGTTCGAGCGCGGCCACCTTCAGCCCCAGGCCTTCGAGCCGGCCGACCGCGCGCGTGGACACGGCGGCCAGCACGAGGTCGGGCTTGAGCGCGACGATGCGCTCGACGTTGGCGTCTTCCATGCCGCCGGTCTTGGGCAGCGCCAGCACCTGGGCCGGCCAGTTCGAATAACGGTCGGTGCCGACGAGGCGGTCGCAGGCCTTCAGCTCGCACACCGTCTCCGTGAGCGAGGGCAGCAGCGTGACGATGCGCTGCGCGGGTCGGTCGAGCTGGATGGTGACGCCGCGGTCGTCCTGCACGCTGATGCCAGCGGCCTGCGCGGCCGTGGCAAGGCACAGCAGCCACAGCATCAACAAGGGTCTACGCATCGTTGGCTCCCGAAGTCTTCACGGCCAGCGCGCAGCCGGCCACCATCAGCGTCACGCGCTCGCACTGCGCCGCGATGGCCTGGTGCAGCCGGCCCAGTTCGTCGACGAAGCGCCGCGCCTCCGACGACATCGGCGACAGGCCCAGGCCGATCTCGTTGGACACCAGCACCAGCGGGCCCTGCGTGCCGCGCACCGCGAGCGCGAGGCGGGCGCATTCATGCTGCCATGCGAGCTCGGACATCGGCGTGCCGCTGATCGGCATCAGCAGGTTGGTGAGCCACAGCGTCAGGCAGTCGACGATCACGAGCTGACGCGGATTGCGGCCTTCGCGCTCGATCGCCTCGGCCAATGCCTGCGGCTCTTCGAGCGTGTGCAGGCCGGGCACGCGCTCGCGCCGGCTGGCCTGGTGGTGCGCGATGCGCTCGCGCATCTCGTCGTCGCCCGGCAGCGCGGTGGCCACCAGCAGGGCCTCGTGGTGCGGCGAGGCCGCGAGCCAGCTGCGCGCACGCTCCTCGGCCGTGCGCGACTTGCCGCTGCGCTGTCCGCCGAGGATGAACTCGCGCGTTGCCATGGCCTCCGGTCCTCAGCGCGGCGCCCAGCGCAGCGTGACGTAGAGCTCGCGGCCGGGCTGGTTGTAGCCCAGCGCCGTCTCGTAGCGGCGGTCGGCGATGTTGTTCAGGCTGGCCTGGACGGTCCAATCCGGCGCCACGCGCCATGAGGCGTGGAGGTCGAGCGTCGCGTAGCCGGCCAGCTGCACCGGCACGGCATTGAAGCTGCTGTCGAACTGCTGGTCCCAGCGCATGCTGTTGGCGATGAAGGTGGCACCGTAGGTCGCGTCGTGCCACCGGCCTTCGGCGCCCAGCTTCAGGCTGTTCTTCGGCCGGCGCGTCAGCGGCTGGCCGGTGACCTCGTTGACCGGGTTCACATGGTCCAGCGAGCCATGCAGCAGCCAGCCGGCCCAGCTGCCGTCGTAGGCGAGCGTGGCACCGTTGAAGCTTGCATAGGGCACGTTGCCGCCGCCCTGGCCCTCGACGATGTAGCCGCGCACGCGGTTGCGGTAGGCGGCGAGGCGCAGCTCATGCCCTTCGGCCGGCAGCCAGCGTGCGTTGATCTCGCGATGCTGTCCGTGCTCCGGCTTCAGCAGCGGGTTGCCGAAGCTGGGCCAGTACAACTGGTTGAAGCTCGGCGCGACGAAGGTCTTGCCGGCTGCCGCGCCCACGCGCCATTGCGGTGAGAGGTCGTAGCCGTAGGCCAGCGCGCCGGTGTTCTCATGGCCGTATTGCGAATTGCGGTCATGGCGCACGCTGGCCTGCCAGGTGTGCGCGCCCTGCCGGCCGTTGAGGCCCAGCGCCAGCGCGTCGATGTGGCGCCGGGTCACGTCGTAGTCGCCGCCGGGCTTGGTGACGTGCTGGCTCAGGTGCTCGGCCAGCACCAGCGCCGACCCCAGTGGCGTGGCGACCGTGTTCTCCCAGGTCCATTGCTGCTGGGTGGTGCGGATGGTGCCGAGGTCGGTGAACGAGCTCGGGTCGGTGCGCAGGGTGTCGTAGGCGTTGACCGATTGCGAGACGCGCAGGCTGCTCTGCCACAGCGGATTGACATGGCCCGACAGCTCGAGGCCCGCCACCTCGTCCTTCTGGCCGGCGAGGGAGTCGACGCTGGGGCCGTCGTCGATGTGGGTGCGGCCTTCGGAGTGGAGCGCGTGCAGTCGCAGCGTCCAGTCGGCCGGCAGCTTGACGCCGAGGTTGAGGCTGGCCGCGTTCTGCCGGAACGGGTCGTCGTCGGGGTTGAAGTTGCCGAAGGGGTTGCGCTCGTTGGTCGACGAGAAGCCGCGGTTCTGCTGGTGTTCCACCTGCACTTCACCGGTCCATGCGCCCTGGCCGAAGCCGGCGCCGCCGGCGGCCATCCAGTAGCCGCGCGAGCCCGCGCCGATGCTGGCGTTGGGATGCAGGCCCTCGCGGCCCTGCCGCGTGAACACCTGCACCACGCCGCCGGCAGCCTCGCTGCCGTACAGGCTGCTGAGCGGCCCGCGCACGATCTCGATCCGGTCGATCGCCTCGAGCGGGATGTTCTCAATCGAGGGCTGCCCGAGGGTGGCCGAGCCGTGGCGCACGCCGTCGATCAGCAGCAGCACGTGCCGCGACTCCATGCCGCGGATGAACAGCGAGGCGCTCTTGCCGAGGCCGCCGTTGCTGGTGAACTGCATGCCGGGCTGCTGGGCCAGCAGTTCTGCGAGCGTGCGGCCGGCGGCGCGCTCGATGTCGCTGCGGTCGATCACGGTGACGTCGCTCAGCTGCGCGGCCTCGCGGGTCGGCTGGCGCGTCGACGTGATCACGATGCGGTCGGCATCGGGGGCGGCCAGGGCCAGGGTTTGCTGCGCAGCGGCGGCGAGTGGAACGAGCGCGAGGCTGGCCAGCGGGAGCACCGCGGCGGCAGAGCGGGAACGGAACACGAAAAAGACTCCTGCCGCACGCCCCGTGCGGCGATGTTTGACAACACCGGCATCGCAAGGGCAGGGCAGACGCGTCGAGGCGGCGCGGGCCGCGAGGGCCGGTGCCGTCGGCGTCCGGCACCGCCCACCGCAATGCCAGTTCCAGGGGATTGCGGCAGGCCGGTATCCGGGCTTGCGAGCGATGGCGGCGGCCGGGGCCGACACCAACGAGCACCGCGCCTTCCCAGGCGCATGAGGCACCCAGTGGCATGAAAGCGGAAAGCTCCTGAACTCGCTGACCGTTGCGGGGGCAGCGCCGGAATTGCTGACGACTCAGCGCACCGGCTTCCCGTTGAACCGCTGGGCTCTTTCGAGCCGGGCGGCACCTGTCGCAAAGCGGGCGAAGTGTAACGCCGCGCGTGCAAGACCCCACTTGAGCTGGGTCAGTGGGCGAAGCCGCGGCCGTAGACTGCGGGGCCTTTCGAACATCGTCCGCGCAGGAGGCCTGATCCCATGTCCCGTGTTCCGCACAACCGCGTCGCCCTGATCACCGGAGCCGGCAGCGGCATCGGCCGCGCCTGCGCCGCCGCGCTGGTGGCCGATGGCTGGCGCGTGGTGTACAGCGGCCGCCGCCTCGAGACGCTGCAGGCCGCGATCGCCGAAGCCGGCGATCCCTTCGGCGACATCGCAGAGCGCGCGTTGGCGGTGCCGGCCGACGTGACCGATCCGGCTTCGGTGGCGGCGCTGTTCGAGGCGGTGGCCGCGCGCTTCGGCCGGCTCGACCTGCTGTTCAACAACGCCGGCATCGGCGCGCCGGCGGTGCCGATCGAGGAGCTGCCGTACGAGCGCTGGCGCGCCACGCTCGACACGAACCTCACCGGTGCCTTCCTCTGCACGCAGCAGGCCTTCCGGCTGATGAAGCGGCAGAGCCCGCGCGGCGGCCGCATCGTCAACAACGGCTCGATCGCGGCCTATGCGCCGCGGCCCAACGGCGTGGCCTACACCGCCAGCAAGCACGGCATCACCGGCCTCACCAAGACCGCCTCGCTCGATGGCCGCGCCTTCGACATCGCGGTGGGCCAGCTCGACATCGGCAACGCCGGCACCGACATGACGGTGCCGATGCGCCAGGGCGTGCCGCAGGCCGACGGCTCGGTGAAGCCCGAGCCGACGATGGACGTCAAGCATGTCGGCGAGGCGCTGGTCTACATGGCCAACCTGCCGCTCGAGGCCAACGTGCAGTTCATGACCGTGATGGCGACCAAGATGCCGTACATCGGCCGCGGCTGACGCCTTTACACGCGGCGGCGGCGGACCGTGGCCGCGAGCCCGACGAGACCGGCCGCGGCCAGCAGCGCGGTCGAGGGTTCGGGCACCGGCGACAGCAGCGCACGCACCTCGCCGGCGGGATGGAGCGCGTCGTGGATGTTCACGTAGGCGTGGCCGGCGGTCAGGCCGCCGAACAGCGCGCCCTCGGCGCCTGCCGCGCCGCCGTGGGCCGACAGGAAGGCGCTGCCGTAGGTGCTGTCGAGGCTGGTGTCGAAGGTGTGCGAATAGCTGCCCGAGGTGGTGTTCGGAAAGCCCGTCAGCTCGACCGCGACGCCGGCATTGCCGCCGGGCGCGGTGCAGCAGTGGATGTGTGCCGCGGAGGCCGGCGCGAGCAGGTCGCTGAAGCTCAGCGAGACCGTCAGCGTGTGGCCGACGTTGTCCATCGTGATGCTGACCGAGCCGGTGGCCGGCGTGGCCACCGGCGGTACCTCGCTGCTGCCCAGCAGCGTGCCGGTGAAGGTGGCGGTGGCGGCGTGTGCGGCGCCGGTCAGCGCGGCGCACGCCAGCAAGGCGGCGGAGATCAAGGATTTCATGCAGGACTCCCGGGAAAGGTTTTGAATGCGGGCCCGATGGCCCGCCGCCACAGTAGTGAGCCGGCCCCCGCGGCACAACAAAGTCCACATCCGGGGGCGGGCACACGCTGCAGCAATGAACCGCCGCGTGCGAAGGCGGCATCCACCGCGCCGAAGGCATGGCCCGCCCCGATTGCCCGGACCCGGGCCGCACGCCTACAGTGGGGCGCATGAGCTTCGAATACGTCCAGCGCAACACCGACCTGCATCCGCCGGCCCTGACGCCGGGCTACAAGACCAGCGTGCTGCGCTCGCCGCGCAATGCGCTGATCTCGATCCGGCAGACGCTGACCGAGATCACCGCGCCGGTGTTCCGGCCCGAGGAGCTGGGGCCGAAGGACAACGACCTGATCCTCAACTTCGCGAAAGACGGGCTGCCGATCGGCGAGCGCCTGATCGTGCATGGCCAGGTGCGCGACGAGTTCGGCCGTCCGGTGCGCGGCGCGCTGGTGGAGGTGTGGCAGGCCAATGCCGGCGGGCGCTACCGCCACAAGCGCGACCAGTACCTCGCGCCGATCGATCCCAACTTCGGCGGCTGCGGCCGCATCCTGACCGATGCCGACGGGCACTACGTGTTCCGCACGATCAAGCCCGGCCCCTATCCCTGGCGCAACCGCATCAACGAATGGCGGCCGTCGCACATCCATGTCTCGATCTCGGGCGAGGGCTGGGCGCAACGGCTGATCACGCAGATGTACTTCGAGGGCGACCCGCTGATCGCGAGCTGCCCGATCCTGAAGACGGTGCCGAGCGAGGCGCAGGTGCGCGGCCTGATCGCGCTGCAGGACGTGCCGAACTTCGTGGCCCTCGACAGCCGCTGCTACCGCTTCGACATCACGCTGCGCGGCCGCCGCCAGACCTGGTTCGAGAACACGTGAGGCCAAGATGACCCAGCAGCTCGTCCACTTCGACGAAACCGCCTCGCAGACCGGCGGCCCTTACGTGCACATCGGCCTCGCGCCGCAGCAGGCCGGCTTCGACATCTTCGACAACAACTTCGGCAACGTGCTGGTGTCGCCGGCCACGCAGGGCGAGCGCATCGTGATCGAGGGCCGGGTGTTCGACGGCTCCGGCACGCCGCTGCGCGATGTGCTGCTCGAGCTGTGGCAGGCCAATGCGGCCGGGCGCTATGCGCATCCCGCCGACACGCAGGACAAGCCGCTCGACCCGGCCTTCCGCGGCTGGGGCCGCACCGGGGCGGATTTCGACACCGGCGTGTACCGCTTCGAGACGATCAAGCCCGGCTGCGTGGCGCTGCCGGACGGGCGACTGCAGGCGCCGCACGTGAGCCTGTGGATCGTCGCGCGCGGCATCAACCTCGGCCTGCACACGCGGATGTACTTCGGCGACGAAGCGGAGGCGAACGCACAGGATCCGGTGCTGTGCAGCATCGAATGGGAAGTGCGGCGCAAGACCCTGGTCGCCGCACGCGAGCAGCGCGGCGACGAGGCGGTGGTCTATCGCTTCGACATCGTCATCCAGTCGCCCGATCCGGCGCTGGAGACGGTGTTTTTCGACATCTAGACGTATCGGAGCTGAGCTGGCTCCGTGACCGCCGGCCTGAACTGCCAGTTGCCGTGATGGCGCGACAGGGTTTCGTGCCTCGTGGGCATCGAAGTGTTCGCGCCGGGCGGACTGATCTCAAGACGGACGGCTTCTTCGCTGTCCCACTGCACGAAGCGGTAGAGCACCGAATGGCCCGGTTCGAAGCGGTATTCTGGCGTCAAACGGCTTGGTTCGACACTGAAGACGGTGACGCTGCGGGTGCCGCTGGCCGGATGCCCGCGCGAGATGACGACCATGTGGCGACCCGAGGGCGATGGCCGGGGCAGGGCGTCGAGCACCGTTTCCTCGCCGGTGCGATCGGACACCAGCACGAAGCGGTCGCCATAGGCATAGCGGCGCCACATCAGGTGGTAGCCGCCGCTGTCGAGGCGGCCGAGGTAGCGGTGCTGTACGCCACTGGCGCCCTGGTGCGGCGCATCGGCGAAGCTGAAATCACCGGCATCGGTGGCCAGGCGCAATGTGCCGGCGCTGCGCACCGCACGCGAATTCTTCAACCGGAGGGCGATCGCCTCGACGCGGCTGGCGCAGTCGAAGCCGGCGCGTTCGCATTCGGCCTGCCAGCGCTGCAGGGCCCCCGGTGGGGTGGCGCTGGCATCGGCAGACGTCGATCCCAGCCAGACCGCCATCACGGCGTGGCACCAGCACCGCATCATCACTTGCCTCTCTCGACGACCTTGTTATGTGTCTTCTTTTTGATTGAGGCGAATCAGTCTAGGCGGTGATCTTCGAAGCGCAATCACCCTAAAGGGGGTGTCGCGTGAAACGGCCAGGCGGTGGAGTCAGGTGCTGAAGAGCGCCGCATGCTGCTCGCGCAGCAGCTTCTTCTGCACCTTGCCCATCGTGTTGCGCGGCAGCTCCGGCGCGGTGAACACCCGCTTGGGCACTTTGAAGTGCGCTATGCGCCCTTTCAGGCCGGCGATCAGTTCATCGGCCTGCAGTTGTGCGCCGCTGCGGGGCACCACCACGGCCACCACCGCCTCGCCGAAATCCGGATGCGGCACACCGACCACCGCCGATTCGGCCACGCCCGGCATCTCGTTGAGGTAGCCCTCGACCTCGGCCGGGTAGACGTTGTAGCCGCCGCTGATGATCAGGTCCTTGCTGCGGCCGACGATCGTGAGGTAGCCCTCGACATCGAAGCGGCCGACGTCGCCGGTCTTGAACCAGCCGTCGACGGTGAACTCCTCCTTCGTCTTCTCGGGCATGCGCCAGTAGCCGGCGAAGACGTTGGGGCCTTTGACCTCGATGTTGCCGATCTCGCCGGCGGGGCAGGGCCGGCCCTGGTCGTCGTGCACGCGCACCTGCACGCCTGGCAGCGGCTGGCCGACCGTGCCGCCCTTTCTGCGCGCCGGATCGCCGTGGTAAGGGTTGGAGGTGAGCATGATGGTCTCGCTCATGCCGTAGCGCTCGACGATGGTGTGGCCGGTGCGTTCTCGCCACTCGTTGAAGGTCTCGATCAGCAGCGGTGCCGAGCCGGCGAGGAAGAGGCGCATGCGGGCGCAGGCCTCGCGCGTGAGGCCGGCCTCGGCCAGCATGCGCACGTAGAGCGTGGGCACGCCCATGAACACGGTGGCTTCCTTCATGCGTGCGACCACCGCGCGCGGGTCGAACCTGCCGAACCAGATCATCCTGCTGCCGTTGAGCAGTGCGCCGTGCGACGCCACGAACAGGCCGTGCACATGGAAGATCGGCAGCGCGTGGATCAGGACGTCGCCGGGCTGCCAGCCCCAGAACTCCTTCAGCATCTGCGCGTTGCTCAGCATGTTGCCGTGCGTCAGCATCGCGCCCTTGCTGCGGCCGGTGGTGCCGCTGGTGTAGAGGATGGCGGCGAGGTCGTCGGCGTTCTTGTGCGCGGGTTCATGCACGTCGCTGTGGTGCATCGCGCGGTCGAGCAGCGTGCCGGTGCGGTCGTCGTTCAGCGTGAACACGTACTGCGTGCCGGCCTTGAACGCGATCTTGCTGACCCAGCCATGGTTCTTGCCGGCACACACCACGACGCTGGGCTCGGCGTTGCCGATGAAGTATTCGACCTCGCTTCCCTGGTAGGCGGTGTTCAGCGGCAGGTAGACGTAGCCGGCGCGCAGCACCGCGAGGTAGAGCATCAGCGCCTCGACCGATTTCTCGGTCTGCACTGCGACGCGGGCGCCCTCGGGCAGCTCGAGCGACAGCAGCAGGTTGGCCATCATCGCGGTGGCGCGGTCGAGGTCGCGCCAGCTGTAGTGGTGCGGTGCGCCAGGGCCGTCGGCCGTCTCGATCGCGGTGGTGTCCAGGTCGGCGGGAAAGGCGGCGCGCAGCGCGCCGAAGAGGTTGGCGTTGCTCATTGCGGTGTGCGTTTGGCGAGGAAGGCCGAGATGCCTTCGCGGTGTTCGGGGTGGGCGGCGTAGGCGAAATGCGCCTGCCGCTGCTCGGGCGTGGGGCCGCCCTCGGCGAGCTGGCGCAGCGTGCGCTTGTTGAGGCGCGCGGCCATGGTCGAGAAGCCGGCGATGCGCTGTGCGCTCTCGAGCGCGGCGGTGGCCACGTCGTCGGGCGGCGCGAGGCGGTGGACGAGGCCGCGGGCCAGTGCGGTCGGTGCATCCAGCAGGTGCGCCTCGAGCAGCAGCTCGCGCAGCGTGGCCAGCGGCACCACGCGGCTCAGCGCCATCACCTCGCCGGGCGCCATCGGGAAGCCGAGCTTGGCGATCGGCACGCCGAAGCGCGACTTCGTGCTGGCGATGCGCAGGTCGCAGCAGGCGGCCACCTCGAGGCCGCCGCCCACGCACGAGCCGTCGATCTGTGCGATCAGCGGAATCTCGCAGTCGAGCAGGGCCTGCAGCGCGGGTGCGACCACATCTTCGTGATACGCGCGCAGCGTGGCTTCGTCGAAGCGGAACTGCGGAAATTCCTCGATGTCGGCGCCGGCCGCGAAATGCCCGCCTTCGCCGCAGAGGATGATGGCGCGCGGCGCGGTGGCCGGGTCTTCGGCCTGCAGGTGCTCGAACAGCGCGCGCAGCTCGGTCCACATGGCGATGCTGATCGCGTTCTGCTTGCCCGGATGGCTCAGCGTGACGCGCAGCACCCCGGGCGCGGCGGTCGGATGCCGTTGGATCTGTCCAGTCATCCACCGAGTTTAATAATCGCCTTCCAGATGCCGCGCGACACCCTCCCGATGCTGCCCAACGACGCCGACGGCGTGCTCAAGCTCGCCGCGCAGTCGATGTTCGACCTGTTCGCCCGCACGGCGCAGGGGATGATGGTGGTCGACCGCAACCACCGCATCGTCTGGATCAGCGAGGGCTACAAGCGCTTCCTGCCCGCGCTGGGCTTCGGCCGCGAGGAGGAGTTCGTCGGCCGCCATGTCGAGGAGGTGGTGCCCAACACGATGATGGGTCAGGTGATCGACAGCGGCCAGGCGATCCTGGTCGACCTGCTGACCAACCAGGCCGGCACCTTCCTCGTGAGCCGGCTGCCGCTGCGCGATCCGCAGGGCCGCGTGATCGGTGCGCTGGGCCTGGTGCTGATGGACCATCCCGAAACCACGATGCAACCGCTGATGACCAAGTTCGGCCGGCTGCAGCGCGAGCTGGAGGATGCGCGCAAGCAACTGGCCGCGCAGCGCCGGCCCAAGTACACGATCGCCAGCTTCATCGGCTCCAGCCCGGCGGCGTTGGAGGTCAAGCGCCTCGCGCGCCGCGTGGCCGGCACCGACAGCACGGTGCTGCTGCTGGGCGAAACCGGCACCGGCAAGGAGTTGCTGGCGCATGCGATCCATGCGGCCTCGGCGCGCGCGGGGCGGCCCTTCATCGGCGTGAACATTGCCGCGGTGCCCGAGACCCTGCTCGAGGCCGAGTTCTTCGGCGTGGCGCCGGGTGCCTACACCGGGGCCGACCGCAAGGCGCGCGAGGGCAAGTTCAAGCTGGCCGACGGCGGCACGCTGTTCCTCGACGAGATCGGCGACATGCCACTGGCGCTGCAGGCCAAGCTGCTGCGCGTGCTGCAGGAGCAGGAGGTCGAGCCGCTGGGCTCCAACCAGGTGGTGAAGGTGGACGTGCGCGTGATCGCCGCCACCAGCCGCGACCTGCCGGCCATGGTGGCCGACGGGCACTTCCGCGCCGACCTGTACTACCGCCTCAACGTGCTGCCGATCCGGCTGCCGGCCTTGCGCGAGCGGCTGCCCGACCTGGAGGCGCTGGTCGATGCGCTGGGCGACGACATCGCGCGCCGCAGCGGGCTGCCGCACCGATCGCTCAGCGCCGAAGCCCTGGAGCTGCTGGCGCGGCAGCGCTGGCCGGGCAACATCCGCGAGCTGCGCAACGTGCTGGAGCAGGCCAGCCTGATGACCGACGACCTGCACCTCACGCCTGCGCACTTCGCGGGGCTGCTGTCGGGCGGGGCGATCAGTGCGCCGATGCCGCTGGAGGCGCAGGCCGAGCCTTCGGCGGCTTCGTCATCATCGGCGGCTGACGTCTCTGCTGCCACAGGCCTGCGGCCCTTGCCCGACCAGGTGGCCGAGCTGGAGCGCCATGCGATCGGCGAGGCGCTGCGCGCCACGCGCGGCAATCGCGTGGCGGCGGCCAAGTTGCTGCGCATCTCGCGCGCGACGCTGTACGAGAAGCTGGCGCTGTATCCCGAGCTGCGCTCCTGAAAAACATCCCCCCTCGGGAGGATTGCGGCCCCGCAAGCTGTCGCCTACGTTCAGGTGCTACACCCGAAGAACATTTCGAGGAGTCACCATGGCCGTCGCCGTCACCATCGCGCAGATCCTGCAGGTCGCCCCCAACATCCGCTCGAGCTATCGAGCGGCATTCGAGCAGGGCCAGCCCGTGCTCGACAAGGCCGGCATCACCGATTCGCCGCTGCGTGTCGCGCATTTCATGGCGCAGGTGCTGCATGAGTCCGGCGGGCTGACGATCCAGTTCGAGAACCTCAACTACAGCGCCGAACGCCTGCCGGTGGTGTGGCCCAAGCGCTTCAAGCCCACGGGCCCGCTCGACCCGGCCGACTATGCGCACAACCCGCAGAAGCTGGCCAACGAGGTCTACGGCGGCCGCATGGGCAATACCACGCCGAACGACGGCTACACCTACCGCGGCCGCGGCCTGCTGCAGCTCACCGGCAAGGAGAGCTACCAGGCCGCCACGCACGACCTGCGCGAGATCGCGCCCGAGGCGCCCGATCTGGTGGCCGATCCCGACCAGGTGATCAGCGCCGACTGGTGCCTGCAGGTGGCGGCCTACGAGTGGGTGGCCAAGGGCTGCAACGCCGCTGCCGATGCCGACGACGTGCGCCGCGTGACCAAGCTGATCAACGGCGGCCTGATCGGCTTGGCCGAGCGCACCGAGTGGCTCAAGCGCTGCAAGGCGGTGTGGTCGTGATGTCCTGAAAGCAGGCAATATGTCCGATATTCAGGCATTCGAGCGGCGGATGAATGTCTGACAACCAGGCAATCCACCACTCCGTGACAACCCTGAGACAGCGCTGAAAGTCCTTTGAAATCAAGGGCATTCCGCAGCGCGCCAAGGCTGGCACGGAGCTTGTTCTATATCGGTGCACCGGCCGTCGCCGGGAGAGCGCTCGAGCGCCCACACCGAAGGAGACAGACTGCATGACCCCGAATACCGTGCGCCGCGTCCTGCTCGCGCTGGCCGCAGCCGGCCTCGCCGTTGCCAGCGGCACCGCCCTGGCCGATGGCAAGGAGATCCGCATCGCCCACGTCTACAGCAAGACCGGGCCGCTGGAAGCCTACGGCAAGCAGACGCAGACCGGCCTGATGATGGGCCTCGAATACGCCACCGGCGGCACGATGACGGTCGGCGGAAAGAAGCTGGTCGTGATCGAGAAGGACGACCAGGGCAAGCCCGACGTGGGCAAGAGCCTGCTGGCCGCGGCCTATGGCGACGACAAGGCCGACGTGGCCGTCGGGCCGTCGTCGTCCGGCGTGGCGCTGGCGCTGCTGCCGGTGGCCGAGGAATACAAGAAGGTCCTGCTGGTCGAGCCCGCGGTGGCCGATGCGATCACCGGCGACAAGTGGAACAAGTACATCTTCCGCACCGGCCGCAACAGCTCGCAGGATGCGATCGCCAATGCGGTGGCGCTCGACAAGCCGGGCGTCAGCATCGCCACGCTGGCGCAGGACTACGCCTTCGGACGTGACGGGGTCAAGGCCTTCAAGGAAGCGCTGAAGACCGCCAAGGTCGTGCACGAGGAATACCTGCCGACCAGCACCACCGACTTCACCGCCGGGGCCCAGCGCCTGATCGATGCGCTGAAGGACAAGCCCGGCCGCAAGGTCATCTTCATCATCTGGGCCGGTGCCGGCAATCCGTTCAAGATCGCCGACCTCGACCTCAAGCGCTACGGCATCGAGATCGCCAGCGGCGGCAACATCCTGCCCGCGATGGCGGCCTACAAGAACCTGCCGGGCATGGAGGGCGCGACCTACTACTACTTCGGCATTCCGAAGAACCCGGCCAACGAGTGGCTGGTCGCCAACCACTACAAGAAATTCCAGACGCCGCCCGACTTCTTCACCGCCGGCGGCATGAGCGCGGGCATCGCGCTCGTCGAGGCGCTGAAGAAGACCAACGGCGACACCGCCACGCCCAAGCTGATCCAGACGATGGAGGGCATGAGCTTCGACACGCCCAAGGGCCGCATGACCTTCCGCAAGGAAGACCACCAGGCCCTGCAGTCGATGTACCACTTCAAGATCAAGGTGGACCCGGCCTTCGCCTGGGGCGTGCCCGAGCTCGTGGGCGAGATCAAGCCCGAGCAGATGAGCGTGCCCATCCGCAACAAGCGTTGAGGTCGTTCAAGGGCTGAGGCCGCCTCAGCCTCCGTTTCCCCGCTTCACTCGATCCTGATCAACCCCCGGCACACAACGGGGGACGGGAGGGGCTTTGCCTTCCATTCATACACAGGAGACAAGTCGATGAAGTTCAGGTTCCTCATCGCGGCCGCCATCTGGGCCGCGGGTTTCTGCGGCAGCGCGGCGCAGGCCGCCTCGGCGCTGCCGCAGCTCAATGTCGACAAGACCAAGATCAGCGTGTCCGGCCTCTCGTCGGGCGGCTTCATGGCCAACCAGCTCGGCTATGCCTATGCGTCCACCTTCATGGGCGTGGGCGTGTTCGCGGGCGGCCCCTACTCGTGCGCCGGCCACTACAACTACACCTCGTGCATGTACAACGCGACCATCAGCGCGAGCATGCTGAGCACGATGCAGGCCGACCTCAACAACTGGAGCGGCACGGCCAACGACAACAAGGCGGCGGTGGCGAACCAGAAGATCTACATGTTCGTCGGCAACAGCGACACCACCGTCGGCCCCAACCCGATGAACGCCGCGCAGACGCAGTACACCAACAACGGCGTGCCGGCCGCGAATCTCAGCTACATCCGCCGCGACGGCGCGGCGCACGTGTTTCCCACCGATTTCGACGCCAGCGGCGACAACGCCTGCGGCAGCACCTCGTCGCCCTACATCAGCAACTGCGGCTACGACGGCGCCAAGGCCGTGCTGAGCTGGATCTACGGCCCGCTCAACGCGCGCAACAACAGCCCGGCCGCCGGCAACTACATCCAGTTCGACCAGACGCTGTACGACAACGGCAACATCGGCATGGCCAACACCGGCTGGCTCTACGTGCCGGCCAACTGCGCGAGCGGCGCGCAATGCAAGCTGCACGTGGCGCTGCACGGCTGCAAGCAGGACTACGGCGAGATCGGCGACCAGTTCATCAAGAACACCGGCTACACCCGCTGGGCCGACACCAACAGCATCATCGTGCTGTTCCCGCAGACGCGGGTCGACAACACCGTGCACAGCACGCCGGCCAGCAACATGCTGCCCAACGGCAACGCCTGCTGGGACTGGATCGGCTGGTACGGCAACAACTTCGCGCAGAAGGCCGGCACGCAGATGGCAGCGATCAAGGCCATGGTCGACCGCGTCTCGTCGGGCAGCGGCGGCGGTGGCGGCGGCACGCTGCCGGCGCCCACCAACGTGGCCACCTCCAACGCCACCAACACCGGCATGACCATCAGCTGGAGCGCGGTGAGCGGAGCCACGGGCTACAACGTCTACCGCGGCGGCAGCAAGGTCAACGGCTCGCTGGTCAGCGGCACCAGCTTCAACGACAGCGGCCTCAGCCCCGGCACCACCTACAGCTGGACCGTGCGCGCGGTCGACGCCAATGGTGCGGAAGGCGCGGCCTCGCAGCCCGCCAGCGGCACCACCACCGGCACATCGGCCACCTGCTACACCGCGAGCAACTACGACCACACCGTGGCCGGACGCGCCTATGCCTACTGGGGCTACACCTATGCCAACGGCTCCAACCAGAGCATGGGGCTGTGGAACATCTACACGACCACGACGCTGAAGAAGACCGGCGACAACTACTACGTCGTCGGAACCTGCAACTGACGCTGCTGCCATGCTGGAAACACGCGACCTGACCATCCGCTTCGGCGGCCACGTGGCGGTGGACCACGTGTCCTGTGCCTTCGCGCCGGGCACGCTCACCGCCATCGTCGGCCCCAACGGCGCGGGCAAGACCACCTACTTCAACCTGATCTCCGGCCAGCTGCGCGCGACCGAAGGCCAGGTGCTGCTGGGCGGCGAAGATCTCAGCGCGCTGCCCGCACCGCTGCGCACGCGCAAGGGCCTGGGTCGCGCGTTCCAGCTGACACAGCTGTTCCCCAACCTCAGCGTGCAGGAGAACGTGCGACTCGCGGTGCAGGCCCGCGCGCAGGGGCGCGAGCGCATGGGGCTCGACCTGCTGCGCGTGTGGCTGGACCGCAAGGCCTGGATCGAGGAGGCGCGCAGCATCCTCTCGACCGTGAGGTTGATCGACAAGGCAGCGGCCACCGCCGCGAGCCTGCCGCATGGCGACCAGCGCAAGCTCGAGGTCGCGCTGCTGATCGCGCTCGACCCGCAAGTGTTCATGTTCGACGAACCCACCGCCGGCATGAGCGTGGATGAGGTGCCGGTGATCCTGGACCTCATCCGCGCGCTCAAGGCGCGGCGCGACCGGACGATCCTGCTCGTCGAGCACAAGATGGACGTGGTGCGCGAGCTCGCGGATCGGATCATCGTGCTGCACAACGGGCAGCTGGTGGCCGATGGTGAGCCGGCGGCCGTGATCGCGTCGTCCGTGGTGCAGCAGGCCTACCTCGGTACCGCACCCGTGATGGAGGCTGCATGACCTCGCTGCTCGAACTCCAGGGGGTGCACACGCACATCGGCGCCTATCACATCCTCCACGGCGTGGACCTGCAGGTCCCCGAAGGCCAGCTCACGATGCTCCTCGGCCGCAACGGCGCCGGCAAGACGACCACGCTGCGGACCATCATGGGCCTGTGGCAGGCCACCCAGGGCCGCATCACGTTCAAGGGCCGGCAGATCGGCGGCCCCGGCAGCCAGCAGCCCACGCCGCTGATCGCGGAAAGCGGCATTGCCTACGTGCCCGAGAACATGGGCATCTTCAGCGACCTCACGGTCAAGGAGAACATGGTGCTGGCCGCGCGCAAGGCCCGCAACGCCGACGAGCTCGACACTGCGCGGCTCGAGTGGATCTTCGGCTTCTTCCCCGCGCTGAAGAAGTTCTGGCTCTACCCGGCCGGCAAGCTCTCGGGCGGGCAGAAGCAGATGCTGGCGGTGGCGCGCGCCATCGTCGAGCCGCGCGCGCTGATCCTGATCGACGAGCCGAGCAAGGGCCTGGCGCCGGCCATCATCAACAACCTGATCGCGGCCTTCAACGAGCTGAAGGCACAGCGCACCACCATCCTGCTCGTCGAGCAGAACTTCGCGATGGCCAAGGCGCTGGGCGACCGCGTCGCGGTGATGGACGACGGCCGCGTCGTGCACACCGGCGCGATGGCCGAGCTCGCGGCTGACGAGGCGCTGCAGCAGCGCCTGCTGGGCCTGTCGCTGGCCGCGCACCAATGACCGGGAACCGACACGTGAACACGACCACCGCCACTTCATCCCTGGCGACGCCGGCCCCTGCCTCGCAGGCCATCCCGAAGGCGCAGTTCGACTGGAAGCCGCTGGGTTTGCTGGCATTGCTGGCCCTCATTGCGCTGCCGCTGGTGGGCAGCCCATCGACCTGGATCACGCTCACGATCGCCGGCCTCGCGATGGGCCTGATCGTGTTCATCATCGCCTCCGGCCTCACGCTGGTGTTCGGCCTGATGGACGTGCTCAATTTCGGCCACGGCGTGTTCATCGCGGTGGGCGCCTTCGTCGCCACCAGCGTGATGGCGGGCATGTCGTCGTGGGCCGGCGCGCCCTCGGTGTGGCTGAACCTCGGCGCGGTGTTCTGCGCGATGCTGGTGGCCATGGCCGTCACCGGCGCGCTGGGCCTGGCCTTCGAGCGCGTGATCGTGCGGCCGGTGTACGGCCAGCACCTGAAGCAGATCCTGATCACGATGGGCGGCATGATCGTCGGCGAAGAGATGATCAAGGTCATCTGGGGCCCGCAGCAGCAGTCGCTGCCGCTGCCCGAGACGCTGCGCGGCGCCTTCCTGATCGGCGATGCGGCGGTGGAGAAGTACCGCGTGCTCGCGGTCGCCATCGGGCTCGTCGTGTTCTGCACGCTGCTCTATGCGCTCAACCGCACCAAGGTCGGCCTGCTGATCCGCGCCGGCGTGCAGGACCGCGAGATGGTCGAGAGCCTGGGCTACCGCATCAAGCGGCTGTTCATCGGCGTGTTCGTGGCCGGCTCAGGCCTGGCCGGCCTGGGCGGCGTGATGTGGGGCCTGTACCAGCAGAACGTGGTGCCGCAGATCGGCGCGCAGGTCAACGTGCTGATCTTCATCGTGATCAT
Organism: uncultured bacterium; assembly: GCA_966212505.1. Classification (GTDB taxonomy): domain Bacteria; phylum Pseudomonadota; class Gammaproteobacteria; order Burkholderiales; family Burkholderiaceae_C; genus CAMLIZ01. Next base: position 46,138 of record CBIHRS010000008.1, read on the forward strand.
CATCGGCGGCCTGGGCTCGACGCTGGGCTGCTTCGTCGGCGCGCTGGCGGTGGGGCTGATGGCCAACTACACCGGCTTCCTCGCGCCCAAGGTCGCGCTGTTCTCCAACATCGGGCTGATGGTCGCGGTGCTGCTGTGGCGGCCGCGCGGCCTGTATCCCGTGACCAGCCGCTGAAGCACAAGGAGAACAAGACCATGATCGATCGTCTGCTCTCGCACGACTTTCCCAAGAGCCGGCTGCTGGCCATCGCGCTGGTGCTGGTGGTCATCGGCCTCGCGGTGGCGCCCTTCGTGTTCCCCGGCAGCAAGGCGCTGGGCGTCGCGGCCAAGGTGCTGGTGTTCATCCTGCTGGTGGCCAGCTACGACCTGCTGCTGGGCTACACCGGCATCGTCAGCTTCGCGCACACCATGTTCTTCGGCATCGGCGCCTATGGTGTGGCCATCGCCAGCACCAAGCTCGGCGAAGGCTTCGGTGCGGTGCTCGTCGGCCTGGGCGGCGCGCTCGTCGTCGCGCTGGTGCTCTCGCTGGTGATCGGCCTGTTCTCGCTGCGCGTGAAGGCGATCTTCTACGCGATGATCACGCTGGCCGTGGCCTCGGCCTTCCAGACGCTGGCCTCGCAGCTGTCGGACTTCACCGGCGGGGAGGATGGCCTCACCTTCCGCAACCCGGCGTGGCTGTCGCCCTCGTTCGAGCCGCTCGACTATCCGCTGCTGGGCGTCACGGTCGACGGCAAGCTGATCACCTACTACCTGCTGTTCTTCGTGGTGGCGGCGCTGTTCCTGCTGCTGCTGCGCATCGTCAACTCGCCGTTCGGCCGCGTGCTGCAGGCCATCCGCGAGAACGACTTCCGCGCCGAGGCCATCGGCTTCCGCACCGTGGTGTACCGCACGATGAGCAACGTGCTGTCCGCGCTGTTCGCCTGCGTGGCCGGCGCGCTGCTCGCGCTGTGGCTGCGCTACACCGGGCCCGAGACCACGCTGAGCTTCGAGATCATGCTCGACATCCTGCTGATCGTCGTGATCGGCGGCATGGGCACGCTGTATGGCGCGGTGATCGGCAGCGTGCTGTTCGTGCTGGCGCAGAACTACCTGCAGGACCTGATGAAGCTCGCCTCCGGCGCGGTGGCCGGCGCGGCCGAGAGCGTGCCGATGCTGGCCGCGCTGATCTCCCCCGACCGCTGGCTGCTCTGGCTGGGCGTGCTGTTCGTGCTGTCGGTCTACCACTTTCCGAGCGGCGTGGTCGGGCGCCTGCGCCAGCGCGCCGTTCGCTGACATCCCAGATCCAAAACAAGGAGACAACGATGCAACACCTCCGCGCGCCGATGACGGCGATTGCCACCGCATGCCTGGGCGCCTGCCTGCTCGCCGCCTGCGGCGGCGGCAGCAAGGACGAAGACCTCAACGTCAAGCCCAACTTCATCAGCGGCACCGTCCGCTCCGCCAGCTACGACGGCAACACCGACGACCTGCTGACCGCCGGCCTCGGCAAGACCGGCCTCGCCGGTGCCGCGCCCACCTATGCCGATCCGCTGAACCCCACCGCGGCCGAGCTGCGCCGCGCGGCCATCTACAACAACTACCGCGCGCTGGTCGACATGACCACGGCCGGCGGCTACGGCGTGTTCTACGGCCCCAACGTCGACGTGTCGGGCAATGCCACCGCCGGCGAAGGCAAGATCGCCGGCACCGAATACATCGCCTACAGCGACGACGGCAGCGGCCGCCAGAACGTCATGCTGATGGTGCAGGTGCCCACCAGCTTCGACCCCGCCAACCCCTGCATCATCACCGCCACCTCGTCGGGCTCGCGCGGCATCTACGGCGCCATCAGCACCGGCGAGTGGGGCCTGAAGCACGGCTGCGCGGTGGCCTACACCGACAAGGGCTCCGGCGCCGCGCCGCACGACCTGCAGAACGACACCGTGCCGCTGATCGACGGCACGCGGGCCACCGCGGCAGCGGCCGGCGCCAGCGCCGCCTTCAACGCGGGCCTCAGTGCCGGCGAGCTGGCCTCGTTCAATGCCGCCACGCCCAATCGCTTTGCGTTCAAGCATGCGCACTCCGGCCGCAACCCCGAGAAGGACTGGGGCACCTTCACGCTGCAGGCCGTGCAGCTCGCGTTCTACGTGCTCAACGAGCGCTATGGCGATGCCAGCGAAGACGGCAGCCACCGCCTGAGCCGCTTCGTGCCGCACAACACGCTGGTCATCGCCTCCAGCGTGTCCAACGGGGGCGGCGCCTCGATCGCCGCGGCCGAGCTGGACAACCAGGGCCTGATCGACGGCGTGGCGGTGGGCGAACCGTCGATCGAGATGCCGGCCAGCCCCAACGTCACGATCCAGCGCGGCAGCACCACCATTGCCACTACCGCGAAGACGCTGTACGACTTCACCAGCTACGCCAACCTGCTGCAGAGCTGCGCCTCGCAATCGGCGCAGGTGGCCAGCGCGCCGGGCAAGGCCTTCGTCAGCTCGGCACTGGCCGCCAACCGCTGCGCGTCGCTGGCCAACCAGGGCATCATCAGCGGCGCCACCACCGCGCTGCAGGCCGACGATGCGCTGCAGAAGCTGCGCGACTACGGCTGGGAGCCCGAATCGGCCGAGCTGCATGCGTCGCTCGCTGCCTTCGAGGTGGCGCCCGCGGTCACCGTCACCTTCGCCAATGCGCTGGCCCGCGCCAGCGTGAAGGACAACCTCTGCGGCTTAAGCTTCGCCTCCACTACCGCGGCCGGCGTGGTGCAGCCGCTGGCCGCCGCCTCGCTGGCCGGCATGTTCGCCACCGGCAACGGCGTGCCGCCGTCGTCGGGCGTGCAGCTGGTCAACAACCTCAACCCCGGCGGCCCGCTGCGCGACCTGCTCTCGGTGTCGCCCAGCAGCGGCACGCAGGATCTCGACCTCGACGGCGCGCTGTGCCTGCGCAACCTGCTCACCGGCACCAGCCCCGCAGCGGTGGCACTGCAGACCGGGCTGAACGAAACGCGCCGCAACGGCAACCTGCACGGCAAGCCCGCGCTGATCGTGCACGGCCGCGCCGATGCGCTGATGCTCGTGAACCACACCTCGCGGCCCTACACCGTCTACAACAAGGTGGTGGAAGGCGCGGGGAGCCGCCTCTCGTACATCGAGGTGGCCAATGCCCAGCACTTCGACGGCTTCATCGGCCTGCCCGCGGTGCTGCCCGGCTACGACACGCGCTATGTGCCGCTGCACCTGTACCTGCAGCGCGCGCTCGATGCGATGTATGCCCACCTGAAGAACGGCACGCCGCTGCCGGCCAGCCAGGTGGTGCGCACCGTGCCGCGCGGCGGCACGCCGGGCGCGGCGCCGGCCCTCACCGCGGCCAACGTGCCGCCGATCGCTACCGTGCCGGCCGCGGCCGACGCGATCACGGTGAGCGGCAACACGCTGCACGTGCCCGACTGAGCCTTCCTTCCGAGAAAGAGGCTGCGATGAACTTCAGCTCCCACTACCTGCGCTGCGAGAACCGCGAGATCCACTACACCGAGTGGGGCTCGCAGCATGCCGAGACGGTGATCGCCTGGCACGGCCTGGCGCGCACCTGCCGCGACATGGACGACATCGCCGCCCACCTCGCGCAGCGCTACCGCGTGATCTGCCCCGACACGATCGGGCGCGGCCTCTCGCAGTGGGCGCGCGACCCGGCCAAGGAATACTGCCTGGCGTTCTACGTGCGCATCGCCGCGGCACTGGTCGAGCAGCTGGGGCTCACGCGCTTCCATTGGCTGGGCACCTCGATGGGCGGCGCCATCGGCACGCTGGCGGCGGCCGGCCCGCTGCGCGGGCGCATCCGCCGGCTGGTGCTCAACGACAACGGCCCGCAGCTCTCGCCGCAGGCGCTGCAGCGCATCCGCAGCTATGCCGGCAGCCCCGCGGCCTTCGACACCGTGAGCGAGCTGGAGCAGTATTTCCGCACCGTGTACCAGCCCTATGGCTGGCTCAGCGATGCGCAGTGGCGCCGCCTCACCGAAACCTCCACCCGCCGCCTGCCCGACGGCCGCGTGACGCCGCACTACGACCCGGCGATGGTGCAGCAGTTCATCGTGCACCCCAACGACTACGAGCTGTGGGACGCGTGGGACACGCTCGACATCCCGGTGCTGTGCCTGCGCGGCGCCGACTCCGACCTGCTGCTGGCCGAGACGGCCGACGAGATGACCCGCCGCGGCCCCTGCGCCGCGCTGATCACCATCCCCGGCTGCGGCCATGCGCCGGCGCTCAACACGCCCGAGCAGTTCGGCATGGTCGAGCGCTTCTTTGCGGCGCCGGAGGCGAAGGCGGCTTGACACGCGGGCCGGCCGGCCTCACCGCGAGACGACCAGCAGTCGCTCGCGCTCCGATGGGCGGGTGATCCCCGGCAGCACGCGGCTGGCCGTCAGCCATGAGATGCCGAACGACACGAGGCCCAAAGCCTCGCCCCGGAAGACCAGTGCCTCGCCACCCTGGCGCGCGGCTGCCGCAAACAGCAGGATCGACACCACCATGCCCAGGCCGCAGAGCATGTAGATGTACGACCGCCACAGCGCCTCTCGGTGCCCCTTGGCGCGGGCGCGCCGGATGAAGATGTAGCAGAAGCAGGCCAGCACGCCGAACATCACCGTGGCCGACAGCGTGTGCACACGGGGAATGATCTCGCGCGCCGCGTCGCCGCAGCCGCAGGGAAACATCGCGATGGCGGCCGCGGCCAGCGAGGCCGCCTTGCCGAGCCACATCTCCGGTTCCGACCGGCCGTTGTAGGCGAGCAGGAAGGCCGAGATCGCGAACAGGAAGCCGACGAAGATATTGCGCGGCCACAGGCCCGGCGTGTACCAGAACGAATCGCTGATCGACTGGATCGATCCGCCGGTCAGCCCGTATTCGACCAGCGGCAGGGCGAGCGCGATCGTCCCGATGAGGAACTTGATCGCCGACTGGTCGATCTCCGGCCGGCGTGGTGCTCCGATGAGTGGCATGGCGGTCGTCCTTCCGTGCAGCCCGATCCTGTGCGAGTTGTAGTGTTCGCCGGGCCGGGCGTCATCCGCCATGGAGGGGAAACCCTGTGATTGGCCGGCAGCCGTGAAGGATCGCCCTTGCCGCCGCCGGCCCCAGCCTCCACACTGCGGCCGACATGGCCATCCAATACATCGACAAGAACGGACAGCGGGCCCAGCTGAAGGATCGGATCGCGCTGGTGCAGGCCGTCTGGGACGGCGAGGTCGACGGCGACACCCGGGTCTACGTGCCGGCGAAGAGCGCCTTCCTTCCGCTGGGCGAGGTGTTCGACATGCAGCGGCTGCGCGAAGGCGACATGCGGCGCAAGTCCGCCGCTCCGGCCGCAGCGGCGGCATGGCGCGCACGCGCCCGCAAGTGGTGGGTGCCGGCCTTGCTGGTCGGCTCAGTCGTCGTGATCGTGGGCACGCTGGTGGTGGCCGGCCTCAAGGGTTACGACGACTACCAGCGGCGCCAGCAGCAGGCACAGCAGCAGGCGCGCCAGCAGATGGCCTCCGACCTGGGCCGCGTGAAGGAGCAGGTGCAGCGCAACCTCGCCCAGGGCGATGCGATGGGCGCGAGCGCGCCGCGCGCGACCCCGCCTGCGGCGCCGCCCGACACCATCCAGTCGCGGGATGCGCGGCTCATCGCCGAGCAGGTGGCCAAGATCCAGGCGCTCACCGCGGCGCACGGCGAAAAGGTGGCGCGCCTGTCCGGCGAGGGCTTCATGACACCGACCTCGCTGGCCACCCCGGCCGGCATCGCGCGCAACCGCGCCCGGCTGGCCGAGCTGACCCAGGCGGTCGACGACTACTACTCCGGCGTGCAGCAGGCCCAGCGCGACTACGTGCGCCAGGCCGAGCAGTTGCCCGGGCACCAGCCCGGCGAGCTGGCCGCCCAGCTCAAGCAGAGCCTGGATTTCCACGAACGCGCCCGCGTGGCCAACCGGCGCAAGCTGCAGGTCATGGGCCTGATCAACGACTTCGCCGAGGCCACCAAGCCTGAGCTGTCGAAGCAGCAGAAGCTGCTGTTCCGCAGCGAGGTCGCGCTGGAGCAGTGGCGTAAGCTCGGCAAGGACCTGACGGATGCCGAGGCTGAGCTCACCAAGCTGCAGGCCGAACGAGGCCAGCAGGGCCAGAAGGCCTTGCAGGAGTTGCAGCAGAAGATCGATTCGCTGGGGACGCCGCGGAGTTGAGCGGCGCCGCAGGGGCCGGTGCTCGTCACCTGGCTTGCTGCCGTCGTGTGAGCGAGGCGCAGCGCCTAATGCAGCGCCTGCTGCCCGAGTGGCGCACCGCGGCGCGCCCCGCTGATGGCGGTGGCCGGCGCGCGCCAGCGGCCCGGCAGCAAGGGCGAGGCTTTCATCCGCTTCGTGCGCGAGGCCTGGCAGCCTTTCGTGCACGACGGCGGCTGAGCCGGCCGCGCCTCAGGCGGGTTGCATCTGCGCCTGGGCCTGCGGCGCCGGCGCGGCCTTCAGCGCATCGATCAGGATGCGGGTCTTGCGCGGAATGTGCCGCGTGGCCGGAAACACCGCATGCACGCCGCCGGTCGGCAGGTGCCACTGCGGCAGCACGCGTACCAGCCGGCCCGATGCGATGTCGGCCGCTGCCACGAAATCCGGCAGGATCGCCAGCCCGCCGCCGGCCGCTGCGGCGGTGCGCAGCGCATAGGCGGTGTTGGTCGACATCCTCGGCTTGAAGCGCACCTCCACCGGCGCCTGGCCCGCATCGTCGCTGGTGAAGGTCCAGGTGGCCGGCTGCGGCAGCACCGACAGCGCGATGAACGGCAGCTGCGCCAGCCCGTGCGGCGAGGCGGGTGGCGCATGTTCCCGCAGCAGCGCCGGGCTGGCCACCAGCCAGTCGGAGAACGATCCGATGCGCACCGCGCGATGCGCCGAGTCGGCCAGCCGGCCGATGCGGATGGCCACGTCGATGTTGTCGGCCACGAGGTCCATCACCCGGTCGCCGGCCAGCAACTCGATGTGCAGCTCGGGGTGGCGCTGCTGCAGGCCGACGGTGAGCGGGGCCAGCACGGTGGCGCCGTAGTCGATGGGCGCGGTGACGCGCAGCGTGCCCCGGGGCGACTGCGACGCCTGGGCCGCCGTCTCGATGGCCGCCTGCGCATCGGCCACGATCTGTCGCGCTGATTCGTAGAACGCCTCGCCGGCCTCGGTCATGCGCAGCGAACGCGTGGTGCGCAGCAGCAGGCTAGCGCCGATCTCCTGCTCGAGGCGCTGCACGTGCGCGCTGACCATGGTCTTCGCGAGGTGCAGCCGCTCGGCGGCGGCGGTGAACGAGCCGGCCTCGATCACCGTCACGTAGACCAGGAGGCGGTTGAGGTTGACGTCGGCCAGCGAGCTGATGGGATCCTCCGCTTTGAGTGGACAGTGAATGTAGCGCCGGGGGCCTTCTCCTTGCAGGCCGGTATCCCTACGCTTCCCATCATCGACAACCACTCACGGGATGACCATGTTCAAGCAAGCCCTCGTCGCCGCCGCCGCGGTGTTCTCGTTGATGGCCCAGGCCGCGCCCGTGGTGCGGCATGCGCAAGCCGACGTGGACGGCGTGCGCGTGTTCTACCGCGAAGCCGGCGACCCCGCGCGGCCCACCCTCGTGCTGCTGCATGGCTTCCCGGCCTCGTCGCAGATGTTCACCGGCTTGATGGAAGACCTGGCCGACCGCTATCACCTGATCGCGCCCGACTATCCCGGCGCTGGCCATACCGAGGTGCCCGACGCGGCCCGTTTCACGCCCACCTTCGATGGCGTGGCCGACGTGATGGAGAAGTTCCTGCAGCAGCGCAAGCTCACCCGCTTCGCGCTCTACATGCAGGACTTCGGCGGCCCGGTGGGCCTGCGGCTTGCACTGCGCCATCCGGAGTGGATCAGCGCGCTCGTGGTGCAGAACGCCAACGCCTATGAAGAGGGCCTGTCGGACGAACTGCGGCGCAACATCGGCTTCCTGGCCGGCGGCATCGACGACAAGACCCGGCCGGCGCTCGAGCATGTGCTCGGCGCCGACAGCGTGCGCTTCATGTTCACCGCCGGCAGCCGCCGGGCCGAGGCCGTCGATCCCGATGCGCAGACGCTGGCCAATGCCGCGCTCGCCGATCCGTTCAACCGCCGCGTGCAGATGTCGCTGCTGGTCGACTATCACAGCAACGTCGAGCGCTACCCCGCATGGCAGGGCTACCTGCGCGAGCGCCATCCGCCCACGCTCGTGGTGTGGGGCCGCAACGATCCGCTGTTCACCGCGGCCGGCGCGCAGGCCTGGCGGCGCGACGTGCCCAGCGCCGAGGTGCACCTGCTCGACACCGGCCATTTCGCGCTGCAGGAAGACCGCACGGCGATCGCCGGTTTCGTGCGCGACTTCCTCGCGCGCACGGTGCGCTGAAGCGGAGGCCAGCGATGCAACCGCCCGTTGTCCATCACCGCCATGTCGAGGCCGCGGGGCTGCGGCTGTTCTATCGCGAGGCCGGCCCGCGCGACGCGCCCACGCTGTTGCTGTTGCACGGCTTCCCTTCGTCGTCGCACCAGTTCCGCCGGCTCATCGATGCAGTGGCGCACCGCTATCACGTGATCGCGCCCGACTACCCCGGCTTCGGCTTCAGCGCGGCGCCCGACGTGGCGAGCTTCGACTACAGCTTCGATGCACTGGCCGACGTGATGGAGGCCTTCTGCCGGGCGCTGCGGCTGGAGCGCTTCGTCGCCTACCTGTTCGACTTCGGCGCGCCGGTGGGTTTCAGGCTCGCGCTGCGGCACCCCGAGTGGTTTGCCGGCCTGATCGTGCAGAACGGCAATGCCTACGCCGAAGGCCTGAGCCCGATGGCGCGCGAGCTCGCCTCGCTGCGCGCCACTACGCCGGGCGCGAACGACTCGGTCATGCAACTGCTCACCGAGGAGATGACGCGCAGCCAGTACCTCACCGGGCTGCGCGACCCCGAACAGCTGAGCCCGGAATCGTGGACGCTGGACCAGCACTTTCTCGACCTGCCGGGCCGCAAGGCGATCCAGGTGGCGCTGGCGCTCGACTACCACAGCAACGTCGAGGCCTATCCGCGCTGGCAGGCCTGGTTGCGTGAGCACCAGCCGCGCCTGCTCGTGCTGTGGGGGCGCCACGATCCGTTCTTCGTCGAGGCCGGTGCGCATGCCTTCCTGCGCGACGTGCCGCGGGCGACGGTGCACCTGCTCGACACCGGCCACTTTGCGTTGGAGGAAGACGTGGGCACCGTCGCCGAGCAGATCCTCGCCTTCATGTCCGGCTCGGCCTGAAGAAGTTTCCGGCCCGCGTGCGCGGTGGTGGCGATAGAGTCGCCGCATGAGTTCCTCCGACATCGTCACCTTCGACATCGCCTCCCTGGCCCGCGAGATCGCCGCGGCGCAGGACACCGCCGGCTCCCTGGCCACGCTCACCGGCCGGCATGCCGGCTTCGACCTGGCCGCGGCCTACGAAGTCGCGCGGCACATCCACCTGCAGCGGCTGGCCGAGGGCGCGGTGCTGGCGGGCCGCAAGATCGGCTTCACCAATCCCGAGATGTGGGATCTGTATGGCGTGCGGCAGCCGGTGTGGGGCTATGTGTACGACCGGACGCTGATCGATGCCGGCAGCGGCCATGCGGTGTGCCGCCTCGGCCGCTTCGTGTCGCCCAAGATCGAGCCCGAGATCGTCGTGCACCTGAAGGCGCGGCCGCCGGTGAACGCGAGCGCCGTCGAGCTGCTGGACTGCATCGACTGGATCGCGATCGGCCTCGAGATCGTGCAGTGCCACTACCCCGACTGGAAGTTCGCCGCGCCCGACACGGTGGCCGACAGCAGCCTGCACGCCTGCCTGCTGGTCGGCCCGCGGCAGAGCCCGCAGGCGCTCGGTGCGGATGTGGCCTCGGCGCTCGAGCGTTTCTCGCTGACGCTGGCCTGCGATGGCCAGGTGCGCGAGCAAGGGCTCGGCTCCAACGTGCTGGGCAGCCCGCTGCGCGCACTGTCGCATCTGATCGCCGTGCTGGCGGGGCAGCCGGGGGCGCCTGCGCTGGAAGCCGGCGAGCTGGTGACCACCGGCACGATCACCAAGGCCCTGCCGATCCACGCCGGCGAGGTGTGGAGCGCATCGGTCGAGGGGATCGGGCTCGAGGGGGTGAGCGTGGCGTTCGAGGCTTGATGGGCGGGTCATGACTGCCGAGCTGCGTCCCATTCGCCCAGGAGAGACGGGCCTTCCGTTGTGGGAGGTCGGTCGGGTTGGAGAGCTGTCCCGCGAGGCCTTGCGAGCGCACCTGGGCGAGCCGTTCTACGTGGAGCGGGATGGCGCCTGCACCTTTGGCGGCGAGGAGGACTGGTGGGCCTACCGCGACGCCAGCGACGAGATCATGGCGGTTTGCCTACGCGTCCCGTATGGCGACGCGGTGTTGTGCGTGAGCCATCCATCGTCAACCGCTGTCGACCGCGCGGCCGCGATGTTGCTCGGGCCTTGGCGCGTGGACCGATATGAAGGACCTCGCCTTCTATGAAGCCAATTGCACGACACGTCAAACGATGACGAGACGCACCGTTTCCGTCCAACCGTGTCCACGCTGCCAGCAAGATGACCGAGTCAGGCGAAAGCTGGTACTGATCGATCGTGCCGATCCGGCTCGCTTCCGTGCCAATTGGCGCGTCAGCTGTGGTTGCGACGGCGACCTCGCCGTCAGTGATCTGAAGCCGGAGTTCGTCGTGGAAGGATCGGCTGCCCAGTTCATTCAAGGTCTCTATTGCGAGCGCTGCGAAGCGGGTTATGTTCCGAAGGAGATGGTCAAGCCCTCAGCGCCGATATATCAGCCCACGTCTGGGGGCTGGCGGCGAGCCTACCCGGACGGTCGTCTTGGACCACTGTTGGAGCGCATCGCAGATGATCCGGATGCTGGTCAGCTATAGCAGTGCTCTTGGCGCCAGCTTGAGAGGCCGCATGCCGCGTCGAGCTCTCTTTTCTATTGCCGTAATCAGCCTTGCATCTGCACTCGCGCTAGGGTTTGTGCATCGCGAATGGTTGAAGCGCGAGGAAATGCGCGAGTCGCCGACGCCGTTGTGGAAAAACCCGGAGGCTGTCTGTGCAGCGACCGATGCTCGTCCGTCGAGGATGCTTTCTCCCTATGAACCGGTTCAGGCTCAAACGGCCTTGCTCGATGAGTTGCAGGGAGCGATCAAGGTTCGAACCCGACGGGGTGAGATCGGGTGGATCCCGGCGAAGAGCCTGTTCACTTGTCGTGGCTGAGGCGATGGCGCTGCAGCCGCTTGCTCTCGCCGTTAATCCTCCTCCGCCACTCGCACGACCACCTTGCCGAGGTTGCGCCCCTGCAGCATGCCGATGAACGCCGCGGGCGCGTTCTCCAGACCGACGACCACATCCTCGGTCGGCCGGATGTGGCCCTCGGCCACCCACGCCTCCATGTCGCGCCGGAAGGCCTCGAAGCGGGTCTCGTAGTGGTCGAGGATCACCAGGCCTTGCAGGTGCAGGCGCTTCTGCAGCACGGCGGTGATCAGCTGCGGCAGGCGGTCGGGGCCGGTGGGTGGCGCGGTGTCGTTGTAGTGGGCGATGTTGCCGATCACCGGCATGCGGGCGCCGATGTTCAGCAGCGGCAGCACCGCATCGAACACCGGGCCGCCGACGTTCTCGAAGTACACGTCGATGCCTTGCGGGCAGGCCTCGGCCAGGTGCCGGGCGAGCCGGGGATCGTGGCGGTCGAGGCAGGCATCGAAACCCAGCGTCTCCGTCGCGAAGCGGCATTTCTCGGCGCTGCCCGCGATGCCGATCACCCGCGCGCCCTTCAGCCGGGCGATCTGTCCCACCATCGCGCCCACCGCGCCGGTGGCTGCCGCGACCACGACCGTCTCGCCCGGCTTTGGCTGTCCGATGTCGAGCAACCCCACGTAGGCGGTGAAGGCCGGCATGCCGAGGCCGCCGAGCGCCAGCGAGGGCTGGGCCATCGGTGGGAGAAGGCTCAGGCCGTCGCCGCTGCTCAGCAGGTAGTCCTGCCAGCCCGCGTTGGCGAGCACGAGATCGCCGGCCTGGAACGCGGGATGGCGGCTGGCCACCACGCGGCTCACGGTGCCGCCGGGCATCGGCTCGCCGGGCTGCACCGACGATGAGGCATAGGCCGGCGGGATCTCGTCCATCAGCTGGCGCATGTAGGGGTCGAGCGAGAGATACAGCGTGCGCAGCAGCACCTCGCCGTCGGCAGGCTGCGCGAGGGGTGCCTCTTCGAGGCGGAAGTCTGCTGCCGCGGGCAGGCCGTGGGGGCGCCGCGCCAGCACGATGCGGCGGTTCGTCAGCGTGTGGTTCATGAGGTCTCCTGGAGGATGAGGGCTCAGGCCCGCATGGGCCGGGGTCCATGGCGCAGCGTCAGCAGCGTGCCGAGCGTGAGGGCCGCGGCCGCGAAGCCCGGGCCGCCGCGGGCGCCGATGTGGTCGACCAGCAGCCCGCCGCCGATGGCGCCGCTGGCGATCGCGATCTGGAAGGCGGCCACCAGCAGCCCGCCCGCGCCCTCGGCCTGGTCGGGTGCCGCCCGCACGATCCAGGTCTGGAAGCCCACCGGGAACGCGCCGAACGCAAAGCCCCACAGCGAGACGGCCACGGCAGTCACCATCGGCGAGCTGCCGGCCACCAGCAGCGCCACGGCCAGTGCCGCGATGGCCGCGCCGCCGAGCACGATCGCGCGGCGCTCGCTGCGCTCGGCGACGTAGCCGCCGGCGAAATTGCCGAAGAAGCCGCCGATGCCATAGCCGAGCAGCACCGCCGAGATCGCGCCCACCGGCAGTTGCGTGATGTCTTCCATCAGCGGGCGGATGTAGGTGAAGCCCGCGAAGTGGCCCGAGATCACCAGCAGCACCGCGAGCAGTGCCACGGCCACGCTGGGGCGGCGCAGCAGCTCGCCGAGCACGCGCAGGCTCGGGCTGCCATGCGGCGGCAGCGCGGGCAGCGTCATCAGCTGCGCGGCGAAGGTGAGCACGCTCACCGCGCCGGCCGCCATGAAGGCACTGCGCCAGCCCCACAGCGCGCCCATCCACGCGCCGATCGGCGCGGCGCACACCGTGGCGATCGACACGCCGGTGAGGATGACCGACATCGCCCGGGCGAACAGCGGCCCGGGCACCAGCCGCATCGCCAGCGCGGCGGCCATCGACCAGAACCCGCCGAGCGCGATGCCGAGCAGCACGCGTGCCGCCAGCAGCACCGCGAGGCTGCCGGCGCTGGCGGCGATGGCGTTGGAGAGCACGAGCAGCAGCGTCAGCGCCAGCATCACCGCCTTGCGGTCGAAGCGACGGGTGAGCACGGGAATCGACGGCGCGGCCACCGCCCCCACCAGAGCGGTGGCCGTCACGGCCTGGCCGGCCGCGCCTGCCGACACGCCGAGATCGGACGCCATCGCGGTGAGCAGACTGGCGGGCAGGAACTCGGCCGTGACGAGGCTGAACACGCCGAGCGACAGCGACACGATGGCCGCCCAGCGCGGCGCATCGGCGGATGTGGAGGAACGAGGAGAAGCCGATGCAGACGGATCGGCACATGAACTGCCGGACATTGGGGGCATTGAGCGGGTAGTCATCGGAGCGGCCAGCTTAGAAATAAGCTGCCGCCGATGCCATGCCAGGAACGCCAAATTGCTTGATCGTTTGTCCAGGCCGATCGAGGCCTCGCCACCCGATGCGGCTTCGTCGCCCGACGCGCTGACCCGCATCCTGCTCGGCCTGCGCCTCGAGGGCGTGGAATACGGCCGCTGCCTGATGAATACGCCGTGGGCAGTGGCATTCGCGGCGCAGCGCTCGGCCCGTTTCCACTTCGTGTCGCGCGGCGGCTGCTGGCTGCGCACCAGGGATGCCGATTGGGTGCGCCTGAACCCCGGCGATGCGGTGCTGCTGCCGCGCGGCAGCTTCCATGTGCTGGCCAGCGCGCCCGACGTGCCGGTGGTCGACATCGATTCGCTCGAGCGGGTGGCGGTGGCCGACAACATCTACCTCGTGCACGGACCCGAGGTACAAGGGCAGATGGCCAACGACGTGATGTTCTGCGGCGCGCTGCGCTTCAACCTCGACCCACTGCATCCGCTGATCGCGATGATGCCGGAGGTGATGCGCGCCAACGAGCTCGCGCAGCGCGATCCCACCGTGCCGGCCCTGCTGGAGGCGATGGAGCGCGAGGTGGCGCTCGACCGCATCGGCGCCTGCGGCATCCTCGCGCGCCTGGCCGACGTGCTGGCGGCCAGCATCATCCGCGCATGGGTGGAATGCGCCTGCAGCGATGCCACCGGCTGGATCGCCGCGCTGCGCTCCCCCAGGATCGGAAAGGTGCTCGCGGCCATCCATGCCGAGCCCGAGCGCGACTGGGACGTGCCGGCGCTCGCCGAGCTGATGGGCGCCTCGCGTTCGAGCTTCGCGCAGGCCTTCACCCGCACCGTCGGCGAAACGCCGGCCCGCTATGTCGGCAAGATCAGGATGTTCCAGGCCCGGCGCTGGATTGCCGAAGACGGCATGCGCGTGTCGGTGGCGGCCGACCGGCTGGGCTACGACTCGGAGGCATCGTTCAGCCGCGCCTTCAAGCGCATCATCGGGCACCCGCCGAGTGCCGCGCGGGCCGGGCCAGGGCCGCGCTGAGCAGCGTCGCCCACAATGCCGTCATGTGGTGGCTCGACCTGCTTCTGGCATTGATGGCCGTGGGCGTGGCCCTCTGGCTGCGGCCCTGGCGCGCCGTGATGGAGGGGGGGCCGCCGTGGCCGTGGCTGGCATGGTGCGCGGTGCTGCCCACCTTGTGGGGCGTCGACCGGATGACGCACGCCGCCGTGATGCAGCCGCTGTCGGGCGCGAGCCTGCTGATGCTGATGGCGGGCTGGCCGCTGGCCGTGCTGGGGCTGGTGCCGGTGACGCTGGCCACCGGCTGGCTGGCCCATCTGCCCTGGCCCGAAGCGCTGCACCGCGGCGTGTGGCTGGGCCTGCTGCCCGCCACGCTGGCGATGGCGCTGGGCGCGGCGGTGCGGCGCTGGCTGCCGCATCACCTGATGGTCTACATCCTCGGCCGCGGCTTCTTCGCCACCTTGGTGGCGGGCTCGCTCACCGGCGCGGCCGCACTGGCCCTGAACGGCAGCCTGCCGGGGCTCGACGCCACCACGCTGATGCTGGGCCGCTGGCTCAGCGCCTGGGGCGATGCGGTGATCACCGGCATGCTCACGGCGATCTTCGTCGCCTTCCGGCCGCAATGGCTGGCCACCTATACCGACAAGCTCTACCTGCCGCGCTGAACCCGCGCTAGTCGGGCACGTGCACCGTGGCCTTGATGTGCTTGAGCTGCGTGACGATCGTGAAGCTCATCAGCACCAGCAGCGACCATGCACTCCACTTCGCCACATGCACCGCGGCCCAGGCGCCGAGCTGGTGCGGGTAGGCCCACAGCCCGAAGAAGGTGCCCACGTTCTCGGCGAGCCAGATGAAGAAGCCGATCAACACCAGCGCCAGCGACAGCGGCATGCGCCGGTCCACCCGATGCGGTCTGAAGACCACCTGGCAGCGTGCATACAGCCCGAGCGCGGCGGCGGCGAGATACCAGCGGTAGTCGCCGATGAAATGGTGGGTGAAGAAGTTGGCGTAGATGGCCAGCGCGATCGCCATCGCCATCCAGTACGGCGGATGGTGCACCACCCGCAGCTGCATCAGCCGCCACGCCTGGATGACGTAGCTGCCCACCGCCGCATACATGAAGCCCGAGAACAGCGGCACGCCGAACAGCTTGGTGTAGCCGGCCTCGGGATACGACCATGACCGGATGACGCTGGAGGTCTTGAACACCTCGAGCCCGAAGCCCAGCAGGTGGAACAGGCAGATCGCCTTCAGCTCATCCACCGACTCCCGCCCGCTCCACACCAGCCAGGCCTGGATCCCGATCGCGATCAGCAACAGCAGGTCGTAGCGCGGCAACCCCCACACGCCGGCGCGCGGCACGAACAGCACCGAGGCGAAGAACAGGCCGGCGAAGAGGCAGGCGCGGGCTTCTTTCTGGAGGAAGTGGAAGGCTTCGAGGAGGAGCGGATACGCCCGTGGACGGACGGTGGAGCTTGCTGATCGGCAAGCGAGCAGTTCGGGCATGGCGCGGACGCGTGGATTGGAGCGCCGGCATCAGATGCGCCGAATGTGAAGGGAGTGAGAAGTGCGACTGTCCCGAGGTGGAGGGATTGGCGCTGCCGGGCGTCGCGGGCACACTCTGCCGCCGTGCCGTTCGGGCATGACACTCACACTGCCGGAATCTTCATGCGCTACCTCACCCTTCCTCCTCTTCTCGCGGCCGGTGCGATCGCCTTGGCCGCGACGCTGGTCGCAACGCCCTCGGTCGTTCGCGCACAGGCTGCTGCGGCGACGCCCAAGGTCGTCGAAGATCTGCCGTGGCGCATGCTGAAGAACGAGGAAACGCACCGCCTGTCGGCCGACGGCACCGAGACGGTCACCTATTTCGTCACCACCAAAGTGCTCAAGCAGTCGACGCTCGAGGCGATGAAGGAGGTGACGCTGAGCCACAGCAAGAGCGCCCAGTCGCTGCAGATCCTCAAGGCCTACACCACGAAGCAGAACGGCCGCCGCGTCGAGGTGCCGAAGAACAACTACCAGGTGCGGGCAGACACCGGCCGCGGCAATGCCGGCCCGGCGTTTTCCGACACCGTCTACACGACGGTGGTGTACCCCGACCTGGAGGTGGGAGACACCGTCACCCTGTCCTACAAGCTCACGACCACGCAGCCGCTGTTCCCCGGCAAGATCTCGATGATCGGCAGGTACTCGCGCAGTGCCGCCTATGACGACGTGCGCGTCGTGGTCGACTACCCCGACGGCATGCCCGCCCGCTACCGCGCCACCGGCATGCAGCAGCAGGTCTCGAAGAAGGCAGGCCGCACGGTGATCGAGTGGACGCTGAAGAATCCGCACCCCATCAAGAACGATCGCCAGGACTATTCGATCATCGATGTCGAATCGGAGCCCGGCTATCTGTTCTCCACCTTCGATTCCTACGCCGACATCGCGCAGAGCTACGTGGGGCGCGCGCGCCCGAAGGCCGCGGCCACCGACCGCATCAAGTCGCTGGCCGAGGACATCACCAAGGGCAAGACCGAGCCGCGGGAGCAGGCGAAGGCGCTGTATGAATGGGTGGCCACGAACATCACCTACGGCGGCAACTGCATCGGCATCGGCGCGGTCGTCCCGCGTGATCTCGATGTCGTGCTCGATAACAAGATGGGCGATTGCAAGGACCACGCGACCCTGCTCGAGGCGCTGCTCACCGCCAAGGGCATCCCTGTCGAGCAGGCACTGGTCAACGCGTCCAACGTCTTCAAGCTGCCCGACATCCCGATCGCCAGCCTGGTCAACCACGTGATCAACTACCTGCCGTCGTTCGACCTCTTCGTCGATTCCACCGATTCGACCGCGCCCTTCGGCTACCTGCCGATGGTCGACCAGGACAAGCCGGTTCTGATGCTCCCTCAATACGGTGACAAGCACACCCCGCCCGAGCCCGTGGGCCGCAGCCGCCAGGAGCTGAGCACCAAGGTGGTCGTCCATGACGACGGTTCGGTGGAAGGCAGCCAGCATGTCGTGCTGCACGGCCGGTATGCCATCGGCACGCGTGAAGGCTTCAAGCGGATGTCGAAGGACGATGCGGCCGACGCGGTGGCCAAGATGCTGGAGCGCATGGGCTTCAAGGGCAGTGGCACCATCAGCCACTCGAGCACCGAGGGTCTGGGTGATGAGTTCGAATACGACCTGCGGTTCCAGGCCAAGGATGTGGTGCCGTTCCCCGGCTCGGGGGCCTTCTACGTCCGGCCGCTGTTCTTCAGCCCCGCGCCGGTGAACGGTTGGGCCAGCCAGGCCACGATGAAGGTCGAAGATGTGGATCAGCTGTGCGTTCCGGGCTTCAGCAACGAGGACTACGAGATCGAGCTGCCGGCGCAGATGAAGGTGCTGTCCATCCCGGATGGCGTGGCCTTCAGTTCGAAGATGGTGGCCTATGAGAGCACCTATCAGCAGGACGGCAAGGTGCTCCGGGTCAAGCGTCGGCTCGATGACCATTCGCCAGGGAACATCTGCTCGGCGGCCGCGATGCGTGAATACGCACAGGCACTGCAGCCGCTGCTGAAGGATCTGCGGCAGCAGGTGCTGTACAAGTAGCGGGTGCTGCCGCCTTCATGCGTCGGCTTGTCGGCGTGCGACCCGATCTGAGAACCTCAGGACGGGTCGCGCCCGCGCTGCCGAGTGGGCATGCCGATGTCCCGCCCGCGCCGCTACCAGCCCCAGCAGCACGCACACCGCGCTCAGCGCCCCCAGCATCCGCAGCGCCCCGGCCGACACCGCCATCGACCCCATCCACGCGCCGGCCGAGATCCCCAGGTACAGCGCCGATGCATTGAGCGACAGCGCCACCGACACCGCCTGCGGCACGCGCTGCACCAGCAGCAACTGCTGCGAAGGTGCGAACTGCCAGCCGATGAAGCCCCACGCCGCGAGCAGGCCCAGCATCGCCCAGCGGCTGGCGCCCGAAGGCGGCAGGTGCGCCGCGAATGCCATCAGCGCGAAGACGACGCACAGCGCCGACAGCACGATGGTGATCACCGGCATCGGGCCGAACCGATCTGCCAGGCGGCCGCCGACCAGGTTGCCCGCGCTGCCCGCGATGCCGAACAGCAGCAACGCCACGGCCAGCATTTGGCCGGTGACGCCGGCGCTCATCGCCAGCAGCGGGGCCAGGTAGGTGTAGAGGGCGAACACACCCGAGAAGCTGAGCAGCGTCGACACCAACGCCAGCAGCACCTCGGGCCGGGCCGCGATGCGCAACCGGTCGGCGATGCCGGGCATGGGCTGCAGCGCCTGCGGCCTGCGCGGCAGGCACAGGCCCGCCCATGCGATGGCGGCCATCGCGGCGATCATCGCGAAGGTGGCGCGCCAGCCGTAGGCATGGCCCACCAGCGTGCCGATCGGCACGCCCAGCACGGTGGCGGCGTTCATGCCCAGGTACACCAGCGAGAGCGCGCGGCCGCGCCGCTCGGGCGCCACGGATGCCGCTGCATAGGCGCTGGCGGTGCCCATGTAGACGCCGGCGCACAGGGCGAGCGCGACACGCGCCGACATCAGCCCCCAGAACCCGACGGCCAGCGCTGCCCCCGCATTGCCGAGTGCGAAGCCACCCATCGCGAGGCGCAGCACGCGCTCGCGCGGCCACGCGGCGGTGAGCACCGCCAGCACCGGCGTCGCCACGCCATAGGTCAGCGAAAACGCCACCACCAGGTAGCCGGCCTGCGCCAGCGTGACCTGCAGGTCATGCGCCACGTCCGGCAGGATGCCGGCGATCACGAAGCTTTCGGTCCCGATCGCAAACGACCCCAGCATCAGCCACAGCAACTGCTTCAACACGTCGAACTCCCGTATAGTTCAACGGTGATTGAACAATCATCCGAAAGACGGGGTGGCTCGCAGGGTTATGTTCAACGGATGTTGAACTATGGCGCGGCACCCGCAACTGCCCAGACATGGACTCAGAACGCGATCCCCCGCATCCCACGATCGACGAGCTCGACCTGTCGAAGGTGTACGACGCATTGAGCGACCCCACGCGGCGCCGCATCCTGCGGATGCTCGAAGAGCAGGGCGAGCTCAACTGCTCGAGCTTCCTGGTGCTGGGTTCGAAGACCTCGATGTCGTATCACTTGGCGCGGCTGCGCGAGTCGGGGCTGACGCGCACCCGGGTCGAGGGCACGCAGCGTTTCATGACGCTGCGGGGGGGCGATGTGGAGAAGCGGTTTCCGGGGCTGCTGCCGGCGGTATTGCGGGCGATCCGGCTGGAGCAGGGGAAGCCGGAGGGCACGGGCGAGGAGGCGCCAGCGAAGGCGGCCTCGCGTCGTCGTGCGAGCGGCAAGGCGTATTCCAAAAAGCCATGACTGTCCCAGACTCATATGTTCAAGGCACCGTGTTCTATCCCGAGAGCAAGGAAGAACTCGCTGACCTTCTCGTTCGTTCCGGCTTCTCTGTGACGATCGGACAATGGGCATTGAGCCTGGAGGATTGGGCGCGGAGTTTCAAGCTTCGCTATGTGGGGAATCTCTCCCCAGACGAGCAGTTCCATGTGGATGGTGATGGTTATGGACTGCCGGTGGACGAAATCGCCAGAGCTTGCGAACGTCTCGCCAAGTGCCTCCGGGAGCACCACATCGGGTACGAGTTCTTTCACATCACCAACGGCGATGAAGTGATCCGCGAATACCGGTTCATACCCTAGGGAGGGGTTTGTGCCTGGAAGCGCCCGCTCAGCGGTCACGCTCCAACTGCGCCAGCAACCCCCGCACATGCTCCGCCAACGCCCGCTTCAACGCTGCCGGCTTGACGATCCTGAACCCGAACGGCAGCCGCGCCAGATCCCTCGCCATCCACGGCAGCTCGTCGATCTGTGCGCGCATGCGCACGCCGCCCTGGCGTGCCGGCTGCAGCTGGGCCAGCTCGGGCCGCAGGAAGCGGCGCGCGGTGTCGAGGTCGGTGTCGAGCATCACCTCCACCTCGTGCGCGCGGGGCAGCGTCGCGATCGCGGTGCTCAGGTAGCCCAATACGTCGAAGTCCTCGGGCCGGCCGAAGCTGGCCGGTAAGGCCGCCACCGAGATCACGCGGTCGAGGCGGAACGAGCGCAGGTCCCGTCGCAGGTGGCAATGGCCCACCGCATACCAGGCGCCGCCGCGGTAGGCCACGCCATAGGTGTCGAACGCCCGCTCGCTCTCGCTGCCCTCGGCGCTGCGGTAGCGCAGGCGCACGCGCTGCTGGGCGCGGGCGGCGGCGCTCAGCGCCATCAGCGCTTCGCTGGAGCCTTCGGCGAAGGGGCGGGCGAAGTCCATCGCCACGGTGCGGTCGATGTCGCGCAGCCGGCGCTGCAGGCCCTTGGGCAACACGCGCTCCAGCTTGGCCTGGGTGCTGGCCACCGACGGGGTGATGCCGGCGAGCCCGATCTGCTGTGCGGCGCGCAGGCCCACTGCCAGGGCCAGCGCCTCCTCTGGGCTGAAGATCATCGGCGGCAGCTTGTAGCCGGCGCGCAGCGCATAGCCACCGTCGCAGCCGCGCTCGGCATCGATCGGCACGCCGATCTCGACGAGGTGGGCGATGTAGCGGCGGATGGTGCGCCGGTCGACGCCGGTGCGGCGCGCCAGCTCGGCGCCGCTGACGCGGTGCTCGGTCTGCAGGATCTCCAGCACCGAGAGCACGCGGCTGGTGGGTTTGGCCATGCGCCGCATTGTGCTCGCCCGCGATTCAAAAGAGGACGGAATCCGACCTATATGGGTTCTACGCTGCAGGCCATCGCATCAATCGACTTCGAACGGGAGACATCGGATGAACGCTTCTTCGCCGGATCTGTGGCTGTTCTTCGCGCTGGTGTTCGGCGTGATCGTGCTGCCGGGCATGGACATGGCTTACGTGGCCACCAACGCGCTGGACGGCGGCTGGCGTGCCGGCGCCACCGCGGTGGCCGGCATCGTCGCCGGCGGGCTGGTGCATGTGGCGGTGGCGGCCACCGGGCTGGCCGTGCTGCTCACGCTGTGGCCTGCAGCCTTCGATGCGGTGCTGATCGCCGGGGCGGCCTACATGGTGTGGGTCGGCTGGAGCCTGCTGCGTGCGTCGCGTGCGCCGGGCGCTTCAACAGAGGTGGGTGCGGATGCTGCGCCGGCCGGCTCGGCACGCATCTTCGGCCGCGCGATGCTGACCTGCCTGCTCAACCCCAAGGCCTATGCCTTCATGCTGGCGGTGTTTCCGGCGTTCCTGCAGTCGGCGCAGCGGCCGTGGCTGGTGCAGGCGGTGTTGCTCGCCGCCATCATCGCCGCCACGCAGGCGGCGGTGTATGGCGTGGTGGCCGGTGTGGCGGCGGGCACGCGGCGCTTTGCCGGCGTGGGCGCCGAGGGGCAGCGCTGGCTGCTGCGCATCACCGGGCCGCTGCTGATGGCCGGCGCGGTGCTCACGCTGGCGCTGGGCTGGAAGCCGGCGCAGGCGCAGACCGTGGCGGCGCCTGCCGCTTCGGCCCCGGCGGTGCGCGACGGCTCGCACGACTTCGATTTCCTGGTCGGCGACTGGACGGTGCACAACCGCAAGCGTCTCGCGGTGCTGCAGAACGACGAGCGCTGGGAGAGCTTCGAGGCCGAGAGCCACGTGCGCGCTTTGGCCGGCGGCGTGGGCAACACCGATGACTACACGGCGCCTGCCTGGCGGCCCGGCTATGTGGGCATCACCTTCCGCGTGTACGACCCGCGCAGCGGCCGCTGGAGCCTGTATTGGGTCAACAACCGCGGCGGTGGCATCGACGCGAAGACCGGCACGTTCGATCCGCCGGTGGTCGGCCGCTTCGAGGGCGACGTGGGCGTGTTCGAGGCCGACGACCAGTGGGACGGCCGGCCGATCCGCGTGCGCTACACGTGGCGCCGCGTCGATGCCCACCATGCGCAGTGGGAGCAGGCCTTCTCGCCCGATGGCGGCCGCAGCTGGCAGACCAACTGGACGATGGCCTTCACGCGGCAATAGGGCTCAGGTGCCCCAGCCGGTGGGAACCCAGTGCTCCAATTCTTCCTTCAGCGTGTCGAGCATCAGCGGCTTCGCGAGGTAGCCGTCCATGCCGGCGGCCAGGCATTCGTCGCGCTCGGGCCCGGCCGCATGCGCGGTGAGCGCCACGATCGGAAAGTCGGGCAGGGTGCCGGCATGCTGCAGCTCGCGCAGCCGGCGGCAGGCTTCGCGGCCGTCCATGCCCGGCATCTGTACGTCCATCAGCACCAGCTGGGGCGGTTGGGCCAGGCAGGCGCGCAGCGCGGCCTCGCCGCTGTCGACCACGCGCACCGGGATGCCCAGCGCCTTGAGGAACTCCTCGCCGATCAGGCGATTGACCGGGTTGTCTTCGACGATCAGCACGTCGCCGGCGGGCGGTGGCGGCGCCTCGCCGGCCTCGGCCGGCTGCGGCATCGGCGGATGGTCGATGGCCGCGGCCGAGGTCACGCGCATCAGGTCCTGCGGCGTCATCGGCGAGAGCGTGAGGTGCACGTCCTGCGCCAGCGCCGCGCGTTCGAGCTCGGGCATGTTCCAGTCGGGGCGCACGATCAGGTGGATGCGGGTGTCGGGCAGCGCAGCGCGCAGCGCGGCAAAGTCGGCATCGGCGCCCACGCCGCGCTCGGAGATCATCAGCAGCTGCGGTGCCGGCTGCGAGGGCGCGGCGGCGATCACCGCCTGCAGCGAATCGAACGGCACCGAGCGCCATTGCAGGCGCTGCAGCCGGCTCTGGATCCAGCCGGCGATCTGGCCCTGCGGGAACACCAGCCAGGCCGTGCCCGGCGGCGGCTCCGGCACCGGATCGGGATCGGGCGCGGTGGCGAAGGGCAGGCTCACGGTGAACACGCTGCCCTTGCCGAGGGTGCTCTGCACCGTGATGTCGCCGCCCATCGCGCGTGCCAGGCCGCGGGCGATCGACAGGCCCAGGCCCGCGCCATGGTGCCGGCCGTGCTCACCGGCGGCCTGCTCGTAGGGGCTGAACAGGCGGGCCTGCATCTCGGGCGAGAGGCCGGGGCCGGTGTCGAGCACGCGGATGGTGGCCAGGCAGCGGTCGTTGCCCAGCGGCGTGGTCTCGGTCAGCAGCGCCAGCTCGCCGCGCTGCGTGAACTTGACCGCATTGCCCAGCAGGTTGCCGACGATCTGGCGCAGCCGCACCTCGTCGCCGCGCACCCAGGTGACGTCGCCCACGTGGTCGAAGCGCAGCACCACCTCCTTGCCGCGCAGCGGCGCGATGACGGCGCGGAACACCGAGGCCAGCGCATCGGGCAGGTTGAAGGGCTCGTCCTGCAGCAGCATGCGGCCGGCCTCGATGCGGGAGAAGTCGAGCAGGTCGTTGACCAGCTGCAGCAGCGCATGGCCCGACTCCAGCGCCATCTCGAGGTGGCGGCGCTGCGACGGCGATTCGGCGGCCTTGAGCGCCAGCTCCGACAGGCCGAGCACGCCGTTGAGCGGCGTGCGGATCTCGTGGCTCAGGTGCGCGATGAAGCGCGACTTGGCCTCGCTGGCCTGCTCGGCCGCCTGCAGCCGCCGCTGCGCCTCGGTCAGTGCGCGCCGCAGCTCGTCGAGCTGTTCATCGCCGGTGGACGAGGCGGGCGGTTGCTGCGGGGCGGGGCTCATGGGCTGCGGGCTGCACGCGGGGGACGACGGGCTGATTGTGCGCGCCGGGCCCTGCCCCGTGCAGGGCATGTGGCACGCTCAGCGCCGAAACTTGCCGTCCGAGCCGATGATCGAGAGGTCGGCGAACTCCAGCCCTGTATGGTCCTTGGGGCCATAGCTCACCTCGAGGCCGCCGATGTTCACCCGCTGCATGCCTTCGAGCGCATCGCGCAGCTTCTGCCGCGTGGGGTTGGTGCCGGCGCGCTTGAGCCCTTCGACCAGCACCTTGGCGCCGGCATAGCCTTCGAGCATCGCGGGTGTGACCTCGGTCATGCCCTTGGCCTGCGCCAGGTCGTAGGCCTCCTTCACGATGGGCGCCTGCAGCGAGCGCTCGTAGGGGAAGACCTGCGTCACGATGGTGCCGCGCGCCTCGTCGCCCATCAGTTTGATGAAGCCCGACGAGGCGTTGTTCGACACGGTGACGATCTGCGCCTTGGAGCCGGCCAGGCGGATCGCCCGGGTGCCGTCGGCCACCGACTGCGCGGCGCCGATGAAGATGACCGCCTGCGCGTCGATCTTGCGGGCGCCGTCGGCGATCTGCGCGAAGTCGGGCTTCTCGCGGTTGAACTTCAGCACGAAGGCCGGGCGCATGTGGGCCTTCTCGAAGCCTTTTTGCGCGCCGATGGCGCAATCGGCGCCGAAGCTGTCGTCCACATGGGCCAGCGCGATGCGGGTGAGGCCGATGCTCACCAGGTGCGACACCGCCTTCTCGGCCTCGCGCTGGTAGGGCGCCCGCACGTTGAAGATCCACGGGTTCACCGGCGTGTGCAGCGCCATCGCGCCGCTGGAAGGGGCCACCAGCGCGACCTTGTACTGCTCGAGCAGCGGCGCGATGGCCTGGGTGTGCGGCGTGCCCCGGTTCATGAACAGCGCCACCGCGTTGTGCTCGGTGATCAGCTTCTTCGCGTTCTCGGCGGCGAGCTTGGGGTCGAACTTGTCGTCCAGCGTCACCAGCTCGATCTTCTGGCCGTTGACGCCGCCCAGCTCGTTGACATGATCGAGGTAGAGCTTCGCGCCGTCGATGTTCTCCTTGACGCCGGCGGCCACCGGGCCGGTCACGCCGGAGGTCTGGCCGACGACGATCTGGGCACCTGCCAGGGGGGCGAGCAGGGCGAGGCCCAGCGCCAGGGCGAATTTCTTCATGCGAGCAGTCTCCGGGGGAGTGGTTGTTGTGTTTGCAGCGGAGTCTGTCCCCAAGGGCGGCCCGTGCGCAACGTGGAAAACCGCTACCGTGCCCGGCCCCTCGTGCGACCGTGAAATGCTGCCCAACAGCCCGCGCCTCCGTAGGACATGGCCCGCTCCCTAGAATGTTCGGCCCACCCCCCAAACCGCCTGCTCCAGCCCCACCAATGACCGGTCTGATCCAGATCCGCGGCGCCCGCCAGCACAACCTCAAGCAGCTCGACCTCGACATCCGCACCGGCGAGATGACGGTGGTCACCGGCCCGTCGGGCTCGGGCAAGTCGAGCCTGGTGTTCGACACGCTCTATGCCGAAGGCCAGCGCCGCTACGTCGAGACCTTCTCGGCCTATGCGCGCCAGTTCCTCGACCGCATGGACCGCCCGGCTGTCGACAAGGTCGACGGCGTGCCGCCGGCGATCGCGATCGACCAGACCAACCCGGTGCGCACCTCGCGCTCCACGGTCGGCACGATGACCGAGCTGAACGACCACCTGAAGCTGCTCTATGCCCGCGCGGCCGAGCTGTTCGACCGCAAGACGGCGCAGCGGGTGCGGCACGACACGCCGGAGACCATCTACGCCGAGCTGCAACAACGGGCGGCAGCGGGCGGCGACCCTCGCCTGGTGGTCACGTTCCCGGTGGAGCTGCCGGCGAGCGTGACGCCCGAGGAGGTGGAGCAGTGGCTGGCGGCCAGCGGCTTCACGCGGGTGCAGGCCGAGCGCGTGGTGGGCGAGCGCAAGGTGCTCGACGTGGTGGCCGACCGCTTCCGCTTCTCCGGGGCGGAGAAGGTGCGGGTGATGGAGGCGATCGAGCTGGCGCTCAAGCGCGGCTCCGGGCGGGTGAACGTCTATGTCCTCAAGGAAGAAGGGGAGCCGGATCTCTGGCGTTACTCCACCGGACTGCACTGCCCCGACAGCGACCTGCGCTATGCCGAGCCGCAGCCGGCGCTGTTCTCGTTCAACTCCGCGTTCGGCGCGTGCGAGGTCTGCCGCGGCTTCGGCCGGGTGATCGGTGTCGACATGGGGCTGGTGATCCCCGACGAGCGCAAGACCCTGCGCTCCGGCGCGATCAAGCCGATGCAGACGCCGGCCTGGAAGGAATGCCAGGACGACCTGATGAAGTACGCCGGCGAGGCCGGCATCCCGCGCGACACCGCGTGGAACCAGCTCACGCCGCAGCAGCGCAGCTGGGTCATCGACGGCTCGCCGCACTGGAACGGCAACTGGAACAAGCAGTGGTACGGCGTCAAGCGCTTCTTCGAGTACCTGGAGAGCAAGGCCTACAAGATGCACATCCGCGTGCTCTTGTCGAAGTACCGCAGCTACACGCCCTGCACCGCCTGCGGCGGCGCGCGGCTGAAGCTGGAGGCGCTGCTGTGGCGCCTGGGCGCCAAGGCGGATGCCGATGCGGTGCTGCCGCCGGCCGGCCGCTTCATGCCGGTGGGCGTCGACTGGAACCGTGCGCAGCTCGAAGCGCTGCCGGGCCTGTGCGTGCACGACCTGATGCAGCTGCCGATCGTCAAGCTGCGCGGCTTCTTCGATGGCCTGACCCTCAACGACACGCTGCTCGACGAGGCGCTGAAGCTGCTGCTGGATGAGATCCGCACGCGGCTGAAGTACCTGTGCGACGTGGGCCTGGGCTACCTCACGCTCGACCGCCAGAGCCGCACGCTCAGCGGCGGCGAGGTGCAGCGCATCAACCTCACCACCGCGCTCGGCACCTCGCTGGTCAACACGATGTTCGTGCTCGACGAGCCCAGCATCGGCCTGCATCCGCGCGACATGAACCGCATCGTCGAGGCCATGCACCGGCTGCGCGACGCCGGCAACACGCTGGTGGTGGTGGAGCACGATCCCGCGGTGATGCTGGCCGCCGACCGCCTGATCGACATGGGCCCGGGCCCGGGCGAGAAGGGTGGCAGCATCGTGTTCGATGGCACGCCCGAGGCGATCCGCCAGGCCGACACGCTCACGGGCGCCTACCTCGGCAACCGCAGGCACGTGGGCATGGGCATCCGCCGCTTCGTCAACGAGAGCACGCCGCGGCTGGTGCTCGAAGGGGCGCGCGAGCACAACCTGAAGAACGTGAGCGTCGAGTTCCCGCTGCAGCGCCTGGTGTGCGTGACCGGCGTGTCGGGCTCGGGCAAGAGCACGCTGATGCAGGACGTGCTGTACCCCGCGCTGGCGCGCCACTTCGGCAAGGCCACCGAGACGCCCGGCGAGCACGAGCGCCTGCTCGGCGCCGACTGGCTGGCCGACGCGGTGTTCGTCGACCAGAGCCCGATCGGCAAGACCGCGCGCTCCAACCCGGCCAGCTACGTCGGCGCCTTCGACGAGATCCGCAAGCTCTTCGCCGACAGCCCGATGGCCAAGGAGCGCAACTACGGCGCCGGCATGTTCAGCTTCAATGCCGGCGACGGCCGCTGCCCCACCTGCGGCGGCTCGGGCTTCGAGCATGTGGAGATGCAGTTCCTGTCCGACGTGTACCTGCGCTGCCCCGACTGCGACGGCACCCGCTACCGCGCCGAGATCCTCGACGTGAAGATCGTGCGGGGGCCCAGGCAGTTGAGCGTCGCCGATGTCCTCGAATTGACGGTGAGCGAGGCGACCCAGCTCTTCCGTGACGACCGCGAGGTCGTCAACAAGCTGCAGCCCATCGTCGATGTGGGCCTCGAATACGTGCGCCTCGGCCAGCCGGTGCCCACGCTCTCGGGCGGCGAGGCGCAGCGCCTCAAGCTCGCCGGCTTCCTGGCCGAGGCGGCCTCCACCGCGTCGCAGAGCCGGCAGGCGCTGGCCAAGAAGGGCACGCTGTTCCTGTTCGACGAGCCCACCACCGGCCTGCACTTCGACGACATCGCCAAGCTGATGCGCGCGCTGCGCAAGCTGCTCGATGCCGGGCATTCGCTGATCGTGATCGAGCACAACCTCGACGTGATCCGCGCGGCCGACTGGATCGTCGACCTCGGTCCCGAGGGCGGCGACGGCGGCGGCGAGATCGTCTGCACCGGCACGCCCGAGGACGTGAAGGCCTGCAAGGGCTCGCACACCGGCGATGCGCTGCGCGACTACGAGCGCGCGATGGGATACGGCGAGCTGAAGGCCGAGGAAGGCCAGCCGCTGCAGTCGTACCTGAAGAAGGCCCGCCAGGCGGCACGCGAGGCCGACGATGCGATCCGCATCGTCAACGCCCGCGAGCACAACCTCAAGTCGATGAGCGTCGACATCCCGCGCGGCAAGTTCAGCGTGGTCACCGGCGTGTCGGGCTCGGGCAAGAGCACGCTGGCCTTCGACATCCTGTTCAACGAAGGGCAGCGGCGCTACCTCGAATCGCTGAACGCCTACGCGCGCAGCATCGTGCAGCCGGCGGGCCGGCCCGAGGTGGATGCGGTCTATGGCATTCCGCCCACGGTGGCGATCGAGCAGCGCCTCAGCCGCGGCGGCCGCAAGAGCACGGTGGCCACCACCACCGAGGTGTGGCACTTCCTGCGGCTGCTGTACGTCAAGCTCGGCGTGCAGCACTGCGTGAACGACGGCACGCCGGTGATGCCGCAGAGCGCCGAGAGCATCGCGGCCCAGCTGATGCGCGACCACCGCGGCCAGCATGTGGGCCTGCTGGCGCCGCTGGTCGTCAACCGCAAGGGCGTGTACACCGACCTCGCCAAGTGGGCCAAGGCGCGCGGCCACACCCACCTACGGGTGGATGGCGAGTTCCTCAAGGTCGACCCCTGGCCGCGGCTCGACCGCTTCAAGGAGCACACGCTGGAGCTGCCGGTCGGCGACATCGTGGTGTCGCCCGAGAACGAGGCCGAGCTGCGCGCGCTGCTGGCCAGGGCGCTGGAGCTGGGCAAGGGCGTGATGCACCTGCTGCATCCGCTCGACGGCCTGGCCGAGCTGATGGAAAAGGGCGCCCCCACCGCGAGCCATGGGCAGGTGAAGGTGTTCTCGACCAAGCGCGCCTGCCCCACCTGCGGCACCAGCTATCCCGAGCTGGACCCCCGCATGTTCTCCTACAACAGCAAGCACGGCTGGTGCACCGGCTGCGTCGGCACCGGCCTGAAGCTCACGCGCGAGCAGCGCAAGGCCTACGACGACTCGGTGCGCGACGACGACAACCGCGGCCGCGAGCAGAGCTTCCCGGCCGAGGAGGCCGAGGTCGAGGGGCTGGTCGACGAACCCTGCGCGGAATGCCAGGGCACGCGGCTCAACCCGGTGTCGCGCGCCGTCACCTTCGCGAAGCTGCCGATCACCGATGTGGCGCGCGATTCGGTGGCCGAGGCACGGCAGTGGATCAGCGGCCTCAAGCTGAAGGGCCGCGACGCCGAGATCGCACGCGACGTGGTCAGCGAGATCCGCAGCCGGCTCGAGTTCCTGGAACAGGTGGGCCTCAACTACCTGACGCTCGACCGCGCGGCGCCCACGCTCAGCGGCGGCGAGGCGCAGCGCATCCGGCTGGCCGCGCAGCTGGGCAGCAACCTGCAGGGCGTGTGCTACGTGCTCGACGAGCCGACCATCGGCCTGCATCCGCGCGACAACCAGATCCTGCTCAATGCGCTGGCCACGCTGAGCGACAAGGGCAACACGCTGGTGGTGGTGGAGCACGACGAAGACACCATCCGCCGCGCCGACCACATCATCGACATCGGCCCGGGCGCCGGCAAGCGCGGCGGCCGCGTCATCGCGCAGGGCGGCGCCGCTGAGCTGGCCAAGCATGAAGACTCGCTGACCGGCCGCTTCCTCGCACACCCGCTGAAGCACCCGATCAAGCCGCGACGCGCGGTGAGCCCGGACGGCCTCGCGCTCGAGCTCAAGGGCGCCTCGCTGCACAACCTGCGGAACGTGAACGTGCGCGTGCCGCTGCAGCGGCTGGTGGCGGTGACCGGCGTCTCGGGCTCGGGCAAGAGCACGCTCGCGCGCGACGTGCTGCTGACCAACGTGCAGGCGCTGGTGGCCAACCGCGGCAAGCCGACGCTGCTGGCCGGCTGCAGCGCGCTCGAAGGCAGCGGCGCGATCGACCGCGTGCTCGAGGTCGACCAGACCCCGATCGGCAAGACACCGCGCTCGTGCCCGGCCACCTACATCGGCTTCTGGG
Source organism: uncultured bacterium (assembly GCA_966212505.1). GTDB lineage: Bacteria > Pseudomonadota > Gammaproteobacteria > Burkholderiales > Burkholderiaceae_C > CAMLIZ01. Next base: position 76,600 of record CBIHRS010000008.1, read on the forward strand.
ATGCGATCCGCAGGCTCTTTGCCGAGACGCTGGAGGCCAAGGCGCGCGGCTACGCGCCCAACCGCTTCAGCTTCAACACCGGCGAAGGCCGCTGCCCGGCCTGCGAGGGCCAGGGCATGCGCACCATCGAGATGAGCTTCCTGCCCGACGTGAAGGTGCCCTGCGACCAGTGCCACGGCCTGCGCTTCAACCCCGAGACGCTGGCGGTGAGCTGGCGCGGCAAGAGCATCGGCGACGTGCTGGCGATGGAGGTCGACGAGGCGGTGGAGTTCTTCGCGTCGATGCCCAACATCGCGCACCCGCTGCAGCTGCTCAAGGACGTGGGCCTGGGCTACCTCACGCTGGGCCAGCCGTCGCCCACGTTGAGCGGCGGCGAGGCCCAGCGCATCAAGCTGGTCACCGAACTGAGCAAGGTCAGGGACGACGTCACCCGGCGCGGCCAGAAGCCGCCGCACACGCTCTACGTGCTCGACGAGCCGACGGTGGGCCTGCACATGGCCGACGTCGAGAAGCTGATCCGCGTGCTGCACCGGCTGGTCGACGGCGGCCACAGCGTGGTGGTGATCGAGCACGACCTCGACGTGATCGCCGAGGCCGACTGGATCATCGACCTCGGCCCCGACGGCGGCTCCAATGGCGGCCGGGTGGTGGTGGCCGGCACGCCGGAGGCGGTGGTGGCGGCGGGCACGCACACCGGAAAGTCGCTCGAGCCGGTACTCGCTCGCTGACGCAGCGATACCGTTCGTCAAAGACTCCCGAGAACAGGGGGGAGGGGTTGTGCTTTCCCCCTCCCGGCTTGTCTATCATGGCCGCGCCCCGGGGGAGGGGCTGCTCTTCCTGCGCCGACCATGAAACCACAAGACTACGTCATCAACCTGATCCTCAGCGTCATCCTGATCGTCGGGACCTACCAGTTCTACTTCCTGACGCAGCGCCGGCCGCTGTTCAAGACCCGCACCTACAACTCGCCGATCGACGAGGCGATGCCGTTCTGGCCTTCGTGGGCGTGGATCTACAGCTTCCTGTACTACCCGGCCATCCTGTACCTCAACTGGATCGCCGGCGACGCACGCCAGTTCTCGCTGATGGCCTTCAGCTTCATCCTGCTGCTGATGATGCAGATGGCGTGCTTCTACCTGTACCCGGTGGCCACGCCCGACCACTGGCGCAGCATCAACACCGGCAACCGCCTGTGCGAGCGCTTCCTGCGATTCGTGCAGAAGTTCGATGCGCCGAGCAACTGCTTCCCGAGCATGCACGTCTCGGTGGCCACGCTGACGGCGCTGCATGCAGTGCACACGCTGGGCCCGATGGCCTTCGCGTTCCCGCTGCTGATCGCGCTGTCGTGCATCTTCACGAAGCAGCACTACCTGATCGACCTGCCCTTCGGCGCCGGCCTCGGCTGGCTGGCCTTCAAGGCGTACGTGCTGTTGGTGTAGTCACCGGAATCCGGCGCCGGGCCGCCCCAAGCTGGATTCCGACCCTCTCGGAGGGTGGCCGCGGTACCCTGCGGCCGGGTGTCGACATCTCACATGAGCGCCTGGGTGGTGCCGGGCGCCTCGGAGTCGAGCACCGGGATCTCGTCGCTGACCAGCAGGTGCAGTGCGCGGCACTGTAGCGAGATCGCATCGTCGTGATCGCCGCAACGGTCCAGCACCTCGCTGACGCGCAGCAGCACGTGCACTTCCCAGTGCGGATCGGCCGCCCGGCTCGCCAGGCCGGCGGCCTCGAAGCAGCGGTCGCGGGCCTGCTCGCGCAGCACATGGGCCTGGGCGGCATCGGTGCCGGCCGCCTCATCGGCGCGCCGCACGGCCAGCTCGGCCAGGTCGCAGATCAGGTCGATGCCGCCATCGGCCGAGCCCAGCGTCATCGCCCAGCGCAGCGCCCGCTCCAGGTACCACTCGGCCTGTGCCAGCGCGCCGGCGTCGCTGCAGCAATGCCCCACCTTGGACAGTGCCAGGCTCATCACCAGCGGATGCGGCTGCCGCTCTGCGGCATCGAGGGTGTTGAGGGCCGACACCAGGGCTTCGCGGGCGGGGCCGGCCGGCAGCGGCGGCACGGCGGCGAGGGCGGGATCGTGAGCGGACATCTGGGGCTCTCCGGCAGCGCCAGGCAGCGTCGTCTGGCTTCGGGCCATGCTACGGCTGCGGGCCCCGCGAGAAAGCCCCCTGTCTCAGGGGGAAGCCGGTGGCTGCCGCGCGCCTGGCGTGAGCGAAGTCACGCCGGCATTGCTGCGGGCGTCAGGATGCCGACGTGAACGGCAAGGCCACGCACACGCGGTTGCGGCCGTCGTTCTTGGCCCGGTAGAGGGCCTCGTCGGCCCGCTGCAGCACGGCCGCGGCGTCCACGCTGCCGCCGGCATCGCCGAGGCCGATGCTCAGCGTGACCTCCAGCCCCTTGGCCAGCTCGTCCCACTCGTGGTTCTGCACCGCGGCGCGCAGCCGTTCGCAGATGTCCAGCGCCACCGAGGGCAGCGTGTCGACCAGCACGATCAGGAATTCCTCGCCACCCAGCCGCGCCGCCAGGTCGCGCGTGCGCAGCCGGTCGTGCAGGATGTGGGCCACCTGCTGCAGCACCGCATCGCCCACTGCATGGCCGAACTGGTCGTTGACGTTCTTGAACCAGTCGACGTCGAGCACCGCCACCTGCAGCGGCCGGCCCTGGTCGCGCGCCTGCTCGAGCAGTGGCGGCAGGTCGGCGTCGACGCGGCGGCGGTTGTGCAGGCCGGTCAGCGGGTCTTCGTGCGCATCGCGGTGCAGCGCCTCGGTGCGGGCCTCGAGCTCGCGGTTCTCGAACTCCAGCTCGCTGGCCTTCACACGCTCGCGTGCCGCGTCCATCAGCGCGCGGTCGGCCATCAGCAGCGCCTGCTCCATGTCGAGCCGGTTGACCATCAGCCGGGCCTGGGCCTGGGCCTGCAGCGCCGAGCGCTGCATCTCGATCTCGTAGTAGGCCTCGCAATGCTGCAGTGCCGGCTCGAAGCGGCCGAGCGCCTTGTAGGCCCGGTACAGGCTGGCATGGCCGCGCATGCGGGTGGTTTCGTGGTCGCCACCGCGGCGCAGCTCGTCGAGCACCGCGTGCAGCTCCTGCACGGCCTCGTCGTGGCGGCCCTGCATCGAGCGCATTTCGCCCAGGTTGTGCCGGGTGCGCAGCTCCACCGCGCGGAAGCCGTTGGCATGGGCCTGGGCGATGGTGTCCAGCAGCAGCGTTTCGGCCTGCTCGAATTCGCCCGAGATCGCCAGCACCTCGCCCAGGTTGCCCTGCGTGACCACCACACGGTAGATGTCGCCATGGCGGCGCGCCATGCCCAGCGCCTGGTTGCCGTATTGCCGGGCACGCAGCAGCGCCTGGTGGGCCGCCTCGTTCTCGCCGCGCGGCGTGTAGAGGTGGTAGGCCGACAGCGTGTTGGCCATCAGGTTGTTCAGTGCGGCCAGCGTGTCGTCGAAGTCGCGCTCTTCGCGGGCGCGCGACAGCGATTGCAGCAGGAAGCGCTCGCCCTGGGCCGGGTCGCCCAGGCGCTCATGGCAGACGCCGATGCGGTTGAGGGCCTGCGTGGCCTGGCGGGTGAGCCCGTGCGCGCGGGCGATGTCGAACGCGGTGCCGGCGCACTTGAGGCCTTCCTCGTGCAGGCCGAGCTCGGTGTAGGCCACGGCCAGCAGGCACAGCGCATCGGCCTGGCCGTGGGCATCGTCGAGCTGCTGCCACAGCGAGATGGCCTCGCGGGCGATGACCACCGCATCTTCGAAACGGCCCAGCCGCCACAGGTGCTGGCCTTCCAGCGTCATTGCCTCGGCCATCGTCGCGCCGTGCTGGTCGGTGCAGAGCTGGCGCGCCTGCTGCGCGCGCTCCAGCCCCAGGCGATGTTCCCCACGCGACAGCGATTCGCGGGCGGCCGCCAGCAGGGCATCGATGTCGGCGCTCGGCGCGGCGGGGGCGGAGGTCAAGGGCGCGGAAGGCGTGGGGGAATGGCCGTCATTGTGCCGTGCGCCGGGCGCACCGCGGCCGTGCCACAGTGCACGATCGGTCCGACAATCCGTCGGTTTTTCTTGCCGGAGAACTTCATGCCCTGTCGCACCCTGCGCCCCGTGATCGCCGCCGCCGCGCTGGCCGCTGCCGCCGCTGCCCCCGCGCAAACCGTGCTCACCGTTTCCAGCTGGGTACCGCCCAGCCACATGCTCAGCGAGACGCAGAAGGCCTGGTGCGACCAGCTGGCGCAGAAGAGCGCCGGCAAGCTCAAGTGCAACATCCTGCCGCGGGCGGTGGCCGCGCCGCCGGGCACCTTCGATGCGGTGCGCAACGGCCTGGCCGACGTGTCGTTCATCGTGCAGGGCTACACGCCCGGCCGTTTCGCGACCACGCAGATGGCGGAGTTTCCGTTCCTCGGCAACACGGCCGAGGCGGTGTCGGTGGCCTACCAGCACCTGTTCGACAAGTACCCGGCGTTCCGTGCCGAGCACCAGGGTGTGAAGGTGCTGGGCGTGTTCACGCACGGGCCGGGCATGGTGTTCAACACCAAGCGGCCGATCGTGAAGATGGCCGACCTCGACGGGCTGAAGTTCCGCGTCGGCGGCGGCATGGTCAACGACATTGCCAAGGCGCTGGGCATGAACGCCACGCTGAAGCCCGCGCCCGAGAGCTACGAGCTGCTGTCCACCGGCGTGATGGACGGCACGCTGTTCCCGGCCGAGTCGATCGATGCCTTCAAGATCGACAAGGTGGTGCGCCACGGCACCACGTTTCCCGGCGGGCTCTACAACACCAGCTTCGCGTTCCTGATGAACCAGGCCCGGTACGACAAGCTCTCGCCGGATGAGAAGAAGGTGGTCGACGAGCTCTCAGGCGAGGCGGCCGCGCGCCTCTTCGGCCGCGCCTGGGACAAGGCCGACCGCCGCGGCATGGCCTTCATGCAGGCCTCGGGCGTGCAGTTCGCGGCGGCCGATGCGGCCTTCGTGAAGGCGGTGAAGGAGCGCACCGCGCCGGTCGAGGAGCGCTGGGCGCAGGCGGCCGCGGCCAAGGGGCTGAAGGATCCGAAGCAGGTGCTGGCCGAGTTCCGGGCTGACATCTCCAAGCTCGAGAAGTGAAGAGGCTGCTCGCTGTGCTGTGCGGCGCCATCGCCGCGCTCGCGCTGTTCGGGATCATGGCGCTGACCTTCGTCGACGTGGCTGGCCGCAAGGCGATCAGCCAGTCGGTGCCCGGCGCACTCGAGCTGACCGAGCTGCTGATGGTGGTGGTGATCTTCGCCGGGCTGCCGCTGGTCTCGCTGCAGGGCGAGCATGTGGTGTTCGATTCGCTCGATGCCTGGCTGCCGGCGATGTGGCGCCGCGTGCAGGCGGTGGTGATCGATGCGCTGTGCGCGCTGGCGCTGGCCGGCGTGGCCATGCTGCTGTGGACCAAGGCGGGGCAGATGGCGCAATACGGCGACACCACCGCGCAGCTGAAGATCCCGCAGGCGCCCTTCGTCTACCTGATGAGCCTGCTGTGCGGGCTGACGGCGCTGGTGCATGCGCTGCTGGTCGTGCAGCCGGAGCCGCCGCACCATCCCGGCCTCGAGGGTGGTGTCGAATGACGGAAGCGTTGCTGGGGTTCGCGGCCGTCTTCGCGCTCGCGCTGCTGCGCGTGCCGCTCGCCTTCGCGATGGGCGGCGTCGGCGTCGTCGGCCTGGGCCTGCTGCGCGGCTGGGAGCCGGCGCTGGCCAGCGCGGCGCAGGTGATCTACGAGACCGGCTTCGCCTACACGCTGTCGGTGGTGCCGCTGTTCATCCTGATGGGCAACTTCGTCGCGCGGGCCGGGCTGGCGCATGAGCTGTTCCGTGCAGCCTATGTGTTCGTGGGCCATGTGCGCGGCGGGCTGGCACACGCCACCATCCTTGCCTGCGCGGGTTTCGGCGCCATCTGCGGCTCGTCGATCGCCACCGCGGCCACGATGGCCAAGGTGGCCTATCCGTCGATGAAGAAGCTCGGCTATGCCGACTACCTGTCGACCGGCGTCATCGCGGCCGGCGGCACGCTCGGCATCATGATCCCGCCGTCGACCATCATGGTGATCTACGGCATCGTCACCGAGACCAACATCGGCAAGCTCTTCGCCGCGGGCGTGATCCCCGGCCTGCTGTGCGCGGCGCTGCTGATGGTGGCGGTGGCGTGGATCACCGCGCGTGATCCCGAGGCCGGCCCGGCCGGCGAGCGCAGCACCGCGGTCGAGCGCTGGCAGGCGCTGCGCGGCATCTGGGGCGTGGCGCTGCTGGTGGTCGTGGTGCTGGGCGGCATCTACGGCGGCGTGTTCACGGCGACCGAGGGCGCGGGCATCGGCGCGGCGGGCGCGTTCGGCTTTGCGCTGTGGCGACGCGCGCTCACGTGGCGCGTGCTGTGGCAGGTGCTGGTCGAGAGCGCGCGCACCACGGCGATGCTGTTCACGATCCTGATCGCCGCGATGATGTTCGCCAACTTCATCAACTTCACGTCGATGCCCGGCGACCTGAAGGAGTGGATCACGCACCTGGGCCTGTCGCGGCTGGCGGTCGTGGGCGCGATGATGCTCGTCTATGTGCTGCTGGGCACGGTGATGGAGGAACTCTCGATGGTGCTGCTGACCATCCCGGTGTTCTTTCCGATCGTCACGCAGCTCGGCTTCGACCCGGTGTGGTTCGGCGTGCTGATCGTGATGGTGGTGCAGATCGGCCTGATCTCGCCGCCGGTGGGCATGAACCTCTTCGTGCTCAACGCGCTGCTCAAGGACGTGCCGCTGCGGCAGATCTTCCGCGGCGTGTGGCTGTTCGTCGCGGCGCTGGTGGTGGCGCTAGCGATCCTGCTGGAGTTTCAGGGCCTGAGCCTGTGGCTGCCGGGGCTGATGCGTTGACGATGTGGCGGCCCGGCTGCGCAGTGCGCGCAGCAGGCGCCAGCCCAGCAACACTCCGAGGACCGCGGCATACACCGACCATTCGGCGAAGTTGTGCTTGGCCGCGCGCATCCAGAAGAAATGCAGCAGCCCGAGCAGCGCGGTGGCATAGACCAGCCGGTGCAGCGCCTGCCATCGCGCGCCGCCCAGCGCCTTGATCGCGCGGTTGAACGAGGTCAGCGCCAGCGGCAGCATCAGCACCAGCGCGGTGAAGCCCACGAGGATGAACGGGCGCTTCGCGATGTCGTGCGCGATCACGTCGAGCTCGAAGCCCTGGTCGAGCCAGCTGTAGCAGAGGAAGTGCGCGCAGCCGTAGAAGAAGGTCGTGAGCCCGAGCATGCGCCGGAAGCGCGCCAGCGCATGCAGCCCGGTCCATTGCCGCAGCGGCGTGACCGCCAGCGTGAGGCACAGGAAGCGCAACGTCCAGTCGCCCGAGCGGCGGATCAGCGCCTCGGCCGGGTTGGCCCCCAGCGCATCGGTGGCGGCGGCATAGAACAGCCACGCGAACGGCAGCGCGCACAGCACGAACAGCACCGGCTTGGCGGCCGGGTGGAGCAGCAGCTTCTTCATGGCAGCGGGCTTCGGCTCAGCCGGCGCCGAGCCGCCTCAAGGCGGCTGAGCGCCCCCTCGGGGGGCAGGCGCGCAGCGACGTGGGGGTCAACATCTCAGTAGAACTTCTTCAGGTCCATGCCGGCATACAGCTGGCCGACCTGCGCCTCGTAGCCGTTGAACATCAGCGTCGGCTTCTTCTTGGCGAACAGGCCGCCGGCCTCGCCGATGCGGCGCTCGGTGGCCTGGCTCCAGCGCGGATGGTCGACGGTGGGGTTCACGTTGCTGTAGAAGCCGTATTCCTGCGGTGCAGCGTCCTGCCAGCTGGTCTTGGGCTGCTTCTCGACGAAGCGGATCTTGACGATGGACTTGGCCGACTTGAAGCCGTATTTCCAGGGCACGACCAATCGCACCGGCGCGCCGTTCTGGTTGGGCAGCACCTCGCCATAGAGGCCGAAAGCGAGCAGCGCCAGCGGATGCATCGCCTCGTCCATGCGCAGGCCTTCGCTGTAGGGCCAGTCGAGGATGCCGGGGCGCAGGCCGGGCATCTGCGCCTTGTCGGCCAGGGTGATGAACTGCACGTACTTGGCGTTGCCGGTGGGTTCCACCCGCTTGATCAGCTCGGCCAGCGAATAGCCGACCCACGGAATCACCATCGACCAGCCCTCGACGCAGCGCAGGCGGTAGATGCGCTCCTCCTGCGGTGCGAGCTTGATCAGCTCGTCGATGTCGTAGGTCCTGGGTTTTTTCACCTCGCCTTCGATGCTCACGGTCCAGGGGCGGGTCTTCAGCGTGTGGGCGGTGCGGGCGGGGTCGGACTTGTCGGTGCCGAACTCGTAGAAGTTGTTGTAGCTGGTGGCGTCCTGCTGGGGCGTGACCTTTTCCATCGCCATCGCGCCGGGGACGGTGCTCTTGGTGCCTGGCAGCGGCGTGGCGGCCAGGGCCTGCCGACCGGCCCAGGAGGCGAGCAGGGCGCCTGCGCTGCCGGCGGCCAGGCCTTTGAGCAGGCGGCGGCGCTGCTCGTAGACCTCGCGCGGCGTGATCTCGGAGGGAGTGGCGTGGGCGAAGCCACGGTCCTTGAGGAAATGCATCTGGGGCTCCTGCGGAGGGCGATGTTCCGTTCGTCGCGGTTCGACGGGGAACCTTACGCTTGGTTCCTGTGCGGCCCGGAGCGGGCGCGGAAGAAGGCCTCAGCGGAGCTCGGAAAACCCCGTGTCGTCGACGACATCCGCAAACCCGGAGTCGCCGAACAGCTTCAGCGAATGCTTGGTGATCCGCTCCCGGAAGCTCTTGCGGGCGAACAGCTTCGCCTGCGCCTCGGCCGGCAGGTCGGTGATGTTGATGACGTTCTTGATGATCAGGGTGTCGATCACGTCCTCGATCACCCGCACGAAGTCGGCATCGAGCCGGTCGAAGTCTTCGCGCCGCGGCGGCGTCACGCCCAGGAAGGCGAGCACGTCGGGGTGGTCGTCCGCCAGGAATTCCTGCGCCTCACCGCTCTGGTGGCGGTGCAGGCTGTCGATCTGGCCTTCAGGAGAGCGGCGGACGAAAGGCATGGCCCGACTATAGCCCCGCGTTGCCGTCCGTCACAACTCCCCGTAGGAGTGCAGGCCGGTCAGAAACATGTTGACGCCGAGGAACGCGAACGACGTCACGACCAGGCCCACCAGCGCCCACCAAGCCGACACCGCGCCGCGCAGGCCCTTGATCAGCCGCATGTGCAGCCAGGCGGCGTAGTTGAGCCAGACGATCAGCGCCCAGGTTTCCTTCGGATCCCAGCTCCAGTAGCCGCCCCAGGCCTCGGCGGCCCAGAAGGCGCCGAGGATGGTGGCGATGGTGAAGAACGCGAAGCCGACCGCGATGGCCTTGTACATCAGGTCGTCCATCACCTCGGCCGAGGGCACGCTGCGGTTGATCACCGGGCGGGCGGCGATGGCCACCGCGAAGAAGGCGATCAGTCCGCCGACCATGCGCAAGGATTTGGCCACACCGGCCTGCGTGGCCGGCGAGAGGTGGCCCACGGTCCAGAAGCCCAGCAGCGGCAGGAGGATCAGCGCCGCCGGCAGCGCCACCAGGCCGATCCACAGCGGGCGCGGCGCGGCCGTCTTGAGCAGGTAGGCCAGCGCGACCATCGCCGAAAGCGAGAAGGTGCCGTAGCCGATGAAGTTGGCCGGCACGTGCAGCTTCATCCACCAGCTCTGCAGCGCCGGCACCAGCGGCTGGATGTCGGAGGCCTGGCGGGCCAGCGTGTACCAGAGCAGGAAGCCGATCGCGGCGCTGACCACCAGCATCACGAACGCGCCCAGCGCCTTGGTGCGGTAGTGCTGCTCGAAGTACAGGTAGAACGCGGTGGTCAGCCAGCTGAACAGCACGAACACCTCGTACAGGTTGCTGACCGGGATGTGGCCGATGTCGGGGCCGATCTGGTGGCTTTCGTACCAGCGCACCATCGTGCCCACCAGCGCGAAGAACACGCCGGCCCAGGCCATGCGCGAGCCGATGCGCTGCGCGGTGTTGTCGGCGCCGCCGGCGAACAGGCCGATCCAGTAGAACAGCGTGCTCAGGCAGAACAGCACACCCATCCACAGGATCGCGCTCTGGCTGGAGAGGAAATACTTGAGCCAGAACACCTTCTCGCCGGCCGCCAGGTCGGCGCCGAAGCTGTCGAGCGTGCGGCTGTAGAGGCTGATCGCCAGCAGCGTCGAGCCGCCGACCAGCAGCGCCAGGATGCGCAGCGAGCCCCAGAACCAGCCGAGCGCGATCAGCGCCGGCGCGGCTCCGGCGAGGATGCCCTTCTCGTAGCCGTCCATCGAGGCGCCGTAGCGGTTGAAGGCATAGGCGGCGCCGAGCAGCACGGCCACGGCATAGAGCCAGTCGAAGACGCTGCGGCTCTGCAGGAAGCCGGCGCGGCCGAGGGTCAGGGTCTGGGTGGTGGTGTTCATCGCGTCAAGCCTCCTGGAGGATGGCCTTCTTCAGCTGCTCGAATTCGGCGTCGGCATCGAGCGTGCGGCGGGTGGTGGAGAGCGCCATCGTCAGCCGCGTCGCGGCACCGGGCGCATCCGGTTCGTCTTGGAGCCAGATCCACAGCCGGCGTTCCCGGATGTAGAGCATCGCGAACACGCCGATGATCAGCAGCAGCGCGCCGATGTACACCAGCGTCTTGCCCGGTGCCCGCGCCACCTGGAACACGCTGGCCTGCACCTGCTTGAAGTCGGCCAGCTCCAGCAGCACCGGGGCGGGGTAGAAGAAGCTGTCCGACAGCGAGATCACGGCCTGGGTCATGAAGGCCTGCGCCTTCTCGCCCGGCTGCATGGCCTTGAGGCCGGCCTGCTCGCGCGACAGGTTGGCCAGCTCGAACAGGCAGCCGTTGAGGATACGCAGCAGCACCTCGGAGATGCGCGGCCGGTCGGCCTCGGGCACGTTGGCCTCGATGAAATCGGCCAGGGCCTGCAGGCCGCCGGTGGGGGGCTGGTCTTTCTTGGCCGGCTCGACGCCGGAGAACAGGCCGAGCGCGCGCAGCGCCGTGGTCTGCAACTGGCCGGCCATCTCGGGCTTGTCGGTGGGCGTGGCCAGTGCGACGTAGCGCTTGACCGCCTGCTCGCGCATCGCCGGGTCGTTGAGGGCCGAGCGCAGGCGCGACCAGCCTTCGATCGAGTCGTTGTCGTCGACGGGGATGCGCAGGTAGCGGAAGCCTTCGTTCACGTCGTCGCGCACGCCGGCCAGCAGCACGCGCTGGCCGTCGAGCTCGACCGGCAGCATGTAGTTGTTGAACTCGCGCGCCTGGCCCGAGGCGTCGCGCAGCCGGTAGCTCACCGAGGGGCCGACGTTGTGCAGCGTCTTCTTCGCGTCGCCCTTGGCGCCCGAGCCGAGGTGCTGCTGCAGCAAGTTGGGCAGCGTGCTGGCGAGGTCGACCTTGCGCACGTCGGTGGCGGCGGGATCGGTGCTGCCGCCGAGGTTCTCGACGTTGATCACGCGCAGCCCGCCGAACTCGAGCGTCAGCTTCTGGTCGCCGTTGCTCAGCGTGGTGCTGCCGCCCACGGTGCCGACGACATCGAAGGGCTGGCCGCCGCTGCTCTTCATCGGGATGGCGTGCAGCTTCAGGCGCGAGCCGCCGTCTTCGAAGCTGCTCTGGTAGATGGCCACGCCGCGGTGGAACATCGGCTCGTTGACCTTCACGGTGCCGGCGATCTGCTGGCCGGTCTCGTGGTCGTGCACGACGATTTCGCTCGCGAAGAGCTTGGGCATGCCGGTGTCGTAGTACTCGACGATGAACTTCTTCAGCTCCACGTCGAAGGGCAGGTCCTGCAGCACCACGCCGTCGGGCATGCTGATCACCGCGGTGCCGGCGCGGCCGCCTTCGGGCACCTGCAGGTTGCCGCGGAAGGTCGGGTTGGCCGGCGAGAGCCGGTGCTCAGGCTTCACGTCGCGGATGAAGCCGCCGCCGGTGTAGCTGGTCTTGCCCAGCAGCGCCATCTGCGCTCGCACGACGAGGTCGCCGTCGAGCGCGCCGCCCACCAGCACCAGCACGATGGCCGAATGTGCCGCGAGGTAGCCGATCTTGTTGGCCATGCCCTTGCGGGCGGCGATCATCACGCCGTTGTCGCGCACCTGCGCCTTGGCCTGCCAGCCGGCGCCGCCCAGCAGCGCCGACAGCCGGGCGATCGCCGCCTCGCGCCCTTCGGCCACGCGGCCCTGGGCCTTGTGGTGGAAGGCCTGCAGCGCCTGCTCGCGCACATGTTCCTTGAAGGCTCGCAGCTCATGCAGGATCTTCGGCGTGTTGCGCGCGATGCACAGGCTGGTGGAGACCAGCAGCACGCCGAAGATCACGAGGAACCACGAGGTGCTGTAGACGGTGTAGATGCCGGCGGCGTCGAACACCTCGGCCCAGAACGGGCCGAACTGGTTGACGTAGTTGTTCAGCGGCTCGTGCTGGCGCACCACGGTGCCGATGGTGGCGGCGATGCAGATCAGCGCCAGCAGCGAGATCGCGAAGCGCATCGACGAGACCAGCTCCACCGCGTCGCGCCACCAGCGTGCGCCGGAGCGCACCTCGATGCCGGCCGTGGTCGTCGTCGTGCTCGAAGGACTGCTGCTCATCCGCGGATTATCGTCAGGCCATGAAAAAAGGCCGGTGTGCGGACCGGCCTTTCGATGCAAGGAAATTGTCTTAGCGCAGACCGGCGAGGTAGTCGGACAGCGCCTTGATCTCGCGGTCGCTCAGCTTGGCGGCGATGGCCACCATCTGCGGGCTGTTGGCGCGCGTGCCGTCGCGGAACTGCTTCAGCTGCGCTTCGGTGTAGTCGGCATGCTGGCCCGACAGGCGCGGGTACTGCGCCGGAATGCCGGCACCGGCGGGGCCGTGGCAGCCGGCGCAGGCGGGCACCTGCTTGTCGGCCAGGCCACCGCGGTAGATCTTCTCGCCCAGCAGCACGGTGTCCTTGTTCTTCGCGAAGCCGGGCTTGGCCGACTTGCCGGCGTAGAACGCGGCGACGTTGCGCATGTCGTCGTCGCTCAGCGCGGAGGCGAAGCCCTTCATCACCGTGGCGGGGCGCTTGCCGGCCTTGAACTCGGTGAGCTGCTTGACGATGTATTCGGGCTGCTGGCCCTGCAGGATGGGGTAGGTGGCGTTGCCGCGCGAGCCATCGTTGGCGTGGCAGGCGGCGCAGACCTGGGTGGAGATGGCCTGGCCCTTGGCGGCGTCAGGCTTGGCCGCGGGCTTCGCTTCTTCGGCAAAGGCCGGGACAGCCAGCGTGGCAGCGAGGAGCAGAGCAAGGGTGACCTTCATAAGCGTTCTGGAGCTCGGTAGGTGCAAACCCATCGATTTTACAATGGCCCATGCCCCCGATCTCTTCCGACGCGGCCGCCGCTGCGAAAACCGCGCTGGCCTGGACCCACACCGCCCGCTTTCTCACCACGGCCAGCCGGCTCGACCAGCTGCCGCCGACCGAGCTGCCCGAGATCGCCTTCGTCGGGCGCTCGAACGCCGGCAAGTCCACCGCGATCAACACGCTGGCGCAGCAGAAGCGCCTTGCGTTCGCCTCCAAGACGCCGGGCCGCACCCAGCACATCAACCTGTTCGAGCTCGGCCCCAAGGACGCGCCCGACGCGCTGTTCGCCGACCTGCCGGGCTACGGCTACGCGGCGGTGGAGCGCTCGGCCAAGTTGCGCTGGCAGCAGGTGATGGCCGAGTACCTCGAGATCCGGCGCAGCCTCTCCGGCGTGGTGGTGATGGTCGATTCGCGGCTGGGCTTCACCGAGCTTGACAAGCAACTGCTGGCCTTCGTCGCGCCGCGCGTGGGCACCGGGGAAGTGAAGCTGCTGGTGCTGCTGACCAAGGCCGACAAGCTCAATCGCAAGGAGGCCGACGCGGCGCTGCGCGATGCCACCGAGGTGCTGGGCCAACTGGCCACCGACGATGCCGACGTGAACATCGCCCTGTTCTCGGCGCTCAAGAAGACCGGTCTCGGCGATGCCGCCGAGACGCTGTACGCCTGGGCGCATCCCGCACTGTCGTCCAGTTGACTCGGCGGGCCGGGGCGAGTCGCGATACTCGCGGCTCCAGGAGCCCGCCATGCCCGATCCCGCTTCCATCGAGCTGTTCGATCTTGCGTTGCCCGGCGGCATCACGCTGTCGTGCCGCGCCGCCGGCCCGCGCGATGCGCCGTTGATCGTGCTGCTGCACGGTTTCCCCGAGGCGGCCTTCGTCTGGGACGAGGTGATGGCTGCGCTGGGCGGCCGCTTCCGCTGCGTGGCGCCCAACCTGCGCGGCTACGAGCGTTCGTCGGCGCCGAACGAGGTCGAGGCCTACCAGCCGAAGCTGCTGGTAGCCGACGTGGCGGCGCTGATCGAGCAACTGGGCGCGCCGGTCGAGTTGCTGGTGGCGCACGACTGGGGCGGTGCGCTGGCCTGGAGCCTCGCGGCCCAGCGGCCGCAGCTGCTCAGGCGCCTGATGATCGTGAATTCACCGCACCCGGCGGTCTTCCTGCGGGAGCTGCGCGAGAGCCCGCGGCAGCAGGCGGCCAGCGCCTACATGCACTTCCTCTGCCGGCCGGATGCCGAGGCGCTGCTGGCGAAGAACGACTTCGAGCGCTTGTGGTCCTTCTTCATCAACAACGGCGCCACCGATGCCCGCCATCCCGGCGGCGGCTGGCTCACTGCCGCGGTGAAGCAGCGCTACCGCGAGGTGTGGCAGCGCGGCCTGGCCGGCCCGCTGAACTACTACCGAGCCTCGCCGCTGAAGCCGCCTACGCCGCAGTTCGACGCGGTGCGCCGCATCGTGCTCGCGAAAGAGGCGGTGACGGTGCAGGTGCCGACGCTGGTGCTGTGGGGCGAGGCCGATACCGCGCTGCCGCCCAGCCTGCTCGACGGGTTGATCGACTACCTGCCGCAGGGGCGCATCGTGCGCGTGCCGGGTGCCACGCACTGGATCGTGCACGAGCAGCCGCAGCGCATCGTGCGCGAGATCGGCGAGTGGCTCAAAGGATGACGAAGCGGCCCTTCAGTAGGCTGGCCGCCGACTGCAGGTGTTCGCGCAGCTGCGGCGCCAGCATCGACGTCGATTCGCTGGCGAAGATGGCGCGCGAGTGGCACTCGTGCGAATAGCCGACGTTCACGAGGCAGGACACATGGCCCTGGCTGTGGCTGTATTCGATGAGCTCCGGATTGATGAAGCGCACCTTCCAGCCTTCGTCGCATTCCACGGCGCCATCTGACGCCGTCCTCAATTCCTTTGCCATCGCGGTCCCCTTCCCACAACTTCCGGGTCGTCCAGCGGATGTAAGTGAATGTAGGAGTCCGGCCGCGTAGGCGCTACCCGCGTTTCGGGGGAGGGAAGATCCTCATGGGCGGCCGATGAACAAAGCGATGCCCGCTTCGCCCCGCGGGGCGTAGGTGAGCCCGAGGTACAGCGGCCCGAGGCCGGTGTCGGCGCCGAGGAACAGGCTCATGCCGCCATGCACGTCGGAGGGGCTCAACTGGCGCCGGTCGGCCCAGACGTTGCCGGCCTCGAGCGAGGCGCCGACGAAGAAGCCGCGCGTCAGCACCAGCGGCTGCGTCAGCCGGTGGTACCAGGTGAGGCGGCCGAACAGCAGCGCGTTGCCCACCAGCTGCCCGCTGCGAAAGCCCGAGAGCTGGTGGAAGCCGCCGAGCGAATAACGGCCGATGGTGGAGCCGCCGGGCGTGTCGGACACCGCGAGCTGGCCATGCAGGTTCAGCGTGTCGGCGCCATAGGTGCCCACCAGCGTGCCAGCGGTCTCGAGGCGGGTGTAGTCCTCGTGCACGTCGCCCCGGCGCACGCCGCGGCCGATCTCGGCCTCGGTGCGGTAGCCGTGCAGCGGGAAGCTGGCGAAGTCGAGCTGGTCGACCACCGCGCGCAGCCGCACGCCCTGCTCGCGCCAGCCTTCGGAAGCCACCGGGCCGGTGTAGTCGGTGGCGACGATGCTGGGCCGCGTGCGCCACACCAGCGACTGCACGCCCAGCCGCACCTCGCCGTAGCGGCTCCAGGCCTGGCCCAGGTCGACGCCGAAACGGCCGGCGCTGCGGCGGAACTGCGCGCGCTCGTGGCCGTCGAGCGCGTCGTACAGCCACAGCAGCCGGCGCTCGCCGCCCGCGTAGCCGGAGACGAACCAGTCGCCGAACCAGCCCGGTGCGGCGGCCAGCGGGTGGTAGAGCTCGGTGTCCAGGCCGGTCACCTCGCCGATCTGCAGCTGGTTGCGCCATTCGGTGCCGGTGTCGGTGAGCCAGCGCCGGGTGTGCGAGACCTTGAGGTTGAACGCGCTGCGGCCATCGAAATCGGTCAACAGGTCGAGGCCGATGCGGAAGTAGTTCGGGCCCCAGGGCTTGTCCTCGAGCTCGAACACCAGGCCGTCGCCATCGGGCGTGTGCTCCAGCCGGTAGTCGCTGCGGGCATAGTCGCCGCTGGCCGCGAGCCGGCGTGCATCGCGCTCGGCCCTGGCCGCGTCGAAGGGCTGGCCCGGCTGCGACTCGAGCTGGCCGGCGTAGCGCTGCGGGCGGGTTTCGGAGCTGCCCTCGAAGCGTACGAAGGCCAGCCGCGTCTGCGGTGGCGCCACGCGGGGCTTGCCGGCGCGCCACGCGGCATAGGCTGCGGGATCGAGCCGGTAGGCCGCGAGGCGGGCCACGGCCTGCTCGGCAGCCTGTTCGCCGAGCGCGACCAGCTCCCGAGCCTTGTCGAAATCGCTGGAGCTCAGCTGCTTCAGCGGCGGCGCGATCAGCACGTCGCGCGGGTCCAGCGCGGCGAGGCTGCGCTGCACGTTCTGCTCGGTGAGGATGTTGATCATCTGCGAGGTCAGCCCGAGCACGGTGCCCAGCGTCTCGCGGCCCGCCAGCGGCGTGCCGATGTTGACCGCGATCAGGCGCTCGGCGCCCATCTCGCGGGCCACGTCGACCGGCAGGTTGTCGACCAGCCCACCATCGCCCAGGATGCGGCCATCGACCTCGGTGGGCGCGAACACGCCGGGCACGCTCATGCTCGAGCGCAGCGCGATCGCGAGGTCGCCTTCACGCAGCACCACCGGCTGGCCGCTCTCCATGTCGGTGGCCACGGCGCGGAACGGGATCGGCAGCGCATCGAAATTGCGCAGGCTGCCGGCACGCAGCGTGTAGCGGCGCAGCAGCTCGTCGAGGCCGCGGCTGGAGACGGCGGCCTTGGGCGTCATCAGCACGCCGTCGCGCATGCCCAGCTCGAGCGCCGGCGAGAACTCGAAGTCCTGCTCCTTGCGGCGCTGCGGCAGCAGCGGGCGGTCGACGCGTGGCGAGAACACCTCGTCCCAGCGCACCTGCAGCAGCTCGCGCTCGATCTCGTTGGCGCTCATGCCGCTGGCATAGAGGCCGCCGATGATCGCGCCCATCGAGGTGCCGGCGATCAGATCCACGGGGATGCGCTCGCGCTCCAGCACCTTGAGCACGCCCACGTGCGAGAGGCCGCGCGCGCCTCCGCCCGACAGCACGAGGCCGATGCGCGGACGCGGGCTGCCATCGGCGGGATGGGTTTCTGCGTGGCCTTGCAACGGCAGCCACAGCGCGGCCAGCAGCGCCGCCGCCCACCCGAAGGCGCGGCCCATCACGCGTTGCCGGGCAGCGGGATCTGGCGCAGCACCTGCTGAGCGGCGTGGTGCAGCAGCGAGCGCGGCTGCAGCGGATGCGCCAGGCCTTCGGCGTGCAGGCGCTCGAGCGCCGCCCGGCGCAGCGCCCAGGTGCGGCCGCCGCGGCCCTGCCGGTAGAGCCAGAGCTCGGCCTGCTTGTCGGTCCACAGCAGCTGCATGTCGCGCCAGTTGCCCTGCAGGAACACGCGCAGCCATTGGCCGGGCTCGGGCGCATGCAGGTGGCGCTCGGTGTCGGAGTGGCCCGCCGGCAGGGCCGAGGGCGCGTCCATCAGGTCGGCCGGCACGGTGTCGAGGCTGCCGATGTCCAGCGCCTGGGGCTCGGCCGCGGCCGGTGCCTGCTGGGCCGGGGCAGGGGTGCCGGCCAGGGCCCTCAGCGAGTCGATCTGCGGCTGAACGGCGCGGCAGTGCTGCGCCAGCAGGTGGTTCTCGAAGGCCTGCAGCCGGCTCAGCGCCCAGCGGTACAGCGCGGCGTCCTGCACCGGCTCGCGGGTCATGTTGTCGATCAGGCTCTGGCCGTACTGCAGCAGGCGTTCGCGGTGCTCGGCCTCGGGCACGAGGCGCTCGGCATCGAAGGCCAGGTGGTCGATGAACTGCCAGACCGGATGTGCATAGCTGTCGAGCGTGGTCGGATCGCGCAGCGCGACGCGCAGCGCGGACGCTTGAAGCCGCGTGATCAGCAACTGGACGTCGGACGGCAGTGCGCGATCGGTGAGGATCGCGTCGAACAGCCGGGTCATCAGCTCCACGAGCTGCTGGTCGCTGCGCGAGGCCGGCGCTTCGGGTGGGGCCGTCCGCTGCGGTGGTGGCGGAGGCGCAACCGGTGCGGGTGCGGGTTGGGGGGCGGGTGCAGGCCGCGGCGGCGGTGGCGGCGGCATCATGTCGAGCGGCACCGGCATGCTGTCGCGCAGCATGTTCAGGTCGGCCGGCGGCTGGCGGTCGGCCGGCCGCGGTGCGCGGCTGCCCGAGGGCAGCACGATGGTGCGGTAGGTGCCCGGCTCGACACCCTGCGACTCGAGCCGGGTGCAGGCGGCGGCATAGGCCTTGCGCAGGGCCTGCGCCAGTGGTGTGCAGGCCTGGCGCATCAGGCTCACCTGCTGCGGGCGGGGGCCGGGCAATGCATTGGCCGCGGCCCACAGCGCGCGGGCATAGGCATCGGGCCGGAAGGGGTTGGTGTCGTGCGCCACGTGCAGGTCGCCCACCAGCGCGGAGGTGAAGGCGCCGAGCTCGCGCAACTCGTATTCGGCCACGCTGTGGATGATCTCGACCGCGCGCGACAGCTCCACGTCGGCCAGCACCTCGTTCTCGTCGACGAGCGAGAGCGACAGCGTGGTGGCGGCACCCTTGGCGCCGCGGGCCTCGGCCGCCTGTTGCTGGGCGGTGGCGGTGACCTGCTCGCGCAGCACGCCGGTGAAGGCGCGTACCAGCAGCGGCCGGCTCATCTCGAGCGTCTTGCGCGCATCGACCATCGCCTGCCGCTCGGAGGGCGAGGCTTCCGGCGGAAAGCGCAGCGGCTCGTCGGCCAACGCCTGCAGCACCTGTTCGATCAGCAGCGGCGCACGCGCGAGTTCGTCCTCGATGAATCGTTGCAGCAGCGGATTGGCTTGGGGCATGGGCAACGGGGCCGGGTGCGTTCTGGGGATTATCAGGCACTCGGCGTGCCGCCCCCATGAAAAAAGGGCCGCATCGCTGCGGCCCTTTCGAGGCGGGACGGGTAAGGCCCGGACTTACATGTCCATGCCCATGCCGCCCATGCCACCCATGCCGCCGGCCGGGGCCGGGGCTTCGTCCTTGGGCGCCTCGGCGACCATGGCTTCGGTGGTGAGCATCAGCGAGGCCACCGACGCGGCGTTCTGCAGCGCGGTGCGGGTCACCTTGGTCGGATCCAGGATGCCCATCTCGATCATGTCGCCGTAGGTGTCGTTGGCGGCATTGAAGCCGAAGTTGCCCTTGCCGTTCAGCACGGCATTGATCACCACGCTCGGCTCGCCACCGGCGTTGGCCACGATCTCGCGCAGCGGGGCTTCGATGGCCTTCAGGATCAGCTTGACGCCGGCGTCCTGGTCGGGGTTGTCACCCTTGATCTCGCCAGCGGCCTGACGGGCACGCAGCAGGGCCACGCCACCGCCGGCCACGATGCCTTCTTCGACGGCAGCGCGGGTGGCGTGCAGCGCGTCTTCGACGCGAGCCTTCTTTTCCTTCATCTCGACTTCGGTGGCGGCACCGACCTTGATGACGGCCACGCCGCCGGCCAGCTTGGCCACGCGCTCTTGCAGCTTCTCGCGGTCGTAGTCGCTGGTGGCTTCCTCGATCTGGATGCGGATCTGCTTCACGCGGGCTTCGATGTCGCCAGCGGCGCCGGCGCCGTCGATGATGGTGGTGTTTTCCTTGCCCACTTCGACGCGCTTGGCCTGGCCCAGGTCGGCCAGCGTGACCTTCTCGAGCGTCAGGCCCACTTCTTCAGCGATGACCTTGCCGCCGGTCAGGATGGCGATGTCTTCCAGCATGGCCTTGCGACGGTCGCCGAAGCCCGGGGCCTTGACGGCCACGACCTTCAGGATGCCGCGGATGGTGTTGACCACCAGGGTCGCCAGCGCTTCGCCTTCGACTTCTTCAGCGATGATCAGCAGCGGACGGCCGGCCTTGGCCACCTGCTCCAGCGTGGGCAGCAGGTCGCGGATGTTGCTGATCTTCTTGTCGAACAGCAGCACGAACGGGTTCTCGAGGATCGCCGACTGCTTGTCCGGGTTGTTGATGAAGTAGGGCGACAGGTAGCCGCGGTCGAACTGCATGCCTTCGACGACATCCAGTTCGTTGGCCAGCGACTTGCCGTCTTCGACGGTGATGACGCCTTCCTTGCCGACCTTGTCCATCGCCTCGGCGATGATCTGGCCGATGGAGTCGTCGCTGTTGGCCGAGATGGTGCCGACCTGGGCGATTTCCTTCGAGGTGGTGGTCGGCTTCGATTGCTTCTTCAGCTGCTCGACCAGCGTGGCCACGGCACGGTCGATGCCGCGCTTCAGGTCCATCGGGTTCATGCCGGCGGCCACGTACTTCATGCCTTCGCGCACGATGGCCTGGGCCAGCACGGTGGCGGTGGTGGTGCCGTCACCGGCGTTGTCCGAGGTCTTGGAAGCGACTTCCTTGACCATCTGGGCGCCCATGTTCTGGAGCTTGTCCTTCAGCTCGATTTCCTTGGCCACCGACACACCGTCCTTGGTGACGGTGGGGGCGCCGAACGAACGCTCGAGCACCACGTTGCGGCCCTTGGGGCCCAGCGTGACCTTGACCGCGTTGGCCAGGATGTTCACGCCTTCGACCATGCGAGCGCGGGCTTCGCCGCCGAACACGACGTCTTTAGCTGCCATGTCTATCTCTCCGAATTCTTGACTGGGGGTGGATTACTTGGCTTCGACGACGGCGAAGAGGTCTTCTTCGCGCATCACCAGCAGTTCGTCGCCATCGACCTTGACGGTCTGGCCGCTGTACTTGCCGAACAGCACGCGGTCGCCCACCTTGACGTTCAGGGCCACGAAATCGCCCTTGTCGTTGCGCTTGCCCGGGCCGACGGCCAGCACTTCGCCTTGATCGGGCTTCTCGGCAGCGTTGTCGGGGATCACGATGCCCGAGGCGGTCTTGGTTTCGTTCTCCAGACGCTTGACGATCACTCGATCGTGCAAAGGACGAAGTTTCATTGCATCTCCTTGGAAATTCGCAGTGAGCTCGAAAAAGAAGCGCTGAGACAGTCAGCGCTCATTCACATGCAGGGTCCGCCCGAGGGCTGCGACCGTTAGCACTCGGGGTTGATGAGTGCTAGCAGCAAGGATTATAGGGATGGCGGCTGGCGGTTCAAGAGGCTTGCTGTTATTTTGAATAGCTATGCTGTTGTGACTCATGGATAACTTCTGAAAATGATCGAGCGCCCTCTCGACCTGGATGCCGTCCAGGCCTTCATCCGCATTGCCGAACTGGGCAGCTTCACGCGGGCGGCGGAGGTGATGCAAACGACGCAAGCCGCGGTGAGCCTGAAGCTGAAGCGGCTCGAAGAGCGGCTGGGCTGGCGGCTTCTCGAGCGGACGCCTCGGTATGTGCAGCTCTCGACGCGCGGGGCGGCCTTCCTCGAACATGCGCGCGAACTCGTGGCCGTGCACGACCGGGCGCTTGCCGCCTGCGCCGAACCCCGCCAGCGCCTCACGCTCGGCATCAGCGACCACGTGGCCGGGCCGGAACTGCCTGCGTTGATCGCGCGCATGAACGCGCAGGACCCGCAGCTGTTGATCGAGATCCGGATCGGATCGTCGGGCGACCTGCTGCAAAGCTTCGACCGGCGCGAGTTCGATGCGGTGATCGTCCGCCTGCACGCGGGCCGCAGCGATGGCGAAGTCCTCGCCGAGGAGCAGTTCGGCTGGTTCGCGGCACCGCAATGGCAGCGCCGCTCCGATGAGCCGCTGCCACTGGCCACGCTCGCCGAGCCGTGTGGCGTGCGGGCAATGGCCGCCCGGCTTCTCGATGCGGCGGGCATTCCGTGGACGGAGATCTTCGTCGGCGGTGGGGTTGCCGCCGTTGCCGCGGCGGTCACCGCTGGGCTGGGTGTGGCGGCGCTGGCGCCGCGCATGCTGCCGCTGGGCGCTGCGGACGTCGGCCCCCGGTTCGGGCTTCCGGAACTTCCGCGCCTGCCCGTGCTGCTGCACTCGCGGATCAAGGACGGCCGGCCACGCAACGCCCTCGATGCACTGGCGGCTGCGTTCAGGAGCGCGGTGCGGGGCTGAACCGGGCTGAGGGCGTGAAGCTTCAGCCGCCGGGTCGTTGCGCCAGCGGCGCCGAATGCACACGGCCGCGCTGGTCCACATAGTGTTTCGCCGCTGCGCTGCGCACCTCCCACAGCGGATCCATCATCGACATCGAGATGGTGCTCGGTTGCCAGACCAGTTCTGCGGTGGCGCCGGGGGGCAATCCGGCCAGGCGAAGGGCCTCTGCGTGCGAAACGGTGACCGGACTCCGCTGTGTCGCAGCCGACGACATCAGCGTGCCGGCGGCGTCGAGGCACGCCACGTGGCCGCCCACGTGCACGAGCAGGTAGCGTTCGCCCGGCCGGTCCAGCCTGCGAACCTCGTGCGCCACCCCGGGCGTACCGGGCGCAAGCCCCAGGAGTGTTGCGGCTTGCGCCACCGCGTCGACCATCAGATTCCTTTCAGGTCCAGGGTCAGCGAGGTGAAGACCTCGCCATCGACACGCACGTAGAAGCGGTGCGCGCCCAGCGTGAACAGATGGAAAGGATAGTACGGCGACAGCGATTCGCGGCACGGCTGCCACACGAGGTGCGGGCAGCGGCACAGCGCCTCCTTGCGCACCAGCAGGCGGCCTCGGCCGTGGCCGAGCTCGATGCGCCGGCCGGCGATGCGCTTGAAGGCTTCGTCGGCGCTGAGGTAGGGCCGCCCTTCATGCCGCTGAGGCAGCAGCACCGATTGCTGGTAGTCGCCGAAGCGGGCGTCGACGCAGACGAAGGCGGCGGCCTCCTTGCGGGCGGCCAGCGGCACCAGGTAGTAGAAGCTGTCGAGCCGGTCGAGGCGCTGCACGAGCAGCGGCTCGGCGGGGCGCGCCTGCTTCAGCGCGCGGCTCCATTCCTTGCGGTCGCGCAGCCCGTGCGCCTCGAGGCCTGCAAGCGCCAGATCGGCTGCGCGCTTGGTGCCGAGCAGTTCCCGTCCGTCGGCCACGCGCCGGCGTGGCGCCTGGCGGGCGCCGCCCGGTTCGGCAGGCGGCTCGGGGTCGCAGACCGCCACGAACTTGCCGTTCCAGTAGCCGCCCGGCACACCCGTCATGTAGGTGGACTGCCAGGTGGCGTAGGTGATGTGCTCGTTGGCGATGCCGCGGTCGCCGCCGCTGCCGCAGCCGTCTCCCGCGCTGTGCAGTGGGGGAGGTGCGGAGGCCGGTGTGTAGAAGCTGGGCGTCGGCGGCCAGGGGTTGTTCACATCGAAGGCCTCGATGCTGTAGCTGTTGTCGGCCGAGCTGGCCGGGTGCGCGCTCGCGGTATAGCCGCGCACCACGATCCAGTGCGCCCAGCCGTAGACCAGCGCGATCGGCGCGACCTCGTAGTGGTGGATCGTCCAGCACAGCTTGCGCGACAGCGAGTCTTCGGAGCCGAGCGCGAACAGCGCGAAGTAGTTGTGGAACGAGGCGGGCCGCCGGTCGTTCATCGTCCACTGCAGGCCATCGGGGCCGGTGGCCCAGCTGACGCCGGCGTCCAGCGTGCTGTGGCTGTGGTTGTCGGCGTACAGGTCATCCTGATCGAGGAGCCCTGCGCCGATGGTTTCGAGGACCATCTGTGCGCAGGCTGCGCCGCAGTAGTAGTCGGTGTCCTGCTGGTGATGTTGCACTGCGAGGTTTTCGCTGACGGACATGCTGCCTCCTGGGGTGTGAAGTCAGAAGAGGGTAGGCGCTGCCCGGTCATCTGTCGTCCTCAGCATCGAGGACGAGCGTTGTCGGCCATCAAAAGGAAAGGGCGCCCGAAGGCGCCCAAGAGATCCATGGCTTGGTTGGTGCGGACGCAGGGGATCGAACCCTGACCTGCCGGTTAAAAGCCGGCTGCTCTACCCTTGAGCTACACCCGCATGCGATGGCGATATGACTGGTGGTCCGAGGTGGGAACGATCCACCGGCCTGAGCCTTATGAGGGCTCTGCTCTGCCACTGAGCTATCGGACCTGATCGTGGCTCACGTGCGGAAGTAGTCATCGCGCAGCGAACCGTCGAAAGCAGCCGCTGCGCATGCAGCAGCGCTTGAAAGCTCCTGCCGGATTGGCAGGGGCAGGGATCGTTGCGACCGAGTTTCTCGTGCAGGTGCTTGTCGCCATGCACGACGCGGTCGCCGCGCTTGACCCTGGCTTCAGATGGGAAGCCCTTGCGGCGCTTGCTCGTCACCTCGAAAGCAGAACACGTGGGCTCGCTGATGGTTCTTCATGACAACCTCCTTGTCGTCGGCTTTGATGGATCGATGCGCTGAGGGGTGACCGGTCGGAGTCGAACCGACATCAGCGGGACCACAACCCACGGCTCTGCCATTGAGCTACGGCCACACCTCAGCGCACGTCAGATGATTGGCGGGCACGCACGGAATCGAACCGCGGCCACCGGGTTTGGAGTCCGGTGCTCTGCCAACTGAGCTACATGCCCTGTGAACTGGCGCCCCGTGCGGGATTCGAACCCGCGGCTTCCGACTAGACAGGCCGGCACTCTGGCCACTGAGTTAACGGAGCGTGTTGGTGCCCACGGCGACGTTTCGAACGCGCGACCTGCCGCTTACAAGGCGGCTGCTCTTCCTGCTGAGCTACGCGGGCAGTGGTTAGGAAAAGAACGAGGCCCGGATCCTTTTCGGAATCCGGGCCTCGATGGAGAAATCGAGTGTGAAGGTCAGCGCCTATGCGCCTCCCTTGCCCGGGTGCATCCGATCCTTTTCTCGGAGCGAATGCGGTTCATGTTTCGAGACCACGACCATCGCATCGGCCGCCAGCGCGAACGCACACCAGCCCGAAACGGGCAGCGAGCGCTTGGCGATGTGGCGTTGCGTGTTCACGATGGTCCTTCGGATGGCTGTCTGCGTTGAATCTTGTCGTCGCGTGCTGATCAGCAGCGACGGGATGGACTGTAAAGACTCTTTACTTTCTAGTCAAGCGTTTTTCTTTGTGGTCAGAACAGGCGGCACATCAAGTACTGGCCCGACCATTCGTAGGCCAGGCACCAGACACCGGCCGTCAACAGGAACAGCCCCGCTGCAATGAGCACACGCTTCCACACAGCCATGTCCAGCCGCGGCGCGAAGGGCAGGGCCAGCATGACGAGCAGCGTCGCCAGGCCCACCCAGATGTAGAGGTCTCCTCCACCATCGCACGAATGCTCGTTGCCGACCATGAAGGCCAGCACGATGAGTGTGGTGTAGACCGCGAGCGGTGTCAGAACCAGGAGGCGCGTTCTCCGCCCCAGGCGCATTTCTTCGGCCATCACGTGGCGCGCCTCCTGGCGCACGATCGGTATTGCAATGGCGGACGATTCTGTCATCGCACACGGGGCGAATCCGTACGCCGAGAGGGGAAGATCTCCCGCGCCTGCACCGCCGCCGGAGCGCCGCTATGCTCGCGCGCATGCCAGACATCCTCTCCGTCGACAACGTCTCCAAAACCTACGGCAGCGGCTTCCAGGCGCTGAAGAGCATCCGCCTCGGCATCCGCCGCGGCGAGATCTTCGCGCTGCTGGGCCCCAACGGCGCCGGCAAGACGACGCTGATCAGCATCATCTGCGGCATCGTCACCGCGAGCGAGGGCCGGGTCACGGTCGACGGCCACGACATCGTGCGCGACTACCGGGCCGCCCGCTCGATGATCGGCCTGGTGCCGCAGGAGATCTCGACCGATGCCTTCGAGACGGTGTGGAACACCGTGTCGTTCAGCCGCGGCCTGTTCGGCAAGCCGGCCAACCCGGCGCACATCGAGAAGGTGCTGCGGTCGCTCTCGCTCTGGGAGAAGCGCAACAACAAGATCATCACGCTGTCGGGCGGCATGAAGCGCCGGCTGATGATCGCCAAGGCGCTGTCGCACGAGCCGCAGGTGCTGTTCCTCGACGAGCCCACCGCCGGGGTCGACGTGGAGCTGCGGCGCGACATGTGGCAGCTGGTGCGCGAGCTGCGCGACACCGGCGTGACCATCATCCTGACCACGCACTACATCGAGGAGGCCGAGGAGATGGCCGACCGTGTCGGCGTCATCCGCAAGGGCGAACTGATCCTCGTGCAGGACAAGCACGAGCTGATGCAGAAGCTCGGCGGCAAGGAGCTGATGCTGCAGCTGCAGCAGCCGATGCAGCAGGTGCCCCAGGCGCTGCAGCCCTACAGGCTGGAGCTGTCCGAAGACGGCGCAACGCTGACCTACCGCTACGACTCGCACGACGACCAGGAAGGCATCACCGCGCTGCTGAAGGCACTGGAATCGGCGGGTGTGGCCTTCAAGGACCTGCAGACGCGCCAGCGCTCGCTGGAGGACATTTTCGTGAGCCTGGTGGAGGACGCTCGATGAACCTGCACGCAATCCGCGCGATCTACCGCTTCGAGATGGCGCGCACCTGGCGCACGCTGATGCAGAGCATCATCTCGCCGGTGATCTCGACCTCGTTGTACTTCATCGTCTTCGGCGCGGCCATTGGCTCGCGCATCCAGCAGGTCGAAGGCATCAGCTACGGCTCGTTCATCGTGCCGGGCCTGGTGATGCTGTCGCTGCTGACGCAGAGCATCTCCAACGCGTCGTTCGGCATCTACTTTCCCAAGTTCACCGGCACGATCTACGAGCTGCTGTCGGCGCCGGTCTCCACGCTGGAGATCGTGATCAGCTATGTCGGTGCAGCGGCCACCAAGTCGATCATGCTCGGGGCGATCATCCTGCTCACCGCCGGCCTGTTCGTGCCGCTGCAGGTGGAGCATCCGTTCTGGATGCTGCTGTTCCTGGTGCTCACCTCGGTGACCTTCAGCCTCATCGGCTTCATCATCGGCATCTGGGCCGACGGCTTCGAGAAGCTGCAGGTGGTGCCGCTGCTGATCGTGACGCCGCTGACCTTCCTGGGTGGCAGTTTCTACTCCATCCAGATGCTGCCGCCGTTCTGGCACACGGTGGCGCTGTTCAATCCGGTGGTGTACCTGATCAGCGGCTTCCGCTGGAGCTTCTATGGCCTGGCCGACGTCAGCCTGGCGCTGAGCCTGGGGATGACGCTGGCCTTCCTGGCCGCGTCATTGGCCATCGTGGCGTGGATCTTCCGCACCGGCTATCGCCTGAAGCAATAGGCGCGCGGGATCAGGCGTAGTCGAGCGGCAGCGCGGTGGTGAACTTGATCTCCTCCATCGCGAAGCTGGAGCTCACGTCGAACAGGTCGGAGCCGCGGATCAGGCGCTTGTACACCGCGTCGTAGGCGCCGATGCTCGGCACCACCACGCGCAGCAGGTAGTCCACGTCGCCGCTCATCCGGTAGAACTCCACCACCTCGGGGATCGCGGTCACGGCCTTGTGGAAGCGCTCGAACCACGCCTGGCTGTGCTGGTTGGTCTTGACCGCGACGAACACGGTCACGCCGAGGTTCAGCTTGGTGGGGTCGAGCAGCGTCACCTGCTTGGTGATCACGCCGTCTTCCTTGAGGCGCTGCACGCGGCGCCAGCAGGGCGTGGGCGAGAGGTTCACCGCCTCCGCCAGCTTCGCCATCGGGATCTCCGCGTCCTCCTGCAGCAGCCTGAGGATCGCCCGGTCGGTTGCGTCGAGTGATTTCATGTCGTGATTCTGATTGAAGTGAGCATGGATTTGCTCGTTTCACGAAAACGGTGCATGAAATTGCGAGCAAATGTCGCGAATGCGTCGGCAAACTTCCTCCCCATCGAACCATCACTTGGGGATAGCAATGAAGACCATCGGACTGATCGGCGGCATGAGCTGGGAGTCGACGACGCTCTACTACCAGACCATCAACCGCGAGGTGCAGCGCCGCCTCGGCGGCCTGCACTCGGCGCCGTTCCACCTGATCAGCCTCGACTTCGAGGACATCGCCTCGCGCCAGCGCCAGCAGGATTGGGACGGCATGGGCCGCATCCTGGCCGATGCGGCACGCCGCCTCGAGGAAGGGGGCGCCGACTGCGTGCTGATCGGCACCAACACCATGCACCGCGTCGCGCCGCAGGTGCAGTCGGCCATCGGCGTGCCGCTGCTGCACATCGCCGAGGTCACCGCGCAGGCCATCCTCGCGCAGGGGCTGGACAAGGTGGGCCTGCTGGGCACGCGCTTCACGATGGAGCAGCCCTTCTACGTCGACCACCTGGCGCAGCGCGGCGTCGAATGCCTGGTGCCTGATGAACTGGCGCGTGCCGAGGTGCACCGCATCATCTTCGAGGAGCTGTGCAAGGGCCAGTTCAACGACGGCTCGCGCCGTGCGCTGCAGGAGATCTGCGGCGAGCTTGCCAGCCGCGGCGCGCAGGGCGTGGTGCTCGGCTGCACCGAGCTGCCGTTGATCCTCAGCAGCGGCGACATCCCGCAGCCTCTCTTCGACACCACCGCGCTGCATGCGCTGGCAGCGGTGGACTTCGCGCTCGCGAGCTGACCCGCTCGCCATTCCAACCCCTCCACGCCGGAGACAACCATGACCGTGACACGCAGACTCGTTGTGACGCTCGCCGCCGCGTTGGCGACATCCCTGGCCGCGCCGCTGGTGCAGGCGCAGCCCAAGGCCGGCGGCGAACTGAAGATCGCCCTGTCGTACGACCCGTCGTCGCTCGATCCGCACTTCGCGGCCACGGCCGGCAACGTCACGGTGTCGTCGCACTTCTTCGACTGTCTGGTGAGCGTGGAGCCCAGCGGCAAGTACGTGCCGGGGCTGGCAGTGGGCTGGCGCGCGGTGGATCCGACCACCTGGGAGATCAAGCTGCGCAAGGACGTGAAGTTCTCCGACGGCTCCGACGTCACGGCTGACGACGTGCAGTTCTCGCTCGAGCGGCCGGCCAAGATCGTCAACAGCCCGGGGCCCTTCACCAGCTACACCAAGGCGATCACGTCGATCCAGGTGGTGGATCCGTACACGCTGCGCCTGAAGACGGCCGAGCCCTATGGGCCGCTACCGGGCGACCTGTCGTCGATCTTCATCGTTTCGAAGAAGGCCGCGGCCAACGCGAGCACCGAGGATTTCAACAGCGGCAAGGCGATGGTCGGCACCGGCCCCTACGTGTTCGCGTCATACAAGCGCGGCGAAGGCGTCACGATGACGAGGAACCCCCACTACTGGGGCGAGAAGCCGGCATGGGACAAGGTCTCGATCCGCTTCGTCACCGCCGACCCGGCGCGCGTGGCGGCGCTGCTGTCGGGCGACGTCGACATGATCGAGGGCGTGCCGCCATCGGACATGCCGCGCCTGAAGGCCGATCCCAAGCTGCAGGTGCAGCAGCGCACCACCTGGCGCACGCTGTTCCTGCACCTGAACCATGGTGCGGCCGACAGCTCGGCCATGTTCACCACCAAGGCCGGCCAGCCGCTGGGCAAGAACCCGCTGAAGGACCTGCGCGTCCGCGAGGCGCTGTCCAAGGGCCTGAACCGCCAGGCGCTGGTGCAGACGGCGCTCGAAGGCTTCGGAACGCCGGCGGCGCAGATCGTCGCGCCCGGCATCGTCGGCTTCAATGCCGGCCTGAAGGTCGAGGCCGCCGACATTGAGGGCGCGAAGAAGCTGCTGGCCGACGCAGGCTATCCCGACGGTTTCGGCATCACGCTGGCCGTGCCCAACAACCGCTACATCAACGATGACCAGATCGGCCAGACGGTGGGCCAGCTGTGGGGCCGCATCGGCGTGAAGGTGAAGCTCGAGGCGATGCCGATGGCCACCTACGTGCCGAAGATGAAGAACGGCGAGTTCGGCGCCGCGCTGCTGGGCTGGGGCACGATGGGTGCCGACTTCGGCCTGCGCACGCTGGTCGGCACGCCCGACGCCACCAAGGGCTGGGGCACCTGGAACTGGGGCAAGTACAGCAACAAGCATGTCGACGAGCTGGTGCATGCCGCGCTCGGCTCCACCGACCCGCACAAGCGTGACGAGATCGCCCGCGAGGCGATGGGCGCAGCGCTGAAGGACTACGCGGTGCTGCCCACGCACTACCAGTACGCCAGCTGGGCGATGAAGAAGGGGCTCAGCTATCCCGGCCGGATCGACGAGTTCACCTTCGCCCACCAGGTCAAGCCCGAATGAAGAAACAGACGGCGAAGGATTGAGAGAGGGACCGGAGGAGGAGAACCGCGATGTGTCAGCTGCTCGGCATGAACTGCAACAGTTCCGCCACCATCACCTTTGCATTCACAGGCTTCACCGCTCGGGGAGGGCGCACGGCGGACCATGTCGACGGCTGGGGCATCGCGTTCTACGAGCGCACGGGCTGCAGGGCGTTCCACGACGACCTGCCGGCCAGCCAGTCGCAGCTGGCCGAGTTCCTGTGCCGCTATCCGATCAAGTCGAAGATCGTGCTGGCCCACCTGCGCAAGGCCACGCAGGGCGAGGTGCAGCTGTCGAACTGCCACCCTTTCCAGCGTGAATGGCTGGGCCAGACCTGGCTGTTCGCCAACAACGGCGACCTGCGCAACTTCCATCCCGAGCTGCGCGGGCCCTACATGCCGGTGGGCACCACCGACAGCGAGAAGGCCTTCTGCTGGATGCTGCAGCAGCTGCGCGAGCGCTTCATCGACCGGCTGCGCCCGCCCACCTGGGCAGAGCTGGCGCCGCACGTGGCCGAGATCACCGAAGAGATCGCGCGGCATGGCAACTTCAACTACCTGCTGACCAACGGCGAGGCGCTGTACGCGCATTGCTCCACCAAACTGCAGGTGCTGCAGCGCCGGCATCCGTTTCCCACCGCGAAGCTGGTCGACTGCGACGTGACGCTGGACCTCAGCGCGTTCAACAAGCCAAATGACCGCATCGTGGTGGTCGCGACCGAGCCGCTCACCACCGACGAGCCCTGGCAGCCCCTGGCCACCGGCGAGTGCAAGGTGTTCGTCGACGGCGAGGAGGTCTGGCGCCACGTCAACACCTCGACCCGCGTGTTCCCGGTGCCGGCCGCGTGCATCGGCCGCGCCTGGCCGCCGCTGCAGGAGGTGCCGGCATGACGCGCTACCTGCTCTCGCGGCTGGGCCAGGGCGTGCTGCTGGTCAAGGTGATGTCGCTGCTGGTGTTCGTCGGCCTGTTCGCGATCGGCAACCCGGTGGACATGTTCGTCAACCCGCAGGCCGACCAGGCCGAGATCGCCCGCACCACCGCCGCGCTCGGCCTCGACCAGCCGCTGCGCCAGCAGTACCTGAATTTCCTGCGCAAGGCGCTGCACGGCGACCTCGGCGATTCGTTCGTGCACGGCACCGGTGCGCTGAAGCTGATCCTTTCGCGCCTGCCGGCCACGCTGGAGCTGGCCGTGGTGGCGATGCTGATCGCCATCGTGCTCGGCATACCGCTCGGCCTCTGGGCGGGCCTGCGGCCCCACAGCCTTGCCGGCCGGCTGATCATGGGCGGCAGCATCCTCGGCTTCTCGCTGCCCACCTTCTGGGTCGGGCTGATGCTGATCATGGTGTTCTCGGTGCAGCTGCAGTGGCTGCCGTCCAGCGGCCGCGGCGCCACGGCCGAGGTCTTCGGCCTGCCGCTGTCGATCGCCACCGCCGACGGCTGGCGCCACATCCTGCTGCCGGCGCTGAACCTGGCGCTGTTCAAGCTCTCGCTGATCGTGCGGCTCACCCGCTCGGGCACCCGCGAGGCGCTCACGCAGGACTACGTGCGCTTCGCCCGCGCCAAGGGCCTGCGCGGCCCGCGCATCGTCGGCGTGCACGTGCTGAAGAACGTGCTGGTGCCCATCGTCACCGTGATCGGCATGGAGTTCGGCGCGCTGCTGGCGTTCTCGGTGGTCACCGAGTCGGTCTTCGCGTGGCCCGGCATGGGCAAGCTGCTGATCGACTCGATCACCCAGCTCGACCGGCCGGTGGTGGTGGCCTACCTGATGCTGGTGGTGGTGATGTACGTGGCGATCAGCTTCATCACCGACGTGGCGTATTCGGTGCTCGACCCGCGCGTGCGCCTCGGAGGGGCCGCATCATGACCGGCTGGCAACGCTTCGCGGCCGAATACCGGCGCAGCCTCGTCGCGTGCATCGCGGCGGCCGTGCTCGGGCTGCTGATGCTGGCCGCGCTGCTGGCGCCGCTGGTCTCGCCGCAGAACCCCTACGACCTGGCGCAGGTGGAGCTGATGGATGCGCGCCTTGCGCCGGGTTCTGCAGCGTCCGACGGCCATCACACCTACTGGCTGGGCACCGACGCACAAGGCCGCGACATGCTCTCGGCCATCCTCTATGGCTTGCGCATCAGCCTCGTCGTCGGCTGCAGCGCCACGCTGCTCGCGGTGGCCATCGGCATCGTCGTCGGCCTGGTGGCGGGCTATTTCGGCGGCCGCTTCGATGCGCTGCTGATGCGGGTGGCCGACATGCAGCTGTCGTTCCCGGCGATCCTGGTCGCGCTGATCCTGATCGCGATCCTGGGGCAGGGCACGGGCAAGGTCATCGGCGCGCTGGTGGCCGCGCAGTGGGCCTACTACGCCCGCACGATCCGCGGCGTGGTGCTGGTCGAGCGGCAGCGCGAATACATCTCCGCGGCCCGCGTGCTGGCGCTGCCGGTCACCAGCATCCTGTTCCGGCACCTGCTGCCCAACTGCATGCCCTCGCTGATCGTCGTCGGCGCGCTGCAGGTGGCCTCGGCCATCGCGCTGGAGGCCACGCTGTCGTTCCTGGGCGTCGGGCTGCCGATCACCGAGCCTTCGCTGGGCCTGCTGATCGCCAACGGCTTCACCTACCTGCTCTCGGGCAAGTACTGGATCAGCTTCTTTCCCGGGCTCGCGCTGCTGGCCACGATCATGAGCATCAACCTCGTGGCCGACCAGTTGCGCGACGTGCTGAACCCCCGCTTGAGGGTGGACTGACATGGCAACTCCCACTCTGGACGTCGACGGCCTGAAGACCTGGTTCTTCACCCGCGCCGGTGCGGTGAAGGCGGTCGACGGCGTGAGCTTCTCGGTCGGGCCGGGCGAGGTGATGGGCCTGGTCGGCGAATCGGGCTCGGGCAAGTCGATCACCGGCTTCTCGATCATGGGCCTGATCGATGCGCCCGGCCGCGTGGTCGACGGCCGCATCCTCTTCAAGGGCGAAGACCTGCGCCGGCGCAGCGACGCGCAGATGCGCGAGCTGCGCGGCAACCGCATCGCGATGATCTTCCAGGATCCGATGATGACGCTCAACCCGGTGCTGCGCGTCGACGTGCAGATGGCCGAGGCGGTGCTCGCGCACCGCCGCGTCACGCGGGCCAAGGCGCTCGACCTGGCCTGCGCCGCGCTCGAGCGCGTGGGCATCGCGGCGCCCGAGGAGCGGCTGCGCGCCTACCCCCACCAGCTCTCGGGCGGCATGCGCCAGCGCGTGGCGATCGCGATCGCGCTGCTCAACGAGCCCGACCTCATCATCGCCGACGAGCCCACCACCGCGCTCGACGTGACCATCCAGGGGCAGATCCTGTTCGAGATGCAGAAGATCTGCGCCGATTCGGGCACCAGCCTGATCTGGATCACGCACGACCTGTCGGTGGTGGCCGGCCTGGCCGACCAGGTGGGCGTGATGTATGCCGGCCGCATGGTCGAGCACGGCACGGTGCACCAGGTGCTGGAGGCGCCGCGCCATCCGTACACGCAGGGGCTGATCGCCAGCGTGCCCAGCATAGAGGCGCGCGGCCAGCGGCTGAAGCAGATTCCCGGCGTGATGGCCTTGCCGATCGACCTGCAGGGCTGCGCCTTCGCGCCGCGCTGCGAGCAGGCGCACGCCGAATGCGCGCGGGACCTGCCGCTGCTCACCCAGCAAGACGGGCGGCGCCTGCGCTGCTGCAACCCCGCCTGAGGACGCACGAATGACTGCATCCACCCTGAGCCCGCCGCTGCTGGAACTGCGCCATGTGGGCGTGAACTTCGAGCGGCCCGTGTCGGTGCGCAGCGCGGCCCGCTGGCTGGCCGGCGATGCGCCCTCGGCGCGGCCGCTGCCGGTGCGCGCGGTCGACGACGTGAGCCTCACGGTGCACGAGGGCGAGATCGTCGGCCTGGTCGGCGAATCGGGCTGCGGCAAGTCGACGCTGGGCCGCGTGGCCGTGGGCCTGCAGCGCGCCAGCACCGGCGAGCGTCTGCTGCGCGGCGAGCGGCTCGATGGCCTGAAGACCCGCGAGGCGGTCGCGCGCCAGCTGAAGCTGCAGATGGTGTTCCAGGATCCGTATGCCTCGCTGAACCCGCGGCTGCGCATCGGCGACATCGTCGGCGAGGCGCCGGTCACGCACGGCATCGTGGCCAAGGCCGACAGGCCGGCCTACGTGGCGGAGCTGCTGGAGCAGGTGGGGCTCAAGCCCGAGATGGCGCTGCGCTTCCCGCACCAGTTCTCCGGCGGCCAGCGCGCTCGCGTGGGCATTGCGCGGGCGCTGGCGGTCAAGCCCGAGTTCATCGTCTGCGACGAGGCGGTGGCCGCGCTCGACGTCTCGGTGCAGGGCCAGGTGCTCAACCTGTTCGCCGACCTGCGCGAGCGCCTGGGCCTGAGCTACCTGTTCGTGAGCCACAACCTGGGCGTGGTGCACCATGTGTCCGACCGGGTCGCGGTGATGTACCTCGGCCGCATCGTCGAGTCGGCGCCGGCGCATGCGCTGTTCGCGGAAGCCGCACATCCCTACACGCAGGCGCTGCTGCAGGAAGCGCCGACGCTCAAGGTCCAGAAGAAGAAGTTCATCGCCATCCAGGGAGAGATTCCGTCGCCGCTGGCGCCCCCGCCCGGCTGCCACTTCCATCCCCGCTGCCCGCATGCGCACGAGCGCTGCCGGCAGGAGGCTCCCCGGCTGCGTGAGATCGCGCCGGGACACACGGCAGCCTGTCATCTGCACGACGGGCACTGACACGACGGTCATTGACATCGCGCGAGGCACCGCATGGACGTGAAGTGGCTGGATGACTTTCTCGTGCTGGCCGAATGCCGAAGCTTCACGCGGGCCGCCAGGCTGCGCAACACCTCGCAGTCGGGCCTGTCGCGGCGGATCCAGTCGCTCGAGCAATGGATCGGCTCGCCGCTGGTCGATCGCGATGCCTCGCGCTTCGGGCTCACCGAAGCGGGCCAGCGCTTCCTGCCGCTGGCCACCCACCTGCGCAATGCGGTGGTGGCCGCGCGCGAGCTCTGCGGGCCGGTGCGCATGCCCCATCCGGCCTCGTGCGTCACGCTCGCGGTGGCCGAAGGGCTCGAGTCGGGCGTGCTGCCGCAATTGCTGTCGCGCCTGAAGCTGCAGGGCTTCGACGCGCCGGTGCGCGTGGTGGTCAAGGGTGCGCAGGCCGCCGCCGTGGCCCTGCTCGATGGCGATGCCGACATGTGGCTGGCGCCGCAGCATCCGCAGCTGCCGCTGATGCTCGACCCGATGAGCTACGAGGCCGCCACCGTCGCGCAGGACCGGCTCTCGCCGATCGTCGCGACCAACGGCTTCGGCCGACCGCTGTATGCACTGCCCGGGCTGCGCGATGCACCGACGCCGTTGCTCGAATACGGCATGGCCGACTACCTTGCGCAGGTGGTGGGCATGGTCATGGCCTCGGCGCCGCTGCGCGCCAGCCTGCGCCCGGTGGCGGGATCGGATTCGCTGCATTCGCTGTGCACGCTGGTGCGCCAGGGCCTGGGCCTGGCCTTCCTGCCGGAGTCGATGGTGCGCGAGGAGTTGCGGCGCGGCGAGCTGATGCGCGCCGATGCACGCTGGTCGACCTCGCTCGAGATCCGCCTCGTCCGCGCCGGGCGGGCCTTTCCGCGCTCGCCGGCCGATGCGGCGCAGCGGATGTGGCATTGCCTGGTCGAAGACGGCCACGGCGACACCGTGGTGCCATGGAGCCGCCCGCCTGTGTGGCCGGCGCGCGAGGCCTGCCCGCTCGGGCGCTGAGCCTTTCGTCGTCCATTCCGCTGCTTGAGCCGATGCCCGGTGCGTGGCGTGTTGCGCCGTGCATCGGGCATTGGCGTTTCTGGCATCGCCTGCGTCGTTTGCATCGCGCAACAGCCATGCGATTTACGCAAACGCATGCCCGCGCACCGTGCGTTGCTGCCCTGAAACGGCGGCGCCCATGCGGGCTTCGCATCAGCGCTCCAGCGCCCCGTTGCGACGCTGCAGTTGCACTTCGACACTGATCTGCAAGCGAGACACCACGCTGCGCTCGCGAGTGTTGCCCAACCCTTTCAGACCTGGAGAACGAGAGTGCAAAAGACCGCCATCTGCGCCGCTGCCGCGGCCATGCTGACCCTGCTGGCCGCTGGCGCGCAGGCACAGAGCAACGTCACGATCTACGGCGTGGCCGACGTGTTCCTCGAATACGGCAAGGCCGGCACCAAGAGCGCGCCCACCACGGTGGTGCGCGAGCAGTCGGGCGGCATCAACAGTTCGCGCCTCGGCTTCAAGGGCACCGAGGACCTGGGCGGTGGCCTGAAGGCCAACTTCGTGTTCGAGCACGGCCTGCTGCTCGACACCGGCACGCAGGCGAATGCCGCGTTCTGGAACCGCCAGAGCTATGTGGGCCTGTCGGGCGACTGGGGCAGCCTCACGGGCGGCCGCCAGTATTCGCCGCTGCTCGTGCAGCAGGACGGCTTCGATCCCGCGCCCGGCACCACGCTGTACGGCTCGGCCTACAACTCCGGCGTGCTGCGCACCGTCTCGCGCGTGAACAACAGCGTGCTCTACACCTCACCCGCCTTCGGCGGCTTCAGCGGCTCGGCCATGGTGGGCCTGGGCGAAGCCACCGGCGGCTTCCACTACAACCGTGTGGCCAGCGGCAGCGTCAAGTACGCGGGCGGCCCTTTCGGCGTGGGCCTGGCCTTCCTGCACCAGACCAAGCCCGATGCGAGCAAGGAAAGCAAGGCGATCTGGAACCTCTCGGGCTCCTACCAGGTGGGTGACCTGCAACTGCTCGGTGCACTGCAGACCACGCGCAACGACAGCCAGAACGCCAACACGCTCGACGACCGCCGCGAGTTCCTGATCGGCGCCGTGTACACGCTGGGCAACGGCCAGATCCGCACCTCGTGGGGCCAGGCCAAGGTCAAGGACGTGAGCGACACCACCGCGCGCCACCTCTCGGCGGGCTACATCCACAACCTGTCGAAGCGCACCGCGGTCTACACGGTGGCGCAGGCGATCAAGAACCCCGACAACCTGGCCTACCGCAGCAGCGGCTACTCCTTCGATGCGGTCGACAGCGGCCCGGCGGTGGGCGCCGGCGTCACGGCCCGCGCCTTTGCCGTCGGCATCCGCCATCGCTTCTGATCGCACTGGTCGACCGTCCAGCAAGGAGTCCGTCATGACGAGACGACAGTTTCTCGCCGCGGGTGCGGCATGGCTTGGTGCGGGCGCGGTGCCCGGTGCGTTGTCCCAGCCTTCCGGCGCGAACCCGCCGCGGGAACTGCGTCTGGCCCTGGCGGGCGAACCCGGCACCGCCGATCCGCACTTTGCGGCGATCACACCCAACGTCAACCTCGCGCAGCACGTGTTCGATGCGCTGGTGCATGTGGATGCCGGCGGCGCCTACGTGCCCGGCCTCGCGATCTCGTGGCGTGCGGTCGATCCGATCACATGGGAGATCAAGCTGCGCCCCAATGTGATGTTCCACGACGGCAGCCGGCTGACAATGGAGGACGTGCTGTTCTCGCTGCAGCGGCCGGGCCGCATCACCGGCAGCCCGGCGCCGCTGACCACCTTCAGCCGCCAGATCGTCGCCACCAAGGTGGTCGATGCGTCCACGCTGCAGATCAAGACGCGCGAGCCCTATGGCGGGCTGCCCGGCGACCTGTCGTCGATCTTCATCGTGTCGCGTGCCGCGGCCGAGAAGGCGCAGGCCGCCGACTTCGACAGCGGCAAGGCCGCGGTCGGCACCGGCCCGTTCCGCCTGCGCGGCTGGAGCAAGGGCAGCGCGATCACGCTCGAGCGGCACGAGGCCTATTGGGCCGGTGCCGCGCCGTGGGCCCGCGTGACGCTGCTCTTCATGCCCGACGAGAAGCAGCGCATGGCCGCGCTGGTCGCGGGCCAGGTCGATGCGGTCGAGGGTGTGCCGCCGGCCGACGTGTCCGGCCTGCGTGGCCAGCGCACGCTGCAACTGGTGCAGCGCACCTCGTGGCGCACGGTGTTCCTGCATGTCGAGCAGTTCACCGATCGATCGCCGTGGATCGCCGACAACGCGGGCCGGCCGATCGAGACCAGCCCGCTGAAGGACCGGCGCGTGCGGCATGCGCTCTCGCTCGCGCTGAACCGGTCTGCGATGATCCATGGCTATCTCGAAGGCCTGGCCGAGCCGGCTGGCCAGCTCGTCGCGCCCGGCGTGCTCGGCTACAGCGGCATGCTCAAGCCCGAAGCCTTCGACCTTGCGGCCGCGAAGCGGCTGATGGCCGAGGCCGGCCTGCCCGATGGATTCACGCTGACGCTGCATGGCCCGAAGGGCCGCTACATCTACGACGAGGCCATCTGCCGCTCGGTGGCCGAGCAGTGGGGCCGGCTGGGCGTGCGCACCCGGGTCGAGACGATGCCGGCCGCCCAGTATTTCCCTCGGGCGCGCCAGGGCGAGTTCAGCGTCGCGATGCTGGGCTATGGCTCGCTCGCGGCCGACTTCGCGCTGCGCGCGCTGCTCGGCACGCCCGACAGCGTCAAGGGCTGGGGCACCTGGAACTGGAGCAAGTACAGCAGCAGCAAGCTCGACGCCGCGCTGCGCGAATCGCTGCGCAGCACCGAGCTGGCGCAGCGGCAGCAGCAGGCCTCCGCTGCGATGGAGATCGCGATGGGCGACCGTGCCGTCGTGCCGCTGCACCACCAGTTCGCCTCGTGGGCCATGCGACCCGGCCTGAGCTATGCCGGCCGCATCGACGAGTTCACGCTGGCGCACCAGTTCAAGCCCGCATGACGCACGTTTCTCCTAGGTCGAACTCGGCTCCTCGGGCTTTGACCTTTTCCGGGCGGCTGGGGAGCCGCCCTTTTTTCTCGCTGGACGATGGGCGTCAGGCGTCGACGAGGTAGCCCTCGGCCGTTTCCCTCTGCGCGCGGTACTTGTCGGCCACTTCGCGGGCGCTGAGGGCCGCATCGGCGCCATGCAGCGCGCCGGCGGCCGACAACTGCGCGTGCCGATGCGCCGCCTTGTCGATCAGCCAGTCGGCCCGCTCCAGCGTGCGCCGTGTGCAGGTGCGGCCGCGCAGGTCGTCGTCGAGATCGCTGACGTGGGAGCGCCAGGCCTCCTTGAGGTAGAGCGCGTCGAGCTGCGGTGCTTCGGCGAGCGCCAGCGACCATGCGGCACAGATGCCATCGAGCCACGACAGCACGTGCGCGCTCGCACCGCGCTCGGCGAGGTTGTGCCGCATCTGGCCGTAGGCTTCGAGCGCGAGCCGCTTCATCAAGCTGAAGTGCGACAGCGCGGCCTCATGCCCCAGGCTGCGTTCGATGGTCAGCAGCCAGCCGAAGGCATGGCGCGTCTCGATCCGCTCGGCGAGGTGGAACTCCGGTGCGCTGCGGCCGTCGCCGGCGGTGTTGTATTGCGTCAGCGGGTCGTAGCGGTACATGTAGCCGAAGTCGAACAGCCACACCTGCCGGCCGTCGTCGACCATGTTGCCGGCGCTGTAGTCCCACTCGAAGAAGCCGTGTTCGCAGAGGATCCGGCCGGTGGTGAGCAGCTGCCGCAATGTGCGTTCGTCGAAAGCGCGCAGCGTCGGCCCTTCGATCCATGGCGAGGCGATCACGCCATGGTGCAGCGAGCCGTACAGCGGCTGCACGATCCCGGGCAGCTCCGTGCCGGCGGCGCGCAGCGCGTTCAGTTCGCGGTGGCGCAGCAGCTCGTTGAGGAACGAGGTCTGGCCATCGGCGTTCTGCACCAGGCAGGGCCGGCGTGCGCACTTGACCGCGTAGGCCCGTTCGTTGATGCGCAGCTTGTAGACCACGCCGGTGAGGCCGTTGTCGATCACCGCTTCCACGCCGGCCGTGTCACGGCTCAGGCGGCTCAGGGCTTCGGGCGGCAGCGGCAAGGCTTCTGCGTCGCCGATCGTCAATTCGTCGCCGCGCGCCAGGAAGTCGAGGGCGGCGCGTTGGCGTTGGGTGTCCAGGCTTTCCATCGCGCCGGATTGTGCGGTCATCACGGATCTGCCGTTTTCCCGGTCAACGCTTTGCGATTCTTTACGTTCGGAGGATTGAACGTGCCGTGGCCGGCCGTTCCAATATCGAGCAGAGGTCGGGCGAGCCGGCCCCGAGGAGTCCGACGATGGGCAAGACGATCCGATGGAGTGCGCTGGCGCTGCTGGCCTGCGCTGCACAGGCCGCGCTGGCGGCCGAGTATGGAACGGTGGTGTCTTCCACCCCGGTCGTGCAGCAGGTGGCGGTGCCGCAGCAGAGCTGCTACGACGAACAGCAGACGGTGCAGCAGCGCCCCAGCGGCGCGGGTGCGCTGGTGGGGGCCGTGATCGGCGGCGCCATCGGCAACACCATCGGTGGCGGGGCTGGCCGTGCCGTGGCCACCGGCGCGGGCGTGATGGCCGGCGCGGTGCTGGGCAACCAGGCCGAGGCCAGCAACCTGCCGCCTGCCACCGCCACCGTGCGCCGCTGCCAGACGGCCACGCGCTACGAGAACCGCACGGTCGGCTACGACGTGGTCTACGACTACAACGGCCAGCGCTACACCACCCGCCTCGCGCAGGATCCGGGTCCGCGCATCGCACTCAACGTGAACGTGACGCCCGCGGCCGGCGAGGCCACCCCAGTGGCGCCCGCAGGCACGCTGCCGCCGCCGGTGTATGTGCCGCAGCAGCAGGCGCCCGTCACCATGGTCACGCAGCCGCCGGTGGTCTACTACCCGGCGCCCGGCTACTACTACGGCCCGCCCCCGGTGGCGGTGGTGCCGCGTGTGGTGATCGGCGGCCACTGGCACCACGGACGCTGGTACTACTGAAGACTCAGCCTTCGGGCGGGCGGTGCGCAAAGAAACTTCACACAGCGCACCGTCAACGGCGGTCTCCTGCCGCCGTTGTTGACCCAGAGTTGCGCGACTCTGTCGATCCCAGTCAACAACCACCGCAGGAGTCCCTCATGAACCGCAATCACGTGCTGTCCGCCGTGTTGATGGCCGCCAGCCTCGGCGCCTTCGCCCAGACCACCGCCTCCACCGTCCAGCGCGACGTCAACCAGGAAAAGCGCATCGAGCAGGGGCTGCAGAGCGGCTCGCTCAGCACCCGCGAGGCGGCCAAGCTGGAGCATGAAGAGAGCAAGGTCGATCGCCTGCAGGCCCGCTCGCTGAAAGATGGCTCGCTGAGCGCCGAAGAGCAGGCCAAGCTGCGCGCCGCGCAGAACCATGTGAGCCAGGACATCAATGCCGCCAAGCACAACGACGTGAGCGGCAATCCGCAATCGGCCTCGTCGCAGCGCATGCAGGCCGACGTGCAGCGCAACATCAACCAGCAGCAGCGCATCGAAAACGGCGTGCAGAACGGTTCGATGACCAACCGCGAGGTGGCCAAGGCCGAGCGCGGCCAGGCCCGCGTGGATCGCAAGGAATACGTGGCCGGACGCGATGGCCATGTGGGCGCCGCCGAGCAGCACCGCATCCAGCGCTCTGAAAATCACCAGAGCCGCCGCATCCGCCACGAGAAGCACGACGCGCAGGAGCGCAAGAGCTGATTCAGCTCAGCCGCTGCGCCGCCGCAGCAGCAGCCCCATCGCGAGGAGGCCTGCGGCGAGCAGCGCCGGCTGCGAGGGCTCGGGCACCGAGCTCACCAGCAGCTGGGCCGCGTGGCCATCGTTGTATTCCAGCGAGCTGAACACATCGGTGCCGCTGCTGCGCAGGTTGAACGCCAGATAGGGCGCATGCGTGGCGGCGACGAAGCCGGTGACGTCGAAGAACGCATCCTGCCCATAGCCCAGGTTCGCCGGCAGGTGCAGCGTGCCGAGGAAGGTGCCGGCATTGGCATCGTCCGCGACCAGCTGGCCTTGCGTGGTGCCATAGCCGTACACCGCCACGTCGCTGCCCCCCAACGGCAGCCCGTACAGATTGACGCTGAGCAGCGCCTGCGTCACCGTGCCGTGGATCGGTGCCGACGAGAATTTCACGGCACCCTGGATGTAGCCCGAAGCCATCAGGTAGGCGCCGTCGGCCACGATGTTGCAGCCGGCGCAGGTGTACAGCGAGCCGTCGCTGGTGGGGTCGAGCGTGAGGGTGGCGGCATCGGCCGCGGGCGTGAACGAAGCGGCAGCGGCCGCCATCGCTGCAATGGCGATGTAGGTCTTCATGAAGGTCTCCCTGAGCAGAACATTGTTGGTTGGAGACCTCATCATCGCGGGCCCCAGGCTCGCCACGTGAGCCTGCCCGCGGTCGCCCACATCAGTCAGTCGTGAGATCGAGGAAGTGGTCGAGCATGTGGAAGTGGTCGTCGTGGAAGCGGTCTTCCATCGCGGCCAGTTTCCCGATCGGCACCCATTCCACCGCCTGCGCATCGTCGCCGGCCTTCACTTCGGGCAGCTCGCGTTCGCCGAAGTCGAAATAGTGCGCATGCGTGATCGT
This sequence comes from uncultured bacterium, assembly GCA_966212505.1. GTDB lineage: Bacteria > Pseudomonadota > Gammaproteobacteria > Burkholderiales > Burkholderiaceae_C > CAMLIZ01. Next base: position 119,297 of record CBIHRS010000008.1, read on the forward strand.
GCGGCCGCGCTGGCTGCGGTCGGGGTGGTCGAACACCGCCACCGATGTCAGGCTCTGCCGCATCGTCTGGTCGAGCAGGTGCAGCGCGGTTTCCTCCTGCAGCTCGCGCACCGCCGACTGGTACACGGTCTCGCGCTGTTCGATGAAGCCGCCGGGCACCGCATACAGGCCCTTGCCGGGCGCCTGGCCGCGCTTGATCAGCAGGACATGGCCGGCGCAACGCACCACCGCATCCACGGTCACGAACACCGGCGGATAGGGCGCGGCGGCCCACTGCGACTTGTAGTGCCGCAGCATGCGCCACTCTTCGGCCACGCGCGCGAATGCCGGCTGCACCGACCAGGCGCGCAGGAACTCGAGCGTGCTCTGCGGCGCCTGGCTCACCAGCGAGGCCAGCGCCGCATCCACATCCTGGCCCGCCACATGGAAGTAGGCATCGCGGATCGCGGTGCCGTCGGCCGAGGGCACCGATTCGGCCTGCACCAGCGGCCACTCGGGGAAACAGCGCAGGTACTCGCTGGTCGCGTCCTTGAAGTGGCCCACCAGCGCCACCGAGGCGGCCTGCGTCAGCCCGCGTTCGCGCAGCAGCGCCTGCACGCCGCGCTGCACGGCGGCCGACCAGCGCGCGCCGTCGTAGTAGTCGCGCACCGGCAGGAACAGCAGCCGCTCGCGCTCGGCGGGCGGCAGGGCCATGCGCACCATCTCGCGCCGCTCTTCCCAGGTGAACGGGTTGCGTGGCGTGCGGGCCTGGTGGGCCGAGCCGATCACCACCACGCACAGCGGCGCGAGCGCGAGCGCCTGCTTCAGCAAGGCGAGGTGGCCGTGGTGCAGCGGCTGGAAGCGGCCGATGTAGACGGCGGCGTCGTGGGTGCGAGGGGTGTCGTTCATGCGGATTCTCAGACGATCTTGGCGGCGATGGGCATCTGGCGCCCGCTGCCGAAGGCCAGTGCACGCAGCCGGATGATGGGCGGTGCCTGGCGGCGCTTGTATTCGTTGCGCGCGATCATGCGGCGGATCCTGTCGACCAGCGCGCGGCCTTCCGGGGTGGACCGCTGCGCCTCCACGAAGGCGGCGGTGCGCTCGTATTCGTCGCGTGCCAGCCGCTCGCCCTCGATCAGCAGCTTGAGGATCTCGTCGAGCACCTCGTAGGGCGGCAGGCTGTCGGTGTCCTTCTGGCCCGGCGCGAGCTCGGCAGAGGGCGGCTTGTCGATCACGGCCTGCGGAATGATCTCGCGGCCGGCGCTCTCGTTGAGGTGGCGCGCGAGCGCGAACACCTCGGTCTTGTACAGGTCGCCGATCAGCCCGAGACCGCCGTTGGTGTCGCCGTACAGCGTGCAGTAGCCGACCGAGATCTCCGACTTGTTGCCGGTGGTCAGCAGCAGGTGGCCGAAGCTGTTGGAGTATTCCATCAGCGCCGTGCCACGGATGCGGGCCTGCAGGTTCTCGAGCGCCAGGCCCTGCAGCGACTGGCCGAAGCTGGCCTCGAACTGCCGGGCATAGGCCTCGACCAGCTCGGCGATCGGGTGCGTGTGCAGCGTGATGCCGAGGTTGCGGCACAAGGCCACCGAGTCGTCGACCGAACCGCTCGACGAGTAGCGCGAGGGCATCGTCACCGCGGCCACGTTGCCGGCGCCCATCGCCTCGACCGCGAGCGCCAGCGTCAGCGCGCTGTCGATGCCGCCCGACGAGCCGACCACCACCCGCGAGAAGCCGCAGCGGCGTGCATAGTCGCGCAGCCCGAGCACGATCTGGGCGCGGTAGAAGGCCATCGTCGGCAGGCCGTCGGCCGGCACCTTGGGCAGCTCGTCGCCGCCCGCGCTGAGAAAGCGGCCGCCTTCGAAGCGCAGCGTGCGCACCTCTTCATCGAAGCGCGTGCCCTCGTAGACGATGCCGGCTTCCGGCTCCACCGCGAACGAGGCGCCGTCGTAGACGATCTGGTCCTGCCCGCCGATCTGGTTGACGAACAGGATGGGCAGGCGATGGCGCCTGCTGGCCGAGGCGAACACGCGGTGGCGCAGCTCGCGCTTGCCGATGTTCGACGGGCTGGCGTTGATCGACACCACCAGGTCGGGCGCGGCATCGCGCAGGCGCTCGAAGGGGTTGATCGCGTAGTCGAGGCCTTCGTCGTTCCAGCCGTCTTCGCAGACCATGAAGCCTACCTGCGCATCGCCGATGCGCAGCACCCGGGCGACGTCCGGGCCCGGCTCGAAGTGGCGCATGTCGCTGAAGATGTTGTAGTTGGGCAGCAGCTGCTTGGCATAGCGCAGCACGATCTCGCCGTTCCTGATCACCAGCAGCATGTTGTGCAGCTTGTGGCCCGGCCCGGGATTGCGCGTGGGGGCGCCCACCACCCAGTGCAGCTCGCGGATCTGGCGCGAGGCCTGCTGCAGCGCCTCGATGCCCTGCTCGCAGCGCGCGATGAAGGCGGGGTCGTCGAGCAGGTCGCCGGGGTAGTAGCCGGTGAGCGAGAGCTCGGGATACACCACCATCTGCGAGCCGTCGGCCCAGGCCTTCTGCGCCGCGGCGATCATCTTCGCGACATTGCCCTCGATGTCGCCGATGGTGAGGTTGAGCTGGGCGACGGTGAACTTCAGCATCGCATCGTCCTCATTGCTTCACGTTGAAGACCTGCCGCAGGTAGGCGAGGAAGGTCTCGTCGTCGCACAGCGTCTTGCCCGGGCTGTCCGACAGCTTGGCCACCGGCTGGCCGTTGCAGTGGGTCAGCTTCATCACGATGTTCAGCGGCTTCTGGCCCACGTCGTTGCTCAGGTTGGTGCCGATGCCGAAGCCCAGCTGCGTGCGGTCGGCGAAGTGGCGGTACAGCGCGATCGCCCGCTCCACATCCAACCCATCGGAGAACACCAGGCGCTTGGTGTGCGCATCGATGCGCAGCTTGGCGTAGTGCGCCAGCGCCTTCTCGCCCCACACGAACGGATCGCCGGAGTCGTGGCGCAGGCCGTCGAACAGCTTCGCGAAATAGAGGTCGAAGTCGGCGAGGAAGGCGTCCATGCCGACCACGTCGGTCAATGCCACGCCGAGGTCGCCGCGGTATTCCTGCACCCAGTCTTCGAGCGCGGCCTTCTGGTGGTCGCGCAGCCGCACGCCCAGCGCCTGGTAGGTCTGCAGGTATTCGTGCGCCATCGTGCCGATGGGCACGAGGTTGAGGTCTCGCGCCAGCAGCACGTTGGAGGTGCCCTTGAAGAACTGCGGCACCTTGGCCTTCAGCGTGCTCACCACCTCGCGCTGCCAATCGCCCGAGAAGCGGCGGCGAACGCCGAAGTCGAAAAATTCGAAGGGGTTGATGCGTGCCGGCTCGCTGCCTTCGAAGGCGCGCAGCTGGTCGATCTTGGCCTGCAGCCGGCGCCGGCCTTCGACCAGCGCTGCCTCCTGGTCGAAGCGGCGGAAGTACAGCTCGTTGACGATCGCGAGCACGAAGATCTCGAAGGCCATCACGTGCACCTGCGGGCCGGTGGCCACGATCTCGAGCCTGGCGCCGTTGGCCCGCGCGCTGATGAACTCGCGCTGGAAGCGGAAGATGCGCAGGAAGTCGACGAAGTCGCTCTTGATGAAGCGCAGGCCCTTCAGGTAGGCCAGCTCGTCGGGCCGGAAGCTCAGGCTGCAGAGGTGGTCGAGCTGCTCGTTCACGTCGGCCAGCAGGTCGGCCAGCGGATAGGCGGGCTCGTTGCGGCAGACGAAGGTGTATTCCGCCTGCGTCTGCGGGTGCCGGTGCAGCATGGTCTGCCACATCGTGAACTTGTACAGGTCGGTCTCGAGCAGGCTGGTGATGACGGGTTGCATGATGGTCTTGTCGTTGTCGGTCGGGTTCAGCGGCGGGCGTTCTCGGTCAGGTGCGGCAGCACGTCGGTACTGGTGGCCAGCTGCACGCCGCGGCTGCGCATGTCGGCCAGGAAGCTCTCCTGCTGGGCTTCGAAGCCGGGCACCGGGCTCATGCAGTCGGTGAGCAGCACGAGGCGTTCCAGCCGGCCCGAAAGGTTGTCGGCGATGTGTTCGGTGGTGGCCTTCACGCAGTGGCTGCCGGCCTCGCCGGCCACCAGGATCAGGTCGGCCTGGTCGAGCCGTCGGATCAGCGCGCGGTTGAGCTGCGTGTCGGGGTCGGCCGCGTCGGGCACCTCGGCCTGGATCGCGCTGTAGTGCTCGGTCCAGGGGTTGCTGCCCTTGCTCACCATCTCGACGATGCCGAGCGCGCTGTCTTCCCAGGCGTTGCAGGCGGCGCGCACGTCGGCATGCACGTTGTGGCCCCAGCTGCCGATCTCGCAGTGCACCGGCCACACCATCAGCGTGTAGCGGCCGCGGGCCTCCAGCTCATCGAGGTAGGCCAGCGTGCGGGGCAGGGCGGCCGGGTCGCGCGGCCGGTACTGGCCGGCGCGCGCCTGGGCGGCGGTGATCTGGGTGAAGGGGAGCACCGCGCTGCCATCGGCCTGCTGCCAGAAGGTGGGGTGCGCGATGTCCAGCCTGTGGTGCGAATCGAGCGTCACGGCGATGCCGGTAAGGCCATCGGAGCCCTGGCGGATGAACCGGGCCAGGCGCTGCATGTCGGCATGGGCGCCGGCCACCGGCAGCGCCGGCGCCACCGGCTTGCCGCTCAGCGGATCGAGCGGGCGGTAGGCCTCGGGCAGGTCGCAGAAGTCGTTCTGCGGATCGATGATCAGGAGCTGGATGTTGCGCTTCATAAGGGTTCTCCTCGCGTCGGTGTGATTGGACTGTAGAACGCTTAGATCAAAAATGCAACTAAGTGGACGGCGCCCCCCTGAACCAAGGGATGGGCGGCCACCTGCACCACCTGCACTAAGCTCCGGGTCCGATGCGAAAAGACGCCGCTACCCTCATCTGCACTGTCGACGTGGTGCTGCTCACGCTGCGCGACAACGCGCTGCACGTGCTGCTGCACGAGCGCGAGCGCGAGCCGCACAAGGGCGCGCTCGCGCTGCCCGGCGGCTATGTGCATGTCGATGAAGACGGCAGTACCTGGGACGCCGCGGCGCGCGTGCTGAAGGAAAAGGTCGGCACCACCAGCCCCTACCTCGAGCAGCTGGCCACGTTCTCGGGTCCGAAACGCGATCCGCGCGGCTGGTCGGTGGCCGTGGCTTATTACGCGCTGGTGCCTCCTTCGGTGCTGCCGGCCGGCGATGCGGGTGTGAGGGTGCTGCCGGTGGGCCGGCTGCCGGCGCTGGCCTTCGACCATGCCGAGATCGTTGCGCTGGCGGTGGAGCGGGTGCGGGCCAAGAGCCAGTATTCGTCGCTGCCGGTCTACCTGTGCGGCGAGAGCTTCACGCTGCCGCAGCTGCAGGCGGTGTACGAGGCGGTGCTGGGCGAGCCGATCAACAAGGTGAGCTTCCGCCGCAAGGTGGAGGAGCTGGGCATGGTGGAGCCGATCGAGGGCGCGCTCGAGACCGGCCGTGCCAACCGGCCGGCGCAGCTGTACCGCCTGCGCAAGGCCTACCGGCATTCGCTGTCGACGCTCGACCGCGGGCTGGGCCCGCGCTGAGCCTCCGGAGAAGCGGGCACGCCGGCTGCCTAAGGCTGCTCGAGGGCCGTGCGTTCGGCCGCTTCCATCGAGGTGCGCATGGCCCATCGCGAGGCCGTTTCCTTGTCGACTGACTCCTCAGCATCGGCGCCGAAGCGGCGCTGGTGGCAGAGCCTGGGGCCGGGCCTGGTCACCGGCGCGTCCGACGACGACCCCAGCGGCATCGGCACCTATTCGCAGGTGGGCGCGCAGTTCGGCTTCAGCCTGCTGTGGCTGATGCTCTACTCCTATCCGCTGATGGTGGCCGTGCAGCTCATCTGCGCGCAGATCGGCCGGGTCACCGGCAAGGGGCTGGCGGCCAACCTGCGCCAGCTGTGCCCGCGCTGGCTGCTGCTGCCGATGGTGCTGGCGCTGCTGGTGGCCAACATCATCAACATCGGCGCCGACCTGGGCGCGATGGGCGCCTCGGCCCAGATGCTCGCCGGCGGCCCCACGGTGGCATGGACGGCGGCCTTCGGTCTGCTGTCGCTGGTGCTGCAGGTGTTCGTGCCCTACACCCGCTATGTGTCGCTGCTCAAATGGTTGACGCTCGCGCTGCTGGCCTACGTGGGCACCGTGCTGGCGGTGAAGATCCCGTGGGCCACCGTGCTGGTGCATTCGGTGGTGCCCGCCATCCCGCCCACGCGCGATGGTGTGACCGCCGTGGTCGCGGTGCTGGGCACCACGATCAGCCCTTATCTCTTCTTCTGGCAGGCGTCGCAGGAGGTCGAGGAACAGCAGGCGGCGCCGGGTGAGAAGCCGCTGCGCCGCGCGCCCAGCCAGGCGCGGGTGCAACTCGACCGCGTGAAGGTCGACACCTACATCGGCATGGCGGCCTCCAACATCGTGGCCTTCTTCGTGGTGCTGACGGCCGCCGTGACACTGCATGCCCATGGCGTGCACGATGTGTCGAGCGCGGCGCAGGCGGCGCAGGCGCTGGTGCCGGTGGCCGGCCACCTGGCGGCCGCGGTGTTCTCGATCGGCATCATCGGCACCGGCTTGCTCGCGGTGCCCGTGCTGGCCGGCAGCGCGGCCTATGGCGTGGCCGAGACCATGCAGTGGAAATGGGGCCTGGAGCGCAAGCCGGCCAGCGCGGCGCGCTTCTACGCGGTGATCGCGGTGGCCACGCTGGCCGGGGTGGCAATGAACTTCGCCGACATCAACCCGATGAAGGCGCTGTACTGGACTTCGGTGATCAACGGCGTGATCGCGATGCCGATCCTCGCCGCGGTGATGCTCGTGGCCAGCCGGCGCAGCGTGATGGGCCCGCTGGTGGTCTCGGGCCGGCTCAAGCTGCTCGGCTGGACGGCCACGGCGGTGATGGCCGGGTGTGCCGTCTGCATGTGGGCCGTCGCCTGAGGCCTCGGCTGCCTCAGACCAGCGCGATGTCCTTCGGCGCGACGCCCGGAAACACCCGCCCGAGCTGCGCCGCATCCAGCCCGTAGAGCCGCCGGAAGACGCCGCCCAGCACCGCCCGGTATTCGTTGAGCACCGGATAGTCGCGGTTCTGGAACAGCGAGGCGGCGCTCACCGCCTGCTGGTCGCCCAGCACGCGGCCGCCGCGCACCGCGCCGCCCAGCGCCCAGTAGACGCTGCCGTGGCCGTGGTCGGTGCCGCGGTTGCCGTTCTCGCGGAAGGTGCGGCCGAACTCGCTGATCACCATCACCACCGTGTTCTGCCACTGCGGTCCCATCTCTTCGGCAAAGGCGGCCAGGCCGCGGCCCAGCTCGCCGAGCCGGGTGGCCAGTGCGCCGGTGGCGCCGCCTTCGCCCACGTGGGTGTCCCAGCCGCCCACGTCGATGAAGCCGAGCCGCACCTGCTCGCGCATCAGCTTCGCGATGCGCCGCGCCTCGGCCTCGAAGCCCTTGGTGTTGATCGCATTGCGATTGGCCGCCTCCATCTCGCCGATCATCTCGCGCGAGACCTCGTTGCGCACCTCGAAGCCGCCGCTCACCGCGCCGGCCAGCGAGGTGCCCGCATACATGCGCTCGATGATGCCGGCCTGCCGCGCATCGACGCCCGGCTTGCCGACGCTGCGCAATGACTGGTTGGCCACCTGCTGCGGCCCGCGGAAGGCCAGCGGCAGCTGGTCGGTGAACGACAGCGCCGCCAGCTTCGACGCGCTGCCGCCGCGGTTGAGCTCGGCCGCGAGCCGGTTGAGGAAGCCGCTGCCGAAGTTCTGCTGCGCCGGGCCGGTGCCGAGCTCAATGCGGTCCTGCGTTTCGAAGTGGCTGCGCGAGGTGTCGTCGGTGCCGGCGAACGGGATGAAGGCCGCCTGCCCGCGCTGGTACAGCGGATAAACGCTGTCGGCCAGCGCCGGCGCGAGGCCCCATTGGGCGTCGAGCTCGAGCGCGGCATTGGCGCCGCTGCCCGGCCGCGCGATCGCGATGTTGGGCCGCGCCTCGTAGTAGAACGGGCTCGCATGCGGCACCAGCAGGTTGGCCGCGTCGTAGCCGCCGCGCAGGAACACCAGCAGGAAACGGCTGTCGCCGGCGGCGGGGGCGGCCCACAGCCGCGTGCCGGCCAGCGCCAGCGGGGCGGCCGCGAGCGCATGGCGGAGGAGGGTGCGTCGTTGCATCTCGAACTCCCTGGTCAGCGGTGCATGAATTCCGGCGAGGCCAGCAGGAAGGCGTTCCATTCCTGCGGCGAGGTGGCCTGGTCGAGCGCCTGCCGCGTGGCAGGTGCGAGGCGCACCGCGATCGCGTCGTAAAACAGCGGGTTGACCAACTGCGGGAAGGCCGGCCGCTCCACCGGCGCCATGCCTTCGCTCTTGAACAACCCGGCTGCGCCGCCGCCCACCGCACGCGCGATCTCGAAGCGCGTGTTCATCTGGCCCGGCGCGGCCCAGCCGGTTTCGTCGAGCGGATAGCCGTCGGGCGTCTGCCGGTTGTACGGCATTTCGCCGAGGCGATTGAGCCAGTTGAGCATCGGGCCGGTGTTGAGGATGGGCTTGTCGTCATACGCGAGCCGCACCGCCGAGACCACGTAGTGCATCGGATCCTTGAACTTGCGGCCGAGCGAGGCGTTGAACTCCGGCGATTCGATCATCGTCTTCAGCACTTCGTCGATGCGGCCGTCGGTCTGCAGGAAGCGCTGTGCCATGCGCTCGACCAATGCCGGCGGCGGCGCGTCGGCCACGAAATACTGCGCGAGCTTGCGGCTGACGAAGCGGGCGGTCGACGGATGGCGCGCCAGCCGGTCCAGCACCTGCTCGATCTCGCCGATGCCGCTGCCGCGGATCGTCTGCCCCAGCAGCTGCTTGTCGCCGAAGTCGTGCCGCGCCGGGTTGAACTCGACCAGCCCGCGCTGCACGTAGTAGGGCTGCAGCGCCGGCTTCAGGTGGCGCGGCTCGTCGTCGAGGCGGACGCCCAGGCCGGTGAGCACGCGGGCCAGCTCCTGCACGTCGCGCTGCGTGTAGCCGCCGTCGACGCCCAGCGTGTGCAGCTCCAGCAGCTCGCGGGCGTAGTTCTCGTTGATGCGGGCTGATGCGTTCTGTGCGTTGTCGAGGTAGAGCAGCATCGCCGGATGGAAGGCCGAGGCTTGCAGCAGGTCGCGGAAGCGGCCGAGCGCGTGGGTGCGCAGCTGTTCTTCGTAGTCGCCCACCATCGCGCGCAGCGCATGCTTGTGCTGATGGACGTTGAAGTGGTTGAACCAGAACCACGCCATCTGCTCGCGCAGCTGGTCGGGCGCATAGAGGTCGCGCAGCAGCATGCGCGACGCGGCCTCGCGTGCGAGGCGGTTCATCTCCTGCTGGTAGGCCTGGTGCGCGGCCTGCTTCTGCGCATCGTCGGCGATCGCGTTGGCTTCGCGGCGCTGGTTTTCCATCGTGCGCACCAGCTCGATCATCGGCGTGCGGGTGATCGTCATCGCGTCGATCTGGGCCTGCACGGGCGCGGGCAGGGCGGTGGTCGCGGAGGGGTGCAGCTGGCGCTGCAGCCAGGCCTCGCGTCCCAGGCGGTGCAGCTCCTGCGCCGAACTGGTGGAGGCGCCCCAGCTCAGGCGGTCGAGCCAGGCGACCTCATACGGGGAGACGTGGGAGGAGGCGGTCGCAGGTTGCTGCGAGGGGGTGGCTGGGGGTGTTGCTGCACAAGACGCCAATGCCAGCAGCGCGGCACCGCCCAGCCATTTGTCGAGCCTCATGATGGTCTGCCGTCGGGAATGGAGACCGACTCAACGATGAACGCCGCAGGATCGCTGACAGGGCATACACGGTGGGCGCAGACCTCACCAATGCTTACCGGCGGTTCATGTTGCTTCATCTCCGCCTGTGCCGGTGTCCCATGCGCCAAGCTCGCGTTCGATCTGGTCGATGCTCGGAAGGCTGGTCTCGAGGTCGGGTGGCAGCGATTCCACGAGTTGGTATTCGGCAACGCCGATCGGCTGGGTGGTGTTGCGCAACGCATATTCGGCCACCACCCTGTTCTTCGTGCGGCAGAGCAGCAGGCCGATCGTCGGGCCGTCGCGGTCCGTCTTCACCTGGGCATCGACCGCGCTGAGGTAGAAGCCGAGCTGGCCGGCATGGCATACCTGGCTCGCATCTGCTCGTCCTTCAGCTTCGTGAGCAGCACGAGGTTGTGCCCCCAGGGCAATCGTCCAACAAGCTGTTGGACGATTTCGGCGTTCTGCCAGGCTTGGGCAAACGCGCGCATGTACATCAGGTTCGCACGGGAAAAGCCCTTGAGCTCCGGGAATGAGCTGCGCAGGTCATGCGCCAGCCGGTCGATCACCTTGGCACCCCAGCCCTGCGCCGACTGGCGGGCGAGGATGTCCCGGCCGATCTGCCAGTACAGCAGCACCAGTTCCTGGTTCACCGCGAGTGCCGCCCGTTGCTGGGCCGCATGGATGCGGCCCTTCAGGTCGCGCAACCAGACCGCGTAGCCCTCGGGCACGTCGATCATGCCCTCCGGCACCGGGTTGGCGGGCTCCTTTGGCGTGTTCGAGGGCCTGATCGACTTGCGAGGCATGGAGATCGTGAACGGCGAGGCCGGTCGATTCTCACATGCGCTCAGCCTTTCTCACTGCGGATGTTCCCGCCGGTAGTCCTGGATCTTCTCCTTCAGTTCGCTGTACTCCTCGCAAGGCAGCCAGCACAGCTTGTCCAGCACCTTCAGGTGTTCCTCGGCCTTGGCCAGCTGCCCCACCTGCAGGTAGGCCTCGCCCAGGTATTCGTGCGCGCCGCGGTGCTTCGGGTTGAGCTGCAGCGCCTTCTCGTAGTGCCTGAACGAGTTGTCCATGTCGCCCATCTGGCGGTAGGCGTAGCCCATGTAGTTCCAGGCGTTGGCGTTGCGGTCGTCGTGCAGCAGCACGGACGACATGTGGGCGATGACCTGCGGCCAGTCCTTCTTCTTCACGGCCGCTTCCCCGGCCACGTATTCCGGATCGGCCGCGGCCTGCGGGGCGCCCGCGCTGCCGCCGCTGCCACCACCACCGCCGCCGCCTGCGGCCCAGGCGGGCGGGGCGAGCAGCAGCGCTGCGGCCAGCGTGCATGCATGAAGCCTGTAGCTCATCGCGTCCTCCTCAATGCACGTCGATGCGGCCGTAGAGCCCATGCGTCTCGTCGTTCGGGCCGGCCGCGAAGAACAGCGTGTTGGTGGGCTGGCTGTTGATGCCGTTGCCGAACGCGATGCCCCACAGCCCGTCGATGACGATAGGCGATCCGTTGGCGTCGCTCAAGGTGCCCAGGTGGGCGCCGGTGCTCGGGTTGAAGGCGTTGATCTTGCCGTCGCCGAAGTTGCCGACCAGCAGCGCACTGCTGAACGGCCCGAAGTTGGCCGGCGCCATCGCGATGCCCCAGGGCGCATTCAGCGGCCCGTCGGTCACCAGGCGCTGCAGCAGCGTGCCCGAGGTGTCGAACACGTCGACGATGCCCAGCCCGGCGCCGGTGACCTCGTCGCTCGCGGTGGCGTCCTGCTTCGCGAAGGCGACGTAGATCTTGCCGCCGATGGCCTGGATGCCGAAAGGCGCGTAGCCTGCGGGCAGCCCCGGGTCGCTGAAGCCGCCGGCCGCGCTGACCTTCGCGAAGCTGCGGTCGAACACGTCGACGCGGCCGTTGTGGAAGTCGGTGGCGTAGAGGAAGTTGGCACCGGCCTGCTGCGCGAGCGCGAGGCCCTTGTACGAGGTGCCGCTGGCCGAGCCGTCGTAGACCGTGATGGCGGCATTGAGGTTGACGCCCGGCGCCCAGCCCGAGAGCGTGCCGGCCTCGCCGACGAAGACGAAGGGCGCGGCACCGCTCAGGCCGCCCTGGGAGACGACGAAATCGCTGCTGCCGTTGTAGACGATGCCGGTCGGGTTGGCGGGGCCGGCCGTGCCGTCGGGAATGCTCACCACCAGCGATTGCGGCACGCCGTTGCCGTCGTACAGCGTCGAGGTCGAGGTCTCGGCATTGGCCACCCAGACATAGCCGTTGGGGTTGAAGGCCACGCCCCAGCCGTTGACGAGGTGGGTGTCGGTGTGCGGCGTGGTGCTGCCATCGGACACCAGCGCGGTCATCGTGTAGTAGGTGCCGCCGTGGCTGCCACCACCACCACCGCCGCCGCCTCCTCCACCGTAGCCGGAGTTGTCGTCACCACCGCCGCCGCAGGCGATCAGCAGGCTGCCGGTCAGCAGGGCGCCAAGCCATGCGCGGGCCTTGCGCGTCAGGGGTCGTCGGGAAGCATTCATCATGGTCCTCCGTGTGCAGGGCCTGTGAATGCCGCCGCAGGCGGCTGCGGTTCATCGGATCAGAAGAGGAGCGTGGCGCTCAGCATCCAGGTGCTGCGGCGTGGCGCCGGCGTGCTCGCATAGGCCGAGGGGGCCGCGTGGCCGGTGCCTCGCTGCGCACCGACCCAGGCGGCCTGCAGCTCGAGTTCGCGCCATTCGATGGCAAGCCCGATGCGGGCATCGGCACGCCATCGGCGCTCGTCGTAGGCGGCGGTGCTGCCGGGCGCATGCAGCGTGCCCACGTGCGCGAACCAGCGCCAGGGGCCCGCCAGCGGCGCGCCGCCGTTGGCCTCGGCATACAGCGTGCGGAGGCCGCGGCCGAAGTAGTCGGGCGCGTGGTAGAGCCGCAGGTTCCAGCGCTGGCCGATCAGGCCGGCATAGAGCTCGCCGTAGTCGTAGTCGGCATCGCCGGTGAAATGCGCACGGGTGGCGCCGAGCTCCCAGGCCAGGCGGTCGCTGCTGCGCTGCGCGAACCCGGCATAGGCCAGCCACTGCGCAGATCGTCGCCCGGGCTGCAGCCGCACCTCGGCGAGCGAGGCGCCGGCATAGGCGCCGCTCCAGTGATCGTAGGCCGCGCTCAGCCGCCAGGCGGGTTGCCCGTCGCTCAGCGTGGTGCCGCGGAAGCGATGGTCCGATTCGAGCCGCAGGCTGCCGCTCCATTGCGCGCTGGCGCTGCCGGGAATGACCAGTGCGGCGGCCATGGCCATCAAGGCGCCGGGCGCGGTGGGGCGACGGCGGTGCACCGGCTTACGGCAGCAAGGCCGCCGTGGTGCCTGCCGCGCTGCAGGCGCATGCGCAGGGCCCGCGCAGCCGGGCCAGCGTCGCGCAGGCATCGATGCCACCGGCGGCCGCGCGCACCAGCATGGCGGTGGCCGGCGGGGCCTGCTGCAGCTCGCGCATCAGCGCGAACAGGCCGGCCACGTGCGCCGCCGCATACGACGCGCCCGACACCAGGCTCCAGCGCCCGCCCGGCAGCGTGGTCGGCACGTCGCGGCCAGGGGCCTGCAGCGCCTGGGGCGGCATGGGCCCCGGACCGTCGTCGACCACCGCGATCACGCCGGCGTGCGATGCGGGAAAGCCGCCGTCGGGCTGGGCCCGGTCGGCGGCCGAGATCACCGTGATGCCGCGTTGCAGCGCGGCATCGAGCAGCCTGTCGAGCAGGCGGTCGGGCGGGCCGGTGAGGCTGAGGTTGATCACCTGCGCTTGGTGCAGCACCGCGAACTGCAGCGCCTGCGCCAGCGTGAGGCTGTTGCAGCGCGTGTCGGCCTCGGCCTGCTGCCAGCAGGCGCGCAGCGCCATCAGCCGGGCCTGCGGCGCGATGCCGGCGATGCCCAGGCGGTTGTCGGCGCGGGCGCCGATGATGCCGGCCACCCCGGTGCCGTGCGCTTCGGGCGGCGTGTTGCGCCGGTCGACGAAGTTCTCGTTCCAGCCGAGGCGGTCCTGCAGGTCGGGATGATGCGCGTCGACGCCGCTGTCGATCACCGCAATGCTGACGTCGCGCCCGGTGGCGAGCTGGTGCAGCTCGGCCAGGTGCCAGGCCTCGGCGGCCGGCTGGGCCGTGTAGAGCGGATCGTCGTGGGTGGCCTGGCCCTGCGCGCGGAAGCGGTTCATCGGCTGCGTCCAGGCCACGCGCGCATCGGCGCTGAGCGCCTGTGCCACGGCCTCGTGCGTCAGCCCCGGCGGCAGCGCCATCACGTAGCAGTCGACGCCGAGCAGCGGCATCGGCCAGTCGCTGACCAGCGCCAGGCCATGGGCGCGCGCGATCTGCGCGGCCGTGCGGCGCAGCGCGCTACGGCTGGCCGCATCGCCGTAGGCGCCGGCATAGTCGCGGTCGGCGCGGAAGTGCGGCGGCGGCATGTGCAGCAGCACGAGGATCTGCGGCGCCTCGTCGCCCTGCGCCTCGCCGGCCCGGGCTGGCAGCGCGGCCAGCAGCAGGCACATCACGGCGTAGGCCCACATGGCAAGGCGGAGGCCGGCCCTCATCGGGTGCCCCCGGTCTCCAGCGATTCGGCCAGCACCACCGCGGCATGCGCCCTTAGGCGCCGCAAGGCCTCGGCCTGCTGTGCCGGCGGCACGTGCAGCAGGTAGGCACCGGTGACGGTGGGGCCGTCGACCAGGCGCGCGCCGCTGTCCTGCAGCGCCTGCCGCAGCTCGCGCTCGCTCGCCTCGGGCCTGAAGCGCACCAGCAGGTTGCCGGCTGCCGCCGGGTTGGCGCTGCCCAGCGCGCGGTAGCTCGCATCCGCCGCGAACTGCGTGTGCAGCAGCGCGGTGCCCAGGCCCAGCAGCGCGGCACACTGCAGCGCCACCGCCCAGCGCAGCCACGGCGCGCCGGCCTGCCAGCCCTGCAGCAGGCGGCGCCAGCGGCTCGCCGGCCGGTGCGCGGGCGGGGCCTGGCGGATGCGCTGGCGCATGGCCGCCAGCCCCTGCTCCAAGTCGGTGGACGCCTCGCCCGGCAGCGCATTGGCGGCCTGCAGCTGGCGTTCGAAGGCCAGCTCGGCCTGGCAGCGCGGGCAGTCGGCCAGGTGGGCGCGCACGCGCTCGGCCTCGTCGGCCTCCAGCGTCTGCATCAGGTACCAGGGCAGCAGGGCCTGGATGGCCTGGTGCGCATCGGGATCGATCGGAAGAATGCGGGCGCTCATCGGACATCCTCCGTGCTGCGCACTCCGGAATTCGCCTTGGGAACGGCCCTGCGGCTCATCGGCTCACCTCACAGCCAGTCGTCCAGCCGGCCGGCGAACAGCGCCTTCAGCCGCCGCCGGGCGTGGAACATGCGTGTCTTCACCGTGTCGACCGGGCAGTCGACGATCTCGGCGATCTCGCGGTAGCCGATGCCGTGGAAGTAGGTGAGGTCGACCACCGCGCGATGCTCGGCCGAGAGGCTGCCCATCGCCTGCGCCAGCAGCCCGCGCAGCTGCTGCTGGCCGATCTGCTGCTCGGGGCCGGGCGCGGTGTCGATGCGCTGCTCGGCGCCGGCGTCGTCCACCGCCTCGTCGAGCTGGGCCAGCCCCTTCAGCGCCTTGCGGTAGGCGATGCCGAACACCCAGGTCGAGACCTTGCTGCGGCCGTTGTAGCGCGCCGCATGGTTCCACACCACCATCATCGTGTCGTTCAACAGCTCCTCCACCAGGCCGGGCCGGCGCGTCATGCGCTCGAGAAAGCGGGTGAGCCGCGGGTGGTAGAGGCGGTACAGCGCCTCGAACGCCGCGCCGTCGCCCGCGGCCACCTGCGCGACCAGGCGCGCCTCGCCGCGCTCGCCGGCGGCGGGCATGGCGCTGCGCTGGTTCTCCCTGTCGCCGAGCGGCCTGATCAGCATCGCATCCCTCTCGTGATGGCGGTGTATTCCTGCGAACGAAAAGGAGGTTCAATCGCGCTGCATTGTGTGCCGCACGCGAGACCCTGATGGCGCCATATGGTCTCGAACTGGTATTAAAGTGGGCCGTCAGCGCCCGATGAACACGACGACACCATCCGCCTATCAACGCTGCCACCGCCCAGGCAGAGTGCGCCATTGCGCTGCTGGTATTTCTGGTACCATACTGGTATCATTCCAGTCGACAGTCTGACGAGGCAAGGCGCGAACAACGTGGACATCCGTTACATCATCGGCGTCGATGGGGGAGGCACCGGCACCCGGGCCCGGCTGGCCACGCTGGACGGCGTGGTGCTCGGCAGCGGCGAGGCGGGGCCTTCGGCGCTCGGGCAGGGCATCGGGCAGGCGTGGTCGCATGTGCTGCAGGCGGTGGCCCGGGCCTTCCAGCAGGCCGGGCTGGTGCCTGCGGCACCGGGTGAATGCGCGATGGGGCTGGGCCTGTCGGGCGTGCACGTGCCGTCGCGCCGCGAGGGCTTTCTCGAGGCGGCACCGCGCTTCGCGCACCTGGTGCTCGACGACGACGGCGCCACCACGCTGTTCGGCGCCCACCGCGGCCAGCCCGGCGCGGTGGTGGCCGCCGGCACCGGCAGCATCGGCGAAGCGCTGCGGCGCGATGGCCGGCGCGTCACCGTCAGCGGCTGGGGCTTCGGTATCGGCGACGAAGGCAGCGGCGCATGGCTGGGCCAGCGCGCGGTGCAGCGGGCCCACCATGCGCTCGACGGGCGGGCGCCCGAGGGCGCGCTGGCCCGCGCCGTGTGGGCGCAGATCGGCCACACGCGCGACGCGATGCTGGCCTGGGGCGAGCAGGCCGGCCAGGCCGCCTATGCGCAGCTCGCGCCGCTGGTGTTCGACTGCGAGGCCGCCGATCCGGCCGCCGCCGCGCTGATCGACGAGGCGGTGCAGGCGCTGTCGCAGGTGGCGCAGGCGCTCGACCCCGAGGCTGCGCTGCCGATGGTCGTGACCGGCAGCGTGGGCCAGCGGCTGCAGCCGCGTTTCGCACCGGCGCTGCTGGCGCGCTGCGTCGAAGCCGCCGGCGACTCGGCCGATGGCGCGCTCTACCTGGTCCGCCGCGCGCTCGTCGAGGCGGCCCGATGAAACGGCTGCCGTTCGACTTCCGCGCCGACGTGCGCGCGGCCTCGCCGCTGTACATGCAGCTCGCACAGAAGATCGCGCAGGCCATCCGCGATGGCCGCTACCAATCCGACGAGGCGCTGCCTTCCGAGCGCGTGCTGTCCGAATCGCTGAAGCTCTCGCGCGTGACCGCGCGCAAGGCGATCGACCAGCTGGTGGAGCAGGGCCTGGTGGTGCGCAAGCGCGGCTCGGGCAACTACATCGCGCCCAAGCTCGAGCAGCCGCTCACGCGCCTGACCAGCTTCTCAGAGGAGCTGCACCAGCGCGGCTTCACGCCGTCGTCGCGCTGGCTGTCGCGCGGCATCACCGCGGCCGCGCCCGACGAGCAGCTGAGCCTCGGCTTGTCCACCGGCGCGCGCGTGGTGCGGCTGGAGCGCCTGCGCCTGGCCGACGAGGTGGTGATGGCGTATGAAGTCACCGTGATGCCCGAGCACATCCTGCCCGACCCGCAGCAGGTGGATGCCTCGCTGTATGCCTACCTCGCGCTGCGCGGCAAGGCGCCGGTGCGGGCGCTGCAGCACATCCGCGCGCTCAACGCCGAACCTCAGCTCGCCGATCGGCTCGAAATCCCCAGGGGCCAGGCGGTGCTGTTCATCACCCGCGTCGGCTACCTGGAGTCCGGGCAACCGGTGGAGCTGACCCATTCCTACTGCCGCAGCGACTACTACGGCTTCGTCGCCGAGATGAAGCGCGAGAGCACGGTGGCCGCATGATCTTCAAGACCCATCCATGACCGACATCTCCGCCCCGATCGAGGGGCACATCCTCACACCGCAGGGCTTCGTGCAGGGCCGGCTGGTGCACCAGGCGGGCCGCGTGCTGCGCATCGAAGGCCGCCCGGTCGCGATCGACGAGGCGCGCCAGCAGGCCGGGCGCATCGTGCTGCCCGGCTTCATCGACCTGCACGTGCACGGCGGCGGCGGCGCCGACACCATGGAGGCGGGCGACGCCATCCGCCGCATCGCCGGCATGCACGTGCGCCACGGCACCACCTCGCTGCTGGCCACCACCATGACCGCGCCGCTGCCCGAGATCCAGGCCGCGATGGCCGCGCTGGGCCCGGCCTGCGAGGCGCGGCCGGCCGGCACCGCGCGCGTGCTGGGCGTGCACCTCGAAGGCCCCTACATCAACCCCGGCAAGCTCGGCGCGCAGCCCGACTTCGCGCGGCCCACCTCGGTGAGCGAGATCACCGCGCTGCATGCGCTCGCGCCGATCCGCCTGATCACGCTGGCGCCCGAGGTGCCGGGCAACCTGGAGCTGATCGGCCCGCTGCGCGCGGCCGGCTTCCAGGTGCAGATCGGCCACTCGGCCGGCAGCTACGAAGACGGCGTGGCCGCGCTCACGCAGGGCGCCGGCGGCTTCACCCACCTGTTCAACGCGATGACCGGGCTGCACCACCGCGCGCCCGGCATGGCCGGCGCCGCGCTGGCGCATGCGCGCTACTCGGAGATCATCCCCGACCTGCTGCACGTGCACCCCGGCGCGATCCGCGTCGCGCTGCGGGCGATTCCGTGCCTCTACTGCGTCACCGATTCCACCGCCGCCGCCGGCATGCCCGACGGCGAATACCGCCTCGGCCGCCACGTGGTCACCAAGTGCCTGGGCGGCGTGCGCCTGGCCGACGGCACGCTGGCCGGCAGCACGCTCACGATGGACCAGGCGCTGCGCAACCTCGTGAGCCTGGGCCTCACGCTCGACGACGCGTCGCGCCGCGTTGCCACCCATGCCGCCGACTACCTCGGCCTCAACGACCGCGGCCGGCTGCAGCCCGGTGCCTCGGCCGACATCGTCATCCTCGATCGCGACCTGCAGCTGGAGCGCGTGATCGTCGAAGGAGAAGAGATTGACCTCGCGAATGCTTGACGAGGCGCGGCAGGCGCCCGACGCCGTGGCCCGCCTGCTCGCCCACGATGCCGATGCCTATTCCGAGCTCGGCCGCACGCTGCGCGCGCAGCCGCCGCAGTCCATGCTCACGGTGGCGCGCGGCAGCTCCGACCATGCCGCCCACTACATGGCCTACCTGGTGATGGCGCGGCTGGGCCGGCTGGTCACCTCGCTGCCGATGTCGCTGATCACGCTGTACCAGTCGCGCCTGCAGTGCGAGGGGCTGGTGTCGCTGGCCTTCTCGCAATCGGGCCAGAGCCCCGACCTCGTGGCGCCCACCCGCTTCTTCCGCGCCGGCGGCGCACGCACGGTCGCCTTCGTCAACGATGCCGCCTCGCCGCTGGCGCAGGCCGCGCAATGGTGCCTGCCGCTGCATGCGGGCGTGGAGCAGAGCGTGGCGGCCACCAAGAGCTACATCGCGCAGCTGGTGGCCGGCGCGCGCTTCGTCGCCGAATGGCAGGGCGACAGTGAGCTCCAGGCCGCGCTGCAGCGCCTGCCGCAGGTGCTCGAGCGCGCCGCGCAACTGCATTGGGATGCGGCGGTCGAGGCGCTGTGCGATGCCGACAAGCTCTTCGTGATCGGCCGCGGCACCGGCCTCGCCATCGCGATGGAGGCGGCGCTGAAGTTCAAGGAGGTGTGCGGCATCCAGGCCGAGGCCTTCTCGGGCGCCGAGGTCAAGCACGGGCCGATGGCGCTGGTCGACGAGGGCTATCCGCTGCTGGTGTTCGCGCCGCACGGCCCGGCGCAGGCCGGCCTGCTCGCGCTGGCCGACGAGATGCGGCAGCGCGGCGCGCGCGTGCTGCTGGCCGCGCCCGCCGGCACGCCCGGCAGCGAGCTGCCGCTGGCCGGCACCGACAGCGAAGACCTCGACCCGGTCAGCGCGATCCAGAGCTTCTACCCGATGGTCGAGACACTGGCCCGCGCCCGCGGCGCCGACCCCGACAAGCCGCGGCATCTCGCCAAGGTCACCCGCACCCATTGAGGCCGATGCCATGACGACGCCCGACGAGCACACCGAAGACTTCCACGCCGGCCAGCTGGTGATGGTCAACCTGCAGGGCAAGGCATTGCTGCCCGAGGAAGCGGCCTTCCTGCGCGAGCACCGCATCCGCGCGGTGTGCCTGTTCCGCTGGAACCTCGGCACCGAGGCCGAGGTGCGCCGGCTCACCGCCGAGCTGCGCGAGGTGATGGGCCCGCATGCGCTGATCGGGCTCGACCAGGAAGGCGGCTCGGTGGTGCGCGCCACCTTCCTGCCGCAGCCGCCGGCCGCGATGTCGCTCGGCGCCGCCGGCGACGCGGCGCTGGCCGAGCAGGTGGGCGCGGCCGTGTCGCGCGGACTGCGCAGCCTGGGCATCAACTGGAACTTCGCGCCGGTGCTCGACGTCAACAACAACCCGGCCAATCCGGTGATCGCCGAGCGCAGCTTCTCGGAAGACCCGGCCGAGGTCGCGCGCCTGGCCGGCGCCTGGATGCGCGGCGCGCTGCGCGAAGGCGTGGCCTGCTGCGTCAAGCACTTTCCCGGCCATGGCGACACGCATGTCGATTCGCACCGCGACCTGCCGGTGGTCGACAAGCCGCTGGCCGCGCTCGAGGCGCTGGAGCTCGCGCCGTTCCGCGCGCTGCGCCGCGAGGCGCCCGCGATGATGACCGCGCACATCGTCTACCCGCAGCTCGATGCCGAGCATCCGGCCACGCTCTCGCGCCACGTGCTGGGCCAGCTGCTGCGCGACGACTGGGGCTACGACGGCGTGGTGATCACCGACTCGCTGGTGATGAAGGCCATCCACGACCGCTACGGCCACGACCGCGCCGCGGTGCTGGCGCTGAAGGCCGGCGCCGACATGGTGATGGCGCTGGGCACGCAGCAGGAGCAGCTCGCCGCCATCCGCTCGATCGAGGCGGCGCTGGCCAGCGGCGCGCTGACCCGGCCGCAGGTGCAGCGCGCCCGCACGCGGCTCGATGCGCTGGCCGCCCGCTACCCGGTGCAGCCCGGCGCCTATGCCCGCGAGCAGCACGATGACGACGAAGCGCTGATGCGCCGCGCCTGGGCCCTGGGCCTGTGCTGCGTGGGCGATGCGCGGCCGCCGCAGCGCGATGCGCGGCTGCGCGTGTTCACGCAGCGCGGGGTGCCGAGCGACGGCGTCTCGGAGGCCGGCCTGACCGGCGAGCAGGCGGCCGCGGTGTTCGCCGGGTTCGGCGACGTGGCCGTCGTGCTGCTGGACGACCTCGACGAACTCGACTGGCGCGACGTGCCGGACGACGACCGTGTCAACGTGCTGCTGTCCAACCGCCGCGAGCACTATGGCGAGGCGGCGCGCGGCTGGCGGCCCGACCTGCACCTGGCCTTGTGGAACCCCTACCAGGTGGGCGACGTGGCCGCGCCGGCGCTGGTGAGCTGGGGCCATGGGCCCGGCGCGCTCGAGGCCGTGCGCGCTTGGCTCGAAGGCCGCGCCAGCGCCGCGGGCCGTCTGCCGGTCACGCTGCACGCGCCCGCCTGAGCAGGCCGCCTTCCACCGCGATTCCACAGGAGCCGCCATGCACCGCGACGAAACCACTGCGCGCCGCTCGCCGATGTTCTGGGTGCCCACCCTGTACTTCGCCGAGGGGCTGCCCTTCTACACCGTCGCGCTGATCGCGGGGCTGATGTTCAAGAGCCTGGGCGAGTCCAACGACACCATCGCGCGCTGGACCGGCCTGCTCGGCTTCGCGTGGGTGTTCAAGCCGCTGTGGAGCCCGCTGCTCGAGATGGCGCGCAGCAAGAAGGCGCTGGTGGTGGCCTTCCAGCTCGTCGGTGCCGGCGCGCTCGGCAGCGTGGCGCTGGCGCTGCAGCTGCCTGCGTACTTCGCGATCGCGATCGCGGTGCTCGCGCTGGTGTCGCTGGCCTCGGCCACGCACGACATCGCGGCCGACGGCCTCTACATCGCCAGCCTCAGCAACAGGCAGCAGGCGGCCTATGCCGGCTGGCAGGGCGCGTTCTTCAACGCGGCCAAGTTCATCTCGCTCGGCGGCCTCGTCATCCTCGCCGGCATGCTCGAAAAGCGCATCGGCGTGGCCAATGCATGGACCGTGATCTTCGGCCTGCTCGGGCTGATGATGGCGGCGCTGGCGCTGTACCACCTGTGGGCGCTGCCGCCGGTGAACAACCCCGAGCGGCCCAAGGGCGCCGACCTGGTGGACACCTCGCGCGACGTGATCGTCGACTTCTTCCGCAAGCCCGGCATCTGGCTCGCCATCCTGTTCATCGTGCTGTTCCGCGCCGGCGAAGGCCAGATCCAGACCATCGGCCCGCTGTTCCTGCGCGAGGCGCGCAACGCGGGCGGCCTCGGCCTGTCGACCGACGAGGTCGGCGTGGTCTACGGCAGCGTGGGCACCGCGGCCTTCCTGGTCGGCAGCGTGCTGGGCGGCTACTTCACCTCGTGGCTAGGCCTGAAGCGCGCGATGCTGTTCCTGATCCTCGCGCTCAACCTGCCCAACGCCGCGTTCTACTTCCTCGCGGTGGCCACGCCCAGCAGCCTGCCGGTGATCTCGGCCGCGCTGGGCGTCGAGATGTTCGGCTACGGCTTCGGCTTCGTCGGCGTGATCCTGTTCATCATGCAGGTGGTGGCAGTCGGCAAGTACCAGACCGCGCACTACGCGCTGGGCACCGGCGTGATGCAGCTCGGCATGGTGCTGTTCAAGTCGATCAGCGGCGACATCCAGACGGCGCTGGGCTACGAGCGCTTCTTCCTGTGGGTGCTGCTGTCGGCGATACCGGTGCTGGTGCTGTCGCGCTTCGTGCCGATTCCCGGCAGCGAGGCCCAGGCGCCCGAGGTCGGCACGCAGCCTGCCGAGGCATGAAGCGCTTCGCCGCGCTGGCCGTGTGCCTGCCGCTCGCAGTGCAGGCCGATGAAGGCCTGTTCTTCGACGACTTCAGCCAAGTCGATGGGGCCGAGCTCGCGAAGGCCGGCTGGATCGTGCGCAGCCAGCCCGGCCACCCCGGCATCGAAGGCGCCTCGTGGAGCACCGACGGCGTGAGCCTCGTCGACGATCCGCAGCAGCGCGGCAACCGCCTGCTGCGCCTGCAGGCCCGCACCGATGGCACGCCGCAGGGCACGCGCCAGGCGCAGCTGTGCCAGGCGCGCAAGTTCCTCGAAGGCACCTATGCGGCCCGGGTGCGCTTCAGCGATGCGCCGGCCGAGGGCCCGGATGGCGACGTGGTGGTGCAGACCTTCTATGCGGTGAGCCCGCTGCGCTTCGACTTCGACCCCGAATACAGCGAGCTCGACTGGGAATACCTGCCCAACGGCGGCTGGGGCGATGCACGCACCCGGCTCTACGGCGTGAGCTGGCAGACCGTGCGGCTGCAGCCATGGACGGCCTACAACCAGCCGCTGCAGGCCTTCCGCTCGGTCGATGGCTGGCATCTGCTGTTGATGCAGGCCACCGGCGGCCGCACGCGCTGGTTCCTCGATGGCGAGCCGCTCGCCGAACACGGCGGCCGCAACTATCCCGTCGTGCCGATGTCGATCAACTTCAACCTCTGGTTCTCGCCCGGCGGGCTGCTGCCCGGCAACACCGCGCCGCGCACCTACCAGCAGGACGTCGACTGGGTGTTCCATGCGCGCAACCAGCAGCTCTCCACCGGCGAAGTGCAGGCGCTGGTCAAGCGCTTCCGCCAACTGGGCGTGCCGTATATCGACAGCGTGCCGGCGGCGGATCCGCCGCTGGCGTCGAGCTGTGACTTCTGATCTCCAATCCCAGGCTTTTCCCGGGTAGCGTCGCGCATCGTCCCGGGCCGGCATTCGCATGGCGAATGCCACGCTTGAGGGATGGAAACCCATGCTCATCTGTGCCCTGTGATCGAGGGCGTGTCGTTCATTGCGGTGAACGCGGGCGTGCATGTGCGCGCGCTGATCCTGCGAGAGGCGCTCGAGGTGGCCTTCGGCGCCGGCCCCGATCCGCAGACCTGGCTGAAGGCCTTCCATGCGCACGAGTCGGCCATCGTCGGCATGGCCCGCGTGCGGCACGCACTGGCGCCGCGGGAGCGGGTGGTGGTGCTGCGCTCGCGTCATTTCGAGCACTGGCGGGACGTGCATGCTGTTTGATTTCGGCGAGCTGTTCACCGAAGCCGTGCGGCAGGTGGTGCCGCTCGCGCAGCGCCGCAGGATGCCGGTGGCCTTCGACTGCCGGCCACCGGCGGTGACCCTGCAGACCGATCCCGATGCGGTGCACCAAGCCTTGCAGCGGCTGTTCGAGGGCGCGATCGCTGCGATGGACGTGGGCTTCCTGCTGATCGATGCGGTGCCGCGCCTGCTGCGCCCGGGCCGCTGCGCGCTCACGATCAAGGCCGGCGGCGCAGGCCTGATGGCCGGTGCCGCCACGGTGGACCGCGTGCTGCAGGACCTGTGGCTGGCGCCGATGCCGATGGAAGGCGACGTCGGCCAGGCGCACCTGCGCCGCGCCCTCGGCCGCTGCCCGCACACCGGCGCCGACATCGAGTTCTCGGCTGTCCCCGGCCACGGGATGCTGCTCAGCTTCGAGTGGCGGCATGTGCGCTACGAATTGCCCGGCACGGTGGCGGTGGAGGGCGCCCACGGCGCCACCGCCTGGCTGGTGCACCACGACGGCGTGGCCGCCGAGGCGCTGGCGCGGCGCCTCAAGCGGCTGGGTTGGCAGGCCTCGAGGCTGGAATCGGTCGAGACGGCCGAGCGCCGGCTGCGCGGCCTGGGGCCGGCGCAGGCCAAGCCGGCGCTGGTGGTCGTGAGCGATGCCGCCGCTGCCGGTGCATCGCTGGTGCAACTGCACCGCCTGCTGCCGGCCGCCGTGCAGCGGGTGCGGCTGCACACCGCGGGTGCGCCGATGCCTGCGGGCGCTGCCGACTTCGCGCCGATCTTCGACCCGCCGAGCCCTGGGGATCTGCGCGAGCTGACGGGCCGCTGCTGCCGCCCTGCCGCTGCGCCGCATGTGCTGGCGCAGTGGCCCTGGCTGCAGCGCGGGCCGGCGCCGCGCTCACGGCCGCCCGAGTAGCGGGTACGCCGATTGCCCCCGCGATGCGCGGCCGCTTGCCGTGTGCCGCGAAGGGAATCCCGATGTCCTCTCTGGATGCCGTCAGCTCGATCTGGCGGGTGCTGCTGGCCGACGACCACACGGTGCTGCGCGAAGGCCTGGCCCTGCTGGTCGAGACGCAGGTCGACATGCGCGTGGTCGGGCAGGCGCGCAGCGGCCGCGAGGCGGTGGCGCAGGCGCTGCAGCTGCGGCCGCACGTGGCGGTGCTCGACGTGTCGATGCCCGACATGGATGGCATCCAGGCGGCGGCGCTGATCCACGAGCAGGCGCCTGCCGTGCGCCTGCTCGCGCTGACCCGCCATGCCGACCAGGGCTACCTCAACCGCATGCTGCGCGCCGGCGTGTCGGGCTACGTGGTCAAGCAGGCGGCCTCGGAAGCGCTGATCGGCGCGATCCGCGCCGTGGCCACGGGCGGCACCTACATCGACCCCAGCCTGGCCGCTGGCCTCGTGGCGCGCGCCTTCCGCCAGCCCGAGCACCACGCGGCCCGCTCGCCGCAGCCCTCGTTGAGCGAGCGCGAGGAACAGGTGCTGCGCCTGATCGCCTGGGGCAAGAGCAACAAGGAGGTGGCCACACAGCTGGATATCAGCGTGAAGACGGCCGAGTTCTACAAGGCGAGTGCGCTCGACAAGCTCAAGCTGCGCAGCCGCACCGACATCCTGCGCCATGCGCTGGCCGAGCACTGGCTGGGCGTGGACGACGACCCCGAGTGAGGCGCGGGTGCGCCGATTGCACGGATGCCTGGAATCCCCCGGGCAATCCCCGGGAAGCCGCCGGAGACCGCCCGCACCGTGACCATTGCCTCCAACGACACCATGTGGCCCGCACGGGGTGAGGTGGCCACGTTGTTGCGTGCCCGCCAGGGCGGGCCGGGGCTGGCGGGCGAGCCCCGCCACTGGCCGGCGGCGCTGCGCACGCTGGTCGCGATGATGCTCGCGGCCCGGCAGCCGATGTGGGTGGCCTGGGGCCCGCGCCGCGCGCTGCTCTACAACGATGCCTACATCGACATCCTCGGCGAGCGCCACCCGGCCGCGCTGGGCCGCCCGATCGACGAAGTGTGGGCCGATGCCTGGCCGGTGGCCGGCCCGATCGTCGAGCGGGCCTTCGCGGGCGAAGGCGTGCACCAGCGCGACTTCGAGGTGCAGCTGCAGCGCGACGGCCGCTTGCAGCCGGCGCACTTCACGTTCTCGGCCACGCCGGTGCGCGGCGACGACGGGCGCGTGCAGGGCGTGTTCTGCGCCTGCACCGAGACCACCGATGCGGTGGCGGCCGAGCGCCGCCGCCAGGCAGAGGCGCAAAGGCGGCAGCAACTTTTTCAGGAAGCGGCAACGGCCCAGCAGGCCTTGCAGGCCAGCGATGCGCGCTTCCGTGCCGCCATCGCCGCGATCGGCGTGCTGTGGACCAACGATGCCGAGGGGCACATGACCGGCGAGCAGCCCGGCTGGGAGCAGCTCACCGGGCAGCAACCGGCCGACTACCAGGGCCACGGCTGGGCGCGCGCGGTGCACCCCGACGACGTGGCCGACATGCTCCAGGCCTGGCAGCAGGCGGTGGCCGGGCGCCGCACCTTCGTGCACGAGCACCGCGTGCGCCGGCGCGATGGCGTGTGGCGCCGCTTCACCGCGCGGGCGGTGCCGGTGTTCGAGGCCGACGGCCGGTTGCGCGAATGGGTGGGCGTGCACATCGACATCACCGAGCTCAGCGCCGCCACCGAGGCGCTGCACCGGGCCGACCGCCGCAAGGACGAATTCCTGGCCACGCTGGCGCACGAGCTGCGCAACCCGCTGGCGCCGATCCGCACCGCGGCGCACCTGCTGGGCCGCGCCGGGCTCGACGAGGAGCGCATCGCGTGGTGCGGCGACCTGATCCGTCGCCAGTCGCAGACCATGGCGATGCTGCTCGACGACCTGCTCGACGTGTCGCGCATCACCAGCGGCCGCCTCGAGCTGCGGCGCGCCCATGTGGGCGTGCGCGGCCTGGTCGATGCGGCGGTGGAAACGGCCCGCCCGCTGATCGATGCGAAGCGCCATGCGCTCGAGCTCGCGCTGCCGGCGCAGATGCCGCTGCTCAATGCCGACCCGCTGCGCGTGGTGCAGATCCTCACCAACCTGCTGACCAATGCCGCCAAGTACACCGACCCCGGCGGCGGCATCCGCCTCGCCGCGGGCGCGAACCAGGGCCAGGTGTGGTTCGAGGTCAGCGACAACGGCGTGGGCATCGCGCCCGACCAGTTGCCCGACATCTTCGAGATGTTCCGCCAGGTCAAGGGCACGCTCGAGCGCTCGGAGGGCGGGCTGGGGATCGGCCTGGCGCTCACGCGCGGGCTGGTCGAGCTGCACGGCGGGCGCATCCAGGCCTTCAGCGACGGGCCGGGCCGCGGGGCGAGCTTCCGCGTGAGCCTGCCGGCGGCGCCCGACGCCTCGCGCCAGGCGGCCCACGCGGAGGATGGCGGCGGCAGCGCCGACGAACTGCCGCGCCGCAAGGTGCTGGTGGCCGACGACAACACCGATGCGGCGGAATCGCTGGCCGTGGTGCTGGAGATCGAGGGCTACGAGGTGCATGTGGCGCACGACGGCCTGCAGGCGCTCGATCTGGCCGAGCGCATGCGGCCGGATGCCGCGCTGCTCGACATCGGCATGCCCGGCGTCGACGGCTACGGCGTGGCCTCGCGCCTGCGCTCGCAGGCCTGGGGCGGCGAACTCACGCTGGTGGCCACCACCGGCTGGGGCCAGACCGAAGACAAGCGCCGCGCGATGGCGGCCGGCTTCGACGAGCACCTGACCAAGCCGGTGAACCCGGAGTCGGTGCTGCGCATCCTGCGCGAGCGGCTCGAGCCGGCCTGAGGCCCGGCGCGTCGGGCTATCCCGTCTCCAGCATCCGGCGCAGCTGGTCGGCCTGCGCGCGGGTGCGGTCCGCCTCGGCCTCGGTCTGCCGGGCATGCGCATCGTCGCCCGCATCGCGGTCGAGCGCGGCGATCTTGCGCAGCAGCGCCTCCTTCTCCTGCAGCGCGCGCACGCCGGCCCACATCGCCTCTTCGGCGGCCCGCGCCTGCGCATCGCGCAGCGAGTCGGCCGAGAAGCCGTGGCCGGTGTGGCAGCGGAAGCGCGGCGGGCGGCTGCCGCCGATCTCCCACAGCATGCCGCCGCATTCGGGGCAGCTCAGTGCACTGGCGCTGCCGATGCCGTTCAGGTCGTCCATCGCGTTCTCGCCTCCACTCGCTCGGTGCTCACGCACCAGACGCTGCGGCGGTGCTGGAGCCGACGGCACCGCTTCGCCGGCCAGGCGCTGCAGCAGCGGGCCGATGCGGTCCAGCGGCTCGCAATGGTCCACCTGCACCGCCCGCAGCGCCGCCTGCGGCATCGCCGGTTCCTCGGCATCGTCCGGGTCCTGCACCGTGGTGATGCCGCCGCATTCCTTCACCGCCTGCAGGCCGGCGGTGCCATCGCCCATGCTGCCGGTCAGCAGCACGCCGATCACGCGCGGCCCGGCGCTGAGCGCGGCCGAGCGGAACAGCGGGTCGATGGCCGGCCGCGTGAAATGCTCCTTCGGGCCATGCGTGAGCCGCAGCCAGCCGTCCTGCACCAGCAGGTGATGGTCGGGCGGCGCCACGTAGATGCGGCCGGGCGCCAGCAGTTGTCCCGAGGTGGCATGCGACGCTGGCAGCGGCCCGGCGGCCGACAACAGCTCGGGCAGGCTGCTGCGATTCGAGCCCACATGCAGCACCACGCACACCGCCGCCGGAAAGCCGGCCGGCAGTGCCGAAGCCAGCCGGCACAGCGCCGACACGCCACCCGCGCTGGCGCCGATCACCACGAGGTCGCGTCGAGCCGTCATGCGCCTCACCGGCAATCGGCGCACCGGGCGCACAATCGGCCGGCCGTTGCTGCTGCCGTTGCCCACTGCCGATGAACACCCTTCCCGCGCCGCTTTCCGAGAACGAGCCGATCCCCGGTTCGCTCGATTTCCCCATCGTCGGCATCGCCGCGGGCGAGGGCGGGCCGGCAGCGATGCTGGCCTTCTTCCGCGCGATGCCGGCCGATTGCGGCATGGCCTTCATCGTGGTCCAGTCGGCGGTGCCGGGCATCGAGGGCCTGGCCGATCTGCTGGGCCAGGCCACCCCGATGCTGGTGTGTGCGGTCGGCGAGCCGCAGACGCTGGAGCCGGGCCATGTCTACCTTGCGCCACTGGAGAAGCCGCTGCGGCTGCACGGCAACGAGATCAGCGCGGACGACGGCGGCGGTGGTGCCGGCACGCGCCCCATCGGCATCGACCTGTTCCTGCGCCTGCTGGCCGTGGTCCACCGCGACCGGGCGATCGCGGTGGTGCTGTCGGGCCAGGGCGCCGACGGCGCGGTGGGCATCACGCGCATCAAGGAAGAGGGCGGCCTCGCGCTGGCGCAGAGCCCGGCCGAAGCCGAATGCGCCGGCATGCCGCGCGCCGCCATCGCCTCCGGCACCGTCGACTGGGTGCTGCCGGTGGCGCAGCTGCCGCGGAAGCTGCTCGACATCTGGGCCAATGCGCGCGACATGGAGCTGCCGGTGGTGGCCGATGCGGGCCTGCATGTGCGCCGGCCCGGCACGGCCGAAGGCGTGGAAACGGCCGAGGCCGCATTGCGCGACGTGCTGCTGACGCTGCGCGCGCGCACCGGCCACGACTTCCGCAACTACAAGCGCGCCACCGTGCTGCGCCGGCTCGAGCGGCGCATGCAGGTGCACGGGCTGCGCACGCTGCCGGCCTACCGCGATTTCCTGCAGGCCCAGCCCGAGGAGGCATCGGCGCTGTTGAAGGATCTGCTGATCGGCGTGACCAACTTCTTCCGCGATCCCGAGGCCTACGAGGTGCTGCAGCGCGAAGTGATCCCCGGCCTGATCGAGCATGCGGCAGGCTCCACGGCCGGTGTGCGGGTGTGGGTGGCCGGCTGCGCCACCGGCGAGGAGGCCTATTCGATCGCGATGCTGCTGTGCGAGCAGCTCGGTGGCATTCCGGTGCCGCCCAAGGTCCACATCTTCGGAACCGACCTCGACGAGTCGGCGATCGGCACCGCACGGCTCGGCGTGTATCCGGCGGCCATCGAGACCGACCTGGCGCCCTCGCGGCTGCGCCGCTTCTTCGACAAGGACGGCAGCCAGTACCGCATCCGCAAGGAGGTGCGCGAGAAGGTGATGTTCGCCGAGCACAACATCCTGCACGACCCGCCGTTCTCCAAGCTCGACCTGATCTGCTGCCGCAACCTGCTGATCTACCTCGACCGCAGCGTGCATGCCGAAGTGCTGGAGATGTTCCACTTCGCGCTCAAGCCAGGGGGCTACCTGTTCCTCGGCAGCTCCGAATCGGCCGACAGCGCGTCGGCGCTGTTCTCGGTGGTCGACAAGAAGAACCGCATCTTCCGCGCCACCAGCGTCGCGCGCTCGCCGCGCTACATGCCCGGCATGCCGTCGGGCGCGGTGTCGGCCTTGCCGGTGCTGCGCGGCATGGCGCCGGCGGCCGACAAGCGCCGCGTCACCTTCAGCGAGCTGCACCGGCGCCTGGCCGAGCAGCATGCGCCGCCCTCGGTGCTGATCGACGGCGACGGCAACATCGTGCACCTGTCGGAGCAGGCCGGCCGCTTCCTGCGCCACTCAGGCGGCGAGCCCTCGCACCAGCTGCTGAGCCTGGTGCACCCCGCGCTGCGCCTCGAGCTGCGCACCGCGATCTTCCAGGCCGCCGAATCGGGCAAGAGCGTGGAGGCGCGCCGCGTGCGCATGTCGGCCGACGGCAGCGACCGCTACGTGACGATGATCGTGCGGCCGGTCCACGAGCCCGAGGTCGGCAACCCGCTGGCGCTGGTGCTGTTCGACGATGTCGAGGATTCGATGGCCAGCGATGCCCGCGCGCCCGATGCCGAGGGCCGCGACCCGATGGTCGCCCAGCTCGAGGAGGAACTGCGCCGCGTGAGGGAGCAGCTGCAGGGCACCATCGAGCATTCGGAAACCTCGACCGAAGAGCTCAAGGCCAGCAACGAAGAGCTGCAGGCCATGAACGAGGAACTGCGCTCCACCACCGAGGAGCTGGAGACCAGCAAGGAGGAGCTGCAGTCGATCAACGAGGAGCTGATCACCGTCAACCACGAGCTCAAGAGCAAGGTCGAGGAAACCGGCAAGATCAACGACGACCTGCAGAACCTGATCGCGTCGACCGACATCGCCACCGTGTTCGTCGACCGCGCGATGAGCATCAAGCGCTACACGCCGCACGCCACGCGGCTGTTCAACCTGATCCCGTCGGACGTGGGCCGCTCGCTGCTCGACATCACGCACCGGCTCGACTACGAGGCGCTGGCCGACGACGCGGCCGAGGCCTTCCAGTCGCTGCGCATGATCGAGCGCGAGGTCAGCAGCCACGACGGCCACTGGTACCTGGCGCGCGTGCTGCCCTACCGCACCACCGAAGACCGCATCGACGGCGCGGTGCTCACCTTCGTCGACATCACCGGCCGCCACCGCGCGGAGGAGGCGGTGCGGCTGATGGCCGAGAGCACGAAGGACTTCGCGATCGTGACGTGGGACACCGCCGGCCGCATCACCACCTGGAACCCGGGCGCGGAGCGGCTGTTCGGCTACACGGAGGCCGAGGCGATCGGCGAGGCGGTGGAGATGATCTACACGCCCGAGGACCGCGCCGCCGGCGTGCCCGACGACGAGACGCGGCGGGCACGCGAGACCGGCCGGGCCGAAGAGGAGCGCTGGCACCAGCGCAAGGACGGCACCCGCTTCTATTGCAGCGGTGTGGTCACGCCGCTGGTCGACGAGGCGGGCGTGCGCGGCTACGGCAAGATCGCGCGCGACCTCAACAGGGGCCACGGACGGGCTGCCACGGGGCGCAAGTCCGCCGGCCGCGCCGACGAGCTCGCCGGCGGCGAGTTCAAGGCCGAGTTCGTGGCCGCGCTGTCGCATGCGCTGAAGAACCCGCTCAACCTGATCCAGCTCAACACCGAGCTGCTCGCGCGCACGCCCGATGCGTCGGCCGTGCCGGCGGTGGTGCGCTCGATCGACGTGATCCGGCGCGCGATCGCCAGCCAGGCGCAGATCATCGACGACCTGCTCGACCTGTCACGGCTCAACACCGCCGAGGTGGCGCTGCAGCGCGGGCCGCTGGACTTCGCGGCCGTGACGCGCCGTGTGGCCGATGCGCTCTCGCAGGATGCGCGCGACCGGCAGGTCGACTGGTCCGTCCACCTGCCCGCGGCACCCGCGATGCTCGAGGCCGATGCGGCGCGCATCGAGCAGGTGGTGTGGAACCTGCTCGGCCATGCGCTGAAGTCCACGCCGCGCGGAGGCCGCGTCGACACCGTGCTGCGCCTGCTCGACGACCGGGCCGAACTGAGCGTGTGCGACGGCGGCCCGCCACCCGAGCCCGAGGCGCTGGCGCAGGCCTTCGAGCTGCTGCGTGTGCCCGAATCGAGCGCGGCGCGGCGGCAGGGCGACCTCGGCGTGGGGCTCGCGCTGGTGCGGGCGCTGGTGCACGCGCATGGCGGGCTGGTGCAGGCGCAGGCGGCCGAGGGCGGCCGCGGCACCTGCTACACCATCGCGCTGCCGCTCGCCGGCCACAGCCTTCCGACGGCCGAAGGCGTGGCCCGGCAGGCCGCCCGGCTGCAGGGCCGACGCGCACTGCTGCTCGACGAAGACCCTGCTTCGCAGCAGACGCTGCGCGAGTTGCTCACGCTCGAAGGGGCCGTCGTCCACACCGCTGGCACGGCCGAGGAGGCCTTGGCGATCGCAGCCCGCGAGGCGCTCGACTTCGCGCTCGTCGACGTGCCGCTGCGCGAGATGGACAGCGCACACTTTCTCGGGCAGCTGCGCAGCTGCCCCGGGTTGCAGGCGATGCCGGTGATCGCGCTCGCCACGCTCGGCCGCGCAGTCGATGCCAAGCGCGCGATTGCCGCAGGCTTTACCGCTCATGTGAAGAAGCCCATCACGCTGGAGCAGCTGCTGCAGGTGCTGGGTGACGCGCTCTCTTAGGGCCTGTTAACGCTGTTGGAGAGCCCACGTGACCCATGAAACGGGCGCCATCAAGGCGCAAAGCACAGCCGGGGTGGATTCCC
Source organism: uncultured bacterium (assembly GCA_966212505.1). GTDB lineage: Bacteria > Pseudomonadota > Gammaproteobacteria > Burkholderiales > Burkholderiaceae_C > CAMLIZ01. Next base: position 152,030 of record CBIHRS010000008.1, read on the forward strand.
CGGCGAGCATTTGCAACGCGGAGGGCGCCCGTTTCATGGGATCACCCTCCGGGCTCGAGGCACAGGGGGCGCATGCCGTTGTTGCCGGCTCGTTATGTGCAGTGAGCACACCGCCTCGCCGGCGCCTAGTCCTGCGCCCCCTGTGCCTCGAGCGTGGGCCCTCCAACAGTGTTAGCAGGCCCTAGCGGTGTTGGGCACGGCGGGTGCTGCCGATGTCATCCATGATGGCGATCGCATCTCCCCGCCTGGCGCAACAGCCGCTCGACCCGGCACTGATGGAGCCGTGCGCCGCATCGCAGCCCTTCACCGATGCCGGCTGGGCGTTCGAGCTGCCGCTCGGCGGGCACCGCGTGCTGGCTCGCTTCGGTGGCGGCGCCTGCTCGCTGCGCAGCCGCCATGGCGCCGACATCACTGCCTGGTTCGGCGAGGTCAGCGAGGCGCTCGCTGCGTTGGACGTCGAAGACATGCTGGTCGATGGCGAGCTGTGCGTGCTCGATGCCGTGGGCCGCAACGATCCGGTGCGCCTGCACGAGCGCGCCGTGCTGCCGGGCGTGTGCCATGGCGCGAATGCCGCCACGCTGTGCCTTCACGACCTGCTGGTGTGCGAAGGCCGCGACGTGCGGCCGCTGCGCTGGATCGAGCGGCGCCGGCTGCTCAGGCAGCTGCCGCTGTCGGGCAGGCGGCAGCGGCTGCAGGTGTCGCGCGTGATGCCGGTGGAGGGCGAATGGTTGTATGGACAAGCACTGGCGCTGGGCCGGCCGGCGCTGCATGCGCGCCGCATGTCGGCGCCCTACGTCGGCGGCCGCAGCGCCGACTGGCTGGTGATCCGGTGCACGGATTCCGGCGTTGACCGGCTCTCGTGAGGCGGCCATGCGCGACGAAACGGCTTTCGGACCCCTGCTCGAACTCGCGGCCGCCACGCAGCTCGGGCTCTGGCAATACCGCCTGCCCGATGGCGGCGTGAGCTGTTCGCAGGAGGTGCTGCGCATCACCGGCCTGACGCAGCGCGATGTCGACGAGGATCCGCACTGCCTGCGGCGCATCGTGCATCCCGACGACGTGGAGGCCGTGTGGGCCGCCGACGAGGCGGCGCGCGCCGGCCGGCCCTTCCAGGCCGAATACCGGGTGCGCCGGCCCGACGGCGCGCTGCGCTGGGTGGCGGTGCGCTCGCTCACCGAATGCGGGCCCGACGGCGTGCCGCTGCGCACGGTAGGCACGCTGGCCGACATCACCGAGCGCAAGCGCGCGGAGGAAGCGCTGCGGCTGGCGCACGACGAGCTCGAGATGCGCGTGACGGAGCGCACCCGTGCGCTGGCGCTGGCCAACGAACGGCTCGCCAACGAGGTGGCCGAGCGCCGTGCCACCGAAGACCAGGTGCGCGAGCTGCTCGGGCAGCTGGTCAATGCCGAGGAAGACGAGCGCCGCCGTGTCGCGCGCGAGCTGCACGACACGCTGGGCCAGCACCTCACCGCGTTGACCATCGGCCTGAAGGGCGTGCATGAAGAGCCGACGCTGCCGCCCGCGCTGCGCGGACGCCTCGCGCGGCTGCTCGACGTGGCGCGCCGGCTCGACGACGACATCGACCAGCTGGTGTACCGGCTGCGCCCCGCGGTGCTCGACGACCTGGGGCTGGACGATGCGCTGCGCGAGCTGGCCCGCGCCTGGGCCGAGGAGAGCCGCATCACGGTCGACCTGCACACGCGCAGCCTGCGCGAACGCCGCTTCCCTTCGGCGGTGGAGACCACGGTGTACCGCGTGGTGCAGGAGGCGCTGACCAACGTACGCAAGCATGCGCAGGCCACGCGCGTGAGCCTGATCGTCGAGCAGCGCGGCGACGAGCTGCGCGCGATCGTCGAGGACGACGGCTGCGGCTTCGAGCCGCCGGTGTCGCTGCGCGGCGTGCGCGGGCGGCAGTTCGGCCTGCGCGGCATGGCCGAGCGTGCATCGCAGGCCGGCGGACGGCTCGAGGTGGAGGCCGCCCCCGCGTCGGGTACCACCGTGTACCTGACGATACCGATCGGCGGCGAATCTGCTTGACGCTGCTGCTGCGCGTGATCAAGCTCGAAGGTCTTGTGGACTGGAGGCTTCGCGATGAACGGCCGCGCGATCGGGATCGGTGCCTCGGCGGGCGGCCTGGACGCGCTGTGCGGTCTCGTGCAGCGCCTTCCGCGGGGTCTGCCGGTACCGGTGTTCGTCGTGCTGCACACGCGTTCGGACGGGCCGGGCTACCTGCCGGACATCCTTGCGCGCGCCGGCCCGCTGCCTGCGGCCTATGCGCGCGACCGCGAGATCATCGAGCCCCGCCGCATCTACGTGGCGCCGGCCGACCACCATCTGCTGGTCCGGCCCGGCGGCTACCTGCACCTGTCGCAAGGGCCCCGCGAGCATCACACCCGCCCGGCCATCGACCCCACGTTCCGATCGATGGCGCGCGTGTACGGGCCGGGCGCCATCGGCGTGGTGTTGAGCGGCTACCTCGACGACGGCACGGCCGGCCTGCTGGCGATCAAGGACTGCGGCGGCGAGGCGATCGTGCAGGACCCGCGGGAAGCGGGCGTGTCATCGATGCCGGCCAGCGCGCTCCACCGCGTGGCGGTGGATCACTGCTGCGGCGTCGCGGCGATGGGGCCGCTGCTCGCCGACCTGGTGCGCGATCCGCCGCGGCGTGCACCGGCTCCGCAGGCCTTGCGGCAGATCGAGATCGAAGACCTGATCGCCGAACGCGGCGTGCAGCCGGAGGACTGGCAGATCCTCGCCGGCCTGAGCAGCCCCACCGCGCTGCGCTGCCCCGAATGCGCCCACACGCTGTACCGGCTGCATGACCCGCGTGTGACGCGATACCGCTGCGAGGGGGGCCACGCCTTCACCGTGATCGATGCTTCATCTGGGCCAAAAACACAGTTCGCGATCGATTGAAGGCTATCGATACATGCGGATGCACAGTTCCCCCAAAAGCGGGAAGGCGATTCGTCTGTGCGATGCGCAGAATGCGCGCCGGTTTCCCTTGTTGCGTCCCATGATGATTTCGTATCTTCGAACGTCAGAGCTGTCCCCGTCGGACCCCGCGTGGGACTGCATCCGACCCCTGTCCGCCCCCGACGATCCCGAGCGCTTCGCGGCCTTGCAGGTCCACATCGAGCGCTACGGCGTGAGCGTGGACCGCGAGTTCGCCGTCGGCCCCGATGGCGATGTCGACCGCGCGCTGGCCCAGGCGCAGACCTGGCGCGACCGTGTGCTCACCGTGCTGCCGCCGTTGCAGAACGAGACCCCACGTGACCAGGTTTTTGGCAATGCGCCGCCCGGTTCGATCTGGCGCACGCGCCTGGGGGCCGAGGTGCTGCTCGGCCGGCTGATGCGTGAAGGCCTGCTGCCCGAACAGGCCGAGGAGGCCCCGGCCGCGGAAGCCGCACCGTCGGAGGACTATCCGCCGCGCCGCCGCCGCGGCGAGGAGGTGCTGGCCGCGATGCACGAGGCGATCGAGCAGACCGGTGGCGCCTGCCTCGAGACGGTGTGGCTGGGCAGCCGCCATGCGTATCGCTTCCGCTGCCGCTTCGGCCACGAGTGGTCGCGCCGGCCCGAGCGGCTGCAGTACAACCTGCGCTGCCCCAAGTGCCCGCGCGCCGGCAACCTGAAGCACGACAACCTGCAGAAGCTGCAGGCGCTGGCGCAGGAGCGCGGCGGCCGCTGCCTGAGCGAGCAGTACCGCGGCAACGAGGCGCACTACCGCTTCCAGTGCAGCGCCGGCCACCAGTGGGAGGCCAGCTTCAAGAACATCGTGCGCGGCACCTGGTGCCGCCAGTGCTACGTGGCGGCGCGGCGCCGCTCGTCGTCGAGGGAGCCGTCGCGGTAGGCCTGCGGCGTGAGGCCATGGCGGCGCGCGAATGCGCGCTGCAGCGCGTCGACCGAGCGGAAGCCGCTGCGCTCGGCGATGCGCTGCTGCGGCCAGCGCGTCTGCCTCAGCAGGCGCTCGGCCGAAGCCACGCGGGCCTGCTCGACGAAGCGCGCCGGCGTGCTGCCGGTCTCGGCCGCGAACGCGCGCGCGAAGTGGCGCGGGCTCATCTGCACCCGCTGCGCCAGCGCGTCGACCGACAGGTCTTCGCACAGGTGCGTGCCGATCCACGCCACCAGCTCGCGCAGCCGATGGCTGGCCGCGGCCTGGGCCTGCAGCGCCGGCGTGAGCTGCGGCTGCTCGCCGCCGCGCCGCATCGGCAGCGCCAGCGTGCGGGCGATGTCCATCGCCACCTCGTGGCCGAGATCGTCTTCCACCAGCGCGAGCGCGAGGTCGATGCCGGTGGTGACGCCGGCCGAGGTCCATACCGGGCCGTCGTGCACGTAGATGCGCTCGCGCTGCACGCGCACCTGCGGGCGCAGCGACTGCAGCTGGTCGCAGGCGCGCCAGTGCGTGGTGGCCTCGCGGCCGTCGAGCAGGCCGGCGGCGGCCAGCGCGAAGGCACCGGTGCACACGCTGGCGATGCGGCGCATGCGAGGCGCCTGCGCACCCACCCAGGCGCCGATGCCCTGGTCGAGGATGGCCGCGCGCAGCGCCGGTTCGTCGCCGCCGGCGACGATCAGCGTGTCGATGGCGGCGGGCAGCTGATCCAGCGGTTGGGTGTCAGCGAGGCTCAAGCCGGCATTGGTGAGCACCGTGCCGCCGCGCGGCGACGCGATGTGCAGCCGGTAGCTGCCGGGCCGCAGCATCTCGGCCTTGCCGAACACGCTGGCCGGGCCGGCGACGTCGATCGCCTCGACGCCGTCGAACGCGAGCAGCACCACCGGCCTGGCAGGAACCGCGGCTTCTTCGTCCTTGTGGGGCAGGGTGGGCATCCGTAGGCTCACGGCATCGCGGTCATCAAGGCAGGCAGAGGATGTCGAAGGGAGTGCGGGCGCTGGTCGGCGCGAGTATGGCAGTGCTGGGCCTGGCGGCCTGCAGCGCAAATGCGCCGTTGCCGCCCGCCCCGGCCGATACGGCGCTGGCGCGGCAGCAGGCGCAGGCCTTCGTCGAGGCGATGAAGCCGCGTCGCGCCGGGCCGCCGGTGGTGGCGGTGCTGGCGCTCAACGAGGGCACCGAGACCACCGACTTCCTGCTGCCGCATGCCGTGCTGCAGCGCGCCGGCGTGGCGCAGGTGGAGGCGGTGGCGCCGCGCCGCGGGCGCGTGCAGCTGATGCCGGCGCTGCAGGTGGAGGTGAAGCAGGATCTCGCCGGCTTCGACCGTGCGCATCCGTCGGGGGCCGATTACGTGATCGTGCCGGCGATGCATGCCGACGACGACCCGGCGGTGCTGGACTGGCTGCGCGCCCAAGCGGCGCATGGTGCGCGCATCGTTGGCATCTGCTCCGGTACGCTGGTGTTGGGTCGCGCGGGCCTGCTCGATGGCCGCGGCTTCGCCGGCCACTGGTACGACCGCAGCACGCTGCTCGAGCGCCACCCCGGTGCGCACCATGTGCCGCACCAGCGCTACGTGGTCGATCGCGACGTGGCCACCACCACTGGCATCAGCGCCTCGGTGCCCGCTGCGCTGGCGCTGGTGGAGGCCATCGGCGGGCGCGACAAGGCACAGGCCGTGGCTGATGAGCTCGGCGTGTCCTCGTGGACGCCGGCGCACGACAGCGCGCCCTTCGGACTCACCGCCGGCCGCGCATGGTCGTATGCGCTCAACAAGGCCGCGTTCTGGCGCCATGAGCGCTGGCAGGTCGAGGTGCACGACGGCATCGATGACATCGCGCTCGCGCTGGCGGCGGATGCATGGTCGCGCACCGGGCGCGTGAGCGTGGAGGCGGTGGCGCCCGCGCCGGTGCGGCTGCGCAGCGGGCTGGTGCTGGCTGCGCAGCCCGTGGCCGAGGAGCGGGCGCAGCTGCCGCTGTCGGCCTCGCTGAAGCCGGTGCAGCAGCTCGACCGCACGTTGTGCGAGATCGCCGCGCGCTACGGCCCCGGGCGCCGCGACTGGGTCATGCAGGAGATGGAGTACCCCAGCGCCTCCACCACCTGTGCGCACTGAGCGTCGGTGCCCACCGTGATGCGCAGGAACTGCGCGATGCGCGGCTGCCGGAAATGGCGCACGAGGATGGCCTGCTCGCGCAGGCGCTGAGCCAGCTGCTGCCCATCGTGCGCCGGATGGCGCGCGAACACGAAGTTGGCCGACGACGGCAGCACCTCGAAGCCCAATGCCTGCAGGCCCGCAGTGAGCTGCGTGCGGCTGGAGGCGATGCGCTCGCAGGTGCTGCGGAAATAGGCATCGTCTTCGAACGAGGCCGCCGCGCCCGCGAGCGCCAGCCGGTCGAGCGGGTAGGAGTTGAAGCTGTCCTTCACCCGCACCAGCCCTTCGACCAGCTCGCGCGAGCCGAGCGCATAGCCCACGCGCAGCCCCGCCAGCCCGCGCGATTTCGACAGCGTCTGCACCACCAGCAGGTTCGGGTGGCGCTCGATCAGCGCCACCGCGCTCTGCGCGCCGAAGTCGACATAGGCCTCGTCGATCACCACCACGCGGTCGGGCTGCAGCGCCAGCAGCCGCTCGATCTGCGCGAGCGGCAGCGCGATGCCGGTGGGTGCATTCGGATTCGGCAGGATCACGCCGCCGCACGGTGCGGCATAGCGCTCCACCTCGATCTCGAAGGCCTCGTTCACCGGCACCGGCTGCGCCGCGATGCCGTAGAGCCGGCAGTACACCGGGTAGAAGCTGTACGACACGTCCGGAAAGAGAATGGGTGCGCCGTGCGACAGCAAAGCAAGGAACACATGCGCGAGCACCTCGTCGGACCCGTTGCCGACGAACACCTGATGGGGCTGCAGCCCGTGGTGCGCTGCGATCAGCGCGCGCAGCGCCGTCGCGTCGGGGTCGGGATACAGCCGCAGGTCGTCATTGGCCGCCGCGGCCAGCGCAGCGATCACGCGCGGCCCCGGGCCGTAGGGGCTCTCGTTGGTGTTCAGCTTCACGAGGCCCGGCAGCGGGACCTGCTCGCCGGCGACGTAGGGCGTCAGCGTGTGGACGCGGGGGCTCCAGAAGCGGCTCATGCTGCAGCCTCCTGTGCCGTGGCTTCGGCCTGCCGCTGCAGCGCGAGCGACAGGCGCTCGAGTCCGATGCCGAAGCCCGCGCCTTCGCGGTAGGCGCCGCCGCCCACCACCTGCTTCTGCGCGCCCAGCCGCGGGCAGCGCACCTCGAAGCCCTGGCCGCCGAGGTAGTAGCTCAGGCCGCGCTGCGCGGCCACGTCGAGCTCGTAGTCCAGGCCCAGCCGGTCGAGGAAGGCCAGGCAGACCTCGCGGCTCTTCGCGAGGGCTTGCGCCGGGTCGGGCGACAGGTATTCGAAGCCGAGCTGCGTGAACTCGCGGTAGCGCCCGGCCTGCGGCCGCTCGTAGCGGTAGCAGCGCGCCACGTAGAAGAAGCCGGCCTCGCGGCGGCCATCGAGCAGCGTGGCCGCCATCTCCTGGAACAGCGCGGTGGCTTCGGGGATCAGGCAGACCGGGCGGCCCTTCTTGTCGTCGAAGGCCCACATCTGCTCGAGGATCTCGCTGCCGCCCGTCTTGTCGATGAAGGTGTCCTGCCCCCACAGGGCCGGCACGATCACTTCGGCTGCGCCAGCCTCAATGAAGCGAGCTCCGGAAGGCCGCCTCCAGCGTGCGCAGCTGCGCGGCCTCTTCGCCGACGAGAAACCGGGTACCTCGGATCATGGTCATGGTGGACTCCTTGTTGTGCCGTTGAAAAACAAAAAAGGCGCCTGTCGGCGCCTTGCTGGTGGTTCGTCTGGGGGCTCTGGGATCAGAGGGCAGGACGATGGGCGGACACGCAGCACCAGGGCGCCGGAATGGCTCCGTGGTGATGGTGGTGGAAGAACGCGATGCGCTGGCCCATGGGCGCCGAGTATGGCATGCGATCGGCGATGGTAGAAACGGGCGATGGACAACAACACCTCGTTCTACGACGGGCTCGCACCGTACTACCACCTGATCTATGGCGACTGGGCGCGCGCGATCGACGAGCAGGGCGCGGCCCTGTCGGCGCTGCTCGCGCAGCATGGCGTGCAGCCGGGCGATCCGGTGCTGGATGCGGCCTGCGGCATCGGCACGCAGGCGCTGGGCCTGCTGCTGCATGGGCATCGCGTCGCGGCGTCGGATCTCTCGCCGGGCGCGGTCGAGCGGCTGAAGGCCGAGGCGGCGCAGCGCGGCTTCGCGGTATCGGCGCAGGTGGATGACCTGCGCATGCTGGCCCAAGCGTCCTCGGGCTCGATGGCGGCGGTGATCGCCTGCGACAACAGCATTCCGCACCTGCTGTCGGACGATGAACTGCTGCAGTGCTTCCGCAGCTGCCTGCGCGTGCTGCGGCCGCAGGGCGTGGCGGTGTTCTCGGTGCGCGACTATGCAGCGATCGAACGCAAGAACCCCGATGTGCGGCCCTACGGCCTGCGCTACGAGGGCGACCATCGCTTCCTGGCCGTGCAGGCCTGGGAATGGGATGGCGACCAGTACGTGGTGCGCATGTACCTCACCTCCGAAGCGCCGGACGGCCGCTGCGAGACCCGGGTGCTGACCAGCCGCTACTACGCGGTGACGGTGGACCGCCTGCTCGCGTTGATGCGCGAGGCCGGCTTCGTGCAGGTGGCGCGCCGCGACGATGTGCTGTTCCAGCCGGTGCTGGTGGGGCAGGCGCCATGAGCGTGAGGGTGTGTTCCCGCATCGCGCGCGTGGCGCTCGCGCTGTGCATCGCATGGCTTGCCGGCTGCGCGGTGCTGCCCGAGCGCGGCCCGCTGCCCGAGCAGCATGCGATCGCCGATGGCGCATCGACCACGCTGGGCCGCATTGCCGCGGCATCGCTGCCGGCTGATTCGCCGAAGCTCTCGGGTTTCAGGCTGCTGCCCGAGGCCGAGACGGCGTTCAACGCCCGCGTGGCGCTGGCGCGGCGCGCCGAGAAGTCGCTCGACGTGCAGTACTACCTGCTGGCCGGCGACGAGATCGGCCGGCTCTTCCTGCGCGAGCTGCGCGATGCAGCGGCGCGCGGTGTGCGCGTGAGGCTGCTGGTCGATGACCTCTACACCGGCAACACCGATGCGCTGCTGGTCGGGCTGGCGGCCCAGCCCAACGTCGAGGTGCGGCTGTTCAACCCGCTGCCGGTGCGCGGCGGCTCGCTCGCGGGGCGGGTGCTGGGCTCGCTGCACGAGTTCGGTCGTGTGAACCACCGCATGCACAACAAGCTGTTCGTGGTCGACGACAGCATCGCGGTCTCAGGCGGGCGCAACATCGCCAACGAATACTTCATGCGCGATCCCGAGGCCAACTTCATCGACGTGGATGTGATGTTGGCCGGCCCGGTGGTGCACCGCCTGTCGGCGGTGTTCGACACCTACTGGAACAGCAGCCACGTCTATCCGGTGGCGCGGGTCGCGGCGCCGCCGGTGGATGCAGAAGCAGCGCGGCGGCGCTTCGACGAGCTGGTGAACGCGGCCGTGATGCCGGTCGTCGAGCGCCCGCGCGACGTGCTGGGACAGACGCCGGTGGCCGAGCAGCTCGACAGCGGATGGCTGACTCATGCACTGGCCGAGGCGCAGGTGTTTGCCGATTCACCCGACAAGGTGGCCGGCGTTGACCGCACGCAGAGCACGGTGAGCTCGCAGACGCTGGCGCTGTTCGGCACCGCGCGCCAGCGCGTCGACATCACCTCGCCGTATTTCATCCCCGGCCCGCGCGGCATGAAGATGATCGAGGCGGTGGGCGCCACGCAGGAGAACGGCCGCATCACGCTGGTGACCAATGCGCTGGCCGCCACCGACGAGCCGCTGGTGCATGCGCGCTATGCGCAATACCGGCGGCAGCTGCTGAAGGCGGGCGTGCGCATCTATGAGCTCAGCCCCACGTTGAGCCGTCGCACGCCGCGGCTCGGGCAGTTCGGCCCTTCGTTCGGCCGGCTGCATGCCAAGGTGTCGGTGATCGACCGGCGCTGGGTGTTCGTCGGGTCGATGAACCTCGATGCGCGCTCGGCACGGGTGAACACCGAGGTGGGCGTGGCGATCGACAGCCCCGAGCTGGCGCGCCAGCTCTCGGGCCTGTTCCAGGGGGCGCTGTCGAAGGGCGCTTATCGGCTGCGGCTGGCGCCCGACGGCGAACGCATCGAGTGGATCGAGACGGCCGAAGACGGCCGCGAGATCGTGCACACCGAGGAGCCCGACGACCACTGGCTTCGCCGCATGAAGCTGTGGCTGATGGGGCTGTTCGTGTCCGACGATCTGCTGTGAACTGACTACTGTGCCGAGGCGGCCATCACCGGCGCCTGCGCGAAGGTGGCCCACAGGCGGGCGAGGTCGGCGGTGCCGTCCTTGCCCTGCACCGATTGGAAGGTCTTCACGGCCGCATCCTTCTGGCCGGCCATCCATTGCGCGACGCCCAGGTGCAGGCGTGCATCGTCGGGGCGCTTGACGCCGCCCTTGGCCAGGCCCTGCTCGATCAGTGCGGCGCCCTTGTCGGCCTGGCCGGCGGTGGCCATCGCATAGCCGAGGTTGACCATCGCGTTGGCGTCCTTGGTGCCGGCGCCGCCCTGGGCCAGCGTGGGCGCGTCGGCCGCGGCGGCCTTCTTCGCCTTGTCGCGCAGCTGCTGCTGGCGCTGCGCATCGGCGCCCTTGCCGAACAGGCCGCGCGCATAGGCGTCGTCGATCACCTTGCTGGCCTCGGCGGGGTAGCCGGCGGTCAGCGCGATCTGCGCCATCTCCTCGAACTCGCCGGCCTTCTTCATCGTGCCGGTGGCCAGGCGCAGGCGGTAGACGTCGAGGCGCAGGTGGTCGGAGAAGCCGGGCTGCGACTGCACGCGCAGGATCAGGTCGCTCCACAGCTCGGGCTTGGGATAGCGCGCCACCAGGCGCTCCAGCGTCTTCGCGTAGCCGGCGTCGTCGCCGGTCTTGCCCTGGGCGCTGGCCAGCATGCGCAGCAGCTGCTCGGGGTTGGCGCGGCCGGCGGCCTCGTTGGCCTGCACGGTGGCCGAGAGTTCCTTGGCCGCGGCGGCATAGTCGCCCGACAGGTACAGCGCGTTGGTGAGCAGCGTGCGCACCTGCTCTTCGGTGCCGCCTTCCTTGAAATAGCGCTGCGCGGCGGCGATGGACTTGGGGTAATCCTTGAGCTGGTAGTTCAGGTCGGCCAGCGCGCTCAGCGTGCGCCGCAGCTCGTCGCCGGAGAGGCGACCGCTGTCGACGGCGGCCTGCACCGACTTGGCCGCCAGCGGGATGTCGCCGGCGCCGAAGGCGACCGCGCCGCGGGTGCGGTCGACCGAGAAGCTCTCGTAGGGCGTCAGGTTGCCCACGGCCTCGGCCTCGCGCACCTTGGCCATGGCCTCGGGGTACTTGCCGGCCTGCACCAGCGCCTGCGCGGCGTTGAGCGCGTTGGCCACCGCAGGCCGGGCCGCCTCGGCCGGGGCCGATGCCGCCGGCTGCGCGGCCTGCTGAGCTTGTATGGACAAGCTGGCCACGGCCAGCGCCACTGCCGCGGCCGTGCGCGACACCCATGCGAGATTCGTCATGTGATTACTGGAGAAACTGCTCGTTACCGACCAAGCCGATCTTGGTGACGCCCAGGCGTTGGGCCGAAGCCATCACCGCGGCCACGTGTTTGTAGGTCACGAGTTTATTGGGTCGCAGATGCACCTCCGGCTGGTCGGGTATGGCGGCCACCGCGGCCAGCTTGGCCTCCAGCGTCGAGCGGTCCTTCACGACCTCGCCGTTCCAGCCGATGGTGCCGTCGAAGTCGACATCGATGCGGATGATCTCCGGCGGCTTCGGTGGCGGGGCGCTGGGCCCCACCGGCATGTTCATCTTCACCGCATGGGTCTGGATCGGGATCGTGATGATCAGCATGATCAACAGCACCAGCATCACGTCGATCAGCGGCGTGGTGTTGATGTCGACCATCACGCCGTCTTCGCTGGCCGAGCCTACGTTCATTGCCATCGTGTCACCTCATTGGTTCGGTGGCGGCTCGGTGATGAAGCCCACCTTCATGATGCCGGCGCGCTGGCAGGCCACCACGAGGCGGCCCACCGATTCGTAGCGCGTGTCCTCGTCGCCGCGGATGTGCACCTCGGGCTGCGGCTCCTTCACCGATTCCTTCTTCAGCTGCTCCACCAGCGTCTCGGCATCGGGGATGTGGCGCGTGCCCCAGTAGATGTCGCCGTCCTTCGTGACCGCGAGCAGGATGTTCTCCGGCTTGGTCTGCGTGGGCACGTTGCGCTCCTTGGGCAGCTTCAGCTCCACCGATTGCGTCACCACCGGGATGGTGATCAGGAAGATGATCAGCAGCACCAGCATCACGTCCACGAGCGGCGTGGTGTTGATGCTGGAGTTGACCTCGTCTTCATCGCCGGCTGCGGCGCCTACCGACATGGCCATGATCAGGCCGCCTTGCGTGCGGCGGCGGGCACGACCTTGGTGTTGCCGGCCAGCAGCACGTTGTGCAGGTCGCCCGAGAAGGCGCGCACGCGCTCCATCGCGGCCTTGTTGCGGCGGATCAGCCAGTTGTAGCCCATCACCGCGGGCACCGCGACGAACAGGCCGAAGGCGGTCATGATCAGCGACTCGCCCACCGGGCCGGCTACCTTGTCGATCGAGGCCTGGCCCGCGATGCCGATGGCGGTGAGCGCGTTGTAGATGCCCCAGACGGTGCCGAACAGGCCGACGAACGGTGCGGTGGAACCCACCGTGGCCAGGAAGGCCAGGCCGTCCTGCAGGCGGCTCTGCACGTTTTCAACCGCGCGCTGGATGCTCATGCCCACCCAGGTGTTCAGGTCGATCTGCTCGACCAGCGTGCCTTCGTGGTGCTCGGCGCTCTTGACGCCCTGCTCGGCGATGAAGCGGAAGGCGCTGCCTTCGTCGAGCTTGCCGGCGCCGGCCTTCACCGAGCCGGCGGCCCAGAAGTCCTTGCCGGCGGCTTCGGCGCTCTTCATCAGCTTGCGCTGCTCGAACAGCTTCGTGAAGATGATGTACCAGCTGCCCAGGCTCATGATCACCATGATCACCAGCGTGCCGCGGGCGACGAAGTCGCCGCCTTGCCACAGCGCTTCGAGGCCATAGGGATTGGCCACCGATTCCTTCGTGGTGGTGGCCGCGGCGGCGGCCAGCGAGGCCAGGGTGGCGGCCGCGAACAGCGCGGTGCGAGCGAGCTTCTTCAGGGACTTCATGGTTTCTCCAGGCAAAGGCGGGGCTAGGGCCTCGTGGGCCGAGGCCAGTGGACGATGAAAAAAGGAAACGCGAGCGTGAGGCCCTAGTCAAGTTTCCAGACGTAGTCGACGACCGCGAACCCGCCGGTGGCGTTTCCGTTCTCGTCGGTGCCGGGTTTGAAGCGGCATTTGCTCAGGGCATCGACCGCGGTGCGGTCGAGCAGCCTGTGTTCCCGGCTGGCGCCGGACGGGTGCTCGATGTCGGCCCTGCTCACATGGCCCTGTGCATCCACGGTGAAGCGGATCTTCGTGAGGCCGGTGGCTTCGGCGCGCTGTGCTGACGGCGGATAGACCGGCTGCTCGCAGCTCTTGACGTCGATCTGGGCCGGCCGCGCCGCGGGTCGCGGTGCAGGCGGTGCATCCGCCTGCGGCGGCGGTGCGAGCGTGACCACGGTGGGCGGCGGCGCCACCTGCGTGGTGGTGATGCTGGGCTGCTGCTGCGGCGGCGGATTGACCACCACCTCGGGCGGCGGCACGAACGACGGTGGCGGCGGCGCCATCTTGGGCGGCGGCGGCAGGTTCTCGGGCGGGGGCGGAGGCGGCGGCTTCACCTCTTCGATGATCCTGGTCTCCATCGGCTGCTTGACGACGTCGACCACCTTGCGCGCCAGGCCGCTCACCAGCGCATAGCCCAGCAGCAGGTGCAGGCCCACGACGATGATCAGGCCGACCGGATGCTTGCTCACCCGGCGCTGTTGCTCGGCATAGCTCAGGGCGCCGTGGCCCGGCGCGGAAGGGATCAGGTTCATACGGAGGCGTTGAGTTCTGCGACGAAGTCGTAGGTATCGCCGCGGTAGATGGATTGCGACAGCTCGACCGCCCGGCCGTCGCGCAGGTAGCCCAGCCGCTCGACCAGCAGCCCGGCATCGCCGGGCTGGGCTTCGAGCAGCTTGGCCTGTTCTTCATCGAGCAGCAGCGCGCGCAGGCGCTGCAGCGCGCGCACCGGGCGGTTGCCGGCGCGCTCGAGGGCTTCGTACAGCGAGTTGCTCACCGCCTCGATCGACGGCAGCGCCGAGGCCACCACCGTGCAGTACTCGAGCGACATCGGTTCGTCGTCGGCGAAGCGCAGCCGGTGGAAGCGGTAGACCTGCGTGCCCGGGCTCAACGCGAGCTTCATCGCCTCTTCGGGCGTGACCGTGCCTTCGGAGCGCTTGAGCCATTCGCTGCGCGGGGTGCGGCCGCGGGCGCGCATGTCTTCGGAGAACGAGGTGAGCTTGGCGAAGTTCTTGTCGATGCGCGTGCCGACGAAGTTGCCCGAGCCCTGGCGGCTGACCAGCAGGCCCTCTTCGATCAGGCCCTCGATCGCCTTGCGCACCGTGATGCGCGACACGCCGAGGTCGGCCGCGAGCTGGCGCTCGGAGGGCAGCGCGTCTTCCGGGCCCAGCACCTGCTTCTCGATGGCCTCGCGCAGCGCGCGCTGCAGCTGCTGATACAGCGGCAGGCTGCTGTTCGGGTCCAGCGTTCCGAGGATGTCGAGCAGGGATGTCATGCAGTGGCCTTTTCTCTTGTCGTGCAGTTAGGGACTTCCCTCTAGTGTCCCAGCAAACGCGCAAATGATACCAGTAACGTACCAGATCGTGTACCACTCCGGCGCGCGATTGTTACCCCAACGTTGCGAAGGTATCCAAGCCTCTTTCGAGGGAAATCCCGATGTGTGTCGCGCCGCCGTAACAAATTTTGTTGCAGATTGGTAGCATGCTGGCTCTGACTGGTAGTATAGTGGTACTCACAATAGAGCTGAGGGGTTTCATCGAGAGGGGTCGCGCCGCGGCGCGCATCCCGGGTCGCAACAGGGCCGTGTCTGTCTTGCAGAGGCCAACTTTGTCGAAGAGGAGCACATGAAGATCCAACAAACACCCATCGCGTCGGCCGTTGCGCTCGTGCTGATGAGCATGGTGATGTCCGCCCAGGCCCAGGAGGCCACCAAGAACGCAGCCGGCGAACCGGCGGCGCAGCAGGTGGTGGTGACCGGCATCCGCGCTTCGCTGCAGCAATCGCTGAACCAGAAGCGCAATGCCGATTCGCTGGTCGAGGTGATCACCGCCGAAGACATCGGCAAGATGCCCGACAAGAACGTCGCCGATTCGCTGCAGCGCATTCCCGGCGTCAGCACCACCAGCGCCGGCTCGGCCGAAGGCTCGTTCGGCGAGAACGAGCACGTGCAGCTGCGCGGCCTGTCGTCGCAGATGACGCTGACCACGCTGAACGGCCATACGGTGTCCACCGGCGACTGGTACGGCCCCAACATCGCCAGCGGCGGCCGCAGCGTGACCTTCACGCTGCTGCCCTCCGACCTGATCGGCCGCGCCACGGTGCACAAGTCGCAGCAGGCCGACCTGATCGAAGGCGGCGCCGCCGGCACGGTGGACATCGAGACGCGCAAGCCGCTCGACCTGAAGGCCGGCTTCACCTCCTTCGTGTCGGCGGAGGATGCCTACTCCACCAACGCCAAGAAGCACGACCCGGCACTGAGCGCGCTGGTCAACTGGAAGAGCGAGGACGGCCGCTTCGGCGTCCTCGGCCAGGTGTTCTCGCAGAGCCGGAAGCTGCAGCGCAACGGCTCCGAAGGCGTGTGGTGGGACAAGGTGCCCAACAGCTACACCGCCGATCCCTCGCTGCAGGGCAAGTCGATCAGCTACCTCAGCGGCGCGGTGCTGTTCGAGCAGGAGCGCAAGCGCGAAGGCGCCTACCTGGAGGGCCAGTGGAAACCGACCGATGGGGTCACGCTGGATCTTTCGGGCTTCTACTCGAAGATGAAGGCGAAGAACTTCAACACCAACTACATGGCCGACACGATCAACCCGATCAACGGCCCGGGCTGGAACGGCAACGGCGTGGCGCCCACATCGGTGAGCGTGAGCGGCAACACCATCACCTCGGTGTTCTTCGGTCCCAACGTCTTCGGTTCGCCCGCGCCGGCCGGCGCATGGTCGGTGGTGGAGGACGTGGCGGCACGCCCTGACGCGAAGACCGATTCGAAGTTCGTCAACCTCGACGGCAAGTGGGTGGTCAACGACAAGCTCACGCTGAACAGCAAGCTCGGCCATACCGACGGCGGCGGCCGCACCAAGGACGTCGGCTTCGAGGTCTTCAGCGGCTGGAACCAGGGCACCGGCTACACGCTGGGCGACCACGGCATCATCATCCTCAACGTGCCGGGCGGCGACCAGTTCGTGCGCGGCGGCGCCGGCATCGGCGGCTGGGGCAGCGAGACGATCTCGCGCGACAAGGAGACCTACGGCCAGATCGACGTGACCTACAAGCTCGACTTCGACATGGTGCCGGCGCTCAAGGCCGGCCTGCGCGCGGCCAACCATCGCCGCACGCTCACCAAGTACAACATCTCGCTGGCCGCCGGCGCATCGGACGAGACGCAGATCCCCGACAGCGCGATCGGCCACTACGACAGCAACTGGTACGGCAACCTGCCGGTGAACCCGACGCCGGGCTTCTCGCCCTGGAAGATCAGCAACGACTATGTGGCGCAGTGGGTGGCCAAGTACGGCAGCTTCACGCAGCACGCGACGCAGCAGGAGTTCGACATCAAGGAAGACACCACCGCCGCCTACGCGATGGTGGATCTGGCGCCGAACGACCGGATCAGCGGCAACGCCGGGGTGCGCGTCGTGCGCACGAAGATGGACATCGTGGCCTACCTGCCGGGCGGCCTGCCGCGCTACGAGCAGACCTTCACCAACGCGCTGCCCAGCCTGAACCTGCGCGCCGAGCTGGCCAAGGATCTGGTGGGCCGCTTCGCGCTGAACCGCGCGATGTCGCGCCCCGACTTCGGGCAGCTGGCCGGCAACGACCTGCGCGACACGCAGCACAACGGCGTGGGCAGCAACCCCTACCTGAAGCCGATCCTCAGCAACAACGCCGACCTGAGCGTGGAGTGGTACTTCGCACCCAAGTCGCTGCTGTCGGCCGGCGTGTTCCTGAGCAACCTGCAGGGCGCGATCTCGTACACGCACCAGCTGCTGCCTTATGCCGATGCCTCGGCGCCCGGCCATCCGATCGTCGACTACGACATCTCGACGCCTGTCAACGTCAATGGACGCATGCGCGGCGTGGAGTTCCAGTACGAGCAGGGCTTCGGCAGCGGCTTCGGCGTGAGCGTGAACTACACGCATGCCGACGGCAAGCAGACCACCAAGCTGGCGCAGGGCACCTGCAACGGCAGCGCCACCGAGGACTGCACGCTCTACGGCACCTCCAAGACCTCGTACAACGTCGGTGGGTACTACGAGAACGAGCAGTTCAGCGCGCGCCTGTCGTACAGCCATCGGTCGACCTACAAGCTGGGCAACCGCGGCGGCAACGACTACTTCCAGAGCGGCAACGGCGCGGTCAACCTGGCGCTCAACTACAACATCAACAAGAACATCCAGCTGACCTTCGAAGGCCAGAACCTGAACGATCCGCTGCTGACCACCTACCAGACCAACACCAGCACGATCTCGGGCGTCTACAAGAACGGCCGCACGCTGTACGCCGGCCTGCGCGCCAAGTTCTGAGGCGGCTATCTCCGCCGAAACAGGGAACGTGCTCTCGCAGGGGGATGCTCCTGATCGGTGCTTGAATGGCGGGGCGGCGAGAGCCGCTCCGCCTTCTTTTTGGTGCGAAAGGATCGCGATGAGGAAACGCCTGCTGCTCGCGCTGGCGAGCGCGCTGCCGCTGGGGGCCGGCGCCGCGCCGGCCTTCGTCGTCGGGCCCTACAAGCATGTGCCGATGGCGATCGACGCCGCATCGGCCGAGATGCGCAGCGCGGCGGCCGATGGCGTCGCCCAGCCGCTGCCGCGCATGCTGCCGGCCGGCGCCGGCACCGTGAGCTGGGCCTTCGCGCTGGGCGAGTGCGGCAGCGAGCGCTGGGGCGAGGGCATCGACACCGATCGCTTCGCGGCGGCCAACGTGCAGGCCTTCGTGAAGGCGGGCCTCGACTACATCGTGTCGACCGGTGGTGAGGGCCATGTGTTCACCTGCGGCAGCGACGAGGGCATGGAGCGCTTCATCGCGCGCTACGACTCGCCGCGCCTCGTGGGCATCGACCTCGACATCGAATCGACGCAGACCGACGAGGGCATCACGGCGCTGGTGCAGCGGGTGAAGGTGGCGCAGGTGAAGCATCCGCGCCTGCGCTTCAGCTTCACGCTGCCCACCTTCGCTGCCAGCGATGGCAGCCGGCGCAGCCTCAATGCATTGGGCGAGCGTGTGCTGAAGGCCATACGTGCACAGGGCCTGGCCGACTACCGCCTCAACCTGATGGTGATGGACTACGGCTCCGCGAGTCCGGCAGCCTGCGTGGTCGAGCAGGGCCGCTGCGACATGGCGCGCTCGGGTCTGCAGGCCGCGCAGAACCTGCATGCGGTGCATGGCGTGCCGCTGGCGCAGATCGAGCTCACGGCGATGATCGGCGTCAACGACGTGGTGAGCAATGTGTTCACGATCGCCGATGCGCACCGCATGACGGCCGAGGCGCGCCGGCTCGGCCTGGGCGGCCTGCATTTCTGGTCGCTGGATCGCGACACGCCGTGCGGCGAGCCGCAGGCTGGTGCATCGGACCATTGCAGCGGCGTCAGCGCGCCGCCGCTGAGCTTCACGCGGGTGTTTGCGGCGCCGGCGCGGCCGCGTTGAAGAAGGCCGCGACCGCATCGCACACCGCCTTGGGCTGGTCGCGGTGCGGCGTGTGCCCGCAGTCGGACAGCTTGAGCAACCGCGCCTGCGGCACGCGGGCGGCGATGCCGTCGATCTGCGCCATCGTCGCGTACTCGTCGCCCTCGCCCTGGATCGCGAGCACCGGGCAACGGATGCGCGGCAGTAGCGCCTCGATGTTCCAGTGGCGGAAGGCCGGGTCCAGCCACGCGCCGCTCCAGCCGCCGAAGGCGCTCTCCACGTCGTCGTGCAGGCGCGCGAGCCTCGCCTTCAGCCCGCCTTCGCGGTAGGCCTGTACCGTGAGGCGGATGCCTTCGACCGTCGCGCTCTCGACGAAGATGTGCGGCGCCGCCACTGCGATCGCGCCCACGCGGTCAGGAAAGTGCGCCGCATGGACCAGCGCGATCGAGCCGCCGTCGCTGTGGCCGTAGAGCCAGGGCGGCGCGGCCTGCGTGTCCAGGCCCACCGCGTCGAAGAACGCCGGCAGGAACTCGATCGCCTGCCGCTCGAGGTAGTCGATCGGCCAGGGCTCATCGTGCGGGCGCGGCGTGGAGCGGCCATAGCCCCAGCGCGAGAACACCAGGCCGCGGCAGCCTGCGGCCTCGCACAGCCGCTGCGCAAAGCCGCGCCAGATGGCGACCGAGCCCAGGCCTTCATGCAGGAACACCAGCGTGGGCCGCGCGGGCTGCGGCGAGCCGATCCACGCGTATTCGATGCGGTGCTGGTGCCCGCCCCAATGCACCTCGGCGAAGTCGGTGTGCATCAGAGCTCGTCGAGCTTCTCGTACACGTCGCTGAAGCCGCTGCCGTCCCAGGCATAGAGCAGGTAGGCCGCATGGATGCACTGCCGCGCGGCCTTGGGCTTGAACAGGCCCACGCACTGCCCGCCGGGATGGCGCACGCTGCGGTAGGCCACGCCCCAGGAGCCGGCCTCGCGCAGCGCGCGGCCCAGCGCCTGCGAGGCGGCATAGCTGTCGGGCGCATGCGCATCGGCATCGAGCGGGCCGCCTTCATCGCGCAGGTCGTGCAGCATCGCGTCCACCTCCACGCGGTACAGGCGCATCGGCAGGTGCATGGCCGGCTGGTGCGTGGCGGCGAGGAAGTTGCCGTGGTGGTGGCAGGTCTCGGCGATGGCGGTGGCGCGGTCGCGCGCCGCGTAGAACACGCCGTAGCTGCCGTCGGAGAAGCGGCTGCCCGAGGGGTTGAGGTGGGTGAACGAGGCCATGATCGGCCCGCTGCCGGGGCCGAGCAGCCGGTCTTCCTTGGCCACGAGCGAGATCTGGCCCACCTCGTCGCGCACGCGGTCGTTGGTCAGCGCCTCCAGCGCATAGAGCGCGTCGAAATCTTCCGGATCGGCCACGCGGTCGAACAGGTAGATGGTGGGGTAGCGGGTGGGGACGATGCGGTGGGCGGGGTGCCACTGCACCGGGCGCTGCGGAATGGTGGCGATGTCGACCGGCATCAAACCCATCCTGCGCCGCGCGCCACGTCGAGATAGCGCCGCACGAGGTTCAGGTCGCTGACGTTGCCGGCGAGCATGCGCTTCAAGGCCGGCTCGCCGCCGAACAGCGGCGCATCGTTGGGCTGCCGCACCCAGGCATCGGCGGCTTCGGGCTCGGGCAGCAGGATCTGCAGGGATTTGTAGATGCCGAGGATGTTGGACAGGCGCTCGAGCGTGTCTCTCGACAGGTTGGCCTTCTCGGGGTTCTTGCGCCACGCGAAGAAGGTGGAGCGGGGCGGCTCGCCGAGCAATCGCAATTGCTCTTCGACGCTGAGTTTCCAGGCCTCGGCGATGCGACAGAAAGCGCGGAGGCCCGCGCTGGCCATCTGCTGGGGGGAGACTTCGGCGGTCAGGGTGTGGAGGGCGGCAGCAGCCATGGATTCAGTCTGTTGGTGGACTTGTATGGAATAGTAGTCCATTGAAAGACTTGCGGCAAGCGCTGCCTGGAAAGCCCTCCCTAGTTCAACGCTCGTCGAACGAGAGCACCACGCGCTCGGTCAGCGGATGGGCCTGGCAGGTCAGCACGAAGCCGGCGGCCACCTCCTGCTTGTCGAGCGCGAAGTTGCGGTCCATGCGGACCTCGCCTTCCACCACCTTGGCGCGGCAGGTGCCGCACACGCCCGAGGTGCACGAGAAGGGCACCTCCAGCCCCGCGGCCGATGCGCAGTCGAGGATGCTGGGCTGGTCGCGGCGGAACAGAATCTCGCGGTGCAGGCCGTCGCGGATGATCACCACCCGGGCCTGCTCGGCATCGCCGGGCCGGGCCTCGTGCACCACCGCATCGGCCTGGCCCGCGGCCTGCGTCGCGATGCCGAAGCGCTCGATGTGGATGCGCTCCTCGGGCACGCCGGCCTCGCGCAGCGCGGCCTCGGCCTCGTCGTTCATCTGGAACGGGCCGCAGACGTAGGTCTCGTCGATCGCGCCCGCGGGCACCAGCGCCTTCAGGAACTCGCCGATCTTGTGGCGGTCCATCAGGCCCATGTTGATCGGCGCGTCGGTGTGCTCGCCGGAGAACACATGGTGCAGCACCAGCCGCGTGAGGTAGCGGTTCTTCAGGTCCTCGAGTTCTTCCTTGAACATCGTGGACTTGAGCATGCGGTTGCCGTAGATCAGCGTGAAGCGGCTCCTGGGCTCGCGCGCCAGCACCGTCTTCATGATCGACAGGATGGGCGTGATGCCGCTGCCGCCGGCAATGCCCACATGCTGGCGCGCGGCGTCGGGCTGCAGCGGCACGAAGAAGCGGCCTTGCGGCGCCATCACGCTGATCGTGTCGCCAGGCTTCACGTGCGTGTTGATCCAGTTCGAGAACACGCCGCCCTGCACCTTGCGCACGCCCACGCGCAGCTCGCCGTCGTCGACGCCGGCGCAGATGGAGTACGAGCGGCGCAGGTCCTGGCCATCGATGGTGGCGCGCAGCGTGAGGTATTGGCCTTGCGTGAAGCCGAACACCGGACGCAGCTCGTCGGGCACCTCGAACGAGACCACGACCGCTTCGGCGGTGTCGGGCTGCACCGAGCGCACGCGCAGGGGATGGAACATCATGCTCACCACACACCTCCCGGATAAGCGCGCTGCAGGTACTGCATCTCGGCGAGGAGGCGGCCCATGTGCTCGGTATGCCGGCCGCGCTTGCCGTCGCTGACGAAAGGCGTGGCCT